>NZ_JBTKVV010000027.1:0-284 GCF_054457155.1 Sphingomonas aestuarii | reverse complement strand
CTAGGGTCAGGACCCATAAACCGGATTCCCTTGGCGGCGCGAATGTGATTCAGGCTCGGCGACAGCAGGAGCGTGGGTTTGAGCGAGTTCTGGTTGAGTGAAGAGCAGTTCGAGCGGCTTCGGCCGTTGCTGCCGGACAAGGTTCGAGGGGTTGCGCGGGTTGATGACCGGCGTGTGATCAGCGGCATCATCCACGTGGTGAGATCGGGCGGTCGCTGGGTCGATGCACCGGCCTGCTACGGTCCGAGAAAGACGCTGTACAACCGGTTCGTGCGGTGGGCGGC
>NZ_JBTKVV010000026.1:0-369 GCF_054457155.1 Sphingomonas aestuarii | reverse complement strand
TCGCATCGCCACGCGCTACGACAAGCTGGCCACAAACTTCCTCGGCGCGATCTACCTCGTGGCAGCCATCACCTGGTGGTTATGAGTCTTGACCCTAGTTATCCCCCGGCGCGCGATATTCAGCCTCCTATTAATGGATAGCAAGGACACCGAATCCGGGAAAGTGTTTGTAGAGTGAGATGCCAAAATGGATGTGATGGTGATGGCATCGCATCAGATAGCGAAATGCATATCCTAATGGGAGCACACCGGCCTGACGTTTCTGCAAGCTGGTGGTCGGCAAACGGCCCACGTCCTGCCAACGAGTCGATGTCGGGGGAGAGATGTCTGTTTGTCGCAATCAGCGCCCCAAAGCGGCCCGTCCGCAAG
>NZ_JBTKVV010000025.1:0-461 GCF_054457155.1 Sphingomonas aestuarii | reverse complement strand
GAAAGGCATCTGGCAAGAGATATTCGTCACGCTGGCGGCAGCGGGTGGACCGCCTGCCGAGGTCCTGATCGACAGCACACATATGAAGGCGCACCGCTCGGCGGTCGGCGGAAAAGGGGGGCGCTCGTCCAAGCGATCGGGATCAGCCGAGGTGGCCGCAACAGCAAGCTCCACGCGCTCACCGACGGCGAAGGCCGCCCGCTCCGCTTCCTGCTGACCGGCGGCAACGTCGCCGACTGCCGTGCTGCCGATGTCCTGCTCGACGGTCTCGCGCCGCGCACCATCGTCTTGGCGGACAAGGCATATGACAGCAACGCGATCCGCGACCTGATCGAGCGCCGGGGTGCCGTGCCCAACATCCCCTCCAAGGCGAACCGGCGCTGGAAAAGCTGCTTCTCGCCCTCGCTCTACAAAGGCCGAAACGCAGTCGAGCGCATGTTCTGCCGCCTCAAGGATTATCG
>NZ_JBTKVV010000024.1:0-477 GCF_054457155.1 Sphingomonas aestuarii | reverse complement strand
CAAAGGCATCTGGCAAGAGATATTCGTCACGCTGGCGGCAGCGGGTGGACCGCCTGCCGAGGTCCTGATCGACAGCACACATATGAAGGCGCACCGCTCGGCGGGCGGCGGAAAAGGGGGGCGCTCGTCCAAGCGATCGGGATTAGCCGAGGTGGCCGCAACAGCAAGCTCCACGCGCTCACCGACGGCGAAGGTCGCCCGCTCCGCTTCCTGCTGACCGGCGGCAACGTCGCCGACTGCCGTGCTGCCGTGCTGCCGTGCTGCCGATGTCCTGCTCGACGGTCTCGCGCCGCGCACCATCGTCTTGGCGGACAAGGCATATGACAGCAACGCGATCCGCGACCTGATCGAGCGCCAGGGTGCCGTGCCCAACATCCCCTCCAAGGCGAACCGGCGCTGGAAAAGCTGCTTCTCGCGCTCGCTCTACAAAGGCCGAAACGCAGTCGAGCGCATGTTCTGCCGCCTCAAGGATTATCG
>NZ_JBTKVV010000023.1:0-734 GCF_054457155.1 Sphingomonas aestuarii | reverse complement strand
GATACGCGCGAGTCTCAACCACCGATCAGTCCCTCGACATCCAGCGCGACGCCCTCGCCAATGCTGGGGTCGATAAGCTCTTTGCTGAGCAACGATCCGGACGCTCCGCCGATGACAGGCCCGAGCTTCAAGCCACGATCGAATTTGCGCGCGATGGCGACACCATCATCGTCACCAAGCTCGACCGGCTCGCCCGCTCGGTCCGCGACCTTCACAATATCTTGGCCCGGCTCGATGAGAAAAAGGTCGGCTTCCGCTGCCTCGATCAGGCCATCGATACGACCACCAGCACCGGCAGGCTGACCCTCTCAATCCTCGGCGCAGTCGCCGCGTTCGAGTTGGACATCCGCGCTGAACGCCAACGTGAAGGTATCGCAGCCGCCAAACAACGCGGCGCTTATCAGGGTCGCCGATCCACCATCGATCTCGATCGTGTCCGGGAACTCAATCGTCGAATGAAAGCCCACGAGATCGCACGCGTCATGGAGATCAGTCGAGCAAGCGTCTATCGCGCACTGGCCCAGATCAACGATCCAGATGTCGTCCCCGCGAACGATCACCAATCGCCGCCCGGCCGACAGTCAGCCGCCCAAACGCTTACGCGCACTGTGGAGGTCGCATCGTGAAAAACAGCATCGACAAAGGCTCTGCTGAAGCCTCGACACATGCTCTGGCGGACGATCTGACTGGAGACATGGGCAACACGGATGCTGCGATCCCTTCGCCCGCTCCAG
>NZ_JBTKVV010000022.1:0-967 GCF_054457155.1 Sphingomonas aestuarii | reverse complement strand
CTGTAAGATCGCTTCGACAGTGGCAATTGGTTCAAGCAATCGACGTTCTACGACTACTGGATCTCGTGGCAGCACCGGGTCGATCGGCTCTGCGATGCGACCTAGTGCTTGATCCAGCCGCTCGATGGCGGGCCGCCCCAGTCGTCGAGCCAAAGGTGCACGGGGCAGTCCCAACAGGTCACCGACCCGGTCCAAACCAAAGCGCTTCGCCGCATCAATGGCGCGCTCTTCCAGCCGGAGTGCCGCAACCGGCAGTGCTGCAATAGACTGTGCACCCTGCCCCACCGGAACGATCGCCATTGCTAGACCGGAATATCGCGCGACCGCATGCGCGGTCCCCACGGTGTCTGCCACCGCGATACGGCCTGTGAAACCGAGCCGCTTAAGAAACCGGACAACCCGGCGGCAAAACCGCGCTTCGCCCCCGTGCAAATGCGCGGTGCCGGTGAGATCGAGCAAAAGGCCGTCTGAAGACGCCGCGGCAATCGGTGTCCAATGGGTTGCCGCATGTAACGCCAGCCGTCGAAGCGATAACTCGTCAGCAGCTCGATCATGCGCGCGAATGTCGAGATCGGAAACCAACGCACGCGCATGCGCAATTGCCATTCCATTGGACAGACCCAACGCCGCAGCATCCGGACACACTGCGGCCGCCAGCAGAGCTCGGCCCACTGGCTCGGACAGAACTAGCGGTTGGCGGTGCGAGGTGATGGCCCCGGCGAAAGTTTGATCGGCGCGCCTGACCTGCGATTTGAACGCGTGAGCCGCGGCCTCGGAATGACGACCGAGCTCTCGCGCAGCCGGACGACGATGCTTTGGCAATGCCGCAATCTGGGCATCGACTTGCGCACGCGCCCACTTGGCACCCGGACGCCAGCCGCCACCGCGCGGTACCGAACACGCACCCGGATCGTCATCGATCGGCAGAGCGGCTGGCAATCGCGGCTCAGGCGGCTCTTTGGATGAC
>NZ_JBTKVV010000021.1:0-967 GCF_054457155.1 Sphingomonas aestuarii | reverse complement strand
TTGTAAGATCGCTTCGGCAGTGGCAATTGGTTCAAGCAGTCGACGTTCTACGACTACTGGATCCCGTGGCAGCACCGGGTCGATCGGTTCGGCGATGCGACCGAGTGCTTGGTCCAGCCGCTCGATGGCAGGCCGTCCCAGCCGCCGAGCCAACGGTGCACGGGGCAGTCCCAACAGGTCACCGATCCGGTCCAAGCCAAAGCGCTTCGCTGCATCAATGGCACGGTCTTCCAGCCGGAGTGCCGCAACCGGTAGTACTGCAATTGACTGTGCCCCCTGCCCCACCGGAACTATCGCGATTGTTCTACCGGAATGTCGCGCGATCGCATGCGCAGCTCCCACGGTGTCGGCCACAGCGATACGGTCCGTAAAACCGAGCCGCTTCAGAAACCGGACAACCCGGCGGCAAAACCGCGCTTCGCCCCCGTGCAAATGCGCGGTGCCGGTGAGATCGAGCAGGAGGCCGTCTGACAAAGCAGCGGCAATCGGTGTCCAATGGGTTGCCGCATGTAACGCCAGCCGTCGAAGCGATAACTCGTCAGCAGCTCGATCATGGGCGCGAATGTCGAGATCGGAAACCAGCGCACGCGCATGCGCAATTGCCATTCCAGTGGACAGACCCAACGCCTCGGCATCCGGACACACAGCGGCCACCAGTAGTGTTCGGCCCACCGGCTCGGATAAAACTAGCGGTTGGCAGTGCGGGGTGATGGCCTCGGCGAAAGTTTGATCGGCGCGCTTGACCTGCGATTTGAACGGGTGGGCCGCGGCCTCGGAATGACGACCAAGCTCCCGCCCTGCCGGACGACGATGCTTTGGCAATGCCGCAATCTGGGCATCGACCTGCGCACGCGCCCATTTGGCACCCGGACGCCAGCCGCCACCGCGCGGTACCGAACACGCACCCGGATCGTCATCGATCGGCAGAGCGGCTGGCAATCGCGGCTTAGGCGGCTCTTTGGATGAT
>NZ_JBTKVV010000020.1:0-1055 GCF_054457155.1 Sphingomonas aestuarii | reverse complement strand
AAGGGCGCACCCGCCCTTTCCGGCGCGAGCTTTACCAACCGTAAGCAGGCGGGTTAGTCGCGACCATGCGGGTCGGTCGGTCGGGTAGAGAAGGAAACTGGGACCATCGACAAGGTCGATCCGAGAACCCGCGATCAGTCGAACGCCGGTTGCCTTCTGCGCATCCCAAGCCCGTACGATGCCTGCCACGCTCCCGAGATCAGCGACCCCGAGCGCTTTGTATCCCTGCAGGGCGGCAGCCGAGAACAGCTCCTCTGGCGACGATGCGCCGCGCAGGAAACTGTAATGGCTGGTGACCTGAAGCTCGACATAGCCGGTCATCATCCGAACAATCCGTGCAGGTACCAGCTCAGGTCGCCTGTTTCGGAATCGACCCCGTCGCCACGCCGAAATACCCAGAACCTGGCACCGGTCTCATCCTCTACGCGGAAGTAATCCCGCACGGCCCAGACCTCGCCGTCGCGACGCCACCATTCTCCGTGGATACGCTCGGGGCCGTCGCCTGCGACTACCCGGTGAGTGGTCCCACGCCACTCGAAGCGACGCGGCGGCGCGTCGGGCAATAATGCAATGACGCGGTGCAACGGCTCGGGGCGGCGCAGCAGCCGCGCTGGGCGATGATAGGCTGGCCAACTGATAGGGGCCTCGAGCGGCCCGATGCGCCTAACCGCACGCTCCGGCACATCGCTTTCTACAGCACTGATCCGAAACAGCGCAGCGGACCCTACCCGACCGGCCAATTGATCAATCGCGCTCGCGATATCGGGCGTGGCAGGATCGCCCGCCAAAATTGCAGGCATCTCTGCGGCAGAAAGCGTTTCGGTACGAAGCGCTTCCATCCGCATCGCTTCAATCCCGAACCCCGGCTCGATTCGGTCGATCCGCAGTGAGACAAGACGCAGAAGATGGCGCGGGTCGCGTGTCGCCTTGGCCGTCCCGAAAGCCACATGCTGCTCATCGCCATCGACGCGCAGACACGATAGTCGGATCGCGCGCGCACCCAGCCCCTGAGTTCCCAGCAAAGCGCTGAGATCGTCGCACAGGTCGCCTGCCAC
>NZ_JBTKVV010000019.1:0-1436 GCF_054457155.1 Sphingomonas aestuarii | reverse complement strand
TCACGGCCTGTCTCGATCGCCGAAAGGTGATCGAGATTCAGCGCCGGGAAATTTATTGAGTTCAAGGCCTCTGCCAGCACTGAGACGCTGTATCCGCTACCATAATTATCGGCGACGGCGGCCATTTTCCCGTCGCTTGTCCAGCCTCCAAGATAAAGCGCAACGTCACGATCGACTCTGGCGTCGCGTAAGCCATCGCGAAAATTATGTCTGAATGAATGGAAGCACGTCAGCGGTGCGGCTGCGTCAACGGTTTTTAGAAAGCGTGAGAACCAGCGTGAGAAACTGGTAGATCGATAGCCAAGGTGCCCGAGCGGAAGCTCGGGGAACAGATGGCTCTCCCCCTTCGACCGCTGCATCTCGGCGAACGCTAAGAAGCCAAACCGTATTAGTTGATTGTGAACTGGCACGATTCGTTCACTGGCGCGGGTCTTGAGCCGCTTCTCCTCGCCAGTCTGGCTCACGCCCTCGGCGATCTTGAAACAAGCGATACCGTCGGACTGTTGGATGTCCGACACTTCAAGTTGACAAATTTCATTGAGCCGAAGGCCGCTGAACAGGGCGATTAACGGAACCCAAAATCGCGCGCGGCGGGGTCGCCGACATCCCGCAAGAGCATAACCTTGCTCGTCATTCTCGCAACCGATGTAGATTGGCGCGTTGAAAATTCTCGATAGTTGAACGTTTGAAAATGGCTTTCGCTTATCCCGTCGTTTTACTGGGTCGGGGAGCTTCAATCCTTTTAACGGGTTGCGGTCGATATAGCCCTCGTTGATCGCCCAGTTCATGAGGCCACCAAAGCGGTTGAGGTAGGCATTCACATTCGCGGTATTAATCAAGCGGTGCTCGCCCTTCGCTTTCGCGGCAGCTACCGCCTGCTTCATTTCCAGATCAGGATAACGCTTGTCCGCATGGCTCGGCATGTTGCGAAGCAAATCGACGAATTGGCGGCAACCCTCCCGTGTGATCTCCGTCAAGGGCGTTTGCTCTCCAAAGGTCTCGACGACCCATCTACGCGTCGTCGTGTGGGAAATTGCTGTGCGCTTGCTCCAAGTATGCTTGGGATCGGCGACATAGCGGTCGTAAACTTCGCCGATCGTGCGGCTGCTCACCTGTGCTCGGAATGGCGACTGTCGTGAGCCTTCAAGCGCCGCTTGGGGAGAGGCTTCGATAGCTGGGTCAAAAGACTCAAACAGTGCTTTGTCGACGATCTGCCCCGCTGCCTTGCGGACCTTCTCGAACATCACCTCGACATTGGCGGCAACGCGATGAATGCGCCGTAGCGCTATTGCGTAGCTATCTGTTTGCAGAGAGCGCCACACCTCTTTCTGACCGAAAGTTGGCAAGAGATCATTCGGCACTCTTCGCCGATATTGAAAAATCCGACGCTTCTGACAAAGCCCATTCGGCCAATTGTGGAGACGCTTTGTGGAGAC
>NZ_JBTKVV010000018.1:0-2372 GCF_054457155.1 Sphingomonas aestuarii | reverse complement strand
CGATCAGCATGCGGTCTCCTTACCGATGTGGTTGAAGCATGGGGTCATTGAGGTCCGATTATAGCATATCTGGACCGCTAAGTTCATCTTGCCGCTGAAAAGCCTCCACTCGTCTCAACGAGGTAAATATCCAAGGGGGGTAAAATGAATACTGCTCACCAAGGCATCCTGCCTTGGCCCAAGGAGGCCAAAATGGCATTCGGATACGAGCATTTCAAAACCACTCCAGCCGGGCGCGCAACAGCCCATGCACTTTCGAAAAACTCATGTGATGTGATCGCGGCAGCCAAGAACGGACGAGCACCGATCCGCGTGTTGGCCCCTGAACTTCGTCAACACCTCGGTGAGCGCACAGTCAACTCGCACGTTGGGCGGATGATTCGAGAATGGCTGGGAGCAACTTTTAAGCTTCGAGGTCGCAAGAGATGGCCTCGCGAGAATGGCACCGAGTCCGGCTCGGTCTATTTCCAAATTGACTGACACGACGGGTGGGCCAGCGATGGTCCACCCGTGCAGCCCCACATTCTCAAATGATCATCAAATCTGAGATCGTCTCAACAGGGTCTTTCCACCCCGGTCGATGAGACGATCCGGGCAGGTCGTGCTGCATCTCGCTTGGGCATACATCGCGAACATGGGATCGGCACCTTTACGGACGCTCTGATGCCCCTTTCTAATGACGGTAATTCAGGGCACGAGCAAATAGCAGATCACCTTGTGACGCATCGGGTCAGGCCAAGGGTCGAGCTTCATCTTCCTTTTTCTGTCCCACACCACCCAGTGGATCGATGATCCCCCACTCACTTTGACTTTTAGCAGAGCATCGCTTGGCAAGCTCGTCATCGTGGTGGTGCCAATGCTCGACATCCGTCTTGCGGCAGCGGGCCGACCGAGCTTCTCGAGCGCAGAGATCAGCTTACTCGAACTGGTGATCCTCGCCTTGCCGTCCGGGTAAACCGCTTCGAACGCCTCCTCATAGGAAACGCCCGCCAATGTTGCGACAGCCCCAACGCCGCAATCTGATCCGCCGCGCTGTTTTACCCGTCTCATATTGTCTCCCCCTCCCGACAGCATTGCTAATCTACTGTTTCAAATCCACACGGTTGCGGAAAGCCAAATATCGGCACGGAATATTGGCGGCAAATAGTGGATTTGAGACCGTGATTTTAAAAGGGTTTTGGAACGCCGCACCGCCGCAGACGATCGTCGGATTCGCAACCGTCGCCGCAGGGTCGATTCAGCCTCCGTCGTGCGACGATCCGCAGAATGTCGGAGATAGCGGGACATACTTGGTGGAGCGCATGACGGAACGCTTGTTACGCGCGGCTCCGACCGAAATGAACTTACCTTTGGCTGCCCTCGTTAGCCATCTCCCCAACCTGGTCGCCAAGCAAGCAACACCGCTCTAGGCTTCCGCAATGCAAGGACCGAATCCAGATCAACAATCCGCAATTGACGCCACCGATGGCCCGCTGTTGATCATAGCTGGACCGGGATCGGGGAAGACGTTCACGCTTGTCGAGCGAATCGTTAAACTGATCCGCAATAACGGTGCAGTGCCTGAAGCTCTGCTCGTGGTGACGTTCACTGACAAGGCCGCGCGGGAGCTAACGACCCGCGTTTCCAATCGGCTGCTGGAACTGGGCATCTCGTTCAACCTCAACGAGATGTATCTCGGCACCTTCCACTCGATCTGCCTGCGTCTGCTGAAGGATCATCGCGAGTTCACCCGTTTGCAGCGCAATTTCGCGCTCTTCGACCAGTTCGATCAGCAGTATTTTCTCTATCAGCGGCTGAACCGCTTCGCCGAGATCGAGGACATCGAACTTGTGATCGGCAAGGACCAGGCTGGCCGGTGGTATCGTGCGACCCAACTGATGAAATGGCTCAACAAGGTCTCCGAGGAAGCGCTGGATGTCGATGCGCTGAAGGCGGGCAATGATCCTGCGATAATCGCGTTGGGTAGCGCTGCCATGCTCTACCGGGAAATGCTGACCGAGCAGAACAGCTTGGACTTCGCCGGAATCCAATTCGAGGCCTTGCGGCTTCTGGAGGAGAACCCCTCGGTGCTGGCTGGACTCCGCCAACGCCTGACTCACATCATGGTGGACGAGTATCAAGACACCAACACCATTCAGGAACGCCTGCTGTTCCTTTTGGCGGGAGATCAAAAAAACCTGTGTGTCGTTGGCGATGACGATCAGGGATTATACCGGTTTCGTGGCGCAACCATTCGGAACATTCTCGAATATCCAGGGCACTTCCCGAAGGGTCAGTGCCAGCAGGAACGGCTGACGATCAACTACCGGTCCACCCCGGAAATTATCAGCTTCTACAACCGCTGGATCGCGGACGAGGACTGGCGCGAGGGA
>NZ_JBTKVV010000017.1:0-2537 GCF_054457155.1 Sphingomonas aestuarii | reverse complement strand
CGTTTAGAGTTTCGGACGCCGTGAGGCGTCGGAAAGTCGGCGGTGCCCGATCCCGCGGGCCGCAGGCGGTGGTCTATGGGGATTTGGATTTTGGGCGGCGCTGGGCGCTGGCAGGGGCTGCCGATATGCGGACGTATTTGAGAGTGGACCGTCTGCTTTTTGGGCAGTGATGTCGCTGCGTAAATGCGGACCGTCTGATTGTGGCAGATCGAAGTCCGCTTTTGCGCAGGATCGGCGCAGCTCTCGTCGTTCCCCGGTGCGTGGATGCAGCGGGGGCGATCGACCATATGCCGTGCCGGATCACGACGCAGGGCTCCCGGGTGCGCGGATCGCAGATGGCGGCGCGCGAGCCTGGTATCTGCGTTCGATGAGCTCGATCACGACCATGCGTCCGCCGCAGCACGGACATGGCGGCGGGACATAGGGCTGTTCGTCAGGCGTGTCGTCAGTGGCAGGTGATGTGACCGCGAGCAGTTCGCGGGCGCGTTGCAGACTGTCCTTGCGGGTGCCGCTGGCGAGCAGGCCGTAATGACGGATGCGATGGAACCCGCGCGGCAGGTTGTGCAGTAGGAAGCGGCGGATGAACTCGTCTGCCGCCAGCGTCATAACCTGCTGCCGGTCGGCTCCGCCGCGGCGATAATCCTTGTAGCGGAACGTGACCCCGTCCTCATCGTATCGGAGAAGGCGGCTGTTCGAGATGGCGACCCGGTGGGTGTAGCGGGACAGATAGGCGAGCACCGCCTCGGGTCCTGCAAACGGCGGCTTGGCATAGACCACCCAGCGCTTCTTCCGAACAGGTGATAGATGCCGCAGGAACGCCCGCCGATCGGCAAGGTGGCTCATGCTGCCGAAGAAGCCGAGCTGGCGCATGTCGTGGAGCGCGAGCAGTCGGGTCAGGAACAGACGCCGGAACAACGCACCCAGGACCCGCACCGGTAGGAGGAACGCTGGCCGCGCGGAGATCCAACGCATCCCATCGGGTGACAGGCCGCCGCCGGGCACGATCATGTGGATGTGGGGATGATGGGTCAGGGCCGAGCCCCAACTGTGCAGCACCGCGGTGATGCCGATCCGCGCGCCAAGGTGCTTGGGGTCGGCTGCGATCACCTGCATCGTCTGCGCGGCCGCCTTGAACAGCAGATCGTAGACCAGCGCCTTGTTCTGGAGGGCGATGGAAGCGATCTCGGCCGGCAGGGTGAACACGACATGGAAGTAGCCGACCGGGAGCAGGTCGGCTTCACGCTCGGCGAGCCAGGTGCGTGCGGCGGCACCCTGGCACTTGGGGCAGTGCCGGTTACGACAGCTGTTATAGGCGATCCGCCAGTGGCCGCAGTCGGTGCAGGCCTCGACGTGACCGCCCATCGCAGCGGTGCGGCAATGCTCGACCGCCGACATGATCTTGAGCTGATGCAGGCTCAGATGCCCGGCGTGCCTGGCACGATATGCCGGGCCCGCAGCGCGGAAGACGTCGGCGACCTCGAGGGAGGTGCGCATCTCACCTCAACCGTCAGGCGCCTCTGCATCGGGCGAGGTCAGCGCGAGCCGGTCGAGTGGACTGATCACCGCGCGCATCGTCCTGGTCGCGACCTGGGTATAGAAGGCGGTGGTGTTGAGCTTGGCGTGACCGAGCAGCACCTGGATGACACGGATATCGACACCGTCTTCCAGCAGGTGTGTGGCGAAGCTGTGCCGCAAGGTGTGGGGTCCGACCCGCTTGGCGATATCGGCCGCCTCCGCTGCTTGAACCACGACGCGATAGAGCTGGCGCGTGCTGATCGGCACGGTCGCGTTCTGGCCTGGGAAGAGCCAGCCGCCAGGAAGCATGATGCCCTGCTGCCGCCCGGCGCGCCACCAGTCCCGTAGCAACGGAAGCAGACCTTCGGGCAACATGGCGTTGCGATATCGTCCGCCCTTGCCGCGTTCGATGCGCAACACCATCCGCTTGCTATCGACATCGCTCACCTTGAGCGCGGAGACTTCGGCAACGCGCAGCCCCGCGCCGTATGCGACCGACAGCGCCGCCTGGTGCTTGAGGCAGGTGGTGGCGTCCAGCAGCCGCTTCATCTCGGGGAGGGTGAGCACAACCGGGATCTTGCGAGCATGGGCGGTGCGGACCAGCTTGCGCGCAAGGTCAGGCCGGTCGAGCGTGTTCGTGAAGAAGAACCGCAGTGCCGCCACCACGCTGTTCATGGTCGGGCTCGGAACGCCGGCATCCTGCTGCTCGATCTGGAACCGGCGTACATCTTCGGCGGTCGCGGTGTGCGGCGACCGTCCCAGCCAGGTCGCAAACCGTCCGACGTCGCGCAGGTAGTTGCGCTGCGTCTCGCGTGAAAACCTGCGCATGGTCATGTCATCGATCAGACGCTGGCGAAGCGGGCTGACAGGGCCCACCGCAATGAGATCGTTCATCGTTCGACTCCTCATGTTGAAGAGTCGAAATGCTCTGCTTGTGACCGGCGCCGCTCAATCCCGGCGACGCAGTCCCGATCCAGACCTTACCTCACCACTGACGCCAATCCCGCGCAGCGGGTTCGTGC
>NZ_JBTKVV010000016.1:0-3392 GCF_054457155.1 Sphingomonas aestuarii | reverse complement strand
ATCGACCCGATGCAGACATTAGCAGAATGCCAAGCGAGCGTCCGCTTTGCGCCCAAGTGCGACATTCGGTCGCTAAATCGCGCGGTTCAGAAGCAGCCGACAACGAAAGCTGTGAGTGTCTGCTGTGGGTAAGTGGTCGTCCCGTTGAGGCAGGTCTGCACCCAGTCGCAGCAGAACGATCATACTCGCCCGTTCTCCTGAACCCGCGGCGAGCTCAAGAGACGCCACCATCAGCGATCCCATCGATAACACGGCAATCGGCCATTCGGCCCCCCTCGCAGGTGGTCGCGACTTGCTGCAGCTCCTCCCGCAGTCGGAGGAGCCTTGCAATCCGCGCGTCGACGTCGGCGAGGTGGTTTCGAGCGATCGCAGCAGCGGCGCCGCAGTCCCTCTCCGGTTGCTCGGATAGTGAGATCAGGGACCGCAGCTCGTCGGTCGAGAAGCCGAGCTCCCGCCCATTGCGAATGAAGCCGAGCCGCCGGACATCGTCTTCATCATAGGTGCGGCGGCCAGAATCGGTCCGGGTTGCCCGAGGCATCAGCGCAATCTCTTCGTAGAAACGGATCGTGTTGATCTTGGTCCCCGTCCGCCGTGCCAGGTCCCCAATCATCAGCCTCGCCATCGCCTCGCCCTTGATCCTCCAGTGACTGGAGGTTCTATAGGCTCCCGCATGAGTGATTCGAACCAGGAATCCGGCTGCGGCTGTCATGGCGACACGCAGAAAGCAGCGAGAGATCCGGCCTATCGCCGGGCGCTATGGATCGTCGTCATCCTCAATGTGGGCTTCGGCCTGATCGAGCTGGTCGGGGGCTTCCTCGCCGACAGTCAGGCGCTGAAGGCAGATTCCCTCGACTTCCTCGGCGACGGCTCGATCACCTTCGTCGGTCTGCTCGCGCTCTCGTGGGCTGAAAGGACCCGGGCCAAGGTCGCGCTCACCCAGGGCATCTTCCTGGCGCTACTCGGCGTGTGGGTGCTTGGCATGGCCGTGTGGCGGGCGATGAACGCGGTGCCGCCGGAAGCCGAACTGATGGGGGGCATCGGCATCGCGGCTCTGGCCGTGAACGTCACAGCGGCGCTGGTCCTCGCGAAGTTCCGTGAAGGCGGCGACGCACAGGCGCGGGCGATCTGGCTGTTCTCGCGCAATGACGCGATCAACAACGTGGCCGTGATCATCGCGGCCGGGCTGGTGTTCTGGCTCGAAAGCGCCTGGCCGGACCTCCTCGTTGCGGCCGCGATCGCGGTCGTGTTCCTCCATTCGGCCTGGGAGATCATCGGCGATGCTCGCAAGGAGCTGAGCGAGCCGCGATGAAGCCGGCGAGCTTCCTGCGCCAGGCGTTCCTGATGGTTCTGCTTGCGTTTGCCGCAGTCTCGCCGGCCCATGCACAGACCGCCCCTGCGCAAACCATCTGGCGGCTGCTCGACTACATCGCGGTCGATTACTCCGGAGCCGTTGCGCAGGGCCGTGTCATCAACGAGGCCGAGTATGTCGAGATGGTCGAGTTCTCGGCCAGTGTGCGGCAGCGGCTGGCGCAACTCCCGCCCACGACAGCACGTGCGTCGCTCGTCAGCGAGGCCGAGACACTACAGGACATCATCGCCGCCAAAGCGCCTCCACTTCAGGTGGCCATCTCGGCACGCGCGCTCGGGCGCGATCTCCTCGCAGCTTATCCGGTGCCCCTTGCCCCTCCCGGGGCGCCAGATCTCGCCCGGGGCGCGGCCCTTTATGCGGAGCACTGCTCGAGTTGCCATGGTGCAAGCGGGAACGGCCGCGGGCTGGAGTCGGCAGGCATGGACCCGCCGCCGATCGACTTTACAGATCGGGCGCGGGCGCGAGAGCGGAGCGTGTTCGCGCTCTACCAGGTGATCGAACAGGGGCTTGAGGGCACCGCCATGGAGTCCTTTGCCCATCTTCCGGTGGAGGACCGCTGGGCTTTGGCCTTCCACGTGGGGCGGTATGCCTACCCCGAGCAACTCGCCGCCCGTGGCCAGCAGGTCTGGGCCAACCCTCGGGCGCAAGCGGCCGTGCCTGACATGCGAGCGCTCGTCAGCCTCACAACAGCGCAACTCGAGCAAAGCCTCGGTTCGGCTGAGGGCACTGCCCTCACGGCATTCCTTCGCGGAAAGCCGCAAGTCCTTGGCAGCGGCGCGGAACGCTCACTCGGTATTGCGCGGGACCGGCTGCAAGAGGCCTTGGCTACATACGAAGTGGGTCATTTCTCCAGCGCCGAGGATCTCGCCCTCGCCGCGTATCTCGACGGCTTCGAGCCGGTGGAGCCGATCCTGACCGCGCGCAACGGGGCACTGATGCGCTCGATCGAAGCCGCAATGGCCGAGCTGCGCTCGAGGATCGACGATCAGCAGCCGGTGAGCAATGTGCGTCAGCAGGTGGACGAAGTCCTGCGGCTGCTAGACGACGCCGAGACGGAAATGGCGCCGGAAAACGCCAGTTCGGCGTCGTCCTTCATCGGGGCCTTCACGGTTTTGCTTCGCGAAGGTCTCGAGGCCTTGCTCATCGTCATCGCCATGATGGCCTTCCTCAGGAAGGCCGAGCGGCAGGACGCCATGCGCTACGTTCATGGCGGGTGGATCGCTGCTCTCTTGGCGGGCGCCGCCACCTGGCTCGCAGCGACCTACCTGATCAGCATCAGCGGGGCGAGCCGGGAGCTCACGGAAGGGTTCGGCTCCCTGTTCGCGGCCATTGTCCTCCTCTCGGTGGGCATCTGGATGCACGGCAAGGCACAGGCGGGTGCATGGCAGCGCTACATTGCCGAACGCATGAGCGCCGCCCTATCCCAGCGGTCATTGTGGTTCCTGTTCGGCCTGACGTTCGTCGTGGTCTATCGCGAGGTGTTTGAGACCATCCTCTTCTACACCGCGCTCTGGACAGACGGAAACGGCGGCGCCGTTGCCGGCGGCGCGGTGGCGGCGACCGTTCTTCTGGCCATCATTGCGGTCGCCATGCTGCGCTACAGCCGGCAGCTGCCGATCTCGACGTTCTTCACCTACAGCTCGATCCTCATTGCGATCCTCGCCGTGGTGCTCGCCGGGAAGGGCATCGGGGGACTGCAGGAAGGCGGGATCATCGATGTCACCCCGTTCCTCGCCGTTCCACACGTCGACATGCTTGGCCTGATCCCGACGAGGGAAACGGTGATTGCGCAAATACTCACGGCCGCCGCCCTTGCAGCCGGGTTCTGGCTGAATTGGCGGGCAGCGCAGACAGCGAGGGCAGCCTAGCATGTGCCGCTTGAGGTAGAGGAGGCAAAACGCGGGCTGGAATGCCGGAAACTGACAACGTCCTCGCTAATGATGAGGCGAGCGCGATGTTAGCGGGACGCGAAGCGGACCGTCGGCTATCGCCTGGAGTCGCTCCATTTCAGACTGGCAGCTAA
>NZ_JBTKVV010000015.1:0-5028 GCF_054457155.1 Sphingomonas aestuarii | reverse complement strand
CTGACCCTAGGGTCAGGACCCATTCGCGCCGCATTGGCATCGGCATGAAGAAGGACGATGCTTCGACACGCTCGACAGGAACGGGGTGGGGTTGGGTGTTGTCCCTCAACGCTCGTGCAGATAATAGCGATCGGTCGCGTTCAGCGCGTCGTCGAGTTCGTACACGATCGGCTTGCCCGTCGGAATCTCCAGGCTCGCAATGTCCGTCTCCGAAATGCCCGACAGATGCTTGACCAGTGCGCGCAGCGAGTTGCCGTGGGCTGAAATCAGCACCCGTTTGCCTGCTTTCAATTCGGGGACGATCGCGCTTTCCCAATAGGGAAGAACGCGTTCGATCGTGTCCTTCAGGCTCTCGGTTTGGGGGATCGGCACCCCCTCGTACCGCACGTCCTTTGCGAGATCCCAGGGGCTGCCTTCCTCAGGCAGTGGCGGCGGGATGTCGAAGCTGCGGCGCCACAGATGTACTTGCTCGTCGCCATGCCGCGCCGCGGTCTCCGCCTTGTCGAGTCCGGTCAGGCCGCCATAGTGCCGCTCGTTCAGCCGCCAGTCCTTGATCGTCGGCAGCCACAACCGTCCCATTGTTTCAAGCGCGATGTTCAGCGTCTTGATCGCACGCGTCTGGAAACTGGTGAAGGTCAGGTCGAAATCGAGGCCCTTATCCTTCATCAACTGGCCCGCCTCGACCGCTTCGCGCACGCCCTGATCGGTCAGGTCGACATCCCACCAGCCGGTGAAGCGGTTTTCGAGATTCCAGGCCGACTGGCCGTGGCGGATCAGGACGAGTGTGGGCATGGGAGCCTCCCGTTGTTGATGGGTGTCGCGCGCGGCCTAGCCTAAAGCACGCGCGACATGAAGCGGCTGAACGGATCGTCGACGGGGTAATCGCCGAACGCGGCGCAATCGGTGAAGCCGAAGCGGCGGTAGAGCGAATGGGCGGCGTCGAATGCCGGGCCGGTGCCGGTCTCCAGGCTGAGGCGCTTCATCCCCCGGTCGCGCGCGACGCCGATGATGTGCCCGACGATCGCCGCGCCGACGCCCGAGCGCAGATGTTCCGGCGCGGTACGCATTGATTTGATCTCGCCGTGCGTCGGATCAAGCGCCTTCAATGCGCCGCAGCCCATCAGTGCATCGCCCTGCCACGCGGTCCAGAAATCGATTCCCGGCGCGCGCAGCCCCGACAGGTCGAGCGCATGGACGCTGCAGGCGGGCGAATTGGCGCGCATGTGCGTGAGATGCGCGGCGAGCAGTGCCTGAACTTGCGGAAGATCGAGCCCCCCGTCGCGGATTTCGGTCAAATCAGATCGATCCTGTCGGCGAGTACGTTCAGGCAACTATGCGCCAGCTTCTTCGATCGCTCCGGCGACCACGCGAACTCGGCATCCGCATTGGGATCGTGATCCTTGAACGGCATTTCCAGCGTCATCGATACCGCGCCAAAGCGTTCGGCGAGCTGGTTGGTCGACATCGACAGGTTTGCCTGTCCGGGCGCGGATTTCTCATAGCCCTTTTCGGTTTGGAAATCGCGGGTCTCGGCTTCGAGCGCAGTGCCGAAATCGTAGAATTTCTGGCCCAGTTCGTCGGTCCAGGACGGGATGCCTTCGAACCCGGCGAGGAAATTGGCGGGGATCGCCTCGTCGCCGTGAGCGTCCATCGCGAAATCGACGCCGGTTTCGTCCATCGCGGCGAGAACCAGCGCGACTTCGGGCGACTTTTCCATCGTCGGTGCGTGCCATTCGCGGTTGAGGTTCACGCCGACGGCGTTGGTGCGCAGATGGCCGCGCCGCGATCCGTCCGGGTTCATGTTGGGGACGACATGCACGGTCGCCTTTGCCAGCAGCGCCCGTGACTTGGCGTTGTCCGCATCGGTCAGCCATTCGAGCGCGCCTTCGGCCCACCATTCAGCCATGCTCTCGCCCGGATGCTGGCGGGCATAGAGCCAGACCGATTTGGGACCTTCGCCGATGGTGAGCATGTCGAGCGGCTGGCCGTCGAGCGTCTGGCCGAGCTGGCGGTGGCGGACGCCGGAGCGGGCGGCGATGCGCGCGACCAGATCGTGATGCCGCTCCATCGAATAGGGCGCGAAATAGGCGAACCACGCCGCGTCGCCTTCGAAGGTGTAGGTAAAGGTCAGCACGCCGTCGGCGTAGCGGGTGTCGGTGGTCCGCCACGCCTGACGATCGGTGGAGACGCGCGTGCGGTAACCGGGCCAGCCAAATGCATAGGCCGACTGGCCCGCATTCACGATCCGAAAGGTGACGGTGCGCCCCCGCGCGCCCGCCACGCGGAAATGGAACCACTGGAAAAATTCCGACTGGTGATCGGGCACGATTTCCAGGTCGATACGGTCGCCGTCATGGCCGACCAGGCGAATGTTGCCGCTGTCGAACGCGGAGGAGATGTGGATGGTCATCTGACCGTGATAGTGATCCCGGAGTCGCCGGGGAACCCCCTGAACAAGGCCGAGGCGAGCTTTGCCGACATGACTTCGTTCGCGGCATCGGGCGTGCCCGCGACCGACTGGGCGACGGCGCGGCCTTCCCACACCACGGTCGAATCGCTGCGGCGGCGAAGCTGGACCGCCAGTTCGGACGCGGTCACTTCGCGCAAGCCCCCGCCGCCGACCGGCAGGCTGACCCCGCCACCGACCCCGACATTGCGACCGAAGCTGCCGCCGCCAAGGCCGATCGAAAAGGGCGATTGCTGGCGGATGACGCCTGCGGGTGCGCGGCGGAACGACACCTGAGCGACGTAATTGGATTGCAGCCCTTCGCCGACGCGCGTGTAACCGAGGCGGGTGAGTTCGCTCGCGACCGCATCGCCATAGCTGCGATATTCCAGGCTCATCGTGCCGGTAGTACTAAGCGGTTCGACCGTGAAGCTGCCGGGGCGGATTTGTTCCGAGCCCAGATGATAGCGGGTCACATCGGTCGGCCCCGCGCGCGGCGTCGTCATGCAGGCCGAGGTGCCGAGCGCGAGCGCGGCGATAATCAGAGGCTTTGCGATACGCTTCATTGTGCGAACTCCCGTCGCGGGTTACCAACGCTTCATCGCCCATCAACGCACGAGATGTCGAGCGGTGCCGAAGTGGCGATCGCAGCGGGGAAATGCCGTGGACGCGCCTTGACTTTGGCGGGGCACGACCGTAGGCGGGCGCCTCGAAATTCCCCGTCATTCAGCATTTGAGAAACGAATCGGTCATGAAGATCGTCAATTCCCTGAAGTCGCTCAAGGATCGCCACCGGGACAACCGCGTGATCCGTCGTCGTGGCCGCATCTACGTCATCAACAAGACCAATCGCCGCTTCAAAGCCCGCCAGGGCTAAGGGTCGGCCGATCTTCGGCCCAGGTCGGGCTGCAAACGGCACTTTTCTGCGCTTCCGGTGCTCACGTGCCGAAAGCACGCTCCGCTCCGGTTCTCGACAAGCACCGTTTTCGCCGCGACCTGAACCGAAGCTCGACCAACCCTTCGTTCGATGAGCGATAAACGCCCCAGCGCCGTCATTTTCGATGTGGGGCGGGTGTTGTTCGATTGGGACCCGCGGTTCCTGTATGAGCGCCTGATCAGCGATGATCGGGCGCTTGATGCGTTTCTGCGCGATGTCGTGACGCCGGAATGGCATTTCCAGCATGATGCGGGGCGGCCGTTCGCGGAAACTTCCGCCGAGCTTATTGCCGAGCATCCGCACCACCGCGACCTGATCGAAGCATGGGGCGCACGGTTCGACGAGACGATACCGGGTGCGGTTGCGGGGATGCACGACATCGTCGAGGAACTGGACGCGGCGGGCGTGCCGCTATTCTGCATCACCAATTTCTCCGGCGAATTCTTCCCGCCGTTCCGCGCCAAGCATGCGGCATTGTTCGACCGGTTTCGCGACATCATCGTGTCGGGGGACGAACGGCTGGTGAAGCCCGATCCGGCGATCTACCGCCTTGCGCTCGACCGGTTCGGATTGCGGGCGGAACAGGCGCTGTTCGTCGATGACAATGCGGCGAATGTGGACGCGGCGGCGGCGATGGGGATCCATGCGGTGCTGTTCACCGACGCGGCCAGTTTCCGGGCGGAACTGGTGCGGGTGGGGTTGCTTTAGAGCTTTAGGCCCAAGCCTTTCTTCCACCATTCGTTTCGAGCGAAGTTGAGAAACGTGAACCTGGTGCTCGAAACACGTTTCTCGACTTCGCTCGAAACGAACGGGGAGGTGGATGTCGATGCCGGTCGAGCTAGAGTTGATCGATGACCCAGGTCGAACAACACCTCTCCGTCACCCAAGCCGTTGCGCAGCGCCGCTCGGTTCGCGCGTTCACGGATCGGCCCGTCGATCTCGCGCTTCTCCGCACGCTGATCGAACGCGCCGCGCGCGCGCCATCGGGCGGCAACCTCCAGCCTTGGCATATCCACATCGTCTCCGGCGGTGCGATGACGCGGCTCAAGACGCTGATGCGGGCGCGCGTCGCCGAGGCGCCGATGGGGGAGGGAGCGGAATATGCGGTCTATCCGCCCGACCTGACCAAGCGGTTCAACGACCGGCGCAAGGGCGTAGGTGCGGCGATGTACGATGCGCTGGGGATCGTACGCGGCGACCGCGCGCGGCGGCAGGCGGTGTTTGCGGAGAATTTCCAGTTTTTCGGCGCGCCGGTCGGCCTGTTCTGCACGGTCGAGCGCGATCATGGCCCGCCGCAATGGTCGGATTGCGGGATGTATCTGCAAACATTGATGCTGTTGCTGGTCGAAGCGGGGCTGGACAGTTGCGCGCAGGAGGCGTGGGCGTTGTGGCCGCGAACAATCGGCGGGTTTCTGGGGCTGCCCGACAGCCAGATGCTGTTTACCGGGATGGCGATCGGGTATCGCGATCGGCACGCGCCGGTGAATAACTGGCCGGTGCCGCGGGTAGGGATCGACGAGTTCGCGACCTTCCACCGATAACGCGATCTCCCACCCCAAACGTCATTCCAGCGAAGGCTGGGAAACCAAGCCGTATCGCGCCACCGCCCGATATCCCAGCTTTCGCTGGAATGACGATTTGAGGC
>NZ_JBTKVV010000014.1:0-7268 GCF_054457155.1 Sphingomonas aestuarii | reverse complement strand
TAAGGCGACAGTCTGCTCTTGGATTACCAGCGGCTGAAACCGGACTGTCCGATTTGGAAGCGATTGGTGCTAATTGCGATTGGTCCTCTCGGGGCGGACAGCGATCAACTTGCACGGTCTTGCTAGTCTCGAACCAAGATTGAGGTGTCGGGATTAAGGTCATCGTTCGGATCGGTCAGAATCCCTGCAGGAAACGCCGCCGAGATCGGCTTATCTTTTGTGTCCAGACACAGCACATGGTTGTTGTCCCCGTCGCCCAGATCAGCGAGCGCGACCGGCACAACCTCCCGACGCTCTCCTTCCACTGTCTGTAGGGTCACTTTCTACAGTTCGCGTTCTTTGTCACCGGGCTCATCACCATTTCCGAGAGTTGCGCTGCCGGCCCTGACGACGCGCGCCTTCCGTCGTCGTCGTGGTGGCCAGCTCCTCCGCCAGCATCTTGCAGAGAAGGCGATCGATGTGGGATAATCTCAGCGCCGAACAGAAGTAAGATCCGTGGGAGGTCTACGGATTATCAAAGATCGCCGCGGAGCAATTCCGCGACGGGTTGCGCTAGCGCTTGGCGTGGATGTCGCCTGCCCCGAGCATCAAGGTGCTGACAACCCATTCGGGACTGACGGCCGCGCCCCTGTTGGGCGTGCCGCGCGGCCCTGTCGCCTCGGCCTTCAGAAGCATCGTGGGGCACTTCACGATGACGCCCAGGCAAGGCGCCTAGTCGACCCTCTTGTCCACGCCCTTGCCCACTGTCCGGGCCGAGCTGGACGAATCGATCCCCGATAGCAGCTTTCTGGGGACGGGGGGGATGGACGGGCTTCCGTCGGCTTCGCGAGATCAGGAAGGAATACAACCAGAAACTGGCGCTGGATCCGGACCTGCGGCGAAAAATGCGGGCCTCTTGCGATACTTGGACGGGGTCAGTCTGGAAGTTGTGACACAGGAAAAGAGGGGTTGCGCGCCAATAACGGGTCAGTGTATTGCACCTTCTGGCAGGCCTGCCGTCCTCAGAGTGTGGCCGCCATTGGGAGCAGGCAATGCAAGAGCAGTATTTGTCTCTGCGCTTGCGCAGCGGGCTTTCCGGAATTAATTTTTTCGCCATCACCTGGCGAACTATCGATCAGATCGAAGTTGGCCAGTTCATCCCCCATTTTGACCACTACTTATCCATAGGCCCTGAAATTTTGGCCGTGCAGCCGCAATCTGCTCGAAGCGTTTGGAGATTCACTTTGGCGTCTATCTTCGTTCGGGAACCCTGGCGGCGGCATGCTGCCCTGCTGGCGCTCGCGGGCGCGCTGCTCGTCCTCGCCGCCTGCGGATCGACCGAGGTGGAGCCGGTGGACGCACCGCCGCGCCCGGCCAAGCTGGTGACCGTCCAATCCGCCAATTCGCAGACTTCGGGCAGTTTTCCGGCGGTCGTCCGCTCTGTCCGCACCACCGATCTGGCATTTCAGGTCGGCGGGCAGATCATCGAGTGGAACGCGATCGACGGTGCGCGGTTCAGCCGCGGCGATGTGATTGCGCGGATCGAGCCGACGAGCTACGCTGCGGCCGTCAACCAAGCCGAGGCGCAGTACCTTAACGCCAGCAGCGAATATGAACGCGCGCAGCGCCTGATCGAACAGGACGCGATCTCCAAAAGCGTGGTCGAAAGCCGCCTGGCCCAGCGCCAGGTCGCCAAGGCTGCACTCGACACCGCGCAGAAAAACCTCTCCGATACCGTTCTGCGGGCACCGTTCAGCGGCGGGGTCGGGGTGACTTATGTCGAGCAGTTCCAGAATGTCGGCCCGCAGCAGCCGGTGCTGGTCCTGCAAAGCCGCGCGGTCGAGGCGGTGGTCAATGTGCCCGCCAGTTTCGTGCTGGTTTCCAACCAGCGGCGCTTTTTCAATATCTTCGTCGAGCTGGATGCGGCCCCCGGTCGCCAGTTCCCGGCGGTTTTCCGCGAGGCGCGCGGGCAGGCGGACAGCTCCACCCAGACCTTCGAGGCGCATTTCAGCTTTACCCCGCCTTCCGAATTGCTGGTGCTCACCGGGATGACGGCGACCCTGTTCTACGAGGGCGAACCGATCGGGGAAAGCGAGGGCCCCAATGGCGTCGAAGTGCCGCTGGCGGCGATCATGTCCGAGGGCGGCAAGCGTTTTGTGTGGGTGGCCAAGGGGCTCGACAAGGTGCTTGAGCGGCGCGAGATCACGATCGAGGACGGCGTCGGCGAAACCTTGCGCGCGATCACGGGGCTGAAGGCTGGAGAGACCATCGTGGCCGCCGGCGGCAATTACTTCCGCGAGGGCGACAAGGTTCGCCCCTGGGGCGAATAGCCGCGGGTCGGCGTTGCAGATATGGATATCGCAGCCTTCAGCATTCGCAACCGGTTGATCATGTGGATCGTGATCGCGCTCTCGCTGCTGGCGGGGTGGACTGCCTATCAGAACATGCCGCGCTTCGAGGATCCTGAATTCACGATCCGCACCGCGCAGATCTTCACGCAATATCCCGGCGGCTCGCCCGAACAGGTCGCGCGCGAGGTGTCGGCCCCGCTCGAAGAAGCGCTTCAGGACATGGCAGAGGTCGACGAAGTGCGCTCGGTTTCCTCGGCGGGCTTTTCAGAGCTTTCAGTCGATATCAAGTTTTCGGCCAGCCCGGACAAGGGCGCGCTGCAGGACATCTGGAACAAGCTGCGCAACAAGGTCCGCGATGCCGCCGGCGACCTGCCGCCTGGCGCCGGCCCGAGCATGGTGTTCGACGAATTCGGCGATGTTTTCGGGATCTATTACGTGCTCACCGGCGAGGGCTATTCGATGCCCGAACTGCGCACCTATGCCAAGGCGCTGCGGCAGGATCTGCTGGCGGTCGACGGTGTGGGCAAGATCAACATCGCGGCCGAACGCCAGGAGGTCATTTATGTCGAGATCTCGCGCCAGAACGCCGCCGCGCTGGGCGCCACGGTCAACGCAATCTTCCAGCAACTTTCGACCCAGAACACCGTCGTGCCCGGCGGCACTGTCGAGGTCGATGGAAAGCGCCTGATCATCACGCCGAGCGGCGATATCGATTCGGTTGCGGCGATCTCCAACCTGCTGGTTGCATCCAGCAATGGCAGCGTGGTGCAGTTGAGCGATATCGCCACAGTCACCCGGGGCCTGCGCGATCCGCCCGACTTCCTCGCCTATTGGGATGGCGAGCCGGGCCTGATCATGGGCGTGGCGGCGGTTTCGGGCAGCAATGTCGTCGCCGTGGCCGAGCGGCTTTCGCAGCGCCTTGCCGAGGTCGAAGGCCAGCGCCCGGCGGGAATTGAGATCCACGAATTCTACAACCAGGGCAAGGTGGTCGACAAATCAGTTTCCGACTTTGTGGTCAACGTGTTCCTCGCGCTGGCGATCGTGATCGGTGCGCTGGTGGTGTTCATGGGGCTGCGCTCGGGGCTCGTTATCGGGATCGGGCTGCTGCTGACCATCGCGGCAACGCTGGGCACAATGTATATGAGCGATATCCCGATGCACCGCATCTCGCTGGGCGCGCTGATCATCGCGCTGGGGATGCTGGTCGACAATGCGATCGTGGTTGTCGATGGCGTGCTGACCGGGGTGCAGCGCGGTCAGAAGATCATCGAGATATCGAGCACCATCGTCAAACGCTCGATCTGGCCGCTGCTGGGCGGGACACTGGTCGGCATCCTCGCTTTCGCGCCCATCGGCCTTGCGCCCGGCGACACCGCCGAGTTTACAGGAGACCTGTTCTGGGTGATCCTGATCTCGCTGCTTTACAGCTGGGTCTTCGCGATCACGATCACGCCGTTCCTGTGTTCGCTGCTGTTCAAGGAGGCGGCGCAGGCGTCCGAGGCTGAAGGGGGCGTGGCCGCTGAAGAGGCTCCGCAGGACAAGACCGACGGCCTGATGCAACGCTTCAAGGATATTATCGAAGTGCTGATCGCGCGCCGGGTGACCACCATCGCGGCGGCAGTGGGGCTGTTCGTCGCCTCGGTGTTCGGCTTTGGCTATGTCACGCCCGGTTTCTTCCCCGCCTCGACCACGCCGCAACTGGTGGTCGATTACTGGCTGCCCGAAGGCACCGACATCGCCCAGACCGATGCCGACATGCGCAAGCTGAGCGAATATATCAGCACGCTCGAAGGGGTGGAGCACGTCCACACGCTCGTGGGCCGGGGCACCTTGCGCTACATGCTGGTCTATCAGTTCGAGAGCACCAACGCAGCCTACGGGCAATTGCTGGTGAAGCTCGATGATTACAACCGGCTCGATACGCTGGTGCCGCAGGTGCAGCAATATATCGATGCCAATTTCACGCAGGCGCAAGGCAAGGTTTGGCGGTTTATCCTCGGGCCGGGCGGCGGTTCGAAGATCGAGGCGACCTTCAGCGGGCCCGATCCCGAAGTGCTGCGCGACCTCGCCCGGCAGGCGCAGGAGGTGTATCACGCGGATGGCAAGGCAATCGCGATCAAGGACAATTGGCGCCAGCGCGTGCCCGCGATCGAACCGGTCTATTCCGAGGTCAAGGGGCGGCGCGCAGGCGTCAGCCGGTCCGATCTGGGCGCGGCGCTGGCGCGCAATTACTCGGGTCAGCAGGTCGGCGTCTATCGCGAGAATGACGATCTGATCCCGATCATGTCGCGCGCGCCTGCGGATGAGCGCGAGAGCGTCGAGGGCCTGCCGCTGATCCAGGTGCTCGGTCCGACCGGCGCAGCGGTTCCGGTCGAACAGGTCACCGACGGCATCCAGACGATATTCCGCGACAGTCGCCTGCGGCGCACCGATAATGTCTGGTCGATCAAGGCGCAGGCCGATCCTGCTCCCGGCGAGCTGGCCGGCAATTTGCAGGCGCGGGTCCAGCCGCTGGTCGAGGCCATTGCGCTGCCGCCGGGCTACTCGCTTGAATGGGATGGGGAATCGGGCAATTCGGCAGAGGCCAACGAGAACCTCGCCAGCACGATCCCGCTGGGCTTTGGCGCGATGGTGCTGGTGACGATCTTCCTGTTCAATGCGGTGCGCCAGCCGCTGGTGATCTGGTCGGTGGTGCCTCTCGCGCTGGTGGGCGTTGTGTTCGGTCTGATCGTGATGGGCGTGCCGTTCGAATTCATGGCGATCCTCGGCGTGCTGTCGCTGGCCGGGCTGCTGATCAAGAACGCGATCGTGTTGGTGGACCAGATCGACCTTGAAATCGGCGAGGGCAAGCCGCGCATGGACGCGCTGCTCGATAGCGCCGCCAGTCGTGTGCGCCCGGTCCTGTTGGGGTCAGGCACAACGGTGCTTGGCGTGCTGCCGCTGTTCACCGATGCCTTTTTCAAATCGATGGCGGTGGTGCTGGTGTTCGGCCTGACCTTCGCGACCGCGCTGACGCTGCTGGTGGTGCCGGTGGTCTATGCCGCCGTGTTCGGCATTTCCACCGACGAGCGCGCGGACAAATCCGGCACAAGGGAAACCGGCGGGGAGGCGGCGGCATGATCGCGCGCAGGCTTCTGCTTGGCACAGCCCCGGCGGCGCTCGCGCTCGCACTGGCGGGCTGCGCCAGCCTGAGCACCCCCGAAGACATCGCCGCCGCCACCGCGCAGAGCCTGCCCGCCCTGCCGCCGCAATGGGTGGTCGAAGGCACGGTGCCGGGGGAGGTGCGCATCGGCTGGATCGAGGCGGTCGGCGATCCGGTGCTGAGCGAACTTGTGCTCGAGGCGCAGGCCAACAACCCCGATATCCGCGCCGCCGCCGCCAATCTCGACGCTTCGCGCGCGCTGGTGCGGCAAGCGCGTGCGGCGCTGTTCCCGCAGATCAACGCCAATGTGAACGCCGACCGGACCGAATCGCCCAATCCGTTCGCGCTCAATCAGGCGGTCTACACTGTCGCGGGGCAGGCACAGTGGGAGGTTGACCTGTGGGGCCGGGTGCGCGCGGGCCGCAACGCCGCCTATGCCAGCGCGCAGGCGGTCGAGGCGGATTTGCGGTTTGCGCAATATTCGCTCGCAGCCGGGGTCGCCTCGGCCTATTTTGCCAGCATCGAGGCCGCTGAACAGGTCAGTGTGGCACAGCGCACGGTCGAAGCCCTCGCTGAAATCGACCGGATCGTGCAGGTGCGATACCGCGAAGGCTTTGCCTCGCGCCAGAACACCGCGACGACCGGGGCGGATTATCAATCCGCGCTGGACAGCCTCGCCCAGACGCAGATCGCGGCGCGCAACGCCCGCCGCGCGCTGGAGGTGCTAGTCGGGCGCTATCCGGCCAATCTCGTAACCGTCGGGCGGAGCCTTCCCGAAGCACCGCCCGCGCCGCCCGCAGGGCTGCCCGCCCAACTGCTCGAACGGCGTCCGGACGTGATTGCAGCCGAGCGCAGGGTTGCCGCAGCGTTTGCCAACCTCGATCAGGCGCGGGCCGCGCAACTGCCGCAACTTGTGCTGACCGCTGTCGGAGGCGTCGCTTCCACCGATCTCGGCGACCTGCTCGATACCGATAACATTCTCTGGTCGATCATCGGCGACGTCCTGCAGCCGGTGTTCGATGCGGGCCTGCGCGGCGCACGCGAGGACGAAGCCGATGCCAACCGCCGCGCGGCGGTCGCGCTTTATGCCTCAACCGCTCTTGCCGCCCTGCGCGAGGTCGAGGACAATCTCGACGCCGTCACCGTGCTGGAGGAACGCGAACAGATACTCGCGGCCGCTGCCGACGAGGCGGGGACCGCCTACCAGCTTGCCCAGTTGCAGTACCGCGAAGGCGAGATCGACCTGATCGATGTGCTCAATTTCCAGCAGCGCCTTTTCCAGACGGAACGCAACCTGGTGAGCGTGCGCCGCCAGCGGATCGACCAATGGGTCGGGCTCAACCTCGCGCTCGGCGGATCGTGGAGTGCGGATGGTCTGCTTCCGGTGTCCACACAATAGCACCCCAATGACCGAAGTTGGGGCGCATTGCCGACCAGCCGGTTAAGCAAAGACACAACCTCCATCTTGCTGCGAAGATGGCCTCTGGCTGCAAGCGATTGCAGCATTTACCGAGGAGGTCCACTCAAAGCTGTGATCGGGTACTGAGTCCGAGTCCGCAGATCAGTTCACTCGTGCAGGATGTGAGATCTACGCAACTGTCGAACGATCCCATTAAACGCAGCGGTGCAGCCTTGAGCGCGTCCAATCTCGTTTTCTTGTCCAGCAGCATCCCAGTAGAGTTCTAACGGCCACCTCTCGGGGCAGTGAGGGAGTAAGCATCGTAGAGCGAGGCGGATCTCGATCGTATCAATCCGCTTCGTGCCGGAGCTCACCATCCCATTGCGGAGTATGCGCA
>NZ_JBTKVV010000013.1:0-13474 GCF_054457155.1 Sphingomonas aestuarii | reverse complement strand
ATCGGCCCAAGAGCCGTTGGACCGGTGCAAGCGTCAGCCGCCAGTCAGCAATGCGCCCCAATCCCGGTCATAGGGCCAACCCTCGGCATCGCCCGATACCGGTCATATAACCCGGTGGGGTGATGTCCGCTTTGGACGACGCTGACCGGTCTTTGTTCGTTTTTGCCTTTGGCCAATCACGGCCAGGGAGAACGACGATGACCTACTCACATCTGGATCCCGTCATGCAGAACCGCGTGGCATGGAACGCTGGTAAAACGGTTGGTACGAAGCGACCTCTCACGCAGAAGCAGATCTGGGCGATCCGCTTCTTTCTGGATCGAGAGGAGCGGCTGCGGGATCGCGCGTTGTTCGACCTTGCCATCGATAGCAAGTTGCGGGGCTGTGACCTCGTTAAGCTTAGGATCGGCGGCCTCGTAGCCGGGCAGGATATTCGGACACGCGCTATGGTGATCCAGCAGAAGACCGGTCGGCCGGTGCAGTTCGAAATTACGGCTGATGCTCGTGGGAGCCTTGCCGCCTGGCTGCAGCGCCGCGGCGGCTCCGCAGATGACTGTGTGTTCCCCAGTCGACTGGATCGCAGTCGCCCGATGAGTACGCGGCAATATGCCCGGCTCGTGGACGAATGGGTCACTGCTATTGGGCTGCGGCGCGAAGACTATGGTACGCATTCGATGAGGCGAACGAAGGCTGCCATGATCTACAGGGCCACCGGAAATCTCAGGGCGGTTCAAATCCTGCTGGGACACACCAAGATCGAGAATACCGTTCGTTATCTGGGTGTCGATATCGAAGATGCGCTCATGCTCGCAGAGCGTACCGAAATCTGACTCTCGATGCGGCTGTCGGGCATCGCCCGATGGCCGCTAGTGGTAGACGAGATGGACCGCGGGATCGACGGCAACTGGGTGGATACTGGAAGGGCAGCTATTGGCCAGACCTTACCAAATTGCGGACGCTATGACGAGCGGTTGGCTAGACGGCCGGATGAAAGTCTGTGCGAGATCATGACATCCAAGAAACCCCCACAGTCCTGATTTCCCACCCGCCCGCGACCGGTCGCAGGATATAGCCTTGGCCTTCGCCGCCTACATTTCCGTAGACCCGCGCCCCCTCTGCCACACAGTGGTTCTTACCGTCGCAATCGAGGTTCGCGCTTACAAAGACGGCTTCTTTCTCGTCCCTCCGGAGCACTACGCCGCCATCGCTCCAACGGCATTCGCGAGCGCGATATAGCTCGTCGAACCGCTGTGAGAGGCGCGCGAAAAGCCCATCGTCGATCTCGCGCAGGCATGCCGGAGAATTCCTGTGCCCCTGTTCGTCGCGTATGTCGGAAAGCACACGTATAAATAGCGCTTCGCGCGGATCATGGACGCCGCGAATTACCCCCACTACCGCACCTCCAGCAGCAACGTGATTTTTGACGGAGTCGAGAAAGGACGGCATGGCCGGTGCCGGTGCCGGTGCCGGTGCCGGTGCCGGTGCCGGTGGCGGTGGCGGTGCCGGTGGAGGCGGGCGGACTTCGGGATCGTCTCTGCGGACGGTTTCCACTATTTCAACGCTGTGGAGCTGCACTGCATCGCCTGTAGAGCATTCGTCGGGCACAGGCTCGTTCGTGAAGTCCGAAATTGGTAAGCCCGGAGGCAGATGGCCGCCCCCTCCACGTAGTGTGTCGCCTTCGGTTATGCGCAGGCCGGAGCGCAACAAGATGGTGAGGCCACGCTCGTCCGCAGAATTGATCGTCGTGCCTTCTTCCCAGACAATAACCGCGTCTTCAGGGCCGTTGCCCAAATAGAAGCAGGGTCCACGTCGAACGAGCGTGCCCTCAATGATTGCCTCCATCGCTCCAAGCTTCTTGTCGGTCAGGATTACCGGCAGGTTGCCGCGATTGGTGTCCGGCAATCTGCCCTCCGGCACTAGCGGCATGTCGAGGCCAGTAGTCCCACCGCATGCGGCAAGAGCGAGACCTCCAACAAACAGCCAGGTGCAAACTTTCATCGTATCAAAGCCTTCGACGCTGCGCCGTCGAACAGCATAGCTGGTTGCCATTAAGCTTACGACGAGAATTATGCGATGCAACCCAAGCTGTGAATGTCGCATTTGTTGTCGATCATCGCCCGGCAGCTATCGAGAATGCCGTATGGAACGGCTTACGCCCGAAACTGGGTGGTTTTGCGACAGTCCGCTTCCACGCAAATCTGCGACAGTAATATACCGTCATATTCTATTGCGCTGATGAACGCCTGACATCACCCCAAAAAGTTTCCAACGTCCGCTTTGACCCATTCGATGTTTAGAACGGCGTGGCAGGGAACATTTCACTGACGGCAACAATCTATTCCACACCAGAGTCGGGTCTGCTCGGTCACAAGAGAACCGAAACGCGCGCTGTCGTTAAGGTGCCGTTCGATTGCGCTCATGCACTAACGCGGTCATGCGTAGTCTCGCCTTATTGCTGCTTCTTGCCGGCTGCTCAGCGCAGCCATCTTCACAAGCCGCGTCAGACGTTCCGCTTCCCTCCATGTTTGGCCAATGGCGCATTGTCAGGTTAGACGGTAGCGCGCCGGTTGCGGGGCACGATGGCCGGCCGCCTGTCCTGACGTTCAACGAGCTTGGCTATGGCGGATACGTCGGCTGTAACTCCTTTGGCGGACAGGGTTTCGCCCACGAAGACCGCTTCTACGGCAGCTTTGCGATGTCCACCTCCATGGCATGCGGCGCACCGTTTGATGGCCAAGAGACGGGCGTCCAACAATTGCTGGCTAGCGGCCCTCAGATTGAGTGGCTCGGGCCGGACCGTCTTGTCATTACCGCGACCGACCGGCGTATGGAGTTGGCTCGCACTGGTCTGCTGCCTGTCAACCGCTTCGTCGTCGCACCAATTCCGCTTATTGGTTCAGTTTGGAACTTCGGCGCGCTCGATGGTCGCCCAATCGAAATGCCGGGCGCTCGTTCGGGGCCGACGCTGACGGTTGAAGGCGACCGGTTTACCCTCGACACGCCGTGCCTTACCACGGAAGGTGGCTGGACCCAGACAGGTGTGGGTACTGTCTTACTAAGCCCGGAACGACGGGCCATGCGCGCCTGTAACCCTGCTTTGCTGGGGCAGAGCGAGGATTGGGCCGAGGCGATGCGCGGGGTTCTTCGCTATAGCAATGGCCCAAATGCCGAGATTCTGTTCGCCGGTGGCGGACATTGGATGGTTGGCGACCGTGTGCGTCGCGGCAGCACCGAGGCGACCTCGCTCGCCGGCCGCTACGAGGTGGAAGGCGGCCCGAGTCGGGCGCATCGCAACGGCGACAGGCGAGCTGAGCTCATCCTCGCCACCAACTCTTATTATTTGTGGGACGGTTGCAACCACACCGAAGGGCTTGCCATAGCCTTCGAGCGGCAACTGTTTCTCCACGGAAGCGGCCTTTCCACGCTCGCCAATTGTGTGCCCGGTCGCGATGATGCCCGCTTCAAGCAGATCGTCCTGTCCGATCCGCGGATCGGTCGCATCCCCGGCGGTCTTCTCCTGTCCTCTCAGGTCGGCACGATCCGCTTGCGCCGCACCGGTGACGCTTCACCGGGCGCGGGCGGCGTCTCCACCCGCCTCATGCCCGGCATGCGTTTTACGCTGCTGGCCGAGGGCGGCAGCACGTTAGCGATCATGCCTGGCAACCGTTTCCGCCTGACCCAGCCTTGTGGCGTCACCGAGGGGCGGTGGCGGGCAGCTCCGCGCGAGGTGGACGGCGCCATTCGGTTCGGCCCGGAACCGGCCCCCGCCGCCTGCGAACGCGATGCTACCGCGCGCGCAGTGCTGCGCCACTTCCTTGGCAATGTCGACTTGGCGATCGGCCCCAATCGCGACATTGCGCTATTTGCCGGCCAATTTGGTGCAATGAGAGCGCGCCTTGCGCGCTGAAGAATAGCTCGAAACGTCCCCGTTGGCGCACCTATCCGATGTTGCAGCCTGCATCTTCGAGCTCGAAACCGATCATTCACTCAATGGGGCCGACTCGCGCCCAAACGACTGTCTTGGGGTCGGTTTGAGAATTTCGGCTTTCGGCGAGAAAACCGTCCAATCTCCCAGGCAGTTTTCGAGATCGGGTATCAGCCCCGCTCATGACTGGGAATGGGTGGATTTCTGCCGGCCAACGGTTCTTAGCCCGCTTCGAATAGCTTCGCCTTCGACCCTGCAAATGTCGCTGCCTTTCCTAATGCGGGAAGGGTAGAGATTCGCACTGGGACTACGCGGATGGGGAACGGCAAGTTCATCGATCAAGTCGCGGCACCCAGCGACGCGTGGCGATAATCCCGAACACCAGCGCAAGCACAGCAAGATTGAGCGCGGCGGGCCAGTAATCTGTCAGAGAGCCGCCCATCTGGTTCAGGCCCACCATCAGCTCCAGTCCTGGTGATGTCGGAAACAGGCGCGCCAGCGCTGCCAGCACCGGAGGGGTCGCTTCTGATGGCCACGACAGACCGCCCAGGAAAAACAGCGGCAATGAGATTGGCAGCACCAGTTGCAGCGGGCGTTCGCGCGTGCGGAACATGCTGGCCAGGGCGAGCGCGGCCGCCACCGTGGCCGCCACGAACAAAATCGCTGCAATGGCAACATCCACCAAAGGCGCCGCCGCCCGCGGATAATCGTGCCACCAGAACACCAAGCCGACAAACCAGCCAACATCGACCAGACCGATGACGCCTGCCGCAAGCGCAATGCCTGCCAGTTGCGACCTGGTTACGTGCATGCCTGCACCCATGCGTTCGCGCGCAGTGCCGGCCAGCAGCGCCAGGCCCAACAACAGGCTCTGGTGAATGATGACGAAGGCAACGCCAGGGAACACCGCCGCGCCATAACCCTCTCGTGTGTTGAACAGCGGCCGTGCCACCAATGACAGGGCCGGCGGTGCCGGCGGGCCGGCAGCACGGGCCTGTTCTCGCGCCGCGTCACGGCCCGTCTGACCCAGCGCTGCGCCGATCCCCCCCAGCGCGCTCGATGCGCGAAGGAGATAGGCACCGTGTCCGGTCAGCAGCACCGTGCCGGGGGTGCCGCGGGCGATCTCCTCTCCGAAGCCTGCCGGGACGATAATCGCCGCGACCGCCCGGCCATCAGCCATCCAAAGCTCTGCCTCGCCGGCAGATGGCAGGCTGGCAACGATCTCGGCCTGCTGCACGGCATCGACCCGGACAATCAGATTGCGGCTGGCAGCTGTGCGATCCAGATCGACCAAAACGACGGGCGCTCTGGTCACGACCTCATCGGTGTAGGCGCTGGGATAGAACCCGGCATAAATCACGGGCGAGATGAACAAGAGCAAGGCCGCCGCACGGTCGGCTGCGATGGCGGCGAACAGCCCCCGGAACGCCGCCCACATCAGCGCCGCCCCCAACTGCCGGGGTCGCGCGCGGCGCGCAGATAAAGCACCGCTCCCGGCCCCGCGGTCACCAATGCGATCCCCAGCATTGCCAGCAGCGGCCCGACCAGCGCCATGCCGTGCCCTTGGGCAATCCATGTGCGCGCCAGCAGCCGTGCAAAATGGGTGTAGGGCAACGCGTTGCCCCAGACCCTGGCAAAGGCGCTGGCCTGTTCCAGCGGGAAAATCGCCCCAGCAAACGCAAAGGATGCACCGGCAAACAGCCCGGTCATCGAAAGCGACTGGCTGAGCGTCCTTGTCGCGCCGACAAACAGCAGCGACACGCCAAGATAGGCCAGATACATCCCGGCATAGCCCGCCAGCAGCACGATCGGCGAACCGGCGAAATGCCACCCTCGCACGCCCGCCAGCCACAGGATCGCAAGCAAAGCCCAGCCCATGAATACCGCAAGATAGGGGGCAGCTTTGCCCGTCAGCGCGGCCAGATCAGGTGCCCAATCGCCGATGGATCGGTCGCGCAGTTCGCGGCCGAAGGCAGACACGACCGCGAGCATGAAAATAAGGTGCAACAGCGCTGGGTGCAGCAGACTGACCAGCTGGAATTCCTGACTTGCAGGTGCGTTCCAGGCCATCACCGTGACCGCGCGCACCGGCGCAGGACGGACACTGCCCTGCGGCGCAATCGCGGCGGTCTGTTCTGCGGCGAGGCGCATATTGGCGGCATCGACCACCGCTGCGACCTCGCGCTGGATCGTGGCGGCAGCGGCCGGATAGCTGGCGTTGAAATAAAGGATGACCGGCGCTTGTCCCATCAGCGCGCGCTCCGCGGTTCCGCGCGGCACCAACAGGGCGGCGTGCGCCTTGTGCGACCGCACCAACCGTTCGGCGGTGGCAAGATCGGACACCTGACCGGCCAATGTCAGGCCGGGAGCGGCCTCGATCCGGATCGCCAGATCGCGGCTGATCGCGCTATCGTCCTGGACGATCAGCAGCACTGGCAAGTCGCGCACCACGCCGCCCGACAATTGCCATGCAATAACGCCGCACAGCAACAGCGGTATCCATGTCAGAAGAGCGAGATCCCACGGGCTGCGCGCCAGACAGCGGCATTCGCGCACGAAGCTCGCCTTAAATCCGGCGCGCTGCGTCATTGTGGCCAGTCGAACAATACCGACATCCCCGGACGCAGGCCTGCAACGGGCTTTATCGGAACCAGTCGCACCTCAAAACCCTTCACGTCAAACCCTTCGGATTGCCGCGTCGCGCGCCACGTCGCGTAATCGCCAGCGGGCGCAATAAAGCTCACCTTGAACGCGATGCCCTGCTGACTGAGTGCAGGAACACTGCCGGCAAACTGGCTCCCCACCCGCACGCCTTGCAACTCGTCTTCGCGCAAGGTCACCGTAACCCACGGTGCCTGCGCCTCGGTCAACAGCAGCACCGGATAACCAGCGCTGACGATTTCGCCGGGCTGGGCAAGACGTCGCCCGACTTCGCCATTGGCGGGCGCGATGATCTGTGTTTCGGAGCGCGCTGCGGCCACTTCGGCGGCTGCGCCGCGCGCCTGCGCTGCCTGCGCTGCAGCGGCGCGGCGATCTTCCACCCGCACGCCCGACAAGGCAGCATCATATTGCGACCGGGCCGCGCGTTCGGCTTCACGCGCTGCGACCATGTTGGTGCGCGCCTCATCGCGCTTCTGTCCCGCCACCACGCCTTCATTGGCGAGCCGGTTGATGCGTTCGAACGTCACGCGGGCCAGATCGGACGCTGCTGCCGCCCGGCGCCACTGTGCCTGTGCTGCGGCAATATCGGTCGGCCGCGCACCGGTTTCGGCCTTGTCCGCTTGCGATTGCGCCGCTTCGATGGCGGCATCAGCCTGTGCTTGTCTGGCCAAGACTTCAGGGCTGTCGATCCGGGCGAGCAGTTGTCCTGCTGCAACCTTTTCCCCCTCGGCAACCAGAACTTCGGCCAGCCGCCCGGTGACCTTGCTGGCAACCCGGTATTCCCGCGCATCGACAATGCCCTGAACCTGCGCTGCCTGCGGCCTCCAGGCAAGCCAGATGCCGATCCCGACAACCGTGATCGCCAACACCACCAGCACTGCGGCCGACATCTTGCGCCGTGCCGGTGCGGTTCCGGTGAGTTCTGTTTCAGATTCTGTCATGGGGCGCCCATGATTTGGCCAGGGTGCGGCAGGAATTCCGGCAGGCGATCAACCTGACCACTAACTTCCAGCAGCGACACCAGTGCATCGAGATATTCGTAAGCGGCCTGTGCCTGCTCGACCCGCACGCGCCCGGCTGCCAACTGGGCATCCGTCACATCGCGGCTGGTGCCCTGCAATTCGCGGAATGACAGGCGGGCAACGCGCAGGGATTCATCGGCGGCGGCGATCGTTCGCCCATACAACGCGTGGCGCGCCTGCGCCGAAAGCACCTGCGCATGCTTGATCTTCACCCCGGTTTCGATCTGCACCTGCGCCTCACGCACGCCCGCTTCGGCCTGCGCTTCGGTTGAACGTGCCGCCGCAATGTTCGAACGGCGGCCTAGCCCCGAAGCGAGCTTGAATTTTACCCCAACGCCGAAGATGAAATCGGGATCGGTCACCAGTGTGTCCTGGCGATCAAGGTTATACTGCGCGAGGCCATAGACCGTCGGTCGCAGTTCCGCCTGTTCGGCGGCGACCCCCGCGCCCGCCAACCTGACATTGGCTTCGAGACGGTTGAGACCGGGATGATTGTCCATCGCTGCCGCGATGAACGTTTCGCGCGGTGGCAGCGGGCTTTCATACACAGCAAGCGGCGTGGTTGGCTCAACCTGCGTGGGAGCGCGCAACAATCCCTCAAGCGCAATATCTGCCGCAGCCAGATCCGCGCCGGCTTTTTCGGCCTCGCGCAGCGCCTGTTCCAGCTGGGCTTCGGCCTGCAGTCGCTGGGCAGGCGCGATCTGTTGTTCGCGTTCCAAAGCGCGGGCATCCGCCACATGGGCACGGATGCCCTCTGCCACATCCTGCCGGATCGCAAGCGCCTGCGCAGCCAGTTGCCGCCCGAAATAGGCGCGTGCCAGCTGCGCCAGCGCCTGCTGCGATGCTTCGTCGAGATTGGCGACCTCGATAGCCACGCGGCTGGTCGCCCCAGCGCGCGCTGCCCCCATCTTGCCGCCGGCATAGATCGGCACAGTGGCAGTAACAATCGGGCGGGACACGAAGCGGCGAATGCGAAAGCGCAGCGGATCAGTGATGCCGAACGCATTGGCGACCGGCTCAAGCGAGCCCAGCGGCAGATACAGGGTCTTCTGGAAATCAAGCACCTGCGCTTCGACTTCGACTTCTGGCCGACCGAGTGTGCGCGTGGCCTCCATGCGCGCCTCGGCTGCTCGCACGGCGGCATCGGCTGCATCAATCGCATCGGACCGATCAAGGAGCCGCGCCTGCGCATCGGCATAGCTGAGCGGTAATCGGGTTTCTTGTGCGGTGGCCTTATCTGAAAGACCGGCCATCGAGACAGTGAACAAGCACAGGCATAGCATCCCAGTCGCAGTGTTCATTTTCGTCTCCAGCGCCATTCAGACAAGGAATCTCTCCAGTGGGAACTATAGCAACGAGCTGACCAGAACCGATCCATGTGCTCGCGCTCCCCCGACGAGGCTTGGCAATCCGTCAACTCAATGCGCTGGTAAGGTGTGACACAGCCTGCAGCAACCAGCAATCTTGAAGCGTCCCGTTAGAAGAGTGTGTTCGGTGATTCCTGATGTGCGATTGTGTCAGCGCAACATGACAGTTGTGACCGACATCGATGGGTGGCAGGTGTGGGGTCGCTTTGAGAAGTTCGGCTTTCGGCGAGAAGCCCATTGGCGCTGCCCGGCAGGTATCAGTATGCCGCGTGGGCCCCGCTCATGGCCGTAGCTGAGGTGGATTTCGGAACGACGGGTGTCAGGCTTACGGCTGGTTTTGTAACTCCGCTGATCCGCTAGACGCTTGCGAAATCTGAAGGTGAAACAGTTCCTCGACCGACACTCCGAGAGCATGAGCAAACTTAAGCGCAATGACGACTGAAGGAGCGAAAACGCCGTTCTCCACTGTGTTGACGGTCTTTCGGCTCACACCCATCCGTGCGGCGAGTTCCATCTGGGTCAGTTTGGCGGCTTCGCGATGGCTTTTTATGGTGTTTGCGAGTTCCTCAACCATTGGAGAAAAGTTCACCCATCCCGAGCGCGACGAACGCGGTGCCCAAACCCATACTGGCAATTATATGGGCTGCGCGCTGTGCAGGAAGCGGGTCGAATGGACTGACAGCAACCACAAGGAAACAAGTAAGGACTGCAACGACAAAGCCAATTCTTACTGCTCTGTCGCGATTGGCTTTTGTCGGTTCATCATTTGCGATCGCCCGGGCCTTTTTGGGTAAGAACCAACCTCCACCCGAGAGGAGAAGCAGAAGCATCATGACGGCGAAGAACAGCCACGCGGCGACTTGAAGCATCGCTCCCGAGGATGTCGAGCCCCAATCCCATACAAACACCGCACCCTGCTGAAGCGCCAATATGAAGGCGCCGATGAAGGGCGCGGCGAGCGCTCTGGTTTTGCCAAACTGCTCAGCTGTTTCAAAATCGTCGATCATTCCATCGCTCCTGTGACCCAGGGGTTACAGGTAACCTTTAGGTGACAGAAGTCAATATGCACGCGCAATGTGCGATAAGGGCGTGTCCTATCCCCTCAGCTTGGGTCGGCTTCAAACGCCCGCGCAGAATTTGCGCTACGGCCGCTGTGGGGTCGACACCTGAATGGCCGGAAATCGCGACGATTGCGAAAAAGCTACCCGACGGCTCCCGACCCCATTGCGGACATACACCCCATCCGCGACAAGTCCAAAATGAGTGACGATCATCTAAGCTGGTTGATGCAGTGGTATGCCGCCGAGTGTAACTCGGATTGGGAACACTCCTACGGCGTGGAGATCAATACGCTGGATAACCCCGGATGGACGCTCAAAATCGATCTGCGCGAAACCGCTCTTGAGGGTGTACCGTTCAGCAAGACGTCACACGGTGAACCGGCGAGCGATCTGGAAGAATGGCAACGGCTCGGTAGCTGGTGGGTTGCCGAGGTAAATGGAACAACGTTCGAAGCGGCCTGTGGTCCGCTCGACCTGATCCAAGCCATCCGCGTATTTCGCGATTGGGCGCAGAGCGTCAGGTAACCACCCAGTTTAAGGTGTAGAGTGGATCGATCAGCTTCCCGAAGGCTGCGCACTGGCTTCAACCTCTGGTTGCTTCCATTAAAAATGTGCTTAAGCCCATCAAATGCGCTCAAGATCGATTATTTCTATTTGGCCCGATGATCGGCGAGCCAGGTCAATTCGAATAATCGGTTCCGGATTGTTCGCGGTTACAGGGGTTTGGGCTTTTCCGCCAAATTCGACCCTCGAATATATTTGGGTTACGTCGGCGTTGGTTGCAGCGATATATTTCTACAGTCTTGTTCTACATCGCAGGAAATGCGGGCATGGATTTGCAACTCAATGGGGCGTGTTCTTCGTTCCGTGGATAGTGGACCCCTGCCCGAAATGTGGTGCGGCACATTTTAAAAGCGATATGGAATAGCGTCCGTTATCCACCCAGTTGCAGCCGCCAGACTCTCAGCCATCAGGTCTGAAAGCCGACCGTCGGCTATAGCCGCTTCGCAGCCACGACCTGCCGTTCAACAGACGGCCCATGAGCCGCTCGCCAGGTGTTAGCTTGAGCCGCCGGTCTGCAAAGCGCCCCAAATCCCGACCATCCGCGAGCTGCCACGCGATCGTGACAGCAGACGCACCGAAATCAGGTTCCAAGGTGAAAAGACGTACCTTATCGAAGTTTCGGTGCTTACGGCTTGTCGTGTGCGAGCGGGCGGGTCTAACATTCACCAGCATGTCCGTTCGACAGCGGCGGAGGAGTGCAAGGTAGCTGCACACGACATTGCAGCCCAAGGGAGAAGCCACATGGCCATTGCAAAAACGATAGAAGTGATAGCGAGTTCAACTCAAGGCATAGAAGCCGCGGTCCGCGATGGGATCGCCAAGGTCGGGCAAACCGTCGATAACATCGAGGGCGCATGGGTCAAAGACACCAAGGTCGTCGTTCGTGATGGCGGTGTCGCCGAATGGCGCGTGACGATGGTCGTTACATTTATCGTCAACTGAACCGGGGAGGTGACTGATGCCACACAATTTCGAAGTTTATAAGGACAAGAAGGGTGAGTTCCGCATTCGCTTCAAATACAATTCCGAGGTGATGTTTTCGTCGGAAGGTTACGCCAGTAAATCGTCCGCAATGTCTGCCATTGAATCGTTCAAAAAGAACGGACCCGGCGCAGCTATTGAGGACAACAGCTGACAGGTGTCGGATCCGTGCCATACAGGGAAATGACATAGATTTTGAACTAGGAGCTGTGAAATGAGCGCACGAACCTTTGGAATCCTTTGCCTTTGCGCGGTGGTTGCAGCCTGCGGATCCAAGTCTGCGGACGAGGCAGCGCCAACCGAGGCTTCGACAGTAGCGGCGGCACCGGCCCCGACGATGGGCTCACCCGTAGCCATGGAACCTGCTCCCGAAGGACTGCCCTCACGCATAGCGCGGGAGGTGATTACAGCTAGTGGCCAGACATGCGGGCAGGTAGCAAACGCGGAGCGAGCAAGTGACGGAACAATAAACGCCACTTGCTCAGGCGGAGAGAGCTATCAGGTGTACACTTCGCCGGGACAAGGGCCGGTTGCGGTCAAGCGATAGCGATAGATAGTCAATCGGTCTCGCATGCCATCCGTGCTGCGAGACCGATTGTCTGAAAATTGCGGCTTCTAGTCCAGAAGTTCTGCTGGAACTTTCCCGCCATTCGCCGCGAGTTCGCGCATCGTCGCCTTGTGCAGCCACAAGTTCATTTCGGCGCTACCGTCAAGCTCACCGGTATAGCCCAGCTCGCGCGCAAGTTCCTTGCGATTGTCGAGGCTTGAGTCGACTTCGATCAGCTTCATGAGATCGACGATCGAGGTGCGCCAGTTCAGGTTCTTGCCCTCAGCCATCGCCGCAAGGTTGCGCTCGACATCGACGTCCGAGACTTCAATGGGAGCCGCCTGCTGCGACGGGGCAGCGGGACTGCTTGGAGGCGGGGCACTACCAGTGCTGGGCGGCGGCGTGGCCGCGTGCGCCTTGCCGAAGATAGCGTCCTTGATCTTTCCGAAGATGCTCATGGAATTCTCCTTGTTGCAGCCGCGACAGGGTGCGCCCCCTCCCCGAGATTGGCAAGAGCCAGTCTCTGCGTTGCTTCCGTGGCGTAATTACCTACAAGAAGCAGGAAAGTGGCAAGGAACGGAGAGTGCCATGGATCTCAATGAAATTCTTCGCTCGCAAGGCGGCATCGGCGCGATTGCCAACCAGCTGGGCATCTCAGAAGCGCAGGCACAACAAGGTGCTGCGGCCCTCTTACCTTCCATCCTCAGCGGCTTTGGCCAGCGAGCTGGCGGATCGGAGAGCGGCGGCGTCGGCGGCCTGGACGCAGTCCTGGAATCGCTTGGTGGAGCAGACCTCAGCCGCAATGTCGTAGGACCAGAACCCACACGTGTCGAAAAAGGTAACGACATCTTGGGCCAAATATTCGGCTCGAAAGACGTCAGCCGACAGGTGGCGGGAGAAGCATCGCAGTCAACCGGTCTGGATCCGGCACTCCTGAAGAAGATGCTGCCGATCGTGGCGATGCTCGTCGCGGGATACCTGTCGTCGCAAAGCAACAAACCCGGGCAGACAGGCGGTCTCGGCGATATATTGGGTCAGGTAATCGGCAGCATGGGAGGTGCCGGCGGCGGCGGTCTGGGAGGCGGATTGGGCGGAGTGCTCGGGTCTATCCTGAGCGGTAGGCGCTAGTATTCTTGGTTGGTCTTCGGCCTCGCTTATCCAAGTGATTCGATCCAGATCGGCTGACCTTCTATAGCGGTACCCGTTCGACGTTCCTGCAGATCGAACCAACTTCGGTCGCAGGCACTGCGAATGCCTTCCTCGGGGCTGTTGGCGGTGAGGACCGACAAGACGGATGGTTGGGTCCGCTTTCGCTGGCTGGGCGTCGAAAGCGGTCATTCCGCAAT
>NZ_JBTKVV010000012.1:0-15931 GCF_054457155.1 Sphingomonas aestuarii | reverse complement strand
CGCCTAGCCTCTGGCCTGGCATAGTGCCAATGTCGTCATGGCAGACAGATCTATAACAATGCCGTTGGCAAGATCATCGGTATCAATCTTATTTCCAGCTAGTGCTTGGCTGCAGACGTGAATTTCAACGACTTGCTCGAGCAGAGCGGCAATCAGCGGCGAATTCGGGTTCGGTACACCAAAGCGGGCGTTATGAGCAGCGTCGGACATTACGAGCGACGTCGCCGGACCGTGGACGATGGCGATCAGATCGCGGGCTTGGGATCGGTGGCCCACCGATCCCGTCAGATTGATGAACCTTGCGATTTTTTCCAGGCTCGGATTGGGGCGACTGGGCTCGGTCGCCGGTTTTGTGATGTTGAAGATCGCGCGAAGCGTTTCGCCGGGCGCGGGTTTGTTTGCGGCGTCGGGCATCGGGCTGATGCCGCCAAACTTGGAAATCACGGGATGGCTCGCGCTCTGCGCGTGGGCGCCGACCGGGGCGCTTACAAGCATCACGCCGCACACAAGCCGTTTGGCGATGCCGTTCATCCGACGTCCCTCTTTGGCGGTTGGAAGTAATCGACGGGTATCTTGAGGAAGGACCGCCCGCAGGGTCGGGGTCGGGTACGCGGCCGCCGCGAATATTTACCTGCAATGCCGCCAGCATCAATTTGGGCAGCGGCAAGGTTGCATCGCGTTCATCGCGCAGCTCAATGAACTCGGCTTCGGTCTTTCCGCCGCCCACATGCTTGTTCGAAGCCTTGTGCTCGGCAACGGTGGCACAGCATGCCACGTCGCGGCTGTCCTGTTCGTAATCATGTCCGATGAACAATGCGGTATCGTCGGGCAGCGAGAGAATTTGCTGAATGGTCGCGTAGAGCGCTTTCGAACTCCCGCCCGGAAAATCGGCGCGCGATGTCCCCATGTCTGGCATCATCAGCGTATCGTGAACGAAGGCGACTTCGTCGGTGGCATAGGTTATCGAGGCAAGCGTATGGCCCGGTGAGAACATGACCCGCACCTGGGTTTCGCCAATGCTGAAGGTGTCGCCGTCGGCGAACAGCCGGTCCCATTGCGAACCGTCGGTCGGCAGGTCGTCAAGGCAATAGATATCCGCCCACAGCTTCTGAGCGCCGGTAACCTTCTCGCCGATGGCGCGCGGCGCGCCCAGCTTTCCCGCGATATAAGGCGCAGAGGAAAAATGATCGGCATGCGGGTGGGTGTCCAGAACCCAGCGTACGGTCGCGCCCTGTTCGCGCACGAAGTCGATCAGCGCGTCGGCGTTCCTTGTCGAAATCGCGCCTGCGTTCGGATCGTAATCAAGCACCGGATCGATGATCGCTGCGTCATTGGTTGCGCGATCGATCAGGACATATTGCCAACTGCCCGTTGCTGCGTCCCACAATGCGCCGACACGCGAGGTGTCGAATTCGATGATCTCCATAGAGCCTCCTGAGTAACGTTGGTTATGCCTATCACAGATCGGCCCCTCGAGGCCACATCGATTACACGATTACTCTAATCGAAATATCGTAATGGTCGATCGCGCCCTCTTGGCCTAAGCAGGATCCAATTCCACAAGAGGAGACGATCATGACATTGCACATTGGCGATACCGCGCCCGATTTCACCGTCGACACACAGGATGGCCGGATCACCCTGCACGAATGGGCGGGCGACAGCTGGGTATTCTTCTTCAGCCACCCGGCCGATTTCACGCCCGTATGCACGACGGAAATGGGACGCACGGCGCAGCTTGCGAGCGAATTCGAGCAGCGCAACGTCAAGCCGCTGGGACTGTCCACCGATACCGCGGAAGAGCACCGCAAATGGATCGCGGATGTCGATGACACTCAGCACACCACGCTTAAATTCCCGATTGTCGCGGACGCCGATCTGTCGATCGCGAAGATGTACGATATGATCCATCCCGATCAGAGCGAGACCGCAGCGGTGCGTTCGGTGTTCATCATCGATCCGAAAAAGAAAATCCGGCTAACCATGACCTACCCGATGAGCGTTGGCCGCAACTTCGATGAAATCCTGCGGGTGATCGATGCCCTGCAACTTGGCGATGCCAAGCGGATCGCGACGCCCGCCGACTGGCGACCGGGCAAGGATGTCATCATTCCGCCGTCGATCTCCAACGAAGAGGCGAGCACGCTTTTCCCGCAAGGATGGGTCGAGCATCGCGCCTATCTTCGCACCGTAAAGGTCGATTGAGCGATCACGTCACCGACCAGCGGCTTGCGCGACGAGCAAGTCGCTGGTCAGCACCTGCGGCAATTCCCTCAGCTCTGCACCTTGAGGCGCATAGAGATAATAGGGAATGGAGTTGCGACCGCGGCTGGCGAGATACCGCGTGATCGCCGGATCCCCGCGCGTCCAATCGGCGACCAGGGTGACGACGCCGGCGCGCGCGAACGCGTCGCGCGTATCGGGGCGGTCGATCGCGATCCGCTTGTTCACCTGGCAGATCAGGCACCAATCCGCCGTGAAGTCGACGAATACCGGCGTGCCTGCCGCACGCAATTCGCTCACGCGCCAGGCGGTCTCGTCGCGGTTTTGCGCTTTCCACTTTCAAGCGTGCTGACCGACACATCTCAAATGAAGGCTGCAGAATGAACGACATCGATCGCTGGAATGACCGGTTTGATACCGACACTTATGTGTTTGGCGAGGCACCGAACCGGTTTCTCGTCGAACAGGCTGATCGCCTGGCGCCAGACTCGAAGGTGCTGGCCGTGGCAGATGGCGAAGGCCGCAACGGCGTCTGGCTGGCGGAAATGGGGCACCGCATCGTTTCCGTCGATGCGTCCCACACGGGTCAGGCCAAAGCCCGTGCGCTGGCGGCCCGGCGCGGCGTCTCGATCGAGTTGATGGTGGCCGATTTGCTGGACTGGGATTGGCCGGACGGGGCTTATGACGCCGTCGTTGCCATTTTCATTCAGTTTGCAGGGCCGTCAGGGCGCGCCGCCATGCTGGCGGGCATGATGCGGGCAACCCGTCCCGGCGGCGTGATCCTGCTCCAAGGCTATCGGCCCGAACAACTTGCTTACGGAACGGGCGGCCCGCCGGTCGCCGAGAACATGTATACCGAGGCGATGCTAAGGCAGGCGTTCGCCGGTTGGGAGGTCGAGCACCTTGCCATCCATGATAGCGTGATTGAAGAAGGGCCGGGGCACAGCGGAATGTCCGCTTTAATTGATTTGGTGGCCCGAAGGCCTGAGTAACCGGAACCGCCGTACCGGCCTTTAGCGTGTTCGCTGCGGATTGATCCGTGCAAACATGGCGGCGCCGCCCCCGCTTCGCATCCGGCTGGCGACAGCATCCTCGCGCGCGACCGCGACCGTTCCGGCGAAGGCGTCGAGCAAGGCACTTACCTGTGCCATGCGGTCGTGATTGATGCGGTAGAAGACCAGTTTCGCGTCCCGCCGCGTTTCAACCAGATCGGCTTTTCGCAACACGCCCAGTTGCTGGCTCAGGCCCGGCTGGCCGACTCCTGTGGCGTGCTCGATCTCGCCGACCGATCGTTCGCCATCGACCAACGCGCGAAGCAGCGACAGGCGTACCTGATGCGCCAAGGCACGCAGCAATTCGGCGCTTGCCTCCAGATCGACCTTTGCAATGTCCATGTTCAGCGCTTTCCGTCGGGCATCGTCGCGTAAAACCAGTCGGTCCCGCTGTCCGATGCAAGAACGTCCGCGACGGACTGGCTGGGCACGCGCAGCACATCGTCGCCCGGCGTCCAGCCCTCCGGTGCCAGCGCGCTGCCGTCGTGCACGCGCTGCAGGGCTGCCAGCAAGCGCAGCATCTCTTCGACCGAGCGCCCCGCGCTTGCCGGGTAACAGGTCGAAGCCCGCAGCACGCCTTCGGGATCGAGAAAATAGGTCGAACGCACCGCGCTGGCGTCGACCGCATCGGGGCCGATCATCCCGTAAGCCCGCGCGATTTCCAGCGTCGGATCCTCGATGATCGGAAAGTCGACGGCTACCCCGAACCGGTCGTGGATCGCGCGGATCCAGGCAAGGTGCGAAAACAGGCTGTCCACCGACAGCGCGACCAATTCGGCGCCCAGCGCCTCGAACCTGTCGCGCGCCCGCGCCAGCGCGACGAACTCGCTGGTGCAGACCGGGGTGAAGTCTGCCGGGTGCGAGAACAGTACGACCCAGCGCCCACGCAGATCGGACAGGGTCAACACCCCGCGGGTCGAGCGCGCGGTAAAGTCCGGCGCAACTTCGCCCAAACGGAGCGGCGAACAGGCGGGAAGGGGTGCAGCAGACAAATCGAACCTTTCACTCATCATGATTGCACCATTGCGGAGCAGGCGGCTTGACGCAACATGCATACACGATTATCAAATAAGTGTAACCGAGAAATTGTGGAGAGTCGAATGACTGCCCCGACCGATGTTCCGCTTTCCGAAGCGCAGACGATCGTCGCCGCGACGCGCGACGGCGTGAACCCTATTCCTGTCGTGCACGCCTTTTTCGACGAGCCGACCAATACCGCATCCTATGTCGTCCATGATCCCGACAGTCATGAGGCAGCGGTCATCGATTCGGTGCTGGATTTCGATCCGGCATCGGGACGCACATCCTTCGCTTCGGCCGATGCTATCGTTGGCTATGTCGAACAGCATGACCTGAAGGTCCAATGGCTGCTCGAAACCCATGCCCATGCCGATCACCTGTCGGCGGCGCCCTATCTGCAGCAGAAACTGGGTGGAAAGCTCGCCATCGGGCGCGACATCACCACCGTGCAGGCGGTATTCGGCAAGATCTTCAACGAAGGCACCGCGTTCGAGCGCGACGGATCGCAGTTCGATCATCTGTTTGCGGATGGCGACCGGTTCATGATCGGGTCTATTCCGGCCATGGCACTGCATCTGCCAGGCCACACCCCGGCGGATCTCGCCTATGTCGTGGGTGACGCAGTGTTCACCGGCGACACCATCTTCATGCCCGATTACGGTACCGCGCGCGCGGACTTCCCGGGGGGTGACGCGCGCCAGCTCTATCGGTCGATCCGGCGGTTGCTCAGCCTGCCGCGCGAGACGCGGCTGTTCCTGTGCCACGATTACAAGGCGCCGGGCCGCGACGATTATGTCTGGGAAACCACCGTCGCGCAGCAACAGGACGCCAATGTCCATGTCCATACCGGGGTCGACGAGGACCGCTTTGTCGAGATGCGCGAAAAGCGTGATGCGACGCTTGGCATGCCCAAGCTGATCCTGCCGTCGATCCAGGTCAACATGCGGGCGGGTCACCTGCCCGAGCCGGAAGCGAACGGCACCCGTTACCTCAAGCTGCCGCTGGATGTTTTGTGATGCCTGATTACGCAATGCCCGTACAGGGCCTGATCGGCGGATTGATGATCGGCGTCGCGGCGGCGATCATGCTGCTCGGTGCGGGTCGGATCGCCGGTGTCAGCGGTATGGCCGCGCGCGCCTTCGGCCTTTCGGACGGCGGCACGCCGCGCGGACTGGCCTGGGCGTTCATCCTCGGCCTGCCCATCGGCGCGGCCATTGTCGCGCTTATCGCGGGGCCGGTAGTGTCGCGGTTTCCGATGAGCGCGCTGACACTCGTCGCCGCCGGACTGATCGTCGGTTTCGGAACGCGGCTCGGATCGGGGTGCACCAGTGGCCACGGCGTGTGCGGGATGTCCCGGCTGTCGAAGCGTTCGATCGCGGCGACCCTGACCTTCATGGTCGCCGGTTTCGTCACGGTCGCAGTGGTCAATGCGCTGGGAGGCGGCTGGTGATGGGACGCATTCTCGTTGGCCTGATTTCGGGCACGCTGTTCGGCGCGGGGCTCGCGGTATCGGGCATGCTCGACCCGGTGCGCGTGCGCGGTTTCCTCGACCTGTTCGGTACATGGGATCCGACGCTTGCCTTCGTCATGGGCGGCGCGATGATCCCGATGGCGATCGCGTGGATCATTCAGCGCAGCCAGCGCGCGCCGTTGGCCGACAACCGCTTCCATTTGCCCGACACCAGCACGATTACCGCGCCGTTGATCGGCGGATCGGCGCTGTTCGGCATCGGCTGGGGTCTTGGCGGCCTGTGCCCCGGACCCGCGCTCGCCGCCTTTGCAATCGCGCCCGACAAGGCGGCGATATTCACCGCCGCGATGATCGTCGGATTCGCCGCCGCCTGGTTCGTCCAGCGCCCGCGAACCGCCGCCACCACTCGTTGAAAGGAGCTCGTCCGTGAACCGGCTGACCGACAAACTGAGCGTCCGACCCCAGATGACCGCTGCCGACATCCGCGATGCAGCGGACAAGGGCTTTGCCGCGATCATCAATAACCGACCCGACGACGAGGAGCCGGACCAGCCGACGTCCGAAACGCTCGCTGCCGCTGCGCAAGCGGCCGGGCTGGATTATCATCACATCCCCGTCACAGGCAACGGAATCGGCGATGACGACGTCGCGCGTTTCGCCCGCGCGGTGGCAGACGCCAACGGCCCGGTGGCCGCATTCTGTCGCACCGGCACCCGGTCCGCGACCTTGTGGGCGTTGGGCGAGGTGCAGAAGCGCCCGGTCTATGCCGTGCTCAAGGACGCCCAGGCGGCCGGTTACGATCTGGGCGCGCACCGGGCCCGCATGAACGCCGTATCGGGAGGATCGGGCAAATGACGCAACGTCACGACATCGTCATCGTGGGCGGCGGCGCAGGCGGCATCGCCACGGCGGCCTCCCTTCTAAAGCGAGCGCCGAAGCTGGACATCGCGATCGTCGAGCCGCGCGACACGCATTACTACCAGCCCGGCTGGACGATGGTCGGCGGCGGGATTTTCGAGCCCGACGTGACCGCCCGTCCGATGGCATCGGTGATGCCCAGGGGCGTCCAATGGATCAAGGCGGCGGTTTCTGCTTTCCAACCCGAGAACAATGAAGTCACGCTCGATACCGGGCGCACGATCGGTTACCGCGCGCTGGTCGTGGCGCCGGGCAATTGCCTCGACTGGGATGCCATTCCCGGGCTGCGCGAGACGTTGGGCAAGAACGGCGTCACCTCGAACTATGGCTACGACAGCGCGCCCTACACCTGGGAACTGGTGCAGCGCCTGCGCGAGGGCGTGGCCCTGTTCACCCAGCCGCCGATGCCGATCAAATGCGCCGGCGCGCCGCAAAAGGCGATGTACCTGTCGTGCGATGCCTGGGAAGAGCGCGGCGTCCTGAAGAACATTCAGGTCGAGTTTCACAATGCCGGTGCGGCTCTGTTCGGGGTCAAGGAATATGTCCCCGCGCTGATGGATTATGTCCGTCGATACGGCATCGACCTGCAGTTCGAATCGACGCTGGTCGGGGTCGATGGACCGGCCAAGCGCGCGACCTTCAGGGAGAAGGCGGGCGAAGTGACGCGCGATTTCGATATGATCCACGTCACGCCACCGCAACGCGCGCTCGGATTCGTTGCCGACAGCCCGATCGCCGACGCGAACGGCTATGTCGAGGTCGATCAGGTCACGCTGCAGCATGTCCGCCACGCCAACATCTTCGCGCTCGGCGATGGTGGATCGACGCCCAATGCCAAGACCGCGGCTGCCGCGCGCAAGCAGGCGCCGATCGTCGCGGTCAATCTGCTCGCCATGCTGGAGGGGCGGACTCCGGTCGCGGGTTATGACGGCTATGGTTCGTGCCCATTGACGGTCGAAAAGGGCAGGATCGTGCTCGCCGAATTCGGTTATGGCGGCAAGCTGCTCCCCAGTTTCCCGAAATGGCTGATCGACGGCACCAAGCCGCAGAAGCTGTCCTGGCTGCTGAAGTCCGAGGCGTTGCCCTGGGTCTATTGGAACGGCATGCTGAAGGGCCATGAATGGCTGGTGAAGCCGCAGCCGGTCGACGCGGTCCGCAACGCCGCCTGACACCCCACGCACTCCGATCCAGGTCTGGTCCGCTGTTGATGCTCGCGCGCTATTTTCCGATTCTTGACTGGGGCCGCCGCTATACAGGGGCAACGTTGTCGGCGGACATGCTGGCGGCGGTGATCGTCACAATCATGCTGATCCCGCAAAGCCTGGCCTATGCGCTGCTCGCGGGACTGCCTCCGGTCATCGGCCTTTATGCGTCGATCCTGCCGCTGGTCGCCTATGCCATTTTCGGGACCAGCCGCACGCTTGCGGTGGGACCGGTCGCGGTCGTATCGCTGATGACGGCGGCGGCGGCGGGGGCGGTCGCAGCGCCCGGCAGCCCCGAATATATCGAGGCGGCCCTGACGCTCGCCTTATTGTCGGGCATTATGCTGGCGGTGATGGGTTTCCTGCGCCTGGGCTTCCTCGCCAACCTGTTGTCGCACCCCGTCATCTCGGGCTTCATCACCGCCAGCGGGATCATCATCGCCACCAGCCAGGTCAGGCACCTGCTCGGCATCGCCGGCGAAGGCGAAACCATGCCCCGGCTGATCGGGTCGATGGCCGCCGATATCGGCAGCATCAATCCGTGGACGCTCGTCATCGGCGTTACCGCGACCGCGTTCCTGTTCTGGATCCGCAAGGGGTTGAAGCCATTGATGCTTGGCGTAGGCATGCCGCCGCGCCCTGCCGACATGATCGTGAAGGCAGGGCCGGTCGCTGCGGTCGCTGCGACCATCGCAGCGGTGCTTGCGTTCGATCTGGAAGCAAAGGGCGTACGGGTTGTCGGCACCATTCCGTCAGGCCTGCCGCCGTTCGGCCTTCCGGGCATCAATCTCGATTTATGGGCGAAACTCTGGGTCCCGGCGCTGCTGATCTCGATCATCGGGTTTGTCGAATCGGTGTCGGTCGCACAGACGCTCGCGGCGAAACGGCGTCAGCGGATCAGCCCCGACCAGGAACTGATCGGCCTCGGCTCGTCCAATCTCGCTTCGGCCTTTTCGGGCGGCTATCCGGTGACGGGCGGCTTTGCACGCTCGGTCGTGAATTTCGACGCGGGCGCGGAAACGCCCGCGGCGGGGGCATTCACCGCGGTCGGGATCGCGCTCGCGTCGCTGTTCCTGACGCCATTGCTCTACAGCCTGCCGATTGCGACGCTGGCTGCGACCATCATCGTTGCGGTACTGAGCTTGGTCGATTTCAAGACCCCCGCGTCGCTTTGGCGCTATTCGAAGGCGGACTTCGCTGCCACCGCAGCGACGATCGGCGTGACACTGCTTGCCGGCGTCGAGACGGGCGTGATCGCAGGCGTTGCGATCAGCCTGCTGCTCTATCTCTGGAATGCATCGCGCCCGCACGCCGCAATTGTCGGGCGCGTTCCCGATACCGAGCATTTTCGCAACGTGAAGCGGCACAAGGTGATGACGCTGCCGCATTTGCTGACGATCCGGATCGACGAATCACTCACCTATCTCAACGCCCGCTGGCTCGAGGAATATGTGCTCGAGCAGGTCGCGGACCATCCCGAATTGCGCCATGTCGTGCTGATGTGCTCGGCGGTTAACGGCGTCGATGCATCCGCGCTGGAAAGCCTGGAGGCAATCAATCACCGCTTGGGCGATGCCGGAATCAGCCTGAACCTGTCCGAGGTAAAGGGCCCGGTGATGGACCGGCTGAAGCGATCCCACCTGCTCCACGACCTGACGGGCCAAGTATTCCTGTCGCAGCACGATGCGTTCGATCAGCTGTCGGCCCATCCAGGCGACGATGCATTGGCCGCAGGTCGAGCACCGACCTTTTTTCAGGGGCGCGGGATATGATCGCTAATGGCAATTTTGGTGTTGGAGAATGACCGAGATTTCGGGCAAACAGGCGAAATACGAGGCGATCTCTTTGTTGATAAAGTCCGGTCGGGGCGTCGTTGAAGCGTGTCGCGAGATCGGTGTTTCCGAACGGACATTCTCCCGCTGGCGAGTCGAGGCAAAGCAGAATTCGCCAAGCTCATGATCGGTGGCGGGTGATCGACGGTAGCGCAAATATCCTTCCATCGAACCGTGAGGCAGTCGTAGTGGCGGGCTACAAAGTGCGCCCATAACAAACATGCCACACGGGCCAGATCAACGGGCTTAGGAAGGGCAGCTTTCGCCGTTTGCGAACCGAAGGCTGCCTGTCAGCAACCGGCCCATTAATTGTCAATCAGCAGCCCCCAACTAAGGTCAAACCGCGCGAGATATTTGCGCAATCGATCAGCATCATTTGTCGACGTACGCTGGCCACGAGAAGCAGCAAACAAATTTCGGCCAGCTTCAGAAAGCGATCGGCTTTCCTGGCAAACCGCAACAACGTGCGCGAGTTGCACGCGATCGAACGGATCGAGCAGCGCGATCGCTTCCGGTGCAAGCAGCTTTGCAAGCCCATCATCGTTTGCATCAGCGGCCGACCAGGCTCGCTGTAATCGCGCGATTTCAGCATCGGCCAGAGGCCGGTCAATCCGACCTTTTGGGCTGAACGTTGCCATGCGCGTGACACTAGCCGCGAGGTCGCGGAAGTTGCCCGGCCACCGCGCTGCGGGGCTGATCGCAAATTCCAAATAGCGCTCGCGTGCTTCCTTGTTAAACGTGATCCGTTCGCCTTCTCGTTCAGCAAATCTGTCAAGTTCGTAGTCGAGATTTGGAGCGATATCTTCGCGCCGCTCGGCGAGGCTGGGCAGTGTAAACGTCCACAGATTAAGGCGAGCGAATAGGTCTTCACGGAAATTGCCATCGGCTACGCTTGCACCGAGGTCGCGATTGGTGCCGGCGATCAACTGGAAGTCGCTCCCCACCTCCTTGTCCGCGCCAATCGGAAGGAAGCGTTTTTCCTCGACGGCGCGTAAAATCATCGCTTGTTCGTCGAGCCCTAATTCACCGATCTCGTCAAGGAAGAGCGTCCCGGTATCAGCCGTGCGCAGCAGTCCAGGTCGATCGCTCGCCGCCCCGGTGAACGCGCCGCGCTTATGTCCGAACAAGGCTGACATTGCGCTATCGCCCTTTAAGGTCGCACAATTGACCTCCACGAACGGGCCCTGCACTTGGTGCCGTAGCCGCTTGAGGTCGTAGATGCGCCGCGCGAGCTGGCTCTTGCCGGCACCGGTCGGTCCCATCAACAGGATTGGCGCTCGGCTGCGAACCGCGACTTGCTCGATCTCGTCGATCATTGCGTTGAAAGCGGCGTTCCGCGTTTCGATTCCCGATTTAAGGAACGACGTGCTGTCCGCACTGACGATGGCAAAGCGCGTGGCGATACTATCATAGCGTGATAGATCGAGGTCGATGATGTTCCACACCCCTGCCGGATCGACCGAGCCTCGGCGCGGCTGGGTTTGTAATAGCCGGCCAGGGAGGTAGTGCGCCTCTGTCAGCAAGAACAAGCAGATCTGCGCAACATGGGTGCCGGTCGTAATGTGTATCAAATAGTCTTCAGCGTCGGGATCGAACGCATAGCCACGCGCAAAATCGAGCAGCTTGCCGTAGACTTCCTCGAAATCCCAAGCGTCTTTGAAATCCATCACGTGAGTTTCAACCGACGTTTCCGGCGACACGGATGCAATGTCCTGCGTCACATAATCGGCCAGGCCCTGGTGTACGCCGCCATGGAGAAGGACCAGCCTATCAACCCTGAGATCCTCGTGCATGGTGAGGCCAACCGAGGGTCGCCATTGATTCCAGCGAGACGGGCCCAATTTGCTCGAATCAAGCGTCGAGCCGAGAAATCCGATAACGACAAGTGGCTTCATTACGATACTATGGTATAAAAGTGTATCCCTGTCGATAAGTGACGTGAGCCGGCTGGCCATTATCGCCGCAACGCATTTTAGAATAAACGACCGAAATTCAGCCTGCTATGCGTATTTGGCGGGCATTCATGTTGGTTGGCACGCGATGTGCTCTGCTGATGGTGCCGGGTTAGGTCGAACAGCCCGGCACCCGCGGTGAGAGGGGCGGCCGGAATAGGCCGGCCGCCCCAAAGCCGGAACGAGGACGAGTTTCGATGGGCGACAACTACGATTTTCAGCAGGTTGAAGGCGGCGTGCCGATCAAAATGTGGACGCGAGGCGTACCGGTCGATGACAAGGCGCGCGATCAGCTCTCGCGTGCGGCTCGGATGCCATTCATCTTCAAGCATGTGGCAGCGATGCCCGATGTTCACGTTGGGATCGGTGCTACTGTTGGATCGGTGATTCCGACCAAGGGTGCGATCATCCCGGCGGCGGTAGGCGTCGACATCGGCTGTGGCATGATGGCGGCGCGGACCTCGCTGATGGCGAGCGACCTGCCCGACACGCTTGAAGGCGTGCGTGCTGCGATCGAGCGCGCGGTGCCGGTTGGACGTAAGGTCGGGCGCGGCAACCGCGATACAGGATCGTGGGGTGATCCGCCCCCGGCGATCGTGGAGGCGTGGGCGACGATTGCCGAACGCTTCGGTCAAATCGTGGCCAAGTATCCGAAGCTCGCTAAGACCAATAACGTGGTCCATCTCGGTACGCTGGGCACGGGCAATCACTTCATCGAGGTCTGCCTCGATACCGAGCAGCGCGTGTGGGTCATGCTGCACTCTGGTTCGCGCGGTGTCGGCAACGCGATTGGCACCTTTTTCATCGAGTTAGCCAAGCAGGACATGCGCAAGTGGTTCATTAACTTGCCAGATCAGGACCTCGCATATTTCGCCGAGGGTACTGACCACTTCGATGATTATGTCGAAGCGGTGGGCTGGGCGCAGGATTATGCAGCGCTCAACCGGCGGATGATGATGACCAATGTCATCCGTGCGCTGCGCGGGGTGATCGCCAAGCCGTTCGAGGCTGAGTTGGAGGCAGTAAACTGCCACCACAATTACGTAACGCGGGAAAACCACTTCGGCGAGAATGTGCTCGTAACCCGTAAGGGCGCCGTGCGCGCGGCGAAAGGCGTGATGGGCATTATCCCGGGCTCGATGGGCGCTAAGTCGTTCATCGTTCGCGGTCTTGGCAACAAGGAATCGTTCGACAGCTGTTCGCACGGCGCTGGTCGAGTGATGTCTCGAACGCAGGCCAAGAAGGAGGTAACGCTTGCCGAGCATATCGCCGACACGGCCGGGGTTGAGTGCCGGAAGGACGAAGGCGTGATCGACGAAAGCCCGCGGGCTTACAAGCCGATCGAGGCCGTCATGGCCGCGCAGTCGGACCTGGTCGAAATCGTTCACACGCTGAAGCAGGTGGTGTGCGTGAAGGGCTAACGCCCTTCAAGCCGCCGTCCACCGAGAGAAGAACAATGATCATCATCGACGGATCGGAAGGCGAAGGCGGGGGACAGATCGTGCGTAATGCTTGCGCGCTGTCTCTGGTCAGTGGCCAGCCGTTCCGTATTACCAATGTGCGCGGGGGCCGCGAAAAACCGGGGCTGATGCGCCAGCACGTCACGGCAATCGAGGCTGCGTGTGTAATCGGTGGAGCCACTTGCGAAGGTCTGGCTGTCGGCTCGACAGAATTTACGTTCACGCCAGGCAGCGTCCGACCCGGCGAATATCATTTTGCGGTAGGAACCGCCGGCAGTACCGGGCTGGTTCTCCAGACCGTGCTGATCCCCTTGTTGCTCGCCGACGCACCATCGCGGTTGGTGTTAGAGGGCGGTACGCACAACATGATGGCGCCGCCATTCGACTTCATCGAGCGGTCGTTCCTGCCGATCATTAACCGTATGGGCCCGACGGTAACCGCCAAGCTCGTGCGCCACGGCTTTTATCCGCGCGGTGGAGGCCGGATTGAGATCGAGATCAAACCCGCACCGTTGCGGCGGATCAACTGTGTTGATCGTGGTGCGCTGATGGACCGATCTGCGATGGCGCTCTTCGCGGATATTCCTGCCGACGTCGCCGAGCGTGAGATCAAGGCAGCACGAAAAACCCTCGCCGATTGGCCGGAAGAGGCATTTGCCATTCGCGAACTGCCCGGCGATCAGGGGCCAGGTACCATCCTCATGCTCGAAGCAGCTTTTGAGAACGTGACCGAACTCGTCAGTGGATTTGGCAAGCTGGGCGTGTCGGCCGAAAAGCTAGCGACCGTGGCGGCCAACCGGATGGCAGGATATTTGGCATCGGACGCATTAGCGGGGCCGTATTTGGCAGATCAGATGCTCTTACCTTTCGCTGTCGCCGGCGGTGGGTCCTTCACCACTGTGAAGCCCACTCAGCATAGCCGGACGGCAGCTGAGGTGATCGAGCGTTTTCTGGGCCTGTCCTGCAGTTTCACGCAGCAAGAGGATGGCAAGCATCTGGTCCGGATCGGCTAGACCAAGTCAGCCGGCGGCGCTGATCGCAACCCCAATCGTTCCTGGCTGTCGACCGCAGCGACCCTAGGTCCCCCGCGAGCGTTAACGCGCAATGCGTTTCTCAGTCGCGCCATAGAGTCCCATTTGCCAGAAATCCGCTTCCAACCGTGAGGCTTGGCCGAACAGGGTGGCAAGCTCGGAAAAACGTTGATCGGTCATGGACCGGGCAGCGAGATCGTTCAGATGATGGCGGGCGGCATCGGCGACTCCCTGATAGCCATCGCCGGCATATTCGCTGATCCATTCCCTGTAGGGGTGATTGTCCAGCGCATCGATACCGCCGGATGCGAGCTTCCTGCCGATCTCGGCATAGCCGATGACACAGGGGGCGAGCGCCACATGCAGATCGAGCAGATCGCCGGCAGCGCCGCAGTCCAGCACAAAGCGGGTATAGGCCACCGTCGCCTGATGTTCCGGCGCGGCTTCCAGTCCTTCAGGTGACAGGCCCCAGCGGCCGCAAAGGCGGACATGCAATTCCGTCTCGTCGAGAATGGAGGCTAGGCCAGCCTGCGCGGCGCGGATATCGGCAATCGTCCGGCTTTTATAGGCCGCCAGCGCCCAGGCGCGGGCGAACTGGATCAGGAACAGGTAATCCTGCACGAGATAGGTGCGGAACGCCGCCTCGGGCAAGCTCCCGTTACCCAGTTGTTGGACAAACGCATGATCGACATAGCTGTCCCAGTCGGCTTGTGCGGCGGCTTTCAGGCGATCGAAGATATCCATGGTTCAGGCTTCACCCTCATAGGCCGAATCGAAAAAGGCCAGCTCCAGTGCAACGGCGCGGAGGAAGAAGTCACGAGTGACATCGGGTTCGGATGGTCCTACGCGGTCCAGTTCCGAGCGCAGGAACGCCACGAAATCCCGGAAATCAGGATTGTCATGCAGCGTGATCCATTCGGCATGGACGAAGTTCGCCGACAAAGGCTGCGGTGCCTTGATTGCCCAGTCGAGATAGAGCCATTCGGCAACGTTCAAAACGGCAAGCGCCGCCGCGTAGGAGCGCGTGGCGGCCGCTTCGCGCATGATCGCCTTGAACCCGGCGGTGGGCTGCATGTCGGGCGCTTCCGCCCGCTGCTGCTCGTTGACGCCAAGCGCCTCGAACGAGCGCAGAAAGTAGGTATTCTCTTCCCCCGACACCATGCCGGTGAACAGTCCCAACCGTAGGCGCGCCTCGAAGCTGTCGGTCGCCGCCATGGCCGCGCCCAGCAGCGTGAGAAAGCTGTCGAGGAAGCGATAATCCTGAACCAGATAGGAAGCCATCACCTTGTCGGGCACACTGCCGGCGAACAGTTCGATCACGAAGCGGTGGTCCACAGCCTGCGACCATGTCGGTTCGCTTGCCTTCCGCAGGGTGTCGGTAAAGCGCTCGCTCATCTCCTGTCCTTTCTGTGGCATAGTCATGACGCGGAGGAGGGCTGCACGTTCCATGCCTTCGCCGGAATGCCCCGGATCAAGTCCGAAGGGTCACCGCACGGCCGGTGCATATGCTCCGAGTTCTCCCTGAAAGCCCGGACCGTAGGCGCGGTTGCCGATGAGGTCACTCGGTCCAAGACTGGATCGCGATTACCCGCGTTATAATACGGAACAGGCCGCCCGCTACCTCTGGTCGAAAATAAACGAAGGACAACTTCCGACGAGCCGGCTCGCGGCAGGGACGGGCGGTTTTATCGGCGACTGCCGTCTGGGCAATTGGTTCGCTCAAATGTCTGCTTCCCCAAGCTCGGCCCGCTAGACCAGACGGTCTGCTTG
>NZ_JBTKVV010000011.1:0-69197 GCF_054457155.1 Sphingomonas aestuarii | reverse complement strand
CCTGCCGATGCCCGGCACACCGAGTGGCGCGGAAGGGACCGCGCCGATACGCCAGCGCGTCGTCGCGACTGAAGGTTCGGATAGGGGGCACCTGGCAGCTCGCTTCCACCGGCGCAACAGAAGCACTGGAACCCCCGCATCCTCGGCGACCAGCTGAAGCCGACGCAACGCCGTCATGCTCGCTTTCCGGACCTCGCCCACCACGGCCGCAAACGCCCCATGGCGCGCGGCGTCTTCCACCAAAGCAAGCACATCGGCATCTTCGCGCGCTTCGGCGTGGATCAGCTTTGCAGGGCCTAGACCCACCTGCTCGAGTCCAGGAGCGTAAAGATCGTAGCGGGACAGCGCCCAAAGCACGTTCGCGTTTGGCGCCGAAGCAAATCGCGCAGCAGTGCCTGCTGTAAACAGCGCTGCGCACGCATCATCGCTCAAGGTCGACGTCGTAGGTGCGATTTCATGAAGCGCCTGCGTGGTCAGCCCGCCGCACGCGAGTTGATCATCTATTTCGCCAATCCCAAAGGGAAGCACAGCCTTCGTCGCAGTCTGATCCGGTGCGACGGCGGCCCTAAGGGCAGCGATCTGATCGCGAAGAGCATTTGTAGAGGGCATTGCAGGAACGACTCGCTGTGTTCCTATAATGTTCCACCTTATGGGCTCTCGCGTCAACGTCGGTTCGGCGCTTTCAGCACCTGCACAACACGTTCGAAACACGTGACCGGGATTTAGTCAGACCTCTCACGGTCGATCAGGGCGGCGGTTACGGGGTCAGGTGAACCAAACCACCGAATGATCGCCGCGTCGAACAACGGCCCGCCACCTGCCATGCTGAATAACGTCAGCGACGATCGGAGCTTGAGCGCATCAACTTCCCCAAAGACGTGGATTGCACTCACGTCTTGGAGATCCTGTAGCGCCGCAACCGTTTCGCGCAGTCTGGGACCCAGGATCGGATCGGTCAGATAAACCTTGGCCTCATCGATCGAGCCGATTGCGTAGTGCTTGGCAATTTCGCTTCTTCCCAAGCCTGCAAGCTGGGGAAAGATAAACCACATCCAGTGCGTCCGCTTCCGACCCCGCCGGATTTCTGCAAGCGCCTCCGTATAGGTTGCCTCCTGTGCGCTGATGAAACGCTGGAAATCGTAAGGATGGATGGTGCTCACTGTTAAATGACGCCTCCAACATCAATTAGGATCTAATTCGGCCGCCCATTTGGGAGCCATGAATATCAATGGCAGCATCACTGGTTGCAGGTTGGCAACAAGCGCAGGCCTTACCAGGCCGCTTTGTCCCAGCCGCAAGCCGTCGTCGCTCGGCGCGGTTGGGCCTGGGCTCGAAATCCGCGCCGGTGGTCCCACCAACGTCCCTAACAGCGTCACTCATTGATCGACCTTTATCGCTCCATCAAACTCGTCGAAAGCGCTGACGATCTTATCCACAGCAGAAGGGTCATTCACATCGACCGAGACCTTTACCATACCGGCATGGGCGCCATCATCGCGGGCCTCTTCGCCAGATGGAATGGTGGAGCTATCAGAACCGTCCACATCAACGCCCTCGCTGTTTTGAGAGCCCTCGGCCACGATAAAGATATCGCTTCTCTCAACTCCAAATTCTTGAACGAGCCGCTCAACCGCCATTTCGGCATCTCGGCGGGTCTTAAACGAACCAGTGATACTGTTGCCCATAGCGATCTTCTTGATAGGCGTGGATCAGCCAACGTTTGCAGGGTCCTGGAAGGTCCGAATTAATATCAACTGCCGCATGCGGCACAGTTGTTCGTCTCGGGAGATCGATGCCCTCCTGTGCTGCGATCGCCAACAAGGTCGATCATTTACTCGGGCGAAGCATCGTCCCCTAACAGATTGAGTGTGATGGGTCCGATGATCCAATCCTATCGTCCCCTTCCGTCCAACTGGATCGAGCGACCAGAACGCAAGCGATCCATTGCCGAACGGCAACCGTTGCTGAGACCAGACCCGCCGTTCATGGGCCGGTTGCTCAAAGACAGGTTCCCGGCCGCGAAAGGCGGGAAGCTGCCGTTCGATCACCACTGAACAATGGCGGCCCGCGACCACAATGCGCCGTTTAACCCAAAGGGGCGCGGATGGCTGCTTCTCACGGAACCTGCCATCATGCTCAAGTGCCACCTCTCGGTCTTAGCCGCTCAAATCACCTTTCGGCAGGCCCGCAAAGGTGGCCAAGTAGTCCTTGTCGTTACCGTAAAGCTGGGTGTCTGACTTCTGATACATCTGGAAATTGTAGCCCTCTACCTCAATCGAACCCGCGTCCTTTTGGCTGCTAGAATAACGCTCTCTGCTGGCTGAAAGGATCATGGCTCGTCGAGGGGTCAGTGGATAGAAAAGTTCAACCTCTGGGTCGCTCAAGCCGAGCAGATTGATGACTGGCTGATCGCCAGTGATGAAGGGTTTTTCAGTCCGATTGTCGATCATCACAATTTCGTATTCACGGCGTTGGGCGTAGAGGCTTGTTCCCAGATTGGTCGCGTAGATGAAGGCTTCAATCGGCCACGTCCTATCGCGATCATGCGGGAGTTCGAGCGGAATGGCTCGGTAGCCATTCCGGATTTTCGCTGTTCGAAAATACTGATAGCTGATGAACTGGATGAAGGTCATCTGCTGCTGATCATCGTTCCGGTAAAAGCTGGAATCGCCTGCACGAAGACTATCAAGCATTGGCTTGCCTTGCTCCTCCATCGTGCCGTGATACTGCTCGCCAAGCGTCTTTCCAGTCTCATCCAGCAGCCTTTCGACCTGAGCCTTGCTCTCATCAGAAAGCGGGAAGTTTGCGTGAGCAAAGACGGAATTACCGCTTTGGCGTTTGACACGCGTGCCGTGCAGGCACATCTATCTGCAATGCATTGTTGTGCACGCCAATCCCGATATCGCACTAAGGCGGGACAATTGCTCGCGGGCGCGTAGCCCCGGGCTCTAATCCGTCACGTCTCGCAGAGCTCGGGGCCTTCTACATTCACATAACATCGGTCGCCGCTCGAGAGCCCGAGTTCGACCGCTTTTGGACGCTGCGCCAAATAGGGCCTGCGGCGATCGTTGGAGATTATCATGACTGTTTCTCGCTCCGCGGCGTCGCGGCCCCAAATTCACATGATCGAAGAAGAGGCGGATAAACTGTCAGACCTTGCGCTGGGGATCGAACATCGTTTCCCCCAGGTCAGCGAGCTACTTATTCGGGAAACCTCGCGCGCGAAGCTTCACGCCGCCAACAAGGTTCCGCCCGATGTGGTCACGATGGGATCGTCCGTCGAATTCGTGGACGAGGGTAATGGTGCAAGCCGGACCGTCCAGCTTGTTTATCCGCCAGAGGCCGACATTTCCACCGGGCGTATTTCGATACTCACGCCGGTCGGCGCGGGCTTGATCGGACTGCGCGAAGGGCAATCCATCCTCTGGCCCGACCGCGAAGGCCAAGAGCGTCGGCTTACGATCATCAAGGTAACGCAGCTGGAACGTACCGCCTGACATTATCGGCGGCCTCAGCCGGTCCCTCGGCTCTCGACCGAGGGTCGGCTTAGGCCGCCGACCCTCGGCGCACGCCGGCGCCCCACTTGACTTCGTGCACCCAAGGATCATGGTCGAATTGATGCTCGCGACGATTTTCATCCGACATGGCGAGATCCATCCAGGCAGCAGCACCGCACGCCTGCCCGCCCTGGGTGACGGCGCTTCGGGGAAGCAACTCACCTAGGGCTCTCATCGCCCGGCTCTGCCGGTCTTTAAACATGGCCACCGATTATGTGGGATTTTGCCCGCACATTGGTCGTCATCCGATGAGGTAAATGATGGACAGGTTTGTAGTCGAAGCCGACAAACGCTTGGTGGGCATTACGGTCAGCGTGCCCGGCGGTTTTCAATTCATGTGTTCGGACCCGGAATTTCGGTCGATGGACCGCAAAATCTTCAGACGCGCCCGAACCGTCGCCAGCAGCGTCGCGCAGCTGGCTCGCGCCCAACGCGCCATCTCCGCGCCCGCGAAACCGCATTGAGGGTCGGACAATGGAAACAGTCTGCCCATCCATGGTAGGGCCGCTCGTGCGCATCTGGAAAGCGCTGCATACCGATCTTGAGGTGACGCTCGCACCGACCGATGCGAGTTATTTGCGTCGGCTAGTACTTGCGGTCGATGATCACCTGATTGCGCATCTCCTCGGAGAGAAGCTTCAGAATTCCGGCTTGGCGCCGCAGCACGCCTGCGCATCGCCATTCGTCCGGATCGGCAGCCTAGTTCGCTATTCGGTAAACGGCAGAAGCCTCTTTGGGCGGATCGTGCACGGCCAGCAAACGGCGGAGGAATCAATCGGCGTCGGTTCGCGATATGGATCGGCGTTGATGGGCATACATGAGGGGCAGAGGCTTTTGTGGCCATCCCGGAGCGGCCAGCTTATCGAAGTTCGTATCGACGAGGTTGAGCATCCACGCGGTGCCCGTGCCGTTCGTGCGGCACCCTATCCTGAAGCGAAGTCCCTATGCGCATTTGGGTAACGCGATCCGCGCCCGACAATGCAAGGACGGTCAAGAACCTGGTGGCGCTGGGTCACGACGCGTTGGCGGCACCGGTTCTCGATATCAGGCCGCTCAGCATTGATGTGGCAGGGGAACGACCCGCGGGCTTGATTTTTACAAGTCGCAACGGCGTGCGACATCACTCTGTGTCAGCGGATCGCCTCGATATTCCGGTGTTTACCGTTGGCGACAAAACCGCAGACGCCGCATCAGCCCTTGGCTACCGGCAGGTTTGGTCGGCGAACGGCGACGTAGTCGCACTACAACGCCTCATCCTCGACACGCTTCCGCCCTCCCGGATCGTCCATTTCTGCGGTCAACATTCGGCAGGTGACCTAAAGGGGTATCTCGGCCGGTTCGGTTACCGGGTTGAGCGGCGTCCCGTATATGCGGCTCGGCCGGTCCCGCTTCGCTGGATGCTCGACATCCGGCAGTCGCTACCCACGATCGACGGAATCGTCGTTCATTCGCCGCGCGGTGCGGAACGGATTGCAAGGCTTATCAATCGAGCGGATTGGTCCGGGCAGATCTGGTGTATATCCAAGGCCTGTACCCTTTTGCTGGACCACTGCCGCAACGTCGAAATCAGCCATGCTCAAGCGCCGGTCGAGGCCGCTATCATGGACCTTATCGTTGCTGGTCAGTTTCGACGCCAAATCGCCGGGGGCGGCAGTGGGCTATCTTTCCCCTTGAACCGCTCTCGTCGCGAAAGACGGACGGCGTCCGCCAACGACAATATCGTTGCTGTCGCGCCTTCGGAACGCGAGCGCCAGTCGGATGACGGACCGCCCCCCGCTGCATGATATCAATTGATAGCTCGACGGGGCAGTCCGCCCGAGGCACAGAGCCTGCTCCTCAAGCCGAAGGCCGATATGTTAGACCGCTCGCCAACATGGCCGTTCCAGAAGGCAGATATCGCAATCGACCTTGGCACCGCCAACACGCGCGTAGTGCTCAAATCCGGGGACATCGTGTTCGATCAGCCATCCGTTTGCTGCTTTGATGGGGGACACGACCTTACGGCCAAATTGTTTGCCGTCGGCCATGATGCAAAGCCGGTGATAGGACGCGAGGTAAAGCAGCTGCGCACTGCCTTCCCATTGCGAAACGGTGTTCTCGTCGATGTGGCCGCAACGAGCGAATTACTCAAGATCGCGGTCAGGTCGGCGGTATCGCGACGACGGCTACGGCGTGCCCGGGTCATCGTCGGTGTACCCACCGACGCCACCCCGGCAGAACGCAGGGCACTTTCCAAAGCGGTGGTCGATGCAGGACTGGATGAGCCGCATTTGCTGGCGGAACCTCTGCTGTCTGCGATCGGCGCGGGGCTGGATATCAGCCTGCCACGCGGCCGGATGATCGTCGACTGCGGTGCTGGGACGACGGACGTCGTCGTCATGTCGCTCGGCGACATATGCGTCGCGCGGTCCGTTCGCGGGGGCAGCGATGCTCTGGAGGCGGCATTGATCCATCACCTGCACCTTAAACGCCAATTCCGGATCGGACGCTCCAGCGCCGAGCAACTCAAAATCGCGGTGTCGGACGCATTGAACGACCCGTTTACGACACATGTCGAAACCAAAGGATTGGACGTCAGGGCCAGACTTCCCCGCACATTGTCCATCAGCGTAAACGAGTTGCGGCCAGTCTTCGAGAAATATGCCGCAGAGGTGGCCAATGCCGTGCGAACCGCATTTGCGACAATTGAGCCCGACCTGGCCCATGACATCTTCGAGGATGGAATTACCCTGACAGGCGGCGCCGCGCTCACCGCGCTGGTTGCGGAGTATATCGAAGCATCGACGGGACTGCCGACCAACCGCCTGGACGACCCCGGCAAGACTGTTGCTCAGGGACTGGCCGCTTTGCTCGCCTAGTATCGCTTGGCGCGTCCGGCCCGATCATGATCGCTTCCTTAGATTTGCGCAGGACAACCCTCGCCTTCTACCCCGCCAGATCGAAACTATCGGCGCGCGCCAGATTCCACGCGGCGCTGTAGAAGTCACGGTTGTGCGATCCGCTCAATAGCTCTCCCTCTTCGAGAAAGATATGGAGCTGCGAAAACAGTCGAATTTCGGTCATCGAAACTCTTCGAACAAGATGATGCGCGCTCAACTGCGACGGGTGCGTGAGCCCGGCAGCGGCCGTCATTTCCGCCAAAGCCTTCATAGTGTTGCGATGAAAAGAATGAACGCGTTCGGCCTTGTCAGGGACCACAAGCGCGCGTTGGCGCATGGGGTCCTGGGTTGCGACACCGACCGGACAGCGGTTCGTGTGGCACGACAGCGACTGAATGCAGCCAAGCGCAAACATGAATCCGCGACCGGCATTGGTCCAGTCCGCGCCCAGCGCCAATACGGCGGCAATATCAAACGCGCTAACGATTTTGCCCGCGGCCCCCACCTTGATCTTGCTTCGAAGACCCGCGCCGACCAGCGTGTTATGGACGAACAAAAGGCTTTCGCGCATCGGCATGCCAAGGTTGTCGGCAAATTCGACAGGAGCTGCCCCCGTCCCACCCTCTGCGCCATCAACGACGATGAAATCAGGAAAGATGCCGGTTTCGCGCATGGCCTTTACCATGCCCATGAACTCCCACGGCTGACCGACACAAAGTTTGAAACCGACAGGCTTCCCTCTGGACAACCGACGCATGTTGGCGACGAAGTGCATCAGTTCGATCGGTGTCGAGAATTCGCGGTGGCGCGCGGGCGAGATGCAGTCCTGGCCCATCGGCACACCCCGGGTGATCGCGATTTCGGCGGTTACCTTTTCCGCAGGCAATATGCCGCCATGTCCTGGCTTCGCCCCTTGGCTGAGCTTGATCTCAACCATTTTGATCTGTGGATCCGCAGCCTGCTCCGCAAACCGGACCGGGTCGAACCGTCCGTCCGCCGTCCTGCACCCGAAATAGCCGCTGCCGATTTCCCAGATTAGGTCGCCGCCGTGCTCGCGGTGATAGGAGCTAATCGCCCCCTCACCGGTGTCATGTGCAAACCCGCCTAGTTTGGCGCCATGGTTCAGCGCTCGAATGGCATTCGCGCTCAGCGCGCCGAAGCTCATTGCCGAGATGTTGAAGATCGACGCCATATAAGGCTCGGCCCCGTCCTGGCCGCCGATGGGTGTTTTGAATGTTGCTGGGTCGGCCGGATTTGCAGGTCGGGTCGAATGGGCGATGAATTCGTATCCCGTTTGATACACATCGACGAGCGTGCCAAAGGCGCGGTCGCTGCTTTCATTCTTTGACCGGGCGTAGACAAGCGACCGTTGCGACCGCGAAAACGGCACTTTGTCGTTGTCGCCCTCAATCAGATATTGACGCAGTTCGGGGCGGATTTCTTCAAAAAACCAGCGTAGATGGCCAATGATCGGATAATTTCTCCGGACCGAGTGGAGCGGTTGCGCGAGATCGTAAAGGCCAACCAGCGATAAGACTGTGCTGATAGTCAAAACGGGAATGGACCATGGCGCAGGGAAATAGATGCCGGAGACGATGGCACTGATGATGCACAGACCAAGCATCGTAAAGCGGGTGAGCAGCACGAAATTGTTCCATTAAATGCGCGAGATCGCGCCAGGACCATCGCGAGGCGCGTCTAAACTTTTCGTTTAACTGACACGAGGCGGACGGCGTCCGATACCTAGGTCGCCTGCCAACCTAGGGGTGCAGGCGCGCGGTGCTGCTACCCGAAGGGATTGCATGCGCCAACGAGGATGCTGTCATGTGCATGCCCTCCAGATGGCTTGCCCAACGTGTCTTTGCAAGACAAGAGAATCTACGAGACAAGTTGGCAGATAAACTTCTTTCAGTGTCTTCCAACGTCTAAAGTGCGAGCGCAGCGTATTGCTAGCTACCGGCCCAGACGTCGTTCGGCGTTCTGCGCCGCACGTTCAAATATCGCTTTCAGATCGGCCTCGGTCACATCGAACGCATCTCCCATCTCTAGAACTGCGGCACTGATATCGTCCTGGTGAAAAAGGGGCTGAAGATCGGACGCAACTGGCGGTAGCGGGGCGCGGTGTGGGTATGTGCGGCGCTGAAGACGATGAAAGAGCCAAGCAGCCGCCACCAAGCCGATCGAATTCAACAGGATCAGTAACATAACTGGAACTACGTGATCCGGTGTATAGGTGTGAGCGATTGTTACCGTTAGGGCGCATGCGCCCCCAGGCGGATGAAGCGAACGAGTTAGCGTCATCACCAGTATCGCAAACGCAACCGCAGTCGCGGCCGCCCACACAGGTTCCTGTAGTGTCGTCGTAACAAGCAAACCAGTCATAGCCGACAAACCGTTGCCGGCAATAACCGACCAAGGCTGAGCCAGCGGGCTTGAGGGCACGGCAAAAACCAACACGGCAGACGCACCAATTGGGGCGGCGAGAAGAGAGAAACTCACCCCATCAAAGCCACCACTTGAGGCTGCAAATACCGCAATCCAGATACCAAAAAACGTGCCGAAGCAAGCAACTACGCGATCCCGCAGGGTAGCGCCCGCCATCCGGAGGCGAAGGAAATAATGGGGTCGAGCCTCGTATGGTCGCGAGTGGATCATTCGTTCGCCTCTTCAGCATCTTCAAGGCGGAACTACCGTCTTTTGCAGAAGGTGGGTAGACGATCCCGTCTTGCGTCTCGGTTCCAGCGGGCACTGACTTGAGCTAGAATCAAGGCTTTGCAGTTCGAACGGGAGAGAGGATCACCGCCCGAACAAGGTTGCGACCGGACACCCACACCCTTCGCCACCGAGTAGACAAACGTGAAGGCGAAGGTGATGGCTGCCGTTGCCAGGTCGCAATCAGCCGACAATCAGTCGGCTGGCGAGGATCAGGAGCGGCAAGCTGCCGAGAGCCGCCGCGAACAGAACAACATAGATTGATTGATGCGAGAGCAAGACCAAGGGGATCAGGCATCAAAGCGGGCGTGCGGTCTGATACAGTCCGATCATAACGTTTTTTTGGGTGTCGCATCCTGTGTGGTCGAACAGCATTGGGCTGTTAAGACCCTGTTTTCGAGGACAACGAACATGAGTAAGATGCCCGCTTTGTTCATCGGCCATGGAAGTCCGATGAACACTCTGGAGAAGAATGGTTACACCGACGCGTGGAGAGCATTCGGACAGCATCTACCGCGGCCGAAGGCGCTGCTTGTCATATCGGCGCACTGGTTCTTTGGGGCGACAGCCGTCACCGCGATGTCCAGGCCCAGGACGATTCACGACTTCTACGGCTTCCCGCAACCGCTGTTCGATTTCGCTTACCCGGCCCATGGCGACCCCGATCTGGCGCGGGAGATCGTAGAGGTGGTCAAACCCGAGTGGGTCGGGCTCGATCGGGATCAGTGGGGCCTTGATCATGGCACATGGTCCGTCCTCGCGCACCTCTATCCCGCGGCGGACATTCCCGTGGTGCAGCTTTCCATCAACGCGCTGAAGCCCCTTGAATACCATATTGACTTGGCTGCAAGGCTGGCGCCGCTCAGGGAGCGAGGCGTCATGATCGTCGCTAGCGGCAACGTGGTTCACAATCTCAAACAGCTTCAATGGAGCCAGCGCGACTTGGCATATGATTGGGCTCAGCGGTTTGACGATGCGGTTGTCGAGCAGCTCGCGAACGCACCTGGCGAGGCTCTCCGGGTGCGTGATCACCCTGACTACGATCTTGCGGTGCCTACGCCCGATCACTTCATCCCAATGCTCTACCTGGCCGGCTTGGCGGCCGCCGACGAAACGAAGCCTGAGCCGCTGGTGCGAGGCTACGCGATGGGATCAATCTCGATGACCTGCTATGGCGTAGGAGCGGCATTGAAACTCCGCAAGGACGCGACCTGTGCCGCGCGGCTGCCGGCGGGCGTGCCGCCGGACCAGACGAATATGTGACGAGATGAACTTGCCTCCTGAAGGAGCCGCCGATGCGCTACTTGCCGAGCTTTGAACCCTTGTCGCGGCGATGATGCTCGCCGCCTGTTCTGAAGATCCACCGCAAGCGGAAAACTCGGCAGGCACCCCGCAGACAAGCAATGCTGCCAGAGGCACAGTTGCCCCGCTTCGCGCGAGCGGCATTGCGGCAACCGCGGAGGTAGTCGCGAGCTTGGTCCAGTCCTGCTACCGATATGAGTGGTAGCGTCATCGACGGCTCAGTCAATTATCGGTCGGCGTCCACGTAGTTGGTCTTGCGGTCGTCCTGTCAGCGGCGCTCGATGCTGGGATGATCAACCACACGGAAAATGTGCCGAAACTCTCGAAACTGGCTATGGCGGGTCACCATGCGCTTGCGATCAGGGCGATATCGTTGAGGCGCTGGACATTGACTCGGCGGCAACGAACCCGGCCGATCGACGCGAGCGCTCATCACGCGCCTGGTCGAACGGGGCGCGAATCTGCAAAAAGTCGCACGTACACTAACCCTTCTAACTACGGCGCAGTTAATGACACCGCTTCCAAGGCAGCTTTCGGGATTGCACGAGCATCATCTGGACGTCCGAAACTAGGGCGCTTTTCAGAATGGCAGGTACGCGAACAGCAGGGAAGAGCTTTGCCTTCCGCGACGCTCTTCCGGCGTCGCAAAAAAGGGGCCGGATTACTCCGACCCCTTCTGCGACCCAAAAGGGAGCAAAAAGGCCCCTAACTCGAATGCCTCTTTCCAAATGCCTTCGCAATTAGGCGTTAGTCTAGGCGTTCGAACCGCGGGAACGTCCCTTTCGGGCATCCGCTTGACCTATCGGTATTTGCCGGCAACTCCTAAGTTTGAGCGGCAACACACGGCTAAGGTGTCAGGCATTGCATGGGCAGCAGCGAGCGGCTTTCAATCAGTCTCACAACCCTTTAGAATCCGTACGACCGTAGGCGAGTGTGGAGCCGACTTACCCCACCTCTACAGCTTCGGCGTCAATCACGCGGCGCAACGCTTGCGCTAGCTCGCGTTGTCTGAAGGGTTTGGTCAGTTGGGCGATACCGATATTTAGATCACCTCCCGCGTAACCGGTTATTACAAGTACGGGCAGTTTGGGATGTCGCGCAGAAACGCGCTTGGCGAGCATCGCTCCGTTCATGCCCGGCATCATGTAGTCCGTTACCATCAAGTCGACTTCTAACCCCGCCGACAATTCACTCAGAGCCTGTGCGCCGCCGCCCACTTCCCGAACTTCATGTCCTAAGTCGCGCAGCATTTCGGCGGTTCCCGCGCGGACCAGTTCCTCGTCATCCACTAAAAGAATTCGCAACGGACGTATGACTGGCCCGTCACCACTGAAGGTCGAAACCACGTCTGCAGCTTTTTCGTCCGCCACCGGCAGATACAGGCTGGCTTCGGTCCCCGCGCCCGGCTCGCTGCTCAAGGCGAAGGTGCCTCCGAGCTGCCCCGCCAGACCGTGAACCATTGAAAGACCCAAACCCGTCCCCTTACCAACCTCCTTGGTGGAATAGAGAGGCTCTACCGCGCGTGCCAAAGTTTCGGCATTCATGCCGAAGCCGGTGTCGCGGACGACGATTCGAACATATTGGCCGTTGACGAGGCCTTCGGCATTCTGCCCTTCAATCGTCGATTGAGATGCCGAAATCGTCAACGTCCCGCCTTTCGGCATCGCATCCCGCGCGTTGACGCACAGGTTGAGGATGGCCAGCTCGAGCTGGTTCGGATCCGCCACGGCCGCTGGCAGGGCGTCCGGGCAATCAAGCTGCAGCTCGATCGAAGGCCCAATCGAGCTTATGACGAGATCCTGCACGCCGTCGATCAGCGCGCAAACATCGGTCGGTTTTGTCTCCAGCGCCTGTCGCCTGGCAAAGCCTAGCAGGCGGCTGACGAGAACGCGCGCGCGTTCCGCAGACTGGAGTGCGCCGTCGATCAGACGCCCCATACGCGGATCCTGCTCCGCATAACGACGGCTGAGCAGATCGAGCGCGCCCGTGATCGGCGTCAGCAAATTGTTGACGTCGTGCGCCACCCCGCCCGTCAACTGTCCAATTGTCTCCAACTTTTGCGCTTCGTGCAGTTGTTCGGCAGCAGCGTGCCGTTCCGCAACTGCAGCCTCCACTCTGCGCTCGAGAGTTTCATTAAGGTCGCGTAGCGCAGTTTCGGCGCGTTTTCGCTGAGTTACATCTTGAAATAAAACCGCTACCTCGTTGAGCTCCTTAGGCTCGACGCGAAACGCCGAGAGCTCGAGGTGCCGACTGGTGGCTACCAATTCCTGTTCGAAGCGAACCGGCTCCCCCGTGATCAGGACAGTCCGATATCGCTCCACCCATGAGTCCGCCTCCTCTGGGACCATCTTCCGCACATGTTGACCAACTACGTTCTCGATACCGGAATGGCGGGCATAGGCGCTGTTGGCCTGGATATGGACATAGTCGCTCTGGGGTCCATGCGGTCCATCGACAAACCGGATGACGCAAAAACCTTCATCCATCGTCTCGAACAACGTCGCGTATCGTGCCTCGCTTTCGCGCAATTCGATCAGGCGCGCCCGCGCTTCATATTGTCTCCTGCGCCCCCGCAATGCCGATCGCCCCAGACTGACCAGCGTCGTCGGATGGAACGGCCGCTCCAGAAAGGTGACGTTCCCCAAAGTTTCGAGATGACGCGAGGCCGCGGGATTTCGCTCGAGTCCGCCTCCGCGATTGGTCAGCAGAACGATCGGCATGTCCGACCATTCCTGCTGATCGGCAAGCCAATCTACAAGAGGCCTGAGGTCGGCATTGATCAATGCCTCTTCGGTAAAAACGGCAAAGCCTGCGCCAGCGTCGAGTTCGTTGATTAGAGTAGGAAGCGAGGCACAAATATGCGCCTCGATCGCCGCCTCGCTCAGAATATGCGCAGCGATCGCGGCGTCGCGTCCCCGCGGAGCCAGTATCAGCGCCCGTTCGGACAGCGTGGTGCGTTTCACGCCGGTTCGGGACCGAGCAAAGTAACGGGTTCGATCAGTTCCGGGACACCCCTCAATATGCCCTGGAAACCGGTGAGCGGCGGACCCAAGCGGATACCCTGGCTGTTGATCTGATATTCCCGGATCGAATCTTCATGGGCGCTCATGCGCTTCTTAACGACCGAAATCGCTCTTCGGACGCGCCCTACTGCCTCGAAATATCGCAACAGGATCACGGTATCGGCGAGATAGGTGACATCGACCGGCGCTTTCATGTCGCCCACCAGCCCGTGCTGCGCTACCGTCAAGAACGTGGTCGCCCCGCGGCGATTGAGGTATTGCAACAATTCATGAATGTGGAGGATCAGCGCATGCTCGCCGGGCATCGCCGCCTGGTAACCGTTCAGGCTGTCGATGACGATCGTGCGCGCGCCATGCGCCTCGACGCATTCGCGGACACGCGCCGAAAATTCGCCGGGCGTGAGCTCGGCGGCATCCACCTGTTCGAGTACCACATCGCCGGAATCGATCATCGCCTGCAGGTCGATGTCGAGGCCGAGCGCCCGCTGGGTCAGCAAGCCGATCTCTTCGTCAAACACGAACATCGCAGCGCGTTCGCCGCGCGCAACTGCGGTTTTGACGAAGGTAAGGGCCAGCAGCGATTTGCCGGTACCTGCTGGACCTAGCACCAACACGCCCGATCCGCGCTCGATCCCGCCACCCAGCAACGCATCGAGTTCCGGAGTTTCGGTTCCAAGGATGTCGCGGTTGAAATCTTTGTGATGCTCAGCAGAAATCAACCGCGGGAAAATCCTGACCCCGCCGGTATGGATGGCCATATCGTGATACCCGCCACGAAACCGCCTTCCGCGATATTTGATGACCCGCATCCGTCGCCGCTCCGCGCCATATTCGGGCGCGAGCTCCTCGAGCCGGACCACGCCATAGGCGACCGAGTGCACTGTCTTGTCGTTGATCTCGGTCGTCATGTCGTCGAGCATCAGCACAGTTGCCCCGCTCCGCGCGAAATAATGTTTCAGCGCCAGAATTTGACGCCGATAGCGCAGCGAGCTCTGCGCCAGCAGGCGGATCTCGGAGAGACTGTCGATCACCACGCGCGATGGATTCACGCGTTCGAAATTCTCAAAAATGCGTTTGGTCGCTTCACCCAGTTCAAGGTCGGACGAATAGAGCAGGCTTTGCTGCTGATCTTCGTCGAGCAGACTTTCGGGGGGAACAAGCTCGTAAATGTCGAGACCATCGAGCTTCCAGCCATGCGACTTGGCGGTCATGTGCAGCTCGTCGCCGGTTTCGGACAATGTAACGTAAAGGCATTTTTCGCCCGCTGCGGCGCCGGCCGACAGGAATTGAAGCGCGATCGTTGTTTTGCCCGTACCCGGACTCCCTTCGAGTAGGTAGGCGCGCCCTCGCTCAAACCCGCCTCCCAGCACATCGTCCAATCCCACGATCCCGGTTGCGGCCTGATCGGTAAAGCCTTGCTCGTTCAAACTTCATCTCCCGCCGACTGAGGGCGGTTAAGCCCTGTTCGCATGTCCAGCCCTTAAACGGGGGTGCCCAAGCGAGTAATCCAAAGCTTAGATCAATCCAATTGGTTGCGATAGGTTGGCTCGGAGTTGAAGCGACTTAGCCCCCCGATTCACAGCCGGCTATGTCGCTGATGCCTGCTGTGTTGGCACGAGCCTCAAGCGCCATGTGGAAACGGCAGGCTTCGGGCTCGCACGGCGTGAAGCTGAATGACTGGGATTGGGGCGCATAGCGGTCTCGACCATGTTCTGCGGCGTTCATAACCGAGCAACAGTCACCATCCGCACGAGATCGGATAGCGTCTTAGCCTGCATTTTGAGCATGACGTTTGCGCGATAGACCTCGACTGTTCGAGCGCTAATGCCAAGGTCGAACGCGATCGCCTTGTTGGCGTCGCCCCGCGCCAATCCTTCCATCACCTCGCGCTCGCGACCGCTCAAGCTCGCGATGCGTTCCAGTAGAACCTGATGTTCGGCGAGCGCGGCGGCTTCTCCGGCCTGATCGGCCAGCGCCTTGCGGATCGCGGCGAGCATCATATCGTCATCGAACGGCTTTTCGATGAAATCGGCGACGCCCGCGTGCATCGCCTGGATCGCCAGCGGGACGTCGGCATGACCGGTGATGACGATCACTGGAGCGTTTGCCCCGCGCCGCTTCATCTCCTCGACCAGTTCGATCCCGCTGCGACCCGGCATTCGCACATCGGTCACCACGCAAGCGCCCGAAAGCGGCGGCGACGCGGTCAGGAACGCGTCGGCGGACGCGAAGGAGCGTACCCGGATATCCGCACAGTCCAGCAGGAACTCCAGCGAATGCCGTGCGGCCTCGTCGTCGTCGATGACATAGACGATCGGATCATTCGCCATCGTATAGCTCCTCCTTTCCCACGCGCCGCAAGGTCAGCCCGAACGACGCCCCGCCGCCCTTGCGCGGTTCCGCCCAGATGCGACCGCCATGCGCCTCGACGATCGTGCGCGAGATCGACAGGCCGATGCCCATCCCTTCGCGCTTCGTCGTGATGAAAGGCTGGAACAGGCGTTCGGCGACTTCCGGGTCGATCCCCGGCCCGGTATCGGCGACGGTGACCTGCGCCATGTGATCGTCGGCGGGCGCGATCGACAGCGTGAGTTCGCGGATCGGTCGCTCGGCCTCGGTCATCGCATCGACGGCGTTTCGCATCAGGTTCAGCAAAACCTGCTGAATCTGGACCTTGTCGGCCAGGACCAGATCGATTGCGGGGTCAAAATCATACCGTACGCGGATGCCCTGTTCACTGGCGCCCACTAAGGCAAGCGCGCTTGCCTCCTCGACCAGCTTGGGCAGGCTTTCCACCGAACGCTCGGTTTCGCCGCGCGCAACGAACTCACGCAGACGGCGAATGATGTCGCCGGCACGAAGCGCCTGATCGCCAGCCCGCTCTACAGCGTCTCGCACCCGCGCCAGCGGCACGTCTTCACGCGCCAGCAACATGCGGCTGCCCTTCAGATAATTGGTGATCGCCGACAGCGGCTGGTTCAGTTCGTGCGCCAGCGCAGACGCCATTTCGCCAAGCGCCGTCAGCCGCGATACGTGGATAAGCTCGCCCTGCAATGCCTGGAGCCGCGCCTCCGCTTCCTGCCGCTCGGTCAGGTCGCGGATGAAGCCGGTGAAATGGCGCAGCCCGCCGACGCGCATCTCGCCCACCGCAAGTTCGATGGGGAAGGTCGATCCGTCGCGGCGCGCGCCCACCACCACGCGCCCTTTGCCGATGATCCGCTTCTCGCCGGTTTCGTAATAACGCTGGAGATAGCCGTCATGCGCGCTGCGATAGGGGTCCGGCATCAGCAGGCTGATATTGCGTTCGAGCACTTCGGTCGCATCCCATCCGAACATCCGCTCTGCCGCGGGGCTGAAGTCGCGGATCAGCCCGGCCTCGTCGATCACGACGATTGCGTCGGGTACGGTGTCGAGCATCGATCGCAGATGCGCTTCACGTCGCGCCAGGCCGTCGGTCACCCGCTCAGCCTCTGCCCGGGCTCGCTGGAACCATTCGCCACCAAGGGCAATGGCGCTGCCGATCAACACGAACGCGCCCGCGGCGATCCAGCTCCCGACCCCCAGCGGCCCAACCATCGCGTCGCACCAAAGGGCGATCACACCGCCTGCCACACTCGCGATCAGGCCGGCACGCAAGCCGCTGAGCGCGCCCGCGAGCACAACGGCGGGCACGAAGAAGATGAAGGTCGCGCGCTGCCCAAGTTCCGCTGCAAACGCGATACGGATGCCGGCCCCCAGCGCGATCGCCACCAGCGCCAGCGCAAGCGTCACCAAAAATGGCGGCGAAGGCAGGATCGGAAGAAGCAGGGAGGGCCGCTTGCGAATCACGTCCCGCGTCATGCATCGCGCGCCGCCGAAACGCCACCTCCGGTACACACCGTAGGGACATGATCCGAGTGTCGGGCTTCGCGCGCGCCTCCTAATGCGGCGCCACACCGGATTTCAAACCACGGAGAAAGTTCATGACCCCGCCGTTCATCGACCTCGACGTCCACCACCAGCCCAAGGGCCTGTCCGACCGCATCGCCTTTGGCTTCACCAAGATGCTGCGATGGACGGCCGATACCTTCTTCGCCGAACGCTATGGTCACCGAGCAGTCGTGCTAGAAACCGTCGCGGCGGTGCCGGGCATGGTGGGGGCGACGATCAACCACCTCGCCTGCCTGCGCCGCATGTGCGACGACAAGGGCTGGATCAAGACGCTGATGGACGAGGCCGAGAACGAGCGGATGCACCTGATGACTTTCATCGAGGTAGCCAAGCCGACCTGGTTCGAACGCGCGGTCATCATCGGCGTGCAATGGGTGTTCTATCTGTTCTTCTTCGCCCTCTATCTCGTCAGTTCCAAGACCGCGCACCGGGTGGTCGGCTATTTCGAGGAAGAGGCCGTGATCAGCTACACCCATTATCTCGCCGAGATCGATGAAGGCCGTAGCCCGAACGTCCCGGCACCGCAAATCGCCAAGCGCTATTGGGGTCTGCCGGACGATGCGACGCTGCGCGATGTGGTGCTGGTGGTCCGTGCCGACGAAGCGCACCACCGCGACGTCAACCACGGCTTCGCCAACGAACTGGCGGGACTGCCTGCCGGACCGGTCGCCGACTGCCCGCCCCACGTCGCGCTGGAGCCGATCTGGAAAAAGGCGGCCTGATACCGGACACAGGCCAGGCGCAGGGATTCAACCTGCGCCTGACCTTCCGATAGCTTGGTAACCTCGGAGGGCTGCGTGATGAACGTTGAAATTACCGAAGCCGACATCGCTTTGCTGGTCCCGGCATTTTACGAACGCATCCGGCAGGATCCGCTCCTCAGTCCGATTTTCAACGGCGCTATCCAGGAATGGCCTGCCCATCTTGAGACACTCGAGGCCTTTTGGTCGTCGGTCATGCTGACCAGCGGGCGGTACAAGGGGCAGCCGATGGTCGCCCATTTCCGTCACGAAAAGGCAATGACCGCAGAAAATTTCGCGCGCTGGCTCGACCTGTGGCAAGAGGCGAGCAACGCCCTGCTTCGCCCCGAGAAGGCCGCGATCTTTCAGGAGAAGGCGGGACGGATCGCCGAAAGTCTGCAACTCGGTATCCGCTTCCAGCGCGAACGGCGGGCGGCATGACCCCACAGCTTCCTGATGGCGTCACAGCTTACAAGCGCACGGCCACTTTCGATCAATCGAGCGTTCCTGCAGGACTGCTCCAGGACCATTCTACCAAGGAGGGGGCCTGGGGGGTGCTTCGGCTCGAATCGGGGCGGCTGCGCTACGTCGTGACCGACCCGCGCCGCCAGCCGTTCCATGTGCTGCTCACTCCGGACACCCCCGAGATTGTGATTGAACCCGCGGTAGTCCACCACGTGGAGCTGCTCGGCCCCGTTGAGTTCCATGTCGAATTTTATCGAACGACAGATGTGCGATGACGTTGGCGCAGCGCATTCAAGTCATTCGATAAGCGGGTAAGAATTCTATCAACTTTGATTCTGACGCTCGTTTTTAGGCTGATTCTAGCACGGGGTCGGAGCAGTTCTGGCGACCTCAAGTGAGGCACATAGCGGTCCGGTATAGGAGCGAACCATCTCCAGTTCAGACGGGCCGCGCCAGCATCAGATCTCCGTTCGCTCTGCGAGGACCAGAGCATCTTCGATATCGATGCCGAAGTAATCAAGCCCTCAATTGTGGCTGCCGGTCAAAACAGCCAAACTAGCACCAATACTACCAGAATGATGACCACGATGGAGGGGACTCCATATTTACCCATCTGTCTATCTCCGAAATTGTCTGAATGATGCCGCCACGGTTACCCAATGACTGTAAGTTCTTAAAGGTTCCGTGATGACCGTTCCGTCGCTGACCATAGCGTGACGCCCACAACGTCAACTGGCCATCCAATAGTAACTGTTGCTTGCTGATCGAAACGAGCGGCCGCTTTCGGGATCATGCGCGGCCGCTCGGAATGACCGGGTTTGGGGCGCGAAGCGGACGCGAAATCGCGCCAATCTCATTCCGACAAATCGGCTAAGCTATTGATCTGCAACAACCCGAACAAAGCATGAAATGTCGGAATGGGCGTTGAAATCATTGAAGTCGCAATGGACTCTTAATCAGCGGGCCTAGGTTCGAGCCCTAGGCCGTATCGACATTCAGGATTCCCAAAGTCTTTGTTGTCTGATTCATGAGGTTCCGCAGATTGCGGAGGCGTCATGGGTATCAAGCGATACGAGTTGAGCGAAGCGCAGTGGAGCCGGATCGAGCCACTTTTGCCGGGCAAGGTCTCTGATCCAGGACGCACGGCATCAGATAACCGCTTGTTCGTGAACGGTGTTTTGTGGGTGCTGCGGTCAGGCGCACGCTGGTCGGACCTGCCCGAGCGTTACGGCAAGTACAAGACAGTCCACAAGCGCTTCACCCGCTGGGCGCGTGCCGGGGTGTGGGAAGGCATCTTCACCCTGCTCGCCCGCGATCGCGACAACGCGTATCTGATGATCGACAGTTCGATCGTACGCGCCCATGCCCAAGCGGCGACGGGCCAAAAAGGGGGCTCTGCGACCAGGCTCTGGGGCGCTCCCGAGGAGGCCTGACGTCCAAATGGCATATCGCGGTTGATACCTTTGGCCGACCGGTGCGCTTCATCCTCACCGGCGGCAATGTCAGTGATGCCAAACTGGCGATCCCACTGCTGAGCGGTCTCGACGCCCGCCATGTCCTTGCCGACAAAGCTTATGACAGCCACGCCATCCTTGATCATGTCGAAGCCTCCGGCGCTCGCCCGATCATCCCCCAGCGCATCTGCATGCCGCGCCAACGCGACTTCGATCCCGCCATCTATAGGCTGCGCAACCGCATCGAACGCACCATCGGCAAACTCAAGCAACTACGCCGCGTCGCCACCAGATATGACCGCCTCCCGCACAACTATCTCGCCACTCTGTACCTCGCCGCCATCGCGTTCTGGTGCTGAATGTCGATTCAACCTAGCGCGCCCACCATATTTCCCTTATTCATCAATCAGATACTAGGCTTGCGAGATCGGGCTATTGAGAGCATTTTTGGGCTAGGTAGTTCTATAGGTAGCAGCGCGCTAATTCGGCGCTGCAGTGCAGTGAGCGGTTCATGGCCTGCGCTCTGTCGAACTGATCTTGAGCGAGTAGTCGGCTCACCTTCCCGCTAGCGGCGCACGCTGGGATGGCAGCTTGGAAACTCAGGCAGTGAGGTGTCGTGCTGACAGCTAGGCCGCCCGAGATACGATCCAGAGCGCCCGATGGACCGGAATGACGCCCTTGGCTGGATTCCCTGCCGGCTCGGATACGCCCCATAACCGGTAAGAACGGTCAGACGGTTATTCGTGGAGGCTAAGAGCAGATTGGGGCCAGGGGCGCGATAGGCCTGGTTCTCGAACCGTCAGTCGCGCAGCATTCACTTGATAACGGTGTCGACACTGGTCCGATCACCGCACCGCTGAGCGCCTATCGCCGATCCGGTTTGCGCTCTGTTCCTTCGAGCGACAATATCGTCATCTGACGCTAAAGCATCTCGAGTGGACGGCGGTCGCGTGGCCTGGGGAATGCCGCGTCGAGTGTCGCAAGCTGAGCGTCGGAAAGAACGATATTGGCGGCCGCGCGGTTCTCCCTCACATGGGCGACTGAACTCGCTTTCGGGATAGCGATGAGACCATCTTGCCGCAACGTCCACGAAAGTGCGAGCTGCACAGGGGTCGCGCCAACCTCGGCTGCAATTTTGTCGAGAGCGGGGTGGGTAGAAAGTCGTCCCTGCTCGACTGGACTATACGCCATAACCGGTATGTTATGCTCGGCGAGCCACGGCAGCAGGTCCAATTCGGGGCCTCGCCGGACCAGATTGTAGAGGATCTGATCGGTCACGCAGCCATTCCCGCCCGCAGCGACAAGCTCTTCCATATCGTCGGTATCGAGATTGCTGACACCCCAGTGTCGGATCTTTCCTGCCGATTTGAGCGCCTCCAATGCCTCCACAGTCTCAGCGAGCGGCACCGATCCCCGCCAGTGGAGCAGGTAGAGGTCCAGTCGGTCGGTGCCGAGCCGCTTCAGGCTCGCCTCGCACGCACCGGCAAGGCGGGAGCGCGATGCGTTCTGCGGATATGCCTTGCTGACGAGGAATAACTGGTCGCGAACCCTGCCCAGCGCCTCGCATATTAGCGTTTCCGCCGCACCATCCCCGTACATTTCGGCGGTATCGATGAGCGTCATGCCCAGTTCGACACCGGCGCGTAGCGCGGCGATCTCATCGGATCGGCGCTCGGCACGTTCGCCCATCTTCCAGGTGCCTTGCCCTAGTGACGGAACCACTTCCCCGTCGGGCAATGTCACGTGTTTCATGTGCTTTCGTCCTATGAGATGAGTTCGACAGTTCGGTCGCGGGAGGCGGATTGCCAGATGAACACCATCTAACGATCATATCGCGGCCGGCCATCGATCGAGTGCCATTTTGGCGATGGAGAGCAGTTCGTCGATCGTAGCGCCGTCGCGCGCCTGAACGGACATGCCTTCCATGACCGTATTGATGAATTTGCCTAGCACGGAAGGATCGGTGTTGGCCGCAAGCTCGCCCTGCGCGGCGCCGCGTTGCAGACGCTCGATTAGGAGGGCCTCCGCCGCGATACGCTTGTCGCGCAGCAGGCATTCGATGGCGGCGGACGCCGGCGAAACCGCTGCCGCTGCCGAATACATGAAGCAGCCGGCCGGCGTTCCAGGTTCCGAGAATGATGACGCCGCTCGTTCCAGCAGGCCTTTGACGGCCTCGTAGGTGGACAACGCCGGATCGTTGATGGGTGCATAGAGGTGGACGCTGAACGTCGCGGCGTAGCGCTCGATCACCGCCGCAAACAGCCCCGCCTTGTTGCCAAACGCTGCATAGAGGCTGGCAGCGGCGACGCCGGTCTCCGCCACCAGATCGGCCATCGATGTCGCCTCGTAGCCGCGCTGCCAGAACAGCCGCACCGCCTTGTCGAGCGCAGCGTCAGTGTCGAACACACGAGGGCGACCTGCGCGGCGACGGGCTTTCATCTCTGTCATCTCTGGTGCACGATATGGAATGATCGATAAATAATATCTTGAAACTGGTGGCCCGCTCCCTTACAGAACGATCATTCAATAATCAAGGAGTCTCCAATGAGCCGCATCGTCCGCATCCACGAATATGGCGACGCCAGCGTCCTCAGGATTGAAGATGTGGCAGTCCCCGCGCCCGCGGCCGACGAAGTGCAGATCGCGGTGAAGGCGATAGGCATAAACCGCGCCGAAGTGATGTTCCGCAACCATGCCTACCTTCAGGAAGCCGAGTTCCCGAGCCGCCTTGGCTATGAGGCTGCCGGCACTGTCGTTACGGTCGGCGCGGACGTGACCGGGTTTGCGGAAGGCGAAGCCGTCAGCGTCATCCCCCCGCTCGATATCGCGCGCTGGGGCACTTATGGCGAGGTCGCCAACGTGCCCGCCCGCCTCGTCGTCAAGCATCCGGCGGCGCTGTCGTTCGAGGAAGCGGCGGCCGTGTGGATGCAGTATGTCACCGCCTGGGGTGCGCTGGTGGAGCAGGCGAAACTCGGCGAGGGCGATTTCGTCATCGTCACTGCTGCCTCCAGCAGCGTCGGCCTTGCTGCCTTCCAGATTGCGCGGATGGTCGGCGCGACGGTAATCGCGACGACGCGTACCGGCGCCAAGCGCCAGGCCCTGATCGATGCTGGTGCACATCATGTCGTCGCGACCGGGGAAGAGGATCTGGTAGCGAGGGTGATGGAGATAACCGATGGTCAGGGTGCGCGTGTGGTGCTCGATCCGGTCGGAGGCCCGTCGTTCGAGCCGCTGACCGAGAGCATGGCACGCGGCGGTATCCTGCTCGAATATGGCGCGCTCAGCGGCGAACCGACGCCGTTCCCGTTGTTCTCCGTGCTGGGCAAGAGCCTCACGCTCAAGGGGTATCTCTACAGCGAGATCGTCTCGGACGATGCCGCCCTCGATCGCGCCAAGGCGTTCATCGTGGCGGGTCTGGAATCGGGCGCGCTCAAGCCGCGGATCGCGCGCACTTTCCCGCTCGACGCCATCCAGGACGCTCACCGCTTCCTCGAATCGAACGACCAGGTCGGCAAAGTGGTCGTTACGGTCTGACCGGCATAGCGGCGCTGACGCAACGGCCTCGCACCAGCAACCAGTTTAACTCAACGAGGGTATCCCAACATGAAATCTCGCGCTGCTGTAGCCTTCGAGGCGGGCAAGCCACTCGAAATCGTCGAGATCGATGTCGCCCCGCCCCGGAAAGGCGAAGTCCTCATACGGGTGACGCACACCGGTGTGTGCCACACCGACGCGTACACGCTGGAGGGGAGTGATCCGGAGGGTGTTTTCCCGGTGGTTCTGGGCCACGAGGGCGCGGGCATCGTTGTCGAGGTCGGTGAAGGCGTCACCAGCGTCGTGCCGGGCGATCACGTGATTCCGCTCTACACCGCCGAGTGCGGCAAGTGCGACTTCTGCCTGTCTGGCAAGACCAACCTGTGCGTCGCTGTCCGCGAAACGCAGGGCAAGGGCTTGATGCCCGATGGGACCACCCGCTTTTCGTACAATGGTCAGCCCCTCTATCACTACATGGGCTGTTCAACCTTCAGCGAATATACCGTCGTCGCCGAAGTCTCGCTCGCCAAGATCAATCCCGCGGCAAACCCCGAACATGTCTGCCTGCTCGGCTGCGGCGTCACCACCGGCATCGGCGCAGTCCACAATACCGCCAAGGTCCAGCCCGGAGACTCGGTCGCCGTGTTCGGCCTCGGCGGCATCGGTCTCGCGGCGATTCAGGGAGCGCGCCAGGCGAAGGCGGGTCGCATCATCGCCATCGACACCAATCCGTCCAAGTTCGAGCTGGCACGCCAGTTCGGTGCGACCGAGTGCATCAACCCCAAGGACCACGACAAACCCATCCAGCAAGTGCTGATCGAGATGACGGGCTGGGGCATCGATCATACCTTCGAGTGCATCGGCAACGTCCACGTCATGCGCGCCGCGCTTGAATCAGCGCACCGTGGCTGGGGTCAGTCGATCGTGATCGGCGTTGCCGGCGCGGGCGAGGAAATCTCCACCCGCCCATTCCAGCTCGTCACGGGCCGCGTATGGAAGGGGTCCGCTTTCGGCGGCGTCAAGGGCCGGACAGAGCTCCCCGGCATGGTCGAGGACGCGATGAGAGGCGATATCGATCTGGCCCCTTTCGTTACCCACACGATGGGTTTGGAGGAGATCAACCAGGCCTTCGAACTGATGCACCAAGGCAAGTCGATCCGCACGGTCATTCACTACTGACCCGCCGATCCGAGCGCCTCCCCGTCGATCCGAAGCGGCGCGAGGCGCTCGGATCGACAACTCGGCCGTGATCATGGCCCGACCCCGGCCATGATGAGGCGCGCTCTGGCAAATGGGCAACGCGTCGAAATGCATTCATCTGTTACCCGAGTCATGAACCAAGGGCCGCGCGGGCGTATAGGCAGGAAGACTGAATTGAAGAGCAAGGATGTACACGCGGCGACGCCGGCCACCGATCATGGGCATACGGGGCCGCCCGCGTGCGTGCAGGTTCGCGGCGCGCGCCAGAACAACCTCAAAAATATTGACGTCGATGTACCGCGCGACGCCTTCGTGGTGTTCACCGGCATATCGGGCTCAGGCAAGTCATCGCTCGCGTTCGGCACCCTTTATGCCGAAGCCCAGCGGCGTTATCTGGAATCGGTTGCGCCCTATGCCCGTCGCCTGATCGACCAGGCCGGCGTGCCGGAGGTCGACGCGATCGACGGTTTGCCGCCTGCGGTCGCGTTGCAGCAGCAGCGCGGCTCGGCCAACGCGCGCTCCTCGGTCGGCAGCGTGACGACGCTCTCCAGCCTGGTGCGGATGCTCTATTCGCGCGTCGGCGAATATCCGCGCCATCAACCCATGCTCTATGCGGAGGATTTCTCCCCCAACACGGTCGCGGGGGCCTGCCCGACCTGCCACGGCATCGGCCGCGTTTATGACGCGACCGATGAGACGATGGTTCCTGACACCAGCCTCACCATTCGCGACCGGGCGATCGCCGCCTGGCCAACCGCGTGGCATGGCCAGAACCTGCGCGATATCCTCGTTTCGCTCGGCTATGATGTCGATACGCCGTGGCGCGACCTGCCGAAAAAGGATCGCGACTGGATCCTCTTCACGGAAGAGGCGCCGACGGTGCCGGTCTATGCGGGCCTGACGCCCGAACAGACCCGGACGGCGCTCAAGCGCGGCATGGAACCGAGCTACCAGGGCACCTTCACCGGCGCGCGCCGTTATGTGCTGGAAACCTTCGCCAACACTAAAAGCTCGCTGATGAAGAAGCGTGTCTCGCAATATATCATCGGCCGCGATTGCCCGACCTGCGACGGCAAGCGCCTGAAGCGCGAAGCCCTGTCGGTCAAATTCGCCGGCCTCGACATTGCCGAGTTCGGCGACCTGACGGTGCTCAAGTTGAAGGATTTGCTGATGCCCGTCGCGCAGGGCGCGTATGGCGCGGTCTCCCCCCCCTCGAAGGGCCATGTCCTGGAAAAAGCGGCCCGCGATGCAGCGGTCGAAAAACGGGTTGCGGCGGGCGGCTCTGCGCACAAGAGCGCGCCCGACGTACGCCGCACGCCCAATCTCTCCGACGAGAAGCGGATCGCCGCCCAACGCCTAGCCTGCGAATTGATCGAGCGGCTGGACCCGCTGATCGATCTTGGCCTTGGCTACATTTCGCTCGACCGCAGCACGCCGACGCTCTCCTCTGGAGAGCTGCAGCGCTTGCGGCTTGCCACGCAATTGTCGTCACAGCTTTTCGGCGTGGTCTATGTGCTTGACGAGCCTTCGGCAGGGTTGCACCCGGCAGATGGCGAAGCTTTGCTCACCATCCTCGAGCGTCTCAAGGCGGCGGGCAACACCCTGTTCGTCGTCGAACATGATCTCGACGTGATCCGCCGCGCGGAATGGCTCGTCGATGTCGGCCCAGGAGCCGGGGAAAAGGGCGGTGAAGTCCTCTACAGCGGGCCGATAGAGGGGCTTGCCGACGTCGAGACTTCGATCACCCGCCGCTACCTGTTCGCAGAGCCGCTCCGCGGTGAGCGCACACCGCGCGATCCCAGGGCATGGCTACGCCTGGAAGGGATCAGGCGGAACAATCTCCATGGTCTCGACGTCGAGTTTCCCATCGGCTGCTTCACCGCTGTCACCGGCGTTTCGGGATCGGGCAAATCCAGTCTTGTCAGTCAGGCGCTGCCCGAGCTCGTCACGGAACACCTCGGCGGCTCCCCCGTGGCCGAGGAGGAGGATATCGATCCGCTACTCGATGTTGCGCAGAACGACACTGAAGGACGCATTGTCGCAGGCATCGAGCATGTCCGCAGGCTGGTGCGGGTCGATCAGAAACCGATCGGCCGCACGCCGCGCTCGAACCTGTCCACCTACAGCGGCATGTTCGACCATGTGCGACGGATCTTCGCTGAGACGCCGCTCGCCCGCCGGCGGCGCTACAGCCCGGGAAGGTTCTCGTTCAACGTCGCGCAAGGCCGCTGCCCTGTGTGCGAGGGCGAGGGATACGTCATGGTGGAGCTGCTGTTCCTGCCGAGCGTTTTTGCCCCGTGCTCGACCTGTCATGGCTCTCGCTACAACCCGCAAACGCTCGAAGTCGAATGGAACGGGCGCAATATCGCCCAGGTGCTCGAGCTGACGGTCGACGATGCGTGCGATTTCTTCGCTGGCGAGGCATCCGTGATGCGCTCCCTCGACGTGTTGCGGGAGATCGGCCTTGGCTATCTGAGGCTCGGTCAGCCGGCGACCGAGCTGTCTGGCGGGGAGGCGCAGCGCATCAAATTGGCGACTGAACTGCAACGCGCTCAACGCGGCAACACGATCTACATCCTCGACGAGCCAACTTCGGGGCTTCATCCCTCCGATAGCGACCGGCTGATGCAACACCTGCAGGGCCTCGTAGACGCCGGCAATACCGTAGTAGTCGTCGAACATGACATGCGCGCCATCGCACAGGCGGACTGGATCATCGACCTGGGACCGGGGGCCGGGGAAGATGGGGGCCGTATCGTTGCCAGCGGCGTCCCTGTCGTGGTTGCGGAAGCGGAAGGCAGTCTCACCGCCCGCTATCTCAAGGCAGCACTGTAAGTCGTAAATCTGGCCGAATGCACGTTCGGGCAGGTGCATCTCAACCACACGTTGGAATGGGTCGAATCTGGATGCTTGAGCCGGAGCCGCGTCACCGCGGTTGACGCGGCTCAGGGTTTGAGTGCCCGTCAGGTGCGCCGTGTTCGTGTGATACGCGGCGTGGCGAACGGCCAATCGCTGGCCATCCGCCACACTTGCTTTGTGCGGACCTTCTCCATGGAGAGGGCCCTCACATGGTTCGTCGAAACGCTCCGTGTTAATTCCCTGCTGCGATTTCCTCGATGAGTTTGGCACAGAAGGCGGGCAAATCGTCGGGATCGCGGCTGGTAACAAGGCCGTTGTCGACCACGACTTCCTCGTTGGTCCATGCACCGCCGGCGTTCTCGATATCGACCTTCAGCGTGGGGTAGGACGTCAAGGTGCGACCCTTGAGCACACCCGCCTCGATCAATGTCCAGGGTGCGTGGCATATCGCCGCAACAGGTTTTTTCTGATCGAAGAAAGCCCTGATGAAACCAATTGCCTCGACGTTGCCGCGAAGCTTGTCGGCACCGACAGTCCCTCCGGGCACAACAAGTCCGTCGAAATCGTCGGCTTTGACCTCGGAAAACGTCTTGTCGATAGTATAGCTGCCGCCCTCGTCAAGATCGCTATTGACTGTGCGAGCCTTGCCCGATTCGAAACTGACCACGGTCACTTTGCCACCAGCCTCCTCGACAGCTTGCTTGGGCTTCGAGAATTCTGGTTCTTCCGTCCCGCGGGGTGCGATCAGAATGGCAACTGATTTGCCTTCCAAAGTCATAGTTTATTTCCTGTTCCGTCGAGGATTTAGGTCAGGTGCCCGGCTTGAGCACGACCTTGGTCCATCCAGCATCGCGCTCGTCGAAGTGCTTGTAGGCGTCTGGCGCCTGATCAAGCGGCAATCGGTGCGAGATGATTTGGGCGGGATTGGCCCGGTCTTGCTCGATAAGCTTCATCAGTCGCCGGTTGTAGTGCTTTACGTTGCACTGGCCGGTGCCGATCTTCTGGCCCTTGAACCAGAAGTCGCCGAAGTCGAAAGCGATCTTGCCTTCCTTCTGGAGATCGTCAGGCGCGTTCGGGTCTTCCGGAATGAACACGCCGACGACGCCGATCCCGCCGGTGGCCTTCGTACTTTTGACGAGGCGGTTCATCGTGTAATTGCTGCGCTCCTTGCCGTGGCGATCGCAACACTGATACCCGACCGCCTCGACCCCCCGGTCGGTCCCGAGGCCGCCGGTCGCGTCAAGGATCTGCTGGGCGGGATCGCCCTTGCGCATGTCGATCGGAATAGCGCCCATCGCCTCGGCCAGTTTCAGGCGGTCATCGTGAGAATCCACCACGAAGATCTGAGAGGCACCACGAATTTCGGCTGAATGCGCGGCCATCAAACCGACCGGACCGGCGCCGTAGATCGCGATGCTTTCGCCAGGCAGGAAACCTGACAGTTCGACGCCATGCCAACCCGTCGGGAAGATGTCGGAGAGCATGACATAGTCATCCTCCTTCTCCTCAGCGTCCTCAGGCAGCTTCAGACAATTGAAGTCCGCATAAGGAACGCGCATCAATTCGGCCTGACCACCTTGCCACGGACCCATCTCGGCAAAGCCATACGCTGCGCCGGCGGTGCCAGGGTTGGTCGTGAGGCAAAAACCCGTCAAACCGCGTTCGCAATTTTCGCAGAAACCGCAACCGACGTTGAACGGCATGCACACGCGATCGCCCTTCTTGATACGATCTACGGCAGAGCCGACCTCGATGACCTCGCCAAGGTTTTCGTGACCGAAGACCCTGCCCTTCTCGAAGCTGGTACGGCCCTCATACATGTGAAGGTCCGACCCGCAGATATTGGTCGTGGTCAGCCGGATGATAACATCGGTCTGCTTTTCGATCCTGGGATCATCGATGGTATTGACGGAAACATCTTTGGGCCCGTTGTATACGACAGCTTTCACGGATCTTTTCCTTTCGCAGCTCTACTCAACGCGTCATTAAATGGAGAGCTTGTGATGATCCCTTCCATCGCAACGGCGGAGGACATCGCACCCTTCCAAGTGTTCTCACCTTACTGAACCTGCTGCTATTTGAGAGGTTCCTTCCCGTAGGGCAGTCCCGGGATCGATTGACGGTGGTTTTCTGAATGACTGGGCCAGAACGACCGAATAACGCGTTAAACAAAGGCGACCCACGCCGCGCGGGAGGCGCGCCCGGCGCCTCAGCCCGCCGCCGTCGACTGAACCACCGGCGACTGAGCCGGCTCCGCCGCGCCCGCCACCGCGCTTCAAGGCTCAACCGTGCGCGAAAGCCTGCGCCGCCGCCTCGGCCACGCCCTGGTCTTGCTTGCCGGTGCCGCCCGACACGCCCACCGCGCCGATCACCGTCTCGCCCACCTTGATCGGCACGCCCCCGGCGAAGATCATCACCTTGCCGTCGTTGGATGCATGGATGCCGTAGAAGTCGGCGCCCGGCTGGGCGAGATTCGCAAGCCCCTTGGTCTCGACGTCGAACGCGCGCGCCGTCCATGCCTTGCCGATCGCGATGTCGACGCTGCCGCGCCACGCATCGTCCATCCGCGCAAACGCTAGGAGGCAGCCGCCCGCGTCCACCACCGCGATGTTCATCGGGTTGCCGATCCGCTCGGCCTCCGCGATCCCCGCATCGATGATTGCCCGCGCGTCGTTTAGGTCGAGCGTCTGAGTGGTGCGCATGGTGTGTCTCCTTCGCCAGTTCGGGGAAAACCGCTCCACGCACGCCGCCGCGCGCGGGTCCCCCCCCCCCCCCCCCCCCGCGCGGGCGATGAAAGCGACGCGCTAGGGCGCCGAGCGTTCCGTTATTTCGCGGCCAGCAGGGTGAACTTGTGAATCTGCGGCGGTTCGGAAAACAGTTCTTCTGCCTTGTCCATCAGAGCGGCGGCAACCTTGCCGTCAAGATGGGCCTGCCGATCCTCCTCGGTGTCAAACGTATCGAAGATCGCGTACGCACCGGGACCTTCCTCGATCGCGTACCAGGTCAGCGTGCCCGGCTCAGCTTGAACGAGCGGCAATGCCGAGGTCAGGAAATCGGCGACATCGCGTTCTTTTCCGGGCTTAGCCTTCAGCGGTACATACAGGGCAAGTTTGGGCATAATTTATTCCTCTAGTGAAACGAACAGATATTATTCGTCAAATTAACGGACGAGCGGGCCGGTACGTTCCCCATGAGGCGGAGCACACGCGGCTCCGCCTCCCGGTCGAAATCAGAACTCCTGTGCGGTCGGCCGGATGACGATCGCGTTGATGTCGACGTCATCAGGTTGTTCGACAGCGAACGCGATAGCACGCGCCACCGATGCCGCCGGGATGGCCTGCTTGTAGAAGTCCAGCACCGTCTCGGCAGCCGTGCCGGATGTCGTGAACTTCAGATCGCTTTCGACAGCTCCAGGCTCGATTGACGTGACCCGGACCTTTTCCCCCACCTCGTGGCGCAAGCCCTCGCTGATCGCGCTGACGGCGAACTTTGTGCCGGAGTAGACCGTGCCGCCCGGTGCGAAGACCTTGATGCCCGCAACCGAGCTCAAGTTGATGATGTGACCGCTGCCCTGCTCGAGAAAACCGGGAAGGGCCGCCGCGATGCCGTAGAGCGTACCCTTCAGATTGACGTCGATCATCTGGTCCCACTCGTCGGTGTTGACCTCGGCCATCGGGCGGATCGGCATCAGCCCGGCGTTGTTGATCAGCACGTCGAGGCGGCCGAAGTCGGCAACGATTGCGGCGACGACGGACTGGACCGCCGATTTGTCGGTCACGTCCAGCGCGTAGCTACGTGCCGAGCCGCCATTTGCGGCGATGTCCGCGACGACCTCGTCGAGCCTGTCCTTGCGCCGCGCGGCGATAGCCACCTTCGCGCCGCGTTCCGCGAGAAGACGCGCGGTTTCCGCGCCGATGCCGGTGCTGCCGCCGGTAATGAGAATTACCTTGCCTTCGATACCCTTGGTCATGACTGTATTCCTTCAAGTCCGTTGTTGATTTTTCGCCGGATCGCGGCCCCGCGCGAGACCGTCCGGCCTGATATGGTCACCGCGAGCGCAACAGGACGGGTCCGGCGCCCACCTTGATGCGGAGCAGCTCGTAGGGCTTGCGGCGCAAGTCCCGCCCACCGTGGAAGCCTGGCTGGCGATGGAGCTGGTTGGCGGTGAAGTAGAGGTAGCCGTCGGTGCCGATCGACAGCGTGTCGGGCCAGCTGATGCGGGGGTCGCTGACCACCGTCGTCCAGAGGCCCTGATCGAGCATGCGGATCGCGTTGTTCTCGTAATCGCCGGCGAACACTCGGCCCTTGTCGTCCTCGGCTATCCCGTCCGAGGCGCCTTTGCGCCCCAGGCTGCGGACCGCGCGGGCCAGTTCCTCCTCGGACACTGCGGGATCGCGCAGCATTGCCGTGGGCACCGCGTGCAGCGTGCGGCCCGACAGTGGACCGTAATACAGCAGGCTGCTGTCGGCGCTGAGCCCGATCGCGTCGCTTGCGATCGTGACCGGCGTCTCGGGGCCGTCAGCCGGGCGGTTCATGAGCACCGCGCCGTCGACAACCGGGGTGAAGCCGGGCTCGGGGTTGGTCGTCGCATGGTTCGACAGGCGTCGGATCGCACGCCCGCTGGCGATATCGACGACGATGATGCCGCCGATCCCCTCGTTGCTGCTGTCGGTGATGTAGGCGACGCCCTCGGCACCCTGACGCAGATCGAAGCGCACGTCGTTGAGGTAGGTCGTGGGCAGCACCACGCTGGGCGGCAGGACGATCGTCTTCACCACCCGGTTGGTCGCAAGATCTATCGCTACCAGCTTTGCCCCGCCGGCTTGCGGCTGCGAGAACTTGGGCGCCGCCGTGTCGAGCACCCAGAGGCGATTGGCGCCGTCGGCCACCACGCTCTGCACCGAGATGAAATGCCCCGCCGGGTCGGCCGGATCGGGACGGTTGGTCGCGGCGTCGGGATAGGGGACCGCCTTGCCGTCGACCAGTTCGGCCACCGTGAACGGTGCGTTATCGCCCCATTGCGGGAAGTTGACGAAGATGCGCCCGTTGGGGGCGACGGTCACGCCCGTCGGCATCGCGCCATCGAAGGTCGCGACCTGTTCGATTTGCGGCGCGGGTGCACCGTCGCGAGTGGTCGCGCAGGCAGCAAGCGCGAGGGCAGCGCCAGCGGCAAGAAGCAGTTTGGCGGCTTTCATGGGATCATTTCCTTGAGGATGCGGCCCGCTTCGTGGGGCTCGGACCGGAGATATTGCGGCGGCGCCTTGACCGATGCGCCAAGCGCGGCGGCGGCGTGCCAGGGCCAACGGGGGGCCCACAGCGCAGCGCGGGCAATTGCTATGGCGTCGGCATGCCCGTCTTCGAGGATGCGCTCCGCCTGGTGCGGATCGGTGATCATTCCGACCGCCACGACAGGCATAACGACCGCTTCCTTGACCGTCCGCGCCAGCGGCACCTGATAGCCGGGGCCGACAGGGATCTGCTGGCGCGGGTCGAGGCCGCCGCCGGAGACGTGGATCGCCGCGCAACCGCGCCGCTCCAGCTCCCGTGCAAACAATGCGGTTTCCTCCGCTGTCCAGCCGCCTTCGACCCAGTCGGTCCCGGAAACGCGGACGGTCACCGGGCGGTCGGCCGGAAACGCTTCGCGCACGGCATCGAACACTTCGAGCGGGAAGCGCATCCGAGCTTCGAGGCTGCTGCCGTATTCATCGCCGCGCCGGTTGGAGATCGGCGAAAGAAACTCGTGGAGCAGATAGCCATGCGCCGCGTGGATCTGGACGGCATCGATGCCGAGCCTGCCGGCGCGCCGGGCGGCATCGGCGAAGGCTTCGCGGATGCGGGCAAGCCCTGCCGTGTCCAGTTCGACAGGGGGATGGTCGGCGGGCGCGAAGGGAACGGCGCTGGGTGCCACGGTCTGCCAGCCATTTTCCGCGTCGGGGGCGATCTGCGTTCCGCCGTGCCACGGCTTGGCGCAGCTCGCCTTGCGGCCGGCATGCGCCAGCTGGATGATCAGCGGCATGTCCGACCACCGGCGCACGCTTTCGAGCACGCTTCGCATCGCCGCTTCGGTTCGGTCATCGTACAGGCCGACGTCACCGTAGGTGATGCGCCCTTCCGGGCTCACAGCGGTCGCCTCTATCGTCAGCGCAGCCGCCCCCGACAGTGCCAACTGGCCGAGATGCATCCGGTGCCAGTCGGTCATCGCGCCGTCCTCGGCAGAATACTGGCACATCGGCGCGATAACGATGCGGTTGGCAAGCCGCAGCCCCCCGACCTCGAGCGGTTCGAACAGGCGCGCCATCACCATGCGCCCGTGTTGGGCATGGAGGCCCAGGGTTCGGCCGGGGCCATGTGTTCGCCTTTTTGGAGCAGTTCGATCGAGATCCCGTCCGGAGAGCGGACGAACGCCATGTATCCGTCGCGGGGGGGGCGATTGATCGTCACACCGCCCGCCTGCAGCCGCGCGCACGTCTCGTAGATGTCGTCGACCCCGTAGGCGAGGTGGCCGAAGTTTCGGCCCTCCGTGTATGTCTCGGCAGAGCTGCCGTCCTCCGGCGGCCAGTTGTACGTCAGCTCGACCTCGGCATCGCCCTGCTCGCCGTCGCCGCGGAAATCCTCGTCGGCGGCAAGGTAGATCAGCGTGTAACGCCCGGCCTGGTTCTCCATGCGCCGGGTCTCCTTGAGACCCAGCGGCGTGAAGAACCGGATCGCCGCCTCGGGATCGGCGACGCGCAGCATGGTGTGGAGATAGCGCATGATCAGGCGACCTTGTCCTTGAGGGCTTCCATCACGAGCTCCGCGGTGCGGGTCGCGCTGGCGGGGTTCTGGCCGGTCACCAGATTGCCGTCGCACAGGGCGAAGGGGGCAAAATCGGGGCCGCCTTCGTGCTTGCCGCCGAGTTCCTTGAGACGCGTTTCGAGGAGGAACGGCACCGCCTGATCGAGACCGACCGCGCGTTCCTCGCTGTCCGTGAAGCCCGCGACACGGCGGTCGGCGACGAAGGGCGTGCCATCAGCCTTCTTCGCCGAGACCAGCCCTGCCGGTCCATGGCAGACGGCGGCAACGATCTTGCCTTCGCGGTCGAAGCGTTCGACCAGGCGGGCCAGTTCGTCACTGACGGGGTAATCGAACATGGTGCCGTGGCCGCCCGGCAGGAACAGCGCGTCGTAGCCGGCGGGATCGATGCTTGTGAAGACAGGGGTGCTGGCAACCTCGGCCTTCAGGGCCTCGTCCTTCAGATAGCGCTCGACCGAAGCGTCGTTCTCGCCGTCGGCGTTAACGCTACGCTGGTCGACGGGGATGGCGCCACCCTTGATCGAGGCCAGCGTAACCTCGGCGCCCGCATCGCGGAACGCGTAGTACGGGGTGGTAAGTTCCTCGAGCCAGACGCCCGTCGGTTCGGTGCCGGGAGTCATGCGGTCGGCGGAGGTGGCCACCATGAGAATGCGGGTCATCGTCAGTTGTCCTTTTCTAGTGATGTCGGGAACACGAGCAAACGCACCCGCCGGCGCCGCGCCCGCCACCAGGACAGCGGTGAGGGCTTGCAGCAATTGGCGGCGATTTTGCATTCGATCGTTCCTTTCGGCGGCTTAGATACGCAGGGAACGGCATCATGAAATCCAGGGGGAATGGCGGACGGCCATAAATCCGGTTATGGAACCGGAATGTCCCTCCTGCAGTTGCGCACCTTCGTCGAAGTCTACCGCCGTCGTTCATTGAGCGAGGCGGCCCGGGCAATCGGCATCACCCAACCGGCGGCGTCGCAGCACATCGCATCGCTCGAGGCGCAATTAGGCCGTCCTCTGTTCGATCGCCATTCGCGGGGTGTTCGACCAACAGCGATTGCCGACGATCTCGTGGCTTCGATCGGAAGCAGCCTCGACACGGCGGAATCGGCACTGGCCAGCGCGCGGGCCCGATCGTCGCGCATCTCGGGCACGGTCCACATCGCCGCGCCGTCGGACCTGCTGGGGGAGATGATCACGCCCCGGCTGGCCCCGCTGCTGGAAGCAGGGCTTGACCTGCGCCTGCATATCGGCGGGCGCGAGGCGCTCTATGCCTTGCTCCTCGAAGACAAGGTGCACCTGGCCGTCACCGCCTCCCAACCCGAAGATGCGCGGTTGGCCTTTCATGCGCTGGGCGAAGAGCACCTGCGCGCCGTAGCCTCGCCCGCCGTGGCCATGCGGATTGCCGAATTGCCGCTTGCCGACGGACTCAACCGGACGGCCCACCTCGCCTACGACCTCGAACGGCCGCTGCTGCGAACCTGGCTCCATGCAAACCAGCTCGAGCTGACGAGCCAGCCCGCGTTGACCGCGCCCGATTTGAGAGTATTGCGATCGGGATTGTGCGCGGGTCTCGGCTGGACGGTGATGCCCGGCTATCTCACCCGCAGCGAACGCGCTGCCTGCACGCTGATCGAGATACCCGCCCCGGTCACGGTGCCGCGCAACGCTTACTACCTCGTCTGGGCACGCTCATCGCTGCGACACCCGCGCGTGGCCATGGCTCGGGACGCCCTGATTGCTGCACTCCGAACATAATGGTGGCCACGCCTGTTGGGCGTCAGCGCAATTTCGGGGCTGCACCAGTTGAGCGCTGGCAGAACGAAGGGCGGCTTTCGGGATCGTCGGGCGACAAGGCCGAACGGCCGGATGTGGGGCGCTTTGCTGACCTACGCCTTGCCTTCCGGAGCGTAGCAGAGGACCCGAGTGCTTGCCGCTCGCCGGTGGCTTGCCACCAAAATTGGTAAAAATGTTGGCCTGCACATTTTTACGGTATTGCGCCTAAACGTTTGTCTCGACCAAACGCGTTCTTTGTCACGCGGACGATGCCCCCTCGTCCTGGTATTTTCCGATCCCTGTCACGGGTGGATCGCGTGCCCTTTCCTCCCAGTTCATCAAAAAGTTAGCACTTTGATCCAGTGGGACGGGATCACATCGCGCTGGACAGGAACAGCTATGCTCACGTTGAAGCTCGACGAGCTATTCGGTCCTAAAATTGTTGCAGCGTTCCAAGCGCAGTGGTCTTCTGAACCCGAAGCGGCGCTGGCACAGGCAGAGCGCGCCGTGAGAATGATCGTAGCTCCTAAAAATGAAAGTGAGCGTTCGATCGCTCGTCTTGTGGTTGCTCTGGTCGGTCCTGAGCCTGACGGCCTTGCCTGGCTCGAGGCTTTGGCGGTGGGAAGTTTTCAACTTCGAGAAAACGTGTCCTATGCCATCGGTCGAGTGGGGGAAAGTCCGTCCAAATTCATTGATCGGCAGCGCGAGAGAATTCGATCTCTGGCTGACCACCCGAAGGCAAAGGGTCGGGAAAAAGACTACGAGAATGCCTATTTGGACGCTCTTAGGTTGGTCGTCGCAACTACCCTGTTGGTCCAGATGCGCACTGGGGTTGCTGCGAAGGCTGCTATCGGTCCTGCATGGCCGCTAATGGTCGCAGTTGATGCGCATCTGAAATTGGCTGAAAAGCGGGCGCTGTTCATTCACGGCAATGATGTGGCGCTTCAAGCCGGTATTGCAGATGCAGTGCGCTCCCTCCTTGCGGACTACGCCAAAAATGACGGGCCGCAAGAAACAAGGCCGAGCGGCCAACATACCACCAACCTGCCACCGGGGGCCGACGTTACATCGTATTTTCGGAATAAGGAGGAGCAGCGGAGCTTCGAGATATCGCCTGAGCTTCGACGAAAACGATCGCCGACAATTCCGCAATATATCTTGGAAGCGTCGCCAAACCGAAGCGGACCGGATCAGTCTTTCCGAATCTCGTACAGAAAAGATATCCACATGGTCTGTCTAGAGGAAGCACGGACTGGAAAAGCCGCATTCAGCCTTGCCCTTCGCTCCGAAAGCCGAAGGGTCGCTCGCGAAAACTGGCGGCAAAGCACCAGCTCCGAAGATCCACCGCACGACTTCGACATTCAATGTGCAATTTGGGATCACATCCGCGCGGGCGGATATTTTCCTCTGTCCATTCCCGTAGACCACATCCGCTACCTTGAAGAGGATGCCTGCTGGCATTTCAACGAATTGGGAGATGCTTGGGTGGGGCTGGAAAAGTGGCGACAGGGAGGTTTCTTCAGATTTGAACGTGATCCTCTGTCCGTCGATGGCATCGAGATTTAATTCGAATCAAAAGTTTGCGTTGGGAGTTGCGGGGGACGGTCAGCGCGCGTACAATACAGGTACAGCGCTGTGGTACAGCGGCTTATGATCCACCTAGCGGAAAGCCCACCGAATGGGCTCTTTTGCTTGAAGGGGTCCCCTCCCGTAGGGGTCACCATATTGATTTGTGGCGTTTAATTCGCAGCTTTCATGGTGGGTCCCCCTTTTCAGGGGAGGAAGGTCCCCCCTTTTCAGCCGATGAGCACCACGCGGCGCGATCCACTGTTTCGCGTGTCGTGCAGCACCGTTTCGGTTGTCCGTGCGCAAGTGTTTCTAGACCGCGGTTCGTCCGTACTCCTGACGTGTGACCGGGTGGCTGGACGACAGGCCGCCATCGACTGCCAGCGCCTGGCCATTGACATAGCTGGCGTCGTCGGAGGCGAGGAACAGCGCGGCGCGCGCGAGTTCGTCGGGCTGGGCACCGCGTTTCAAGGGGTTGAGGCGACCGATCCGGTCCATCTTTCCGGCGTCGCGCGCGTAATCGAAGGTTGGCTTGGTCATGCCCGTTTCGGTCAGGCCGGGACACAGCGCGTTGACTCGGATATTCGACCCCGAAAGCTGTTGCGCAGCGACCGCAGCCAGGTTGATGACGCCCGCTTTCGACGCCGAATAGGCGGGTGACCCTGCGCCCGATCGGATGCCCGCCACGCTGGCGGTCAGCACGATCGCGCCGCCGCCCCTATCGGAGATCTTCGGCGCGCCGTGCTTGATCGCCAGGAACGGCCCGATCAGGTTGACGCGCAGGACATCGCTGAACAGCGACACATCGGTATCGAAGATATTGGCCATGCCGCCCGAAATCCCGGCATTGGCAAAGATCACGTCGATGCCGCCATGCGCCTCCGCGGCGGTATCGATCATGCGGATCACGTCGGCTTCGTTCCCGGCATCGACGCGGATCGACTGCGCGGTGCCGCCCGCGTCGGCGATCATCCGCGCGGTTTCGTCCGCGCCTTCGGTCAGATCGGCGACGAGCACGCTCCCCCCTTCCGCCGCGAACAGCAGCGACGCCGCGCGACCGATCCCCGATCCTGCGCCGGTGACGACGATCGATTTGCCTTCGAACCTGTTCATATCGCTATTCCCAATTTCCTGTCTTCACCCACCCGTTCGCTTCGAGCGAAGTCGAGAACGCGTGCACACGCCAGGCCGCGTTTCTCGACTTCGCTCGAAACGAACGGGGGACGGCTTGCTGCTAGATCGTCACGCCGCCGTCGATCACCATCGCCTGTCCGGTCATGAACGCCGCGGCGGGCGAGGCGAGATAGACGACCGCACCCGCGATTTCATGCGGCTCGCCGATGCGGCGGAGCGGGGTGGACCGGTTCGTTTGTTTCTCGCGTTCCGGGTCTTCCCATAGCGCGCGGGCAAAATCGGTGCGGATCAGGCCCGGCGCGATGCAATTCACGCGCACATTGTCCGGTCCGTATTCGACCGCATAGTTGCGTGCGAGCTGAAAATCTGCCGCTTTCGACACGTTGTAGGCCCCGATCACCGGCGATCCGCGAAGCCCACCGATCGACGAGACAATGATGATCGCCCCGTCCTTGCGCTCGCGCATTTCGGGCGCGACCTGCTGGATCAGCCAGTGGTTCGACAGGACGTTATTGTCGAGGATCTTGCGGAACTGTTCGTCCTCGATTCCGGCAAGTGGCCCGTAATAGGGGTTCGACGCCGCGTTGCAGACCAGGATGTCGATGCGCCCGAACGCGTTGCGCGTTTCGGCGAGCAGCCGGGCCAGCGCCTCCTTGTCCGATATGCTGGCGGCAATGGCGATGGCGGTGCCGTCGCCATGTTCGGCGTTGATCGCGGCCGCCACCTCGTCGCAGGCGTCCTGCTTGCGGCTGGAGATGACGATTTTTGCGCCATGCGCGGCAAGTGCTTCGGCCGACGCCTTGCCGATCCCGCGCGACGAGCCGGTGACGATCGCGACCTTGCCGGTCAGGTCGAACAGGTTTTTCATCTCCATCCTCTCGATCTGTGTGCCTCCGTCATTGCGAGCGCAGCGAAGCAATCCAGAGCAGCAGATACATCGTTGGATTGCCTCGCTGCGCTCGCAATGACGGCTGGCGGTTGCGGGGCCATTTCAAGCCCCCGCCTTCACCGCAAACTCCCATGCCGCCTGCGCCAGACCCGGCACGCGTGCCGCAGTCGCCTCCGCTTGCGCATTCGACGCATTGCCGTCGATCACACGCTTCTTGATTCCTTGCACGATGCCCATCAGGCGGAACAGATTATAGCTGAAATACCAGTTGAGGTCGGGCACCCCGTCGCGCCCGGTGCGCGCGCAGTAACGGGCAGTGATCTCCTCCAGAGTCGGGATGCCGGTATCGCCGCCATTCACGCCCTTCACCCCCGACCGCCCTTCCGGCTCGGTCACCCAGTTCATCGCGAAATAGGCGAAGTCAGCCAGCGGATCGCCCAGCGTCGACAATTCCCAATCGAGTACCGCGCGGATGTGCGGGCCCTGCGCATCGAAGATCATGTTGTCGATGCGGTAATCGCCGTGGACGATCGAGGTGCGCGTCTGTTCGGGCACGGTGCGCGGCAACCATTCGATCAGCGTTTCCGCTTCCGGCAGATCGTCGGTCTGGCTCATCCGATATTGCTTGGTCCAGCGCGCGACCTGACGCTCGAAATAATTGCCGGGCTTGCCATAGCTCCCCAGACCCGCCGCTTCGTAATCGATCGCGTGCAGATCGGCGAGCGTGTCGACGATCGAGTTGTAATGGGCGCTGCGATCGGCGGGGGCCATGTCGGGTAAGGTCCCGTCCCACAGCGTGCGCCCCTCGACCATTTCCATGATGTAGAAGGCCGATCCGATGACCGCGTCGTCCTCGCACAGCCCGTAAGGTTTCGCGACCGGAAAGCCGGTCGGATGCAACCCGGCGATCAGGCGATATTCGCGGTCCACCGCATGGGCGGACGGCAGCAGCGGCCCGAATGGCTTGCGGCGCAGCACATAGCTGCCCGAGGCGGCGTCGATGCGATAGGTCGGGTTGGACTGGCCGCCCGCGAATTTTTCATAGTTCAGCGGCCCTTCGAATCCGGCGACGTTGGCCGCCATCCACTCGGTCAGCCGTGCGGTGTCGAGGTCCTGCGTCATGCGAACACGATCACCGAGCGCGCGGTGTCGCCGGTCCTCAGTTTTTCGAGCGCGTCGTTGATCTCCTCCAGCGCGATTCGCTCGGCGACCATCGTGTCGAGATCGAGTTTGCGGTCGAGATACATGCGGACGAGACGCGGCATGTCGATCGGGAATTGCGTGGAGCCGAGCAGCGATCCTTGCAGCTTCTTGCCGGTCAGAAAGGTCGGCCCCGCGATCTTCACTTCGTTGCCCGGCGCGATCATGCCGAGGATCGTCGCGGTTCCGCCGCGCCGCAGGATGTTCCAGGCAAGCTCGGCGGTATTCGACCGCCCGACTGCCTCGATCGCATAATGCACGCCGCCATCGGACAGCGCGAGGACGGTCTTCATCAACCCATCCGCATTGGCGTCGAGTGTGTGGGTCGCGCCCATTTTCTCGGCAAGCGCGCGTTTCTCGGCCACCGGGTCGATCGCGATGATCTGGCCCGCGCCCGCGATCTTCGCCGCGTTGATCGCCGACAGGCCGATCCCGCCCGCGCCGATCACCGCGACGCTTTCGCCCGGCTTCACCTTGCTGTCGTTGAACACCGATCCCGCGCCGGTGATGACCGCGCAGCCGAGCAACGCCGCGCGGTCGAGCGGCATTTCCTTGGGGATCGCGACGCAGGCGTTTTCGTGGACCAGCATCTGTTCGGCGAATGCCGACAGGTTGAGGAAGGGGGCAAGCGCCTGACCGTCCTTCAGCGTCAATCGCGGCGGCGCGTCCTTTGCGCGGCGCGTGGAGGGATCGACGCACAGCGAGGGCCGTCCTGTGATGCACATCTCGCAACTGCCGCAGAATACGGTGAAGAAGGTGATGACGTGATCGCCGGGCTTCACGCTCGACACGCCCTCCCCCACCGCCTCGACCACGCCTGCGGCTTCGTGGCCGGGAACGGTGGGCATGGGGTGCGGAAAGCTGCCATCGACGAAATGCAGGTCCGACCGGCACACGCCGACCGCAGCGGTACGGATCAGCACCTCGCGCGGGCCGGGCTTGTCGACCACCACCTCGACGATTTCGAGCGGGCGTTTCGCCTCGAACAGAACGGCTGCCTTCACCCTATCCCAATCCTTTCAAATCACCCGTCATCCCAGCGAAAGCTGGGATATAATGCGACTCCTGCGCTGCGCCTGCCGCTTGATGCCCCAGCTTTCGCTGGGGCGACGGTTCAGGCCGAATATTTCCCGAACTCGTTGCGCGCGATCGCCCGGTTGTGCACCTCGTCCGGCCCGTCCGCAAAACGCAGCGTCCGCATCGAAGCCCAGGCGCTCGCCAGCGGGAAATCCCCAGAGACCCCGCCACCGCCATGCGCCTGGATCGCGTCGTCGAGGATCGACAGCGCCATGTTCGGCGCCTGAACCTTGATCATCGCGATTTCCTGTTGCGCCGATTTGTTGCCCGCCTTGTCCATCATGTCGGCGGCCTTCAGGCACAGCAGTCGCGTCATTTCGATGTCGATCCGCGCGCGGGCGATGCGTTGTTCCCAGATCGAATGGTCGGCGATCCGCTTGCCGAACGCCACGCGGCTAAGCAGCCGCTTGGCCATATATTCGATGCCCATCTCCGCGACGCCGATCGTCCGCATGCAGTGATGGATGCGCCCCGGTCCCAGCCGCCCCTGCGCGATCTCGAACCCGCGCCCTTCGCCGAGCAGCAGGTTTTCGACCGGCACGCGGACGTCGGTCAACACCACCTCGCCATGTCCGTGCGGCGCGTGGTCATACCCGTAAACCGACAGCATCCGTTCGATCTTCACGCCGGGCGTGTCGAGCGGAACGAGAATCTGGCTCTGCTGCTGGTGCCGCTTGGCCTCGGTATCGGTCTTGCCCATCACGATCGCGATTCTGCAGCGCGGATCGCCGGTGCCCGACGACCACCATTTGCGACCGTTGATGACATAATGGTCGCCGTCGCGCACCATCGAGGTTTCGATGTTGGTCGCGTCGGAGGATGCGACCGCAGGCTCGGTCATCAGAAAGGCGGAACGGATTTCGCCGTTCATCAGCGGTCGCAGCCACTGGTCCTTCTGCGCGCGCGTGCCGTAACGGTGGAGCACTTCCATATTGCCGGTATCGGGCGCGGAGCAGTTGAACACCTCGCTCGCCCAGTAAATCCGGCCCATTTCCTCGGCGCACAGCGCGTATTCGAGGTTGGAAAGCTGCGTGCCCTCAAACTCGAAACTGTCATCGACATGGCTCTGGCCCGAATGCGGCGGCATGAAGAAATTCCACAGCCCCGCAGCCTTTGCCTTGGGCTTCAATTCCTCGATCACCGTGGACGGCGCCCAGCGGTCGCCCGCCTTGAGGTCGGCATAGTAGTCGTCTTGGCGCGGGGCGATATGCTGGTCGATAAAGGCGCGCACCCGGTCGCGGAAATGCGTTTCGCGTTCGTTGAGCGTGAAGTCCATTGGGGTGCGTCCTTTTGCCTGATAATGGTCGTTGCGGAGACTATCGCCGGACACCGGCCAACGCCATACCCGTTTTTCAATAAAACTGATTTCGTCCTCACGCGGGCCGCATAAACGGCTCGTCTCAACCGCGCCCATGCTGCGCACAAAAAACACTGTCGCTTCGAAATTCATTTGCTAGAGTTTCGCGATGCAGGGGCACGACACCGTGGCGGATGGCTCCGCCGGAACCAAAAGATTCCAGGCCAAGCGGGACGCGATCCTCGCCGCCGCGGCAGAGGCGATCAACGAACAATCGGCAAAGGGCATGACCTTTGCCGATGTCGCGCGGCGCGTCGGGCTGAACACCACGAGCGTCACCTATTATTTCAAGCGCAAGGAGGATCTTGCCGCCGCCTGTTTCGACCAGACGCTGACGCGTCTGACCGCGATGCTCGACGCCGCGCTTCAGGAAACGACGCCGCAGGCGCGGGTCGCCAAGTTCCTGTCGATCAACATGGCGCGGCTTGCCCGCGTGCGCGAAGGCGAGGAGACCGAATTCGCGATCCTGTCCGACCTGCGCGCCACCGAAGAACCCGCTCGAACCAAGCTGATGGCAGGCTGGCGCGAGGTATTCCGCAAGACCCGTGCCTTGTGGGGCGACGGCGGCGGGCGCGAGCATACCGATCTTCGGAGCGCCCGCGCCCATACATTGCTCGAAAACAGCTTCTGGCTGTCGGCTTGGCTGGAGCGTTATTCGGTCGACCAATATCCCCGCGTCGAGGCGCGGTTGATGGACGTGTTCGAACATGGCCTCGCCGCGCCGGGGCGCGACTGGTCGCCTCAACTGCTCGACCTCGATCACGGCGACACCGAGCCGCAGCGGGTGCAGTTCCTGCTCGCGGCCACGCGGCTCATCAACGAACTCGGCTATCGCGGCGCATCGGTCCAGCGGATCGCATCCGAGCTGAACGTGACCAAGGGCAGCTTCTACCACCATCTCGACGCCAAGGACGATCTTGTCATCGAATGCTACAAACGCAGCTTCGACACGATCACCCAAGGACAGCGCGACGGCGACGATCTGGGCGGCGATTACTGGCAACGGTTGCAGAATGTCGTCGCGACGTTGCTCGACATCCAGTTTTCGGAAGCCGGGCCGTTGCTCCGCACCACCGCGCTTTCGGGGCTTCCCTTGCGCGTGCGCCAGACGATGATCGACCGGTCGAACCGCATCGCGCGGCGCTTTGCGGGCACGATCAGCGACGGGATCGCCGAAGGATCGATCCGCGCGGTCGATCCGCTGGTCGCGAGCCAGGCGTTGATGGCGCTGCAAAACGCCGCGTTCGACATGCGCAAATGGGCAGGCACCATGCCACGCGAGAAAGCGGTGGCGATGTATGCGTCGTCGCTGATGTTCGGAATGTTCGACGACCGCGCGGTGGGGTGATCCCAAGCCACACTCTTCCGTCCTCTCCCGCCTCACTCCATTCCAGGCAACCTACCCCCACCGTTCGTTTCGAGCGAAGTCGAGAAACCCGCCCGAAGCGTCCGGTCCACGTTTCTCGACTTCGCTCGAAACGAACGGTGGAGGAGCGCGTGTACCTTAAGTCGCCTGCGCCCGAGCGTCCTGCTGCGCTTTCAGCAGCACCCCGGCCCGCCAATAGTGGAAGATCGCCCAGGGTGTGATCGCGGCGAAGATCAGCATCGCGTAACGGAGCGAATCCTCGCCATAGGTCGGGTTGAGCGCATCGCTCAGCCGCCCGACGGCAACCGGACCGATACCCAGTCCGACCATGTTGATGACGAGCAGCGTAATCGCCGCCCACAAGGCCCGCACCTTTTGCGGCGCGAGGCTCTGGATCATCGCGAAGCTCGGGCCGAGATAGCTGTTCTGGAACAGCAGCGCGACGACATAGGCCGACAGCGCCAGCTGCCAACTGTCGAGCCAGTAGAACATGAGCGCGAAGGGCAGCGCGATGACCTTGAGTACCGCCACCATGTAGCTTTGCGCGTGCATCCCCTTGTTCTTCGCCAGCCAGTCGGCGAGCCGCCCGCCCAGCACGGCGGACAAGGCGCCGACGACGCCCAGGATCGGCGCGACGATCCACGCGATCTGGAGCAGGCTCATGTCGAGCGACCGCTGCATATAGCTCGGACCGAACGCGGCGAGGCCATATCCGATCATCGAGGTGAGCGTGACGCCCAGCACCACATGCACCGCCGCCTTGTTGCGCCACATGCCGGCAAAGCCTTCGCCCAGCGTCGGCATCGTGTCGCTCTCGGCGACCTTGGCAACGTCGGACAGGCCACGGCGCGGCTCGACGACATATTTCCACACGAAGAAAGCGAGCAGAACGCCCGGCAGGCCGACCGCGAACAAGGCGATCCGCCATCCGTAATAATGCGCGACGGTGCCGCCGATCATCGTCCCGAACGCGGTGCCCAGCACCACGCCCAGCGAATAGATCGCCATTGCGCCGGCGCGCTTTTCGGGCGGATAGAGATCGGCGATGATCGAATGGCTGGGAGGGCTCGACCCGGCTTCGCCGACGCCGACGCCGATGCGGAACAGCAGCAGCTGGATGAAATTCTGTGCAAGGCCGCAAGCGGCGGTCATCGCGCTCCACACGGTCAGCGAAATGGCGATGATGTTCTTGCGGTTCATCCGGTCGGCCAGCCGCGCGACCGGAATGCCGAGCCCGGCGTAGAAGACCGCGAAGGCGAGGCCCGTCAGCATGCCCAGCTGAGTATCGGATAGGCCCAGGTCGTCCTTGATCAGCTCTTGCAAGATCGCGAGGATCTGACGGTCCATATAGCTGAAGAAATAGGTGACGGTAAGCAGCCCCAGCGTCCATCCCCGACGGCGGATGGCGACATCGTCGGCGATCGCATCGGCGACCTGGACTGGACTGGCGCTCATGGGCGGCTCCTCGATTGATACTCAAACAAAAAGGGCGGGCCGCTCGGAAAAGCGACCCGCCCTTGGGCGCGGACGGTCAGAACCGCCCGCGCAACGTCACGCCGTAAGTCCGCGGCTCGGCGAGGAACTGCGAGAAGATCTGGCGCCCGCCGGGATATTGCGGATCCGCAAACGCCGTCGTCGTCGAAGTCGCACCTTCCTGGAACGGCGAGTTGAACGCGACCTGGGCATAATCCTTGTTGAGCAGGTTCTGGCCCCAGAATTCGAGCGCCCACCGTTGCGCTGGGCCACGGATACCGACACGCGCGTTCAGGATGAAGAACCCGTCCTGTTCCTTTTGCGGGAACAGGTCGGACCCGGTGTTATAATCGCCGGCCAGACGGCCATCGACGTAGAACAGGGCCGAGAGACCGGAATTGCCGAGCTGCGGCGTCCAACCCACCGATGAGGTCACGACGATCTCGGGAGCGTTGGACAGATTGTCGCCCGGCAATTTCCGAAGCGCCTGGTTGAGCGGCGCGCCGCTGGCATTGCCGACAAGGTTGTCGCGGAACGTGGTCTCGGCATAGGTCAAGCCCATCGCGATCCTCAGGTCGCGGACGGGAACGATCTGCGCTTCCAGCTCGACACCCTGGGAAAGGACACCGTATCCCAGGTCATCGCTTGCACAGGCACCCGACGCGGTTGCCCCGGCGTTGAAGTTGGGCGCGCCGGTGAACTTGCTTTGATCGCGATCGCCGCCAGCAAGATCGGCGGTACAGCCATTCACGTTCTGAACGATGAACACCGTTCCGTCGAAGGTGTTGAGCTGGAAGTTCTTGAACTCCTGGCGGAACGCCGCGACCGACACGCTGAACGGGCCGGTTGCGTATTTGGCACCGACTTCGTACGCGTCGACCGTTTCGGGATCGAACTGGAGACGACCGGTCAGTGCCTGCGCACCGCCCAGCGATGCGAAGGACTGCACGGGCTGCTTCAGCGCCGAGCGGTCGAGGTTGAAGCCACCCGCCTTATAGCCGCGCGAGAAGCTGCCATAGACCAGCAGGTCGGGCGTCACCTTGTATGACAGGATCGCGGTGCCGGTGAACTTGTCCTCTTTGCGTTCGTCGCTGATCGAAACGCCATTCAATTCCGACGTTGAATTCCCCTGACACGACAGACCCAATATGCCGCCCGCGATCGCCGCAAGTGCCGGATTGGTCAAGAACGGCGTCAACGCCTGTTGGTTGGCGACGCATGCGGTATTGTCGTTCGTGAAGTTCGCCGAAAAACGCTTGCGTTCGTCGGTGTATCGCAGGCCCAGCGTCAGATCGAGCTTGTCGGTGAGATGCACGATGTTGTGGGTGAAGGCGGCAAAGCTCTCCGTATTCTGGCGATAGGTGTCAACGATCGATCCGCGATCGCGAATGCCGTCCAACCGGTCGAATGCCGCAAGAATGGTTGGCCCGGCCGCACCGAAGGCCCCAGCAACGCCTTGTCGGCCGGTAATCCCGCCCAGAGCCGGGATCGGAGTCGTGCCGATACAACTGGTCGAACCGGGCGAATAGAATGACGCCAATGCCGTGCCGGAAATGATCCGGCATGTTGCGAACCGGCCATAATCGTTGCCGAACCGCAAGTCGCTGGTAACCCGGATACGCTCATTCAGATAGAAGCCGCCGACCAGCCAGTCGAGCCGACCGTCGAACGCGCTTCCCTGCAAGCGCAGTTCCTGAGTGAAGGTGCGGAACCGGCGCGAGTTGCTGTCGCCACCGCCGTTATACAACAGATCGGCTGTGCCATAGTCGGTATCGCTGGCCTGGGTATTGTAATAGTTGCGATAGGCGGTGATCGACGTGAAGGTGGTGTCGCCGAACGTCCAGTCGACCTGCCCGGAGAAGCCATAGTCTTCGGAATTGCTTTCATAATCGCGGCCCGGCGTCACCGACACATTGCGGCTATACCCCTGATTGAAGGCCGCCGGATTCTGGCCCAGCGCGGTCAGTACATTGATGATGTTGTTGCCGTTTCCAAACGTGCCCGGCCCCGCATTCACCGAAGCTACCGGGTTGTTGAGATTGCCGATAAACGGATTGACCGTTGGCCCGACATAGGTGGCAGCGCAGCAGTTTTCGTCACGCTTGCTGTAATCGCCGATCAGGCGGACGTTGATGTCCGAATTGGGCTGGAACAACAACTGGCCACGAACGAAGTAACGGTCGCGATCGTTGATCGTCGTGCCGTTCGCGGCGTCATTGTAGAACCCGTCGCGCTTGACATAAACGCCGTCCACACGCGCCGCGAGCACGTCGGAAATGATCGGACCGGTCAGGCCGACCCCGAAACGCCAGAAATCGTAGTTGCCATAGGTCGCCTCCGCACTGCCGCCGAAGGTGAATTCGGGCTGCTTGCTGATGATGCTGATCAGGCCCGCCGACGAGTTGCGCCCGCCAAGCGTGCCCTGCGGTCCGCGCAGAACCTCGATGCGATCGATTTCGCCGAGTTCGTTGAGGCCGATCCCCGAGCGCGAGCGATAGACGCCGTCGATAAAGGTAACCACCGAGCTTTCGAGACCCGGATTGTCGCCGACCGTGCCGATCCCGCGGATACGCGCCGAGCCGTTGGCTTCGGAACCCGTCGACGACACCAGCAGCGACGGCGCGAGCTGGTTCAGCTGGCGAATGTCGTTGGCACCCGACAAGGCCAGGCTTTCGGCATTGACCGCCGAAACCGCGACCGGAACGTCGGCCAGGATCTGAGAACGACCTTGAGCGGTAACAACGATCGAGCCGCCGACCTCCTGCTCCTGCACATCCTGCTCGGTGGACGCGGCCGTCACGTCCTGCGCATGGGCCGGCATCGCGAGCGCCAGCATCAATGCCGAACCCGCGCACGCAACCATCAACTGTCGCTTAGCCATAGCATCCTCTCCTGATTGGCTGCGCCTGTTGGACGGCGCATACCTCATCCTCGAATTTGAAGCGGTGTCCCATGTTCGTCAAGTGGGAATCCCGCATATTCGCTAGCGTTCGACAAAGGTGTGACGCAAATACCATACACCAAAATGGCCATACCCCGCGCCCGAATTGAGTATCAAATCGAAACTCAATAGCCGTTCAACCGGGCAAAGCGGTCGCGGTGATAGGAGGCGGTGCCCCACATCGTCTCCAGCACCTGCGCGCGCTTCATGTAAAAGCCCGCATCATGCTCGTCGGTCATGCCGATGCCGCCGTGGAGCTGGATCATCTCGCGGCTGACCAAGTGCAGCGTTTCGCTCGCCACCGCCTTGGCCAGACTTGCCGCCTGATCGACGCCCGCGCCGCGGTCGAGTGCTTCGAGTCCGCCCTCCACCGCCGAGCGCATCAGCTGCAACTCGGTGAACATCTTTGCCATGCGATGCTGGAGCGCCTGGAAGGTCGATAGCTTCTGCCCGAACTGGGTGCGGGTTTTCAGATAGTCGTTGGTCTGCTCGAACGCCGCTTCCGCCATGCCGAGCATTTCGGCCGCCGTGGCGATGGCGGCGCGGTCAGTGGCCGCCGCGATCAGATCGGTCCCGCCCAGCTTTCGCGCTGGCGCGCCATCGAAGCGCACATCGGCATGGCTGCGGAAATCGACCATCGCGCGCGACGACTTGGTGACCCCCGCTGCGTCCTCGACCAGATAGAGGCCATCCTCGGCCGACACGACGAACAGGGTTGCGGCGTCGCCTTCCGCGACGAACATCTTGGTGCCGGTCAGCTTGCCGCCCTCGACACGGGTAGCGCATCTTGCGGGGTCGAAGCGCGAGCCTTCATCGATCGCCAGGGTCGCGATCGCTTCGCCACTGGCGATGCGCGGCAACACCTCGCCCTTCAGCGCCTCGTCGTCGGACAGCAGGATCGCACCCGCCGCCGATGCGGTCGCGGCAAGCGGGCTTGCCGCCAGCGTCCGCCCCAATTGTTCGAGCACCAGCCCGAGCGCCAGCCAGCCCATGCCGACTCCGCCCTGCTCTTCGGGAACGATGACGCCCGCCCAACCCATTTCGGCCTGAGCGCGCCATTTGTCGGCGTCGAACTTCTCCGCCGCGCCGGATTTGCGGAGTTTACGAAACTCCGTGACGGGCGATTCATTGTCCGCCCATTCGCGCGCCATGTCGCGCAGCATCACCTGTTCGTCGTTGAGTACGGCCATTATTCAGCCCCGCCTTTTCATTGGTGTCGTCATGCCAGCGCAGGCTGGCATATCAGGCCGCACGCACGCCGCCTGATCCCCCAGTTTTCGCTGGGGAGACGATCTGTTTTTTTCTATTGATGGTCGAGCATCCCCAGGATGCGCTTGGCGATCACATTGTTCTGGATCTCGGTCGATCCGCCATAGATCGACACCGCCTTGCCCCACAGCCAGGTGCGGGTCTGCTCCAGTTCCTTTGCCGTGAAGCCCTCGCCTTCCCAGCCCAGCCCCTGCATCCCCATGATCTCCAGCGCCAGTTCCGCGCGGTCTTGGGTAATCCGCGCGCCGACATTCTTCATGATCGACGTGGTCGCCGACGGCCCCTGGTTGGACTTGGCTTCCTCGCCCGCGCGCTTCAGCGTCAGCAGAAACGATCGCACGTCCATTTCATGCTTGATGATGCGAGTGCGTAGATCGGCATCGGAAATGCGGCCCTGTTCGTCGGTACCGACATATTCCTTCGCCAGCGCGCTGAGTGGCATCCCCGCGAACAACCGGCTCGCCCCGCCGCTGCCGCCCGACAGGCTGGCGCGTTCGTGCTGCAAGAGCCGCGTGCCGATTTCCCACCCCTGCCCCTCGCGTCCGACCAGGTTCGCTTTGTCGGTCTTTGCGTCGGTGAAGAACGTCTCACAGAACGGCGACGAGCCGGAAATCAGCCCGATTGGCTTCGTATCCACCCCCGGCTGGTGCATGTCGATCAGCATGAAGCTGATCCCGCCATGTTTCGATTCCTTCGACGTGCGGACCAGCGCGAAGCATTTGTCGGCCCATTGCCCGCCGCTGGTCCAGGTCTTCTGGCCATTGATGACGTAGTGATCGCCCTTGTCCTCGGCAAAGGTCTGGATATTGGCGAGGTCGGACCCGGCATTGGGCTCGCTATAGCCCTGACACCAGCGCACCTCGCCGCGCGCGATGGCCGGGATGTGTTCGCGCTTCTGCTCCTCGGTCCCGTATTCGAGCAAGGTCGGCCCGAACATCATCACGCCCATGCCGCCGATCGGGTTATGGGCGCCTGCCCGGCCCAGTTCATCCTGCAGCACGCGCGCCTCGGCCTTGCTCAGCCCACCGCCGCCATAGTCCTTTGGCCAGGTGGGGACGCCCCAGCCCTGTTCGCCCATCGCCTCGCGCCACGCCTTTTCATCGGCGCTTTCCTCGCTCGGCCCTTCGAGCGCGGATAGGCTGGCATCCTTGCCTTTCAACGATGCCGGGAAATTGGCGGCGATCCAGTCGCGCACCTGCTGCCGGAAATCATCCAGCGAATTGACGGCCGGTTCGGCCTCGGCAACACCTGCCATCCTGCTCCTCCATTTCGGCGCCCGGCGCTCATGCACCGCAGGTCACCCGATCAGGATTCGAAATTGCGGTATGTCCGACGCCACGTCAAGCGCGATGATGCGCGGTTGTGGTCGCGACGGACCATGACCATCTGGCGCAGCGAGGGAATTGCAACGGAGCGCCACCCATGATCGACCTGCATTATTGGCCCACGCCGAACGGCCACAAGATCACGCTGTTTCTCGAAGAAGCGGGGCTGGAATACCGGATCGTGCCGGTGAATATCGGCGAAGGCGCGCAGTTCGAGCCCGATTTCCTCAAGATTGCGCCCAACAACCGGATGCCCGCGATCGTCGATCACGCGCCGGCCGATGGAGCCGCGCCGGTGAGCGTGTTCGAATCGGGCGCCATCCTGATCTATCTCGCGGAGAAGACGGGGCGCTTCTACGGCCCCGACGCCCGGACGAAGACCGAGCAGTTGCAGTGGCTGATGTGGCAGATGGGCGGGCTGGGGCCGATGCTGGGGCAGAACCATCATTTCAACCGCTATGCGCCCGAGAAGATTCCGTACGCGATCGACCGCTATATCAAGGAAACCGCGCGGCTATACGGCGTGCTCGACCGGCGGCTTGAAGGGCGCGAGTTCATCGCCGGGGATTATTCGATCGCCGACATGGCGGCCTATCCGTGGATCGTGCCCTATGAGGCGCAAGGCCAGCGGCTGGAGGATTTCCCCAACGTGAAGCGCTGGTTCGAGGTGATCCGCGCGCGGCCCGCGACGGTGGAGGCATATCGCAAGGGCGATGAGGTGAGCCCGCCGAACCAGCCAATGACCGAGAAGGCAAAAGCGGTGCTGTTTGGGTTGAAGAACTGACCCGCCCCGCCGCGCTCAGGCTGAGCCTGTCGAAACCGGGTTTTGTCCCAACACCCTTCGACAGGCTCAGGGTGAGCGCTCGAATGCCCCCGCCCCCCCTTTGACCGTTCGTTTCGAGCGTAGTCGAGAAGCGCGGGCTGGGCGCTCTGGTCGCGTTTCTCGACTACGCTCGAAACGAACGGAAAAGGGGACGGGCGAAATCACCCCCGCCCCGGCCGTCTGCTCAACCCCACATCGAGATGCGCGCCCGCGTCGAGCAGCACCGTCTCGCCGGTAATCACCCGGCTCGCCGGGTCCAGCAGCATGACGATCGGCCCGGCAATATCCTCGGCATGCGCCGCCATCGCCATCGGAACCTGCCCGGCGATGAAGCCTTCGAACTTCGCGAACTGATCCGCGTCCATCCGCTCCGAAAACCAGCCCGTCCCGACATAGCCCGGCGCCACCGCATTCACCCGAATCGCGGGCGCCAGCACCCGCGCGAGGCTCTTGGTCATGGTAATCAGCGCGCCCTTCGACGCGGCATAGGCGACCGACGAACCATTGCCGAACACGCCCGCGACCGAGGCGAGGTTGACCACCGCCGCACTGGGACTTTCGCGCATCAGCGGCACGCAGGCGCGCGTCATCTGAAACGCGGCGACGGTGTTCAGGCGATAGATGTCGAGGAAATCGTCCGCCGACAGCGCGTCGAGATCCTCATGGTCAGCGAACTTCGTCTTGCCCGCATTGTTGACGAGCAGGTCGATGCGCCCGAACGCTACGCGCGCCGCTTCCGCCAACGCCCGGCACTGGGCGTCGTCGGCGATATCGGCCTGGACCGCGATCGATCCGCCCCCGACCTCCGCCGCCAGCGCCTCGGCAGCGTCGCGGCTGGAGGCATAGTTGATGACGCATCGCACGCCCCGCTTGGCGAGCGCCCGCACCACTGCCGCGCCGATTCCGGTTCCGCCGCCAGTGACGATCGCCACCATGCCATGCATCGCGTCGGTCATTTCGCTTCTCCCAAAAGCCGGTTTTCGAAAATTGCGTATGGCATTCGTGCGGCGGCTCGCATAGCTGGAAAGCATGACTGCCGACGATCCCGCCTTGCCCGCCGCCCTGATCGACAGCGATTTCGGAACGCTGTCCGACCTGATCGCGGCACACGCCCGCGCGCAACCGGACAAGGCTGCGCTGGTCGGCGAGGACGCAATGCTCGACTATGCCGCACTCGACGGGGCGATGGACCGCATCGCCGCCACGCTTCAGGCGGCGTCGATCGCCAGGGGTACGCCGATCGCGATGGTGGCGAGCAACAGCGCGGCGCTCGCCACGCTGTTCCTGGGGGCGTTGCGCGCCGGATGCGTGCCGACGCCGCTCGCGCCGTCCTCCACGCCCGACCAGATCGCGGCGATGGTCGCCGATTGCGGATCGCCGATGCTGTTCGCCGAGGATGCTTCGTTGGCGGCGCTCGCCGACGCTCCGTTCGCCGTGCCGCTGCTGGCGCTCGGCGAGCTGGATCGATGGGCGAATGCGACGACACCGCCCGCCGCGGTAGAGATCGCGCCCGAAGACCCGTTCAACATCATCTACTCCTCCGGCACCACGGGCACGCCCAAGGGGATCGTCCAGCCGCACGCCATGCGCTGGGCGCAAGTGTCGCGCAGCAATTTCACCGGCGCGGTGACGATGATCGCGACGCCGCTCTATTCGAACACAACCCTGGTCAGCTTCCTGCCCACCCTCGCCTGGGGCGGAACGGCAGTGCTGATGAAGAAATTCGACGCGCGCCGCTTCCTCGAACTGGCGCAAGCCAACCGCGCGACGCATGCGATGCTGGTGCCGGTCCAATATGCGCGGATCATGGCGCTCCCCGATTTCGACGCATTCGACCTGTCGAGCTTCGTGCTCAAGACCTGCACCAGCGCGCCCTTCTCCGCCGCGCTCAAGGCCGACATCGTCGCGCGCTGGCCGGGGCTGCTGGTCGAATATTACGGCATGACCGAAGGCGGCGGCACGACACTCCTCGTCTGCAACCAGTTTCCCGACAAGCTCGCGACGGTGGGACGCCCGATCGAGGGGCACGACATCCGGCTGATCGACGACGACGGCGTGGAGGTCGCGCCCGGGGAGGTCGGCGAAGTCGTCGGTCGATCCCCCGCAATGATGAGCGGCTATTTCGGGCGCAAGGAGGCGTCGAGCGCCGCCGAATGGTTCGATGCCGACGGCAACCGCTTCATCCGCCACGGCGATGTCGGGCGGTTCGACGCGGACGGGTTCCTGACCCTGCTCGACCGCAAGAAGGACCTCATCATCTCGGGCGGGTTCAACATCTATCCCAGCGACCTTGAGGCGATCCTCGCCACCCACCCCGATGTCGTGGAGTGCACCGTGGTCGGGATGCCGTCCGAGGCCTGGGGAGAGACGCCGATGGGTTTCTACGTCGCGCGCGCCGACGCCGAAGACGAGGCCGCCGCGATCCTCGGCTGGTTCAACGAACGGGTGGGCAAGACGCAGCGCCTCTCCGAGCTCAAACGCCTCGACGAATTGCCGCGCAGCGCGATCGGCAAGGTGCTGAAGCGTGACCTGCGCGACCGTTATCAGGGAGCCGATGCATGACGTCGCTGACCGACATTCTCGCTGCCGCGACTCCGGTCGAGGGTGGCTTTGCGAGCGAGATTCCCGCCAACTGGTTGCAGGGCCGCACCGCCTATGGCGGCCTGTCCGCCGCGCTGGCGCTCGACGCGGCGCAGCGTCTGGCGGACGACCTGCCGCCGCTCCGGTCGGCGCAGATCGCGTTCGTCGGCCCCTTGTCGGGCGCGGTGACGGTCACCGCCACATTGCTGCGCCGCGGACGCAATGCGGCCTTCGTCCAGTCGGACATCGTCAGCGAGGCGGGGCTAGGGTTTCGCGCGACCTTCGTGTTCATGACCGGTCGTGAAAGTGCGGTGTCGTACGACGCCGTGCGCACCGCCCCGATCGCGCCGCCGCCGCCTGATGCAAGCCTTTATGTCGGGCCGGAAAATTTCTTCACGAGCAATTTCGAGTTCTTCGATCCCAAGTCAGACCTCGGCCCGGCGGAATGGTTGCGCTGGGGGCGGCTTCGGACGCGCGACGGACTGGACCCGATGGTCGAGCTGATGGCGATCGGCGACGGGCTGCCGCCTGCCGCGTTCAAGCTGTTCGAGAAACTGACGCCCTTGTCCTCGCTCAACTGGCAGATCAATTTCCTCGACCCCGCGCCCGCAACCCGCGACGGCTGGTGGCTGCTGGGCGCGACCAGCGACCGTGCGCAAGGGGGGTATTCGAGCCAGCGGATGACGATCTGGAATGCCGATGGCGCCCCGGTGGCCGAAGCGATGCAGGCGGTGGCGATTTTCGGATAGTCTTGCCCGTGCGAAAGCAGGAGTGCTGGCCATCGTCCGCCATATTTCCAACACTCCTGCTTTCGCAGGAGCACGAAAAGAATTGACCGCCCGCCCCCTCCGTTCGTTTCGAGTGAAGTCGAGAAACGGAATCAAAGCGCCATCCCACGTTTCTCGACTTCGCTGGAACCAAATGGGATGGGGAGTGGCCACCCCCTCTGCGACAATTTGCGACACTTTGGCCGCGCGCTGACAAAGGCGTGCGACAGCCGGGGTTCATTTATCGCACCATCGACGCGGTAGTTCGCGTCTCTAGTTGCGAGGATGCTTACGATGAACAACCGACTTTTCATGGCAGCTGCGCTTGCTGCCACCGCGATCGCCGGGGTTGCGATCGCCGGTCAGGATAGCTCCAGTCCGGCGATGCAGGGCGCGAACAAGACGCCTGCCGACGCCAATCGTGACGGCATCATCACCCGCGCCGAGATCACCGCACAGGCCGACGCGCGGTTCGCGCGCCTCGATACCAACAATGACGGCCAGATCTCCGCCGACGAACGCGCCGCCATGAAGGGCAAGCGCGGCGGCGGCATGAAGCGGATGGGCATGGGCCAGAGTCGTCTGGCTCAGTTCGATACCAACGGCGACGGACAGATTTCTGCCGCCGAACGCGGCGAAGCGCGCGCGGCGATGAAGGCCAAGCGCGATGGGAGGCTCGACACCAACAATGACGGCGCCGTCACCGATGCCGAACGTGCCACCGCCAAGGCCAGCCGCACCGCCCGCCGCGCGCAGATGACCGCGCGAATGGACGCGAATGGCGACGGCACCGTCTCCGCCGAGGAACGCGCGGCATTCCGCGAAGCCCGTCAGGCGCGCCGCGCCGAGGGCGGCGAAGGCCCACGCATGGGTCGCCGTGGCGGCGGCGAGCGCGGCGCGGCGATGCTGGCGCGCGTCGATACCAATGGCGACGGCATGATCAGCCGCGACGAACATCGTGCAGCGGCACTCGCCCGGTTCGACCGGATGGACGCCAACAAGGATGGCCGCGTCGATGCAGCCGAGCGTCAGGCATTTCGCGCCCAGATGCAGGAACGACGCGCAGCAATGCGGGCGCAGCGTGACGCGCCCGTCGCGGCGCCGACCAACTGAGGTCGCGTCGAAACCGGACCGCCGGGCGGGGGTATCAGCCCCCTCCTCCCCCTGCCCGGCGGTAACCGGCCCTTTTCTCCGCCCAAGGACCTGCTAACCGATGGACATGGCCGACACCCCCCATCTGCTGCTGGTCGACGACGAACGCTCGATCCGCGAACCACTGGCGCAATATCTGACCAAACAGGGGTTTCGCGTGACCCAGGTCGGCGATGCCGAGGCGGCGCGCACGCGCTTGCAAGCCTATGCGATCGACCTCGTCATCCTCGACATCATGATGCCGGGCGAAGACGGACTGTCGCTATGCCGCCACATCCGCGCGACCAGCGAGACGCCCGTCATCCTGTTGACCGCCAAGTCGGAGGAGACCGACCGGATCGTCGGGCTGGAAATGGGCGCCGACGATTATGTCGTGAAGCCGTTTTCTCCCCGCGAACTCGCCGCTCGCATCCGCGTCGTGCTGCGCCGCATGGCGGCGGGCGGCGCGCGGCAACATGCTCCGGAGAGCGGCAGCTACGCCTTTTCGGGCTGGGTATTGAAGACCGGCGAGCGCAGCCTGGTCGATCGCGAAGGTGTATCGGTGCCGCTGTCCACGGGCGAATATAACCTCCTCCTCGCGCTGGTCACTCGCCCGCGTCAGGTGCTCACCCGCGACCAGCTCCTCGATCTGACCCAGGGCCGCGAAGCCGCCGCGTTCGACCGCGCGATCGACAATCAGGTCAGCCGGTTGCGCAAGAAGATCGAGGTCGATGCCAAATCGCCCGAACTCATCAAGACCGTCTGGGGCGGCGGTTACACGCTCGCCAGCGAGGTCACCCGGCTTTGACCATCCGGCGCTTCCTGCCCTCCAGCCTGACCGGCCAGATCGCGCTGCTGGTGGCACTCGCGCTGTTCGTCGCGCAGGCGATCAATTTCGGGCTGATCTTTCGCGAGCGTCAGGCGCTGCGCTTCAATCAGGTCACCGCACCCGCCATCACCCGTGTCGTCGATGCGATCGAACGGCTCCGCGCCGGGCGCACGCTGGTCATCCCGCGCCTTGATCGTCAGGGCAATCCACGCCCCGAACGGCGTGGCGGGCGCGTCGACCTGGTACAGGCGAACCCGATCCCTGCCGGGCTGGACCGAGCCGACGATGTGGAGGACGGCATCCGCACCGCGCTGACCGAACTTGGCCTGCCACACGGGCAGATCATTACGGGCGTGCGCCAGATCCGCAGCAACGACCCCCGCCTCGCCACCTATTCGGCGAAGCGTGCAGAACGATTGAAGCGCTTTGGCGGCGAGTTGATGATCGCGGTCGAAATACCGGGCGAAGGCTGGCTGACGCTGTCCACCCCCTGGCCACGCGGCGCACGCGACGTGATCTGGCGATTGGCGGCCCAGACGCTGATTTTCTACATCATCGTCCTGATCCCGCTGCTGTGGGTCGGGCGGCGCATCACCAAGCCGCTCAAATCGCTCGCCACCGCCGCGCGCGAGTTCCGCCCCGGCGAAGAGGCGCACGCGGTGGAGGAACGCGGCCCGGACGATGTCCGCGCGGTGATCGCCGCCTATAACGGCATGGGCGCACGGGTGACCGCGATGCTCGATGAAAAGGACCGGATGCTGGGCGCGATCGGGCATGACCTGCGCACGCCGCTTGCCGCGCTTCGCGTCCGCATCGAATCGGTCGATGACGATGCCGACCGCGCGCGGATGGCGGAAATCATCGAAGAGATGAACCGGATGCTCGACGATATCCTGTCGCTGGCCCGGCTTGGGCGCCCGAGCGAACCGGCGACCGAGGTCGATCTGGCGGCGTTGGTCGATGCGGTGGTCGAGGATTTTCGCGACATCGGTGCGGACGTTACGCTGGAGGACAGCCCCCGCATCCGCGCCCGGATGCGCCCCGCACTGATGCGCCGCGCGGTGCGCAACCTGATCGAGAACGCGGTGAAATATGCGGGCAGCGCCGAGGTTCGACTGACCACCCCGCCGGGTTCGGTCGCGATCGAGGTGTGCGATCGTGGTCCCGGCATCCCGCAGGACAAACTGGACGCGGTGTTCGATCCCTTCACCCGACTGGAGGCATCGCGAAATCGCGACACTGGCGGCATCGGGCTGGGCCTGTCGCTGGCGCGCGCGATCGTGCGCGAAGCCGGGGGCACGATCCGGCTTGCCAATCGCGACGGCGGCGGCCTGATCGCAACCATCACCCTGCCGCGATAGTTACGCAAATTCCTCCCCCACCGGGGGAGGGGGACCAGCGAAGCTGGTGGAGGGGGCGCCGCACACGAGTCGCTCGCTTGGGTCGCCCCCTCCGTCAGGCTGCGCCTGCCACCTCCCCCGATGGGGAGGAATGTTTTGGGAACCGCATGATCAAGGTCGCCAGCTATAATATGCGAAAGTCGATCGGGACCGACCGCCGTCGCCGTCCCGAACGCACGTTGCAGGTTCTGAACGAAATCGACGCCGACGTGATCGCGCTGCAAGAGGCCGATCGCCGGTTCGGCACGCGCGCCAGCGTGATGACGCCGCATCTGTTGGAAGAGCATAGCGACTGGAAAGCCGTCCCGATCGCGCTGCGCGACCGGTCGATGGGCTGGCATGGCAATGCCCTGCTGGTGCGGAAAAGCGCCGAAATCCTCGATTGCGAGGCGATCCATCTGCCCGCGCTGGAGCCACGCGGCGCGGTGATGGCGGATCTGAAAATCAACGGCAAACGCTTGCGTGTCGTCGGCATGCATCTCGACCTGTCGGGGCTGTGGCGGCGCCGTCAGGCGCAGGCGATCCTCGCCCATCTCGCCCATGAGCGAGAGGCGATGCCGACGGTAATGATGGGCGACCTCAACGAATGGTCCGCCCGGCTCGGCTGCATCCGCCATTTCTGCCGCCATTACGACATGGCCGACACCGGCCCCAGCTTCCACGCGCGGCGGCCAGTGGCGAAACTAGACCGCATCCTGGTGTCGCGCGAATTGAAGGTCGCCGATTGTGGCGTCCATGAAAGTCTCGCGTCGCGCACGGCTTCCGATCACCTGCCGATATGGGCTAGGGTGGTGGCGAGTTGAGGACGCAACTTTATCCGTTCGTTCTGAGTAGCCCCTGAGCGAAGCCGATGGGGCGTATCGAAGGATGCTTCGATACGAGTCCTCGATACGCCGCTGACGCGGCTACTCGGCCTCTACTCAGCACAAACGGATATGATTGTGGGGAGCCAGCGAGCGGAATGCGCGAAAAGGAATTGCGGCTGGCGCTCGTCTGCTACGGCGGGATCAGCCTGGCTGTCTATATGCACGGCATCACCAAGGAAATCTGGCGGCTGTCCTCCGCCAGCCGGGCGTTCGCCGATGGCGATCCGCCCGCGCCCGGCAGCCAGGGCGTCTATCGCGCGCTGCTTCAGGACATCGAGGACGAGACCGGCATCCGCCTGCGCGTGCTGATCGACATCATCGCGGGCGCCAGCGCCGGCGGGATCAACGGCGTGTTTTTGGCGCAAGCCATCACCACCGGCCAGCCGCTGGAGCCGCTGACGCAGATGTGGCTCGACAATGCCGATGCCGACGCGCTGCTCGACCCCGATCAGGCGCCAAAATCGGGCATGACCAAATTCTGGGCCGCGCCGATCGCGTGGATGGCGGCGAAGAAGGGGATCACCGTCGACGGCACGGTGGAGCCGGAGGAACGCGAGGAAGTGCAGGCCAAATTGCTGCGCTTCGTCCGATCGCGCTGGTTCGAGCCGCCGTTCGGCGGCAAGCGGCTGCTGAACATGATCCTCGACGCGTTGGACGCGATGGCGAAGTCGCCCAAGGCCAAGCGGCTGCTCCCGAATGGCCAGCCGCTCGACCTGTTCGTCACCGTAACCGATTTCGGCGGCCATCCTGAACGCCTGCGGCTCAATTCGCCGCCCGAGGTGGTCGAGACCGAACATCGCCTCGTCCTCTCCTTCACCGATCATGGCGACACGCCCGAAACGCTCGCCCACCCCGCCGAGCTGGCCTTTGCCGCGCGTGCGACGTCCAGCTTTCCCGGCGCGTTCCCTGCCTTTACCGTCGGCGAACTGGACGCGGTGGCCGAGGAACGAAAGCTGCGCTGGCCGAGCCGGAAAGCGTTTCTCGACCGCATCCTGCCGCGCCATTTCGCGATCGGACGCGCCGAACAGGCCGCACTCATCGACGGATCGGTGCTGGCCAACGCGCCTTTCCGTCCGGCGATCGAGGCGCTTCGCGAACGCCCCGCGCATCGCCAGATCGATCGCCGTTTCGTCTATATCGACCCGTCGCCCGGCATGACCTTCGCGCTGCGCAGCAATGGCGATGAAGCGCCCGGCTTCTTTCGCACCGTCATCGGCGCGCTGAGCGAATTGCCGCGCCACCAGCCGATCCGCGACAATCTCGACGCGCTGTCCGACCGATCGGAAAAGATCGAACGGATGCTGACGATTCTGGAACGCATCCGCGAGGAAGTGGAAGCGCAGGTCGAATCGCTGTTCGGCTACACGCTGTTCCTCGATTATCCGACGCCCAAGCGGCTGGAAGGGTGGCGCAGGCGCGCACAGAATGCCGCCGCGTCCAAGGCCGGTTACGGCCACACCGCCTATGCGCTGCTGAAACTCGACGGCATCGTCGACCGCATCGCGACGACGCTGAACACGATCGCGGGCAAGCCCGATCACGACGCCTGGCACCGGACGCGCGCGGCGGTCGCGGCGGCGGTCGAAGCGCGCGGCGCGCATGAATTTTCGGCGAAAACCACCAATGCCGAGGCAATCGCATTCCTGCGCGCGCACGATCTGGGCTTCCGCATCCGCCGCCTGCGCCTGCTCGCACGCCGTCTGGCCGAACTCGACGCTCAGGCAGGCGAGGCCGAGGTAAAGCCGATGCGCGACGCGATCTACGACGCGCTGTCCGCCTATCTCGAATGCGAGCGATCGGATCGTTACCGCGCGCTTCGCCCCGAATTAAAGGCGATGGACGGCGACGCCGCGCCGGTGCTCGACCGGCTGGAGGCGGCGATGGACCTGCGTCGGCTCGACGACGAAACCGACGCGGCGCTGTCCACCGCGCTCAGCAGGCTGGACAAGGAGCTTCGGCGGCCGATGCTGCTTGCCTATCTCGGCTTTCCGTTTTTCGACATCGCGACGCTGCCGATGTTGCAGGGCGAAGGGCTCGACGAATTCGACCCCATCCGCATCGACCGCATTTCGCCCGACGACTGCAACACCATTCGAAAGGGCGGCGCGGAGGCAACGCTCAAGGGCACTCAGTTCAACAATTTCGGCGCGTTCTTCAGCCGCGCCTATCGCGAAAACGACTATCTCTGGGGACGGCTGCATGGTGCCGATCGGCTGATCGACATCGTGGTTTCGACCCTGCCCGATACCGTCACGCTGAAACCCGGCGCGATCGCAGGGTTCAAGCGCCGCGCGTTCCACGCGATTCTGGACGAGGAGGAACCTCGCCTGAAAACCGCCGACCGGCTGATCGCATCGCTGAGGGTGGAGATCGGTTGAACCTCATCCCCGAGACACCCCCAACCCGCTCGTTTCGAGCGAAGTCGAGAAACGTGACCCGAGCGCCAACATCGCGTTTCTCGACTTCGCTCGAAACGAACGGGGAAGGCGATTTCGCTAGACCGCAATTTAGCGCTTCAATGCGAGCGGATCGCCTTGACCAGTTCATCCTTCGACATCTGCGACCGCCCCTCGATCCCGATGTCTCTCGCCTCATCGTACAGTTCGTCCTTCGAACGATCGTCGAGATTCGTCCCCTTGCGGTCGAGCGTCCCCGCCGCCTTCGCATTGGCGATGCGGGCGGCCTTTTCCTTCGATTCGCCCTGCTTGCGCAGTTCCTCGTACAGCTTGTCGTCCTTGATCTGCGGTCCGTGATCCTTCGCCATCGTCATTCTCCGTTGCGACAATGCAAAAACGCCCGATTTCACGGCAGGTTCAGCGATGTGTGACAAAGGGGGGACAAAGCGGCCAACCCTCCCTATATGGCCGGTGACTTGGATCACGCGAAGCTGGGCTGCATGCTGACCACCAATCCTTACGACGACGACAAACTCCGCGAAGAATGCGGCGTGTTCGGGGTATCCGGCGCGGAAGGAGCGGCCGCGCTCGTCGCGCTGGGGCTTCACGCGCTCCAGCACCGGGGACAGGAAGCCGCCGGGATTTCCAGCTTCGACGGCCAGCAATTCCACAATCACCGCGCGATGGGCCATGTCGCCGGCAATTTCGACCGGCCCGAGATTATCGAAGCGCTGCCGGGCGAAGTTGCGGCCGGCCATGTCCGCTATTCGACGACGGGAGAAACCGCGCTCAGAAACGTGCAGCCGCTCTATGCCGAACTGGCCTCGGGCGGTTTTTCGATCGCGCATAACGGCAACATCTCGAACGCGATGCGGCTGCGGCGCGACCTGATCCGATCGGGTTCGATCTTCCAGTCGACCAGCGATACCGAGACGATCATCCACCTGGTCGCGACCTCGCATTACCGGACGCTGCTCGACAAGTTCATCGACGCGCTGAAACGGGTCGAGGGCGCCTATTCGCTGATCGTGATGACGCCTGAGGGGATGATCGCATGCCGCGATCCGCTGGGCATCCGTCCGCTGGTGATGGGCAAGCTGGGCGACAGCGTGATCTTCGCGTCCGAAACGGTCGCGCTCGACGTCGTCGGCGCGACCTACGAACGCGATGTCGAGCCCGGCGAACTGGTCATCGTCAAGGGCACCGAGGTCCGCTCGATCCGCCCGTTCGGCGAGCGTGCGGCGCGGCCCTGCATCTTCGAATGGGTGTATTTCTCGCGCCCCGATTCGATCGCCGAGGATCGCTCGGTTTATGCAGTGCGCAAGGAAATCGGCGCGCAACTCGCGATGGAATCGCCGGTCGATGCCGATCTGGTCATCCCGGTGCCCGATTCGGGCGTGCCCGCCGCGATCGGATACGCTCAGGCGTCGGGCATTCCGTTCGAACTCGGCATCATCCGCTCGCATTATGTCGGCCGCACTTTCATCCAGCCGGGCGACAAGGTCCGTCATCTGGGCGTCAAGCTGAAGCACAACGCCAACCGCTCGCTGATCGCGGGCAAGCGCGTGATTCTGGTCGACGATTCGATCGTGCGCGGGACAACCAGCCTCAAGATCGTGCAGATGATGCGCGATGCGGGCGCGGCAGAGGTTCACATGCGGATCGCATCGCCGCCGACCCGGCACAGTTGCTTCTACGGCGTCGATACGCCCGAGCGCGCCAAGCTGCTTGCCGCCAAGCACGATGTCGGCGGGATGACCGACTTCATCCATGCCGACAGCCTGGCCTTTGTCTCCATCGACGGCCTCTACAAGGCGCTGGGTCAGCCGACGCGCGCCGAGCGCGAACCCGGCTATTGCGACGCCTGCTTCACCGGCGATTACCCCACCCCGCTGACCGATCAGGACGAAACTACACAGGTCGACCAGTTCGCCCTGCTCGAAGAACGGGTGGGTTAGAACAACTCTTCGCAACCGCGCTCACCCTGAGCTTGTCGAAGGGTGTCGAGACAAACCCGGCTTCGACAGGCTCAGCCTGAGCGCGGGGAAATATCCCAGGACTGCACATGACCGACAAATCCTTCACCGACAAAATCGCGCTCGTCACCGGCGCATCGCGCGGCATCGGCGCGGCGACCGCCATCGCGCTGGGCACACGCGGCGCGCATGTCGTGCTCACCGCGCGTACCGCCGCCGGGCTTGAGGAAGTCGAGGAACGCATTCACGAGGCGGGCGGCACCGCGACCATCGCGCCGCTCGACCTGATCGACGGCGACAGCGTCGCGCGGCTGGCGCAGGCGGTCAGCGAACGCTGGGGCAAGCTCGACATGCTGGTGCTGAACGCCGCGACGCTGGGCCAGCTATCGGCGGTGCCCGCGATCGACATGAAGGAAATGGCGCGGCTGCTGACGCTGAACGTCAGTGCGCAGGCCGCACTGATCGCGTCGTTCGACGACCTGCTCAAGAAAAGCGGGCGTGGTCGCGTCGTCGGTCTGACCTCCAGCGTCGGTCGCAGCCCGCGTCCCTATTGGGGGCTGTACGGCGCGTCCAAAGCAGCATTCGACACGCTGCTGGCGAGCTATTCCGAGGAACATCGCGGGCTGGGCAAGGTCCGCGTCGCGATCATCGATCCCGGCGCCACCCGCACCAAGATGCGCGAGCGCGCCTATCCCGGCGAAGACCCCAACAGCGTGAAGCTGCCGGAGGTCGTCGGCGAGCGGATCGCCGCGCTGCTGGCCGAGGATTTCGCCACCGGCCATTTCGAACGGGTGGACTGAACCTTCCCTGTGTCATTGCGAGCCTAGGGTCCAAACTCAATCAGGGGGTCGGCGTGATCGCCCACCCGCCGCTCCGGGCGACCGCTTTGCGGCGGGCCGATTTCGGCGCCAGGCAGCGTTGCTCGTCGGGCACGATGCTCAAGCATCGCGCCTTCCTCGCGCCTTGCCTGGCACCAAAATCGGCTCCGTCACGTCGATCTCCTGATTGAGTTTGGACCCTAGCGAAGCAATCCAGCCGTTACGCGCACCGCTCTGGATTGCTTCGCTACGCTCGCAATGACGACAAAGAGGGAAGCGAAACGGACTACTTCTCGGCAGCCGCCACCAATTCACTCACAAACTTCAAGCGAGGCATGGTCAGGTCGCTCCCCGTCGCACGCGGCCACGCGCTGACCATCGCAATCACCGTCTTCGTTTTCGGATCGACCGTGATCGACTGACCGAAAATCCCCTGCCCGCCATACAGCCCGCCGGGATAGGTCCACCACTGGTAACCATAGCCGAACCCGGCGGCGTTCAGCGTGACGTGCGGTCGCGTCGCTTCCGCGATCCAGCCATCGGGCACCAGGCCTGCTCCGCCCTCCAGCGCGAACAGCCCCATCCGGGCATAATCGCGCAACGACACCGACAGGCAGCAGCCTGAGACTTCCTGCCCGGTCGGGTCGACCATCCAGAACGCGTCCTGCTCGAAACCATAGGGCTTCCAGATCTTCTCGCTCAGATAGGTCGCGATCGACCGGTTGCCGATCGCATTCGACACGAGAACGCCGATCAGGTTGGTCTCACCGGTCTTGTAGACGAATTTGTCGCCCGGCTTGGTCTCACGCGGCAGCGTCCGCATATAGGCGACCGTCGCGTCCATTCCCGCGGGCGCGGGTTTGGCATACATGCGCGCCACGTCCGAATTGGGGTCGGTATAATCTTCGTTCCAGCGCACCCCCGACGTCATCGTCAGCAACTGCGCGATCGTCACTCCGTCATAGCCCGACCCCGCCAGTTCGGGGATATAGCGCGTCACCGGCTCGTCGACCGACTTGATGAAACCGTCCTTGATCGCCGCGCCGACCAGCGTCGAGGTAAATGACTTGGCGACCGAAAAACTGGTCCAGCGCCCCTCGCGTCCGAACCCCAGGCCATAGCGTTCCAGCCGCACCCGCCCGTCCTGAACCACGATCAGTCCGGCGACGTTGTTCGCCTTCATATACGCATCGACCGTCGCGCCATCGACCGGCAGCGGCGTGCCTGCGGGAAGCGGCTTCACCCGCGATCCGGCCTGGACGACATAGCCGGGGAAAATCGCCTCCATCTGCCGGAAATTGCGCTCGCGCGTCGGCTGGTCCCAGAACAGGATTTCCGCGCCGACCTGCTGCAATCGCCCCAGATCGGAGGGCGCGACGGTCATCGCATCGGACACCACCGCGTCCTTCGCGACCGGTATGCCGTTCAGCGACGCGACCTGCGTTTCCGCCGCGCATCCCGCCAACAGCGCAAGACCCGCAATTCCGCCGAGCAACCGTCCGATCATCCCCCTCACTCCTTCTTCACCAGCGTCACCTGGGCGACGTCGATCGCGCCGCCTCTGAATCCGCCTTCGCAATACATCAGATAATAGCGCCAAAGCTCGCGGAAGGCGTTGTCGAATGCAACCGGTATCCGCCCTTCGCGATCGGCGGCGTCGAACGCCTCGCGCCACAGCCGAAGCGTTTCGGCATAGTCGGCGCCGAAGCGATGCGGATCGGCCCATTCCAGCCCGCAATCTTCGGCAATTCGACGAAACCGACTTTCCGAGATCAACAGCCCGCCGGGAAAGACATAGGTCTGAATGAAGTCGACATTGGCGGCGTAGTTCGCGAAGATCGCATCGTCGATCGCGATATACTGAATCGCCGCCCGGCCTCCCGGTTTGAGCACGCGGGCAATGGTCTGGAGATAGGCGGGCCAATATTCCTGCCCCACCGCCTCGACCATCTCGATGCTCGCAACCGCGTCATAGGTGCCCGCGACATCGCGATAATCGGTCAGTTCGACCGCCACCCCCGTCAGCCCGGCCGCGGCCATCCGCGCTTCGACATGGCGCTTCTGTTCGGCAGCCAGGGTCAGCGCATGGACTCGCCGCCCGCCCCGCGCCGCGGTTTCGGCAAACGATCCCCAGCCGCAGCCGATCTCGAGGATGGTATCGCCGGGTCCGGTCGCCGTGCGCGCCAGGATGGCGTCGAGCTTGGCCTGCTGCGCCGCCTCCAGACCTCCTGCGGTCGGACGCCCCTGCGCGCTTACCCTGAGCCCGTCCAAGGGTGCTTCCGCCATCCCGGCTTCGACAGGCTCAGGGTGAGCGACGGGTGCACCGAACAGCGCACTCGAATAGGTCAGCGTCGGGTCCAGCCACGCGCGATAGAAATCATTCCCCAGATCGTAATGATAGGCGATGTTGCGCCGCGATCCCTTCTTGTCGTTGCGCCGCAGTCGGTGCGCCAGCCGCCGAAACACCCGCGTCGCCGGACTTGCCCGCCCCAGCAGCGCAAGCGTGGTGCGATTGAGCGTAAAAATCTCGAACAAGGGCACTGGATCGGGGGACGACCAGTCGCCGCGCGCCCACGCCTCATACCATCCCGCCGAGCCGCCCGCCGCCAGGCTGACGAGCGCGCGCCAGCTGTGGAGGTGCACCACCGGATGCGGCCCCGGTCGCCGTCCGCCGAGCAGGCGCGTGGTGCCGTCGGGCAGGCTCGCCTCGATCGCGCCATCGACGATCGCGCCATCCATCCGGTCGAGGAAGCCGTGAAACAGCGCCGTGAAGGGGTTGAGCAGCGTATCGATCGCCCGCGCGCGATGCCCGCGTGGCGCGACGACACGACGCCCCCGATTGCTGCGCTCAACGTTCACGCGGCATCCACTCCACCCGTCATTCCCGCGCAGGCGGGAATCCATAACCCATGCCAGTGCTTATGGATTCCCGCGCGCGCGGGAATGACGAATTGGAAAGCGATCATGTCTCCCTAATGCACCGAGCAAGACTCTTCGCAAGCCCTCTCACTTCACCTTGGCATAAGCCGCAAGCGCACGCTCGCGCGCTTCGCGATGCCCGATGATCTTGGCCGGATAGTCCTTCGGCCGACACCCATGCTCGTCGGGATCGTGGATCACCGCGTCCGACAGCTTCGCCAGCTCCGGCACCCATTCGCGGATATAATCGCCGGACTCGAATTTCTCCGATTGCGACAGTGGCGCCATGATCCGGCTGAACATGTTGGAATCGATCCCCGTTCCCGCGACCCATTGCCAGTTGACCGCGTTCGACCCGTAATCGGCATCGACCAACGTGTCCCAGAACCATTGTTCGCCATGACGCCAGTCGATCAGCAAATGCTTGATCAGGAACGACGCTGCGATCATCCGCACGCGATTGTGCATCCAGCCGCTGGTCCAGAGTTGCCGCATCCCGGCATCGACGATCGGATAGCCGGTGCGGCCCTCCTTCCAGGCCGCGAAATCCCCCCGCGCCTCGCGCAAGTCGCGCCACGGCAGCGCGTCGAACCGGTCGCGCGCGTTCTTCGATGCGTAATCCGGAAACTGCAGGATCACGTTCTGCGCATAATCGCGCCATCCCAGTTCGCCCAGGAACACATCGACCGATCCGCCTGCCTTCATCGTGCGGTGCCAGACATGGGCAGGCGACACCTCGCCGAAATGGAGGTGAGGCGACAGGCGCGCGCTTCCTTCGATCGAGGGCAGGTTGCGCGTCGCCTCGTAATCCGCAGCCTCGCCGACGAAATCATTGACCCGCGCCCGCGCGCCATCCTCCCCCGGCGTCCATTCCTGGGCGCT
>NZ_JBTKVV010000010.1:0-70681 GCF_054457155.1 Sphingomonas aestuarii | reverse complement strand
TGCAAAAAATCAATTCATACCACTCTCACGACCAACGCTGGAATAGGCGAACCCTACGCGCTTCATCTCATCCGCGTGATATATGTTGCGTAGGTCGACCAGCACCGGCTGCTCCATTTTCGCCTTCAAACGCGACAGGTCGAGTGCGCGGAACGCGTTCCATTCGGTGACGATTACCACCGCCGATGCACCCGCGGCGACGTCATAGGCGCTATCACAATAAGTGATGTCGGGCATCACCGCCTTGGCCGCTTCCATGCCTTCCGGGTCGTAACCGCGGATGACCGCGCCTGCGTCCTGCAATGCCTGGACGATAGCGATGGCGGGTGAATCGCGCATATCGTCGGTATTGGGTTTGAACGTCAGCCCGAGCACGCCTATGGTCTTGCCGCGTACGTCGCCGCCGACCGCCGCGATCACCTTGCGCGCCATCGCCCGCTTGCGCTTGTCGTTGACCGCAACCGTGGTCTCGATCAACCGGATCGGCGCGCCATTGTCCTCGGCGGTCTTGACTAGCGCGAGAGTGTCCTTGGGAAAACAGGATCCGCCATAGCCGGGTCCGGCGTGCAGGAATTTCGACCCGATCCGGTTGTCGAGCCCAATGCCGCGCGACACGTCCTGCACGTCGGCCCCGACCTTTTCGCACAGGTCCGCGATCTCGTTGATGAAGGTGATCTTCATCGCGAGGAACGCGTTGGCGGCATATTTGATCAACTCGCTGGTGCGACGGCGAGTGAACAAGAGCGGCGACTGGTTGAGGAACAGCGGACGGTACACCTCGGTCATCGGCCCGCGGGCGCGCTCGTCCTCGATGCCAACGACGATGCGGTCAGGACGCTTAAAGTCCTCGATCGCCGCGCCCTCGCGCAGGAATTCGGGGTTGGACGCGACGGCGAAATCCGCGTCCGGATTTTCCTCCGCAATAATCCGCTCGACCTCGTCGCCGGTGCCGACGGGCACGGTCGATTTGGTGACGACCACGGTAAAGCCCTTCAGCGCCGCGCCAATCTCGCGCGCAGCGGCATAGACGTAGGACAGGTCGGCATGGCCATCGCCGCGTCTCGCAGGCGTACCGACGCCGATGAACACCACTTCAGCCTCACCGACCGGCCCGGCCAGTTCGGTCGTGAACGACAGCCGCCCCGCCGCGACATTGCGCGCGACCAGCTCGTCCAGCCCCGGCTCGTAAATCGGAATGCCGCCCGCGTTCAGCTTGTCGACTTTGGTCGCATCCTTGTCGACGCACACCACGTCATGCCCGAAATCGGCAAAGCACGCGCCCGATACCAGGCCCACATAGCCCGAGCCGATCATCACGATACGCATGAGATTCCTTTGAAAAAAGAAAGTGAGCTAGTTGGTCAGGGAGAGAAAGGCAATGCAACCAAAGAAGATATAGTGATATCGATGAATGGTGTGAGTTATCGTAAATTATACGCATCATACCCAATTAGCCAATTGTATATGCAAAACAATACAAAATAAGACCTCGGTAAATAACCACATCATGACGTGGCTATGGCAAAGGTAGGCCCGAATTACTTCGATTTCATCAAAGCGTAATTGTGATTAAAAATATATCCCTATCGGAGACAGTTAGCCAAAACAAGCACGTCATATTGTGATCAAGCTAGTATGGCGAAGAGATATCAGACTATGTAGGGGCGGCATTTGTATCCGTAGATTGCAGAAAAGGATTAAATGGCTGCCTGGAGCCATTATGCTCCGGTTCGTCTCGATGCCGTTCGCACGACGCATCCTTGCCGCTAATCTGAGTGCGCTGCCTTCATTTAATTTAATGGCGGATGGTCGAATTTGGAGGGGGCGGCGAACCAAAGCGACATATTCGACTTCTTGCCCCATGCTCTTGTCATGGTTGGCGGGTCCTCCTTTAATAGCTACACTGATGCAAATGGGCTTTATGTGATCAGGGCCGCACGTTTGGAGATTATAATGCGTAACAGGATTGGCGTGATCGCCACGCTGATGGTGAGCGCAATTGCGGCGCCGGCGTGGGCGCAGGACGTGGGCGGGCTAACGGCCGATCCAACGCTGAACCAGTTGCCGCCCCCGCAATCGACCACCCCGCCCCCGCGGGCAGGCCAGATCGCCGAGAGTGCTGCTGGCCAGGCAGGGGTGCGTCAGACCCGTGCTCAGGTCGAGGGGGTCAATCCCATGGCTCGCATCAACAATCGCATTCAGAACCGCGTTCAGGCCCGTCTGCGCAACCGGATCGACCGCAATTACGATCCCCGGGCAAACGCTACCTCGCCATTCGAGGCCGCCGATCAAGCGACCGAACGCGCCGTCCAACCGCGATGATGGGCTTGCGGAGCGCCGATCTGACCCGGCGGTCTGACCAAACATCTGGTGCCTATTTAATATCCGAAAGCACGAATTTGGCGGCGGCGGTCCGCGAAAATCAGAAGCCCGATACCGTTACCTTCTCCAATCTTCGTGCTTTCGAGTAGAAATAGAACATGAGCCGCCCCCCCTCCCCTTCGCGTGCGAACCGGTCGCGGGCTGTCGCGCCTTCCGACCAAGGGAGCCTGTTCCGTCTCGATAGTCCGCTGCTGAGCGAGATCCGCGGCGAGCGCTCGCTGATGGCGTTTCCGTTCTTCGCGCTGTCCAAAAACGCCTGGATGAAGCCGCTCACCTATCAACGCGACGCCGTTTCGATCGAGGTGCGGCCGTCGGCGACCGGGGTGGCGACCATCTACGACAAGGAAGTCGTCCTCTATATTGCTAGCCTTATGGCCGCCAAGGTCGAGGCTGGGGAGCAGGTCGCCCAGGACTTCACCTTTACGGCACACGACCTGTTTCAGGTCACCGGTGCCAATCACTCCGCCCGGTCCTATGGGCGCCTCTCAGAGGCGCTGGAGCGGCTTCAAGGCACCCAGATCAAGACCAACATCGAAGCGGGCGGAGAAGGCGAGGAAGGGTTCTTCTCGTGGCTCTCAGAGGCCAGGCTTCACTATACCAAGACCCGCAAGGGTGAGCGGCGGCTGAAAGCGGTGCGGATCCGCATGTGCGACTGGCTGTTTCGAGCAATCCTGCTCGACCGCAACGTGCTCGATTATGCCAATGCCTATTTCCAGCTCGGGCCGATCGAACGCCGCATTTATGAAGTGGCACGCTCGAGCGGCGAAGATCGGCTTGATGTCGATCTCGCGGCCTTCCGCTTGCAAATCGGCTATCAGAACCCCCTTCCCAATTTCCGCGCTGCAATCCGGCAGATTGCGGCTGCCGATACGATCCCGGATTATCGGTTGGAACTGGTGGAAATTGCGGACCAACCGGCGGAAGGTACGGCCCCTGCCCCGCCACGCCGCGGGCGCCCGTCGATCCCGGCACGGGTGGTCATCACCAAGCGCCCTCCTGCCCTTGCCGAACCCATGACGATCGACATGGACAGTGCTTCGCCCACGTCACCGGCGCCGCGCTAAGCCCCCTGCTTCGCGCCATTGCTACTCGAAAGCACGAAGTTGCGCGGACATAGATATCCGAAAGCACGAATGCAGCGCGGTTTGATATCCGAAAGCACGAACTTTTTTCGGGTTTGATATCCAAAAGCACGAACCGCGGACGCTTCCGATGTTGGATTTTTGCTGCAACAATTGATGCCATTCGGCGGTGGGGCCGAATGCAAATCAATGGAGTGGCTGTGACCAGATAAAGGAAAGCCCGGCGGTGAAGGCCGGGCATCCCAAAGGTATGTGGAGCGACGTCGCCAAACGTCGTCCGAGATTAGCGTCTCATTCTCCATACGCCTGATCGAGCTTCGGTTCAAGGATGCGCGTTTCGCGCCACGGAATCTTTTTGCCTGCTGTCCCAGCCCCATCAGGGGATGGAAGATGGATTTTTATACCCTCGATCAGGCGGCAGCCATGGCGCTGGGATCGGTCAAGCGGAAGCGGCCTGCGCGGTCAGGCGCTTCTAATCGCACCGGGGCACCCGTGCTGCGGGGAAGCATTGAAGCCGGCACATTCGAAGACATGTTCTTTGCGGTCCCAGGGAAGGGCGAAACCGATCGCTTGCTTCGTCAGGCGCGCGCAGCCTTGGACACGGGGCGCAGATTGAAGCGTGCGGCGCGCAGCGAAGGACGGTCCCTAACCGCCGCTGAGCGGCCGATCGCCGCGCTGACCGCAGGTGCAGTGCGGGTGTATGAAACGCTGCTGACGCTCGCCAGGCTCAACCGGGGCCGTGTCTACCCGAGCTACGATTATCTGGCCGAGGCAACGGCACTTGGCCGCGCAACCATTGCGCGCGCACTCAGCCTGTTGGAAGCCGCGGGTTTCCTGATCAAACAACGCCGGTTCAAAAAGGTCGACGCTCAGGGACCGGGCCCTCGTTACCACCAGACATCGAACGCTTATCGGCCTGCAGAGCCACACGGCATTTCACGCTTCCTGCCCCGCTGGATGCGCCTTGCCCCCCTTCCCGACGATGTTGTCGTCCATGAGGCTGAGCGGATCGAAGCGCTGGGTCATATGCGCGCTGGGCTTAGCTGCCGCGAATTGGCCGAGCATATGGCAGATGGTGCTTTGGGAAAGATGCTCGCTCGTCTCGGAGCTTCACTGGACGGTCCTCAATGTGAGTCTCAAAACCGTCCGCAACCGCAATCGAAGTTTATTAGACAAGGATTAATTGAGATTGGCCTAGTCGGCCAACCGCGTTGCGCCTGACGGCGTGATGGAAGAACCGTCTCAAAAACCCCAAAAACCAATGCATGCCGCTTATGCGGGAGTGCCGGCCATGCCGGCACCTGCTCTCCAGTGAGAGCATGCGGTTTCGGTAGCGTGGAAAACGGACGATTATGAGGGCGGCTTGGTTTGATACTCGAAAGCACGAACTGTGAGAGCAAAGGAATGTGCTTTCGTCGTATTTTAGCGGAGCTTATATCGAACCAAATTTGGCACATGTCTGCTTCGCAAAAGCACGGACCGCCGGGCCGATATCCTCACGCTCGACCGCGACCGCCAGATTCGCTTGCAGTAACCCCGCCTTGTCGCCGCAGTCATAGCGGACGCCGTCGAACGTCACGCCGTGGAATGGCTGGTCGCCGATCATCCGCGCCATCGCGTCGGTCAGCTGGATTTCACCACCCGCACCCGCTTCCTGCGTCTCCAGCACGCGCATCACTTCGGGCTGAAGCACATAGCGTCCGATCACTGCGAGATTTGACGGCGCCGTACCCGCTTTCGGCTTTTCCACCAGTCCGCGCACTTCGGTCAGTGCGCCATCCCGGCTGCCCGGCGTGATCACGCCATATTTGTCGGTCTGATCGTCGGCCACTTCCTGCGCACAGATCAAATTGCCGCCGACCCGGTTATAGGCCTCGACCATCTGCTTCAGACATCCGGGTGCCCCCATCATGAAATCATCGGCCAGCAGGACGGCAAAGGGTTCGTCACCGACGATATGACGTGCGCACCAAACCGCATGCCCCAGCCCCATGGGCTCCTGCTGCCGGACATAGGCGATCTGACCCGGCTGCAAGCGGGTCGCATCGAGGATATCGAGCGATTTGCCGCGATCGGTCATCGTCGATTCAAGCTCGAAGGCGATGTCGAAATGATCCTCGATCGCTGATTTTCCGCGTCCGATGACGAAGATCATCTGTTCGATCCCCGCTTCCATCGCCTCTTCGACGGCATATTGGATCAGCGGGCGATCGACGATCGGCAACATCTCCTTGGGCATCGCCTTGGTTGCGGGCAAAAAGCGCGTCCCCAGGCCGCCCACGGGAAAGACGGCTTTGCGAAGCGGTTTGAACGACATGATTTCCCCCTGTTTCAATGACTTGTTGAGCCTAGATCGTAGCTCGCAATCTATTGTGGCAACGCGGTTGAGCAGGCGTACTTCACATAGCCGAGCATTGTTCGCGACACAGCGGTTGCTGACTACCGACATTTTCGGAAAAGCGAAGCGGGAGAAATTTGATTAAATGAAGCTTTTCTCGCATAAATCAGCCTGTTCGAATTCAAATTGGATCGGCTGAAACGCAATGAGTGCAATTGTCGGGGAGATCGGAAAGCTTGCTGATGCGGGCGAGCGCATGATCGAGCGGTTGAGACGTAACGCATTTTTGCCGGAAAGTCGCAAAGGCCTGAATGTGCGGATCGGCATTGCTGAGGCCGCGCAACTTTTGGGTTGTTCGACCAATCGGATACGGATGGCTGAGGAGGACGGGCGCCTGCCTCCGCCTCCTGCAGGCAATAATGGGCGACGTCAGGGTTATAGCGTCGATCAGCTTCTCCATATGCGCCAAGTCCTGAACGCCTCCCCTGCCCGCGCCTCCGATGACCCCCCGGCGATCATCGCCGTCCAGAATTTCAAAGGTGGTGTCGGGAAATCGACCGTCACGACGCATCTGGCGCACTATTTCGGGATCCAGGGATATCGCGTGCTGGTGGTCGACTGCGACAGCCAGGCAACGACGACGACGCTGTTTGGCTTCAATCCGCATTTCAACATCAAACGTGAAGAAACGCTCTACCCCTATCTGTCGATCGATCCGACCCAGGCCGATCTCCTATATGCGGTCAAACAGACACCCTGGCCCAATGTCGATCTGATCCCTTCCAACCTCGAGCTGTTCGATATCGAGTATGAGCTGGCGGCCGCGGGCAGCGATGGTGGATCGGTCCTATCGGCACGGTTCCGTAAACTAAAGCAGGGCTTGGCGGACCTCGCTCGGGATTACGATATCGTCCTTCTCGACCCACCGCCGGCATTGGGCACGATCAGCTTGGCGGTGATGCAGGCCGCCAACGCCCTGCTGGTGCCATTGGCAGCTACCACCCCGGACTTTTGTTCGACGGTCCAGTTCCTGTCGATGATGGACCAGGTCCTGCATCAGCTAAATGAAGCCGGCATCGAGGTGGATTATCAGTTCGTGCGGCTGATCTGCTCAAAGTTCGACGGCAATGATCCCAGTCACGCCATGGTCCGTGCAATCATGGAGCAAAGCTTCGGCCCTTCCCTCCTGACGATACCCATTCTGGAGTCTGCGGAAATCAGCCACGCGGCAATGCGGATGATGACGGTCTACGAACTGGAGCGGCCGATCGGCACCCCCAAGACCCACAAGCGCTGCCGGTCCAATCTGGATGAGGCGCTGGGACAGATTGAACAATTGGTGCGCCAAGGTTGGGGGCGGACACCAGTGCCCACTGACATCGCGCTCGCCCAAGCGCTGATTTGATACGAACGAAGAAGGCACGCACATGGCACGCAAACAAAGCGAATGGCTGAGCGATTTTTTGTCCGATGACGACGATGTTGCTGCCTCCCCTGCCCCGACACGGACAGAACGAGCTCGGGGCACGACCTTGCTTGGTCGCAGTAATGCGATTGCGCGAGTTACAAGCCGCGAGGTTACTCAGGTTACTGAGTTGCTGCTCGATCCTGATCGGGTGCGCGTTTGGCCCGGCAATGCGCGAAACTATGCGAATTTGTCCGAGACCAATTGTCGCGAACTCCTCGACTCTCTCATTGCTGAAGGAGGCCAGAAATTTCCTGCACTGGTCCGCAAGATCGAGGGCGATCCTGACCACGATTATGAGGTGGTCGCCGGTACGCGGCGACATTGGTCTATCTCCTGGCTGCGTCGCCACAGCTATCCCGAGATGCGATTCCTCGCCCAAGTCGCAAAGCTAGACGACGAAACAGCATTCAGATTGGCAGACATTGAGAACCGGGCGCGTGCGGACATCTCAGACTTTGAGCGGGCGTTAAATTACGCAGCAGCACTGAAGACCCATTACAACAACCATCTTAGCCGAATGGCAGAACGATTGAAGCTGTCGAAAGGATGGCTATCCAAGATGATCCGCGTTGCGGAGTTGCCGCAGGATGTCATTTCAGCCTTTGGAGATCCGTCAGACCTCCAGCTTAAGCCAGCCTACGCATTGGCGCAGATGATCGGTCAAGAGGATCTAGCACCAGCGATATTGGCTGAGGCCAAGAACCTCGCCGTGATCCAGCAGGAGCGACGTGACACCGGAAACCCACCCCTGCCTGCCAATCAAGTAATGAAGAGGCTGTTGTCGGCACCTACCGTCGCAACGCCTGTACCGGTATCAGAATTTCGCGACGAGAACGGCACGCTCATTCTGTCTGTTACGCCAAGCCCGCGGGGGGCGTTGACGATCAAAATCCAACCAAAGACCGGGTTAAGCCGCCGGAAAATCCTGGATTTCGTCAATCAGGCGCTGAAAAAGTCGCTTTAGTCATAAAGCTGACTGCTCTGTTTCCCCGGGGAAACAGGTCTGGAAGAGCAGCACGGCGGGGCTTTTCTATGCCATTTGAGCAATGGCTGAGACGGGTCGATGGATAGCCATAACTGCCAGTCTCAAGCTTGTTCCAATTTCTCGCGCGCGGCGATTACCTTCTTAACTTCTTGGCTGCGACCCCGCGGCAGAATCAGCACTTCGTCGCCGCTGGCCACTACGATTAGATCTTGCCCGCCAACGATGGAAATCTTCAATCCATCGCTGCGCACCAGGCAATTGCTGGTTCCTATCGTTAATACCGGCCCAGCGCAGGTGTTTCCGTCATCGTCCAGGTCACTGATTGCGTGAAGCGCATCCCAACTACCAAGGTCGCTCCATCCCATATCAACTGGAACGACGGCCACCCGATCAGCTTTTTCCATCACGGCATAATCAATTGAATCGGACGGCGAGGCTTCGAAAGCCTGCCGGTCTGGCAAGATATGGGTGCCCTCGCTCCGCGCGGCATTCATCGCAGTCTGCGCTGCATCGGCCATGGCGGATGCATGATGCCGCAGGACCGTAAGATATTGGTCCGCGCGAAACATGAAGATGCCGCCGTTCCACGCATGATCGCCGCTTGCGATCATCTCCCGCGCTTTCTCAATTGGCGGTTTCTCGACAAAGCGAAGCACTCGGTGAACGCCGGGAGCAAGCATTTCCCCAGACTGGATATAACCATAGCCAGTTTCAGGTTTGTCGGGGCGAATGCCAAATGTCGCCAGCCAACCATCGGCGACGAGCGGCAGAGCTGCCCTGATCGCCGCCTGAAATGCCTCTGGATCAGAAATGATCTGGTCCGACGGCATTACCAGCAAAACACTATTGTCGGCGCCTGCCGCGAATGCTGCCAGCGCAATTGCCGGCGCTGTGTTTCGCGCACATGGCTCTAGCAATAGCTGAGCATCGACGATTCCGATGGCTGATAATTGGGAATCGATCACATCGGCATGGCGGGCGTTGCCGACGACAATAGGTGCCGCAAAACGCGTCCGATCTGTGGTGCGCAACGCTGTCTGCTGAAGCATCGTCCGCTCCCCGGAAAGCGCCAGCATCTGTTTGGGCATTTCCGGTCGCGACATTGGCCACAAGCGCGTCCCTGATCCTCCGGAGAGAATGACGGGCTGGATGATAGGGTAGCTAGTCATTGAATGCTCCGGACAGATCGAGGTCGCTCTAACCACCGCCTCAACACAACACAATTGCCGAACTGGCAGTCGATGTTTCCCCGGGGAAACACGCAGCATTTTATGACATTGGGCATTCGGAAGTGTGGGTGTTTCCCCGGGGAAACATCCGCTGCATCCCTGAGAACTTTCCAATCCGAAAAGGAGTAAATCTCTATTTGGAAGGGAAAAAAACGTGGATTCATTCTATCATCGCTTGCCATCGACCAGCGAGCGTCTGGCGTCGCAGATCGAGCGGGATCCCAGATACCGTGTGCTGCGACCGCTGCCGCACCCGACAGATTTTTGGGCACATCCCATGCCTGCCGAAGGGCCATATCTAAGGATCGGTGTCGTCGATATCGAAACGACTGGATTGGATGCCAACCAGGATAAAGCGATCGAGATCGCGATCGTGACACTGGCTTTGAACGGGGAGGGCAACCTCGTTGACATCAGCTTGCCGACGACAATGGTTGAGGACCCCGGACATGCGCTGTCGCCCGAGATTGAGGCGTTAACGGGGATCGACGATAAGCTGCTGAAAGGCAAATCGTTCGACGAGCAACTGGTGCGGACGATCTTTGATCAGGTCGATGTGCTTGTCAGCCATCAGGCAGCTTTTGACCGCCCCTTTTTGATCAAGCGTTTTCCGTCACTGACACATCCCTGGGCCTGCAGCTTACGCGATATCGATTGGCGAGAGTTCGGATTGGAGGGCAGGGCGCTTGGCCACCTCGTGAGTTCGGCCGGTTTCCATATGCCCAACGCCCATCGCGCAGGTGACGACGCTTGGGCGCTCGCTTGCCTGCTTGCCAGAATTGCCAAGGATGGGCGAACCACTGCAGCGCATCTTATCGAGAAAGCCGAACGTCAAACCTTTCGGCTGTTCGCGTCCGGCGCTCCCTTCGAGATGCGCTCTATGCTGAAGCGCGCTGGGTATCGCTGGAACGCCGATCGCCGACAATGGTGGATCGAGGGCGACGATGAGCGAGTATCGAGCGAGCGCGTGTTCCTGGCCTCTTTGGGAAGCCAGGTATGTGCCGAGGTCGTGCCGATCGACTGGTATACCCGCTATGCCACTTAGCGGGCGAGAACCCCATGACGCGCTTCCCACCGAGCCCGTACCTTCTTCGTATATTCATTTGGGCCAAGAGCCTCAGCTTGCGCAAGGAATGTCGCGGCGGTGAGGAGGTGTCGGACGTTGCCGTTTCGGTCGTGGCGGTCGATCCATAGCGACGCCTTTTGGACGCAGATGATTTTCAGCGTGTCTTCGCTCAGCTCAGCCTCATCGGCACGATCCAGAATCCCGAATGCGTCGTCAATTTCGCCGTCATGTCGAAAGGACCTGGCAGCGGCGATTGCAATATCAGCCGGAACCCGCTCCTGCGTGTGGTCATAATGACTGAGCCAATATGCCAGAATTTGAGATCGGGCCTTGGTGTTTTTTGTCTGATCCGGTTTGGACAGGGATAGCGCAGACATTAGGCGGAGACGCGTATTGATGTCGGGAAGGACAGGGTTTTGAAGGTGATGCGCCAGAAGCGCGGACATTTCGTACCCCGGATCATATCCGATATCATGATCCCGAAGCACCTGAAGGTTCGATGCGAGCGATGGCACATCGGGCATGTCGCAGATCGCCGCGTAATGCGCGGCCATGGCATCCAGCAAAGATTCCGTAGGCGACACGAAACAACCGCGGATTGATCGCGCAAAGGGATGGCCGTTGCGGTCGATTTCAACCGACGTGTTGTCGCACTGCGCGGAAATAATGGCGAATTCGGTTTCGCTGCTGGTGATTAATTTGCTGCCGACCAAGGCCTGCGCCACCTCTTTCTTCGACGGCCCGAACAGTGCTTCGGCAATATCGGCGCCATCGACGTCATTCATCTGGAAATGGCCAGCGGTGTGAGCGTTCATAGGTCTCTCTGATGATTTGATGGAAAAGCCGAGATTTTCGAGAAGTGAAGAGCGGAGAGGATAACCAGCGCCCATAAGGTCGGACGGTAAAGAAGCCGTCGATTGGCCAGATGGAGGATCGCGCTTTGACGGTTCAAAACCACTTCGACCGGTCCGAACCCTGCGCGTTCCAGGTTTTGAATGGTCTCGGCATAAGAATTTTGGCTCATCCGGATGCTTCGGCGCGATGGATCATATCCGCCAAGGAATTGGCTGGAGAGCATCTGTTGATCGGCCGTAGGTAGCGCCATCAGTCCGTGAAGCAGCCGCTCGAGTTGATTTTGTTCTCGGACGCCAAAGCGGTGAGATTTTACCATCGGATTGTGAAATCTTGGTCGGTCCACACCGCCACGACCGCGTGTTCGGATCGATAATATGGCCTCGAGCGCCGTCAGCAACTCCTGACCTGCTGGTGTGCGAAACGCTCGTTGTCGCGAAGCACTGACCCGCTGCGCTTCGCTTGAGGCAAGCAACAGGGCCAGCATCGCTTTCAACGGCAGGGCCAGCATCGCTTTCAACGGCATCGTTGGATTATTCTCGGACTGCCGTGGTGGTCGGTCGAGAACAGGTGTGCCAACAGCCTTGATGATTTTGCGGTCGAGGAGAGGAGCAAGGATCACCGAGCCTCTCCTGCGTTGGCGTGTCCCGCAAGGACGGCCACGTTGCGGGATATTCTCCAATGCTGTCGCATCTGTGGGTTGGCGAAATCTTTGACGTCGACTTGCGCGTTCAGCTGCGTCAGGGCTCATGCCAAGCAGCATGCCTGCCAATGCGCCGGATACCCCCGCCTGGACTGCTGGTCTCGACGTATAGATGCAGGCGAGCCAATCGTGCAGATGCATGTAAGAGCGTAGCGTGGCGGCCTCGCCAGAATGTCCGAGAATGGCGCCAACGGCATGAACGGCGTTGACCCCATCGCGGCCCGAATGGCCCAACAAAGGGGATAGCCTACCACGCCGCACATGGGAAACGAGCGAGGGGTCGATCGCAGGTTGAAGCTGATCGTCGGGAACATCGATCGGCAATGCCAAAGTGGACAGCAGATAGGATCCGCAGCTGTGACGAAACATATGATAGTCAGATTTGGGATTGCCAGTTTCTTCCCTGAGCGCATGATTTAGCGTCCGCTTTACCCACGGCATGAGGTCGGAACCGTAATGCGGAAACAGGCGTCGGCGATTTTGCGGATCGGGATCGTCTCCGGGAAGACCGGCCGCTGCCGTTGCGCGGCGGTCGTGCCACCAATCGAGCAGTTCGCGTTGCTCGGCCTCTTCCAACAACAAATGAAGGGGCAGCAGGCGGCGACCCGCAGCTGATTTAAGTTTGCGATCGCTATTCGACCGAATGCAAAGTTCGATATGGTCGCCGATAATGTCCAGATCGGCGATTTGCAGGTTGGCGGCTTCGTTCCAGCGTAATCCTGCACGAAAACCCAAAATGACCAGCAAACGGGTCATGGCGCCGTTCATTGTATGCCGATCGAACCGCGCTAGCAGGCGGTCATATTCGTTTTTTGTGACGATATCGGCGGTAACGCCGCCCAAACTCCGAAGGCCGGGATGCTCCCAGATCAAAGCCAGATGTGGATGGGAACGGTTCATCCAATCGGTGAAACAATCAAGATCACTGGGGCGAATGGATGCTTTAGGTAATCGGACGGACGCGTTCAGGATTTCCAGATACTGTCGGCCCGTGTGCCGTCTCGGGTCTTCATTTCCGAATGCCTTCAACAGGAACGCAACCAGCGCGGCTGCGCGAGCAATGATGGTCGAGGGGGCAAGTCGCCGGTTGCGATGAATGGCATAGCGTTCAGGACACAGCCGGGTGGCCGCCCATCGCAGGACCAAGACTTCGACCGGCCGCAACTCTGAGTCCGCAGCACGCAGCTCGATCTGTTTTGACGAGCCTTTGCGCCGCGATAATGTGGCGGCTGAATTTTCGGGCAGCGCATCTTGCAAAATGTTCAAGACCCGGTTCGACGAGCCTTTCGCAGGCGATTTTCTCGGCTTGTCCAATGTGCACTTACGCAAAATAAGCGGCTCGGTGTTTCGGCCCAACAAAACTGCCCATCTTTCGGGGGCGATGCTAACGCAGGTGCCCGACGGTCCGATGGCATCGATGATGAAACTGGGCATGCGAAAGCGCCATTTCGCCGTTGCAGCCTGGGCCAGAATGTCTTCGATTTTCGCAAGATTTTCGTGTAACGGCGCAATGCGAAATGCGGCGGCCAGTGCCTCACCCGCATCGATGGTCTTGTCAGCGCGGTCGAGGCGCTCGTCCTGCCAATGACACAGCAGCAATTGAGTCATGGGATCCGCCACCCATCGACGCCGGTCGATCTTTATGGAGCGGTCATTTCGAAGCGTGCCGACATCAAGGTCGACCCAAGCCCGACCGGCGACTGGCAAGCGCGGCAGTTCGCAACGGTGGTTTAGCTGCTCGAGCGGTTTTTGTGACGGGTTCTGATACCTTCTTTGCCCTGGCGTCTTGCGTTTGGTGCCGCTGCTGGGTTTCGGGTGGCTTGATCCTATCGGGTGGAAACGGGATGCCGAATCCGTGGCATCGATCATTATCCCACGGGATCGCAACATCCATTGGCGCCATGATCGCTGGTCGATCAGCGCGCCGAACAGGATGGCGCTGGCCAAAACAAGCCCCTCCCGCTCCAGCATGCTGATCGGCACACCATCGACCAAAGCGCTTTCCAGTCTTTGGATCAGGACCCGTTCAAATTGTTCGGCATGCGTTGCCTGATGCAGGAGATCGGCGGTCATGCCGCTGGATGACCGTGCAAGCTGATGGTCGCGGACAAAGCCGCGGTGGGACATGTCCATCAAAGGCCCCTCAAGGGCTTCCATCCAGCCCTTTGAATCAACGGATCAAGGTGCAAGATGAGCTCACGCCGATAGGCGAGAGGATCGAGGCCCGATTTTTCTCCCCAAGGCTCTTCACCCGCAAGCCAATGGCCCAGCAAGGCATTGAGTGCTTCGCTCGACAATTTTCCACGCAACTGGGTTCGAAGGAAATGGCGTCCGGCATTGGCTCGAGAATATCCAAGCGCGTCCCGCACAACCGACCGGATGATGCGCGGCGTAAGTCGTGTCTGTGCATGCGACGGCTCGATCAAGAACGGGATGGGATCAGCCGCAATCGCAATCTTTGATCGTAAGATTTCCAGATGGGCTTCGTAATGCGCCAACTGTTCCCGCAAGGCTGTCGGCATCCATAGAAGCCGCGATTTGAAATTGTCGGCCAGCGGCTTATCGTCGATGATCAGAAACCCGGTAACGGGGTCGATGGCGCGCGATGATGGGATCAGCCGCGCGGCTGGACGAAACCCGGCTGCAAACAGGCTCATCAGACAGGTGTGCAAGGTTATGGCGTTATGGGTTTCGACCCAGTCGCGACGTTTGTGCCGGGCCGGTCGCTGAAGCGGCGCAGCAAGGCGGGAAGTCAGCTTATGCAGCTGATCCATTGAAGGGGCATAGCGGCTTCCCAGGTCAAGCGGGGGCAGGGGGCTACTGGTCGGTATCGTATCAAACCCGACCAACGCCTGCGTCAACTGCGCGTGGATTTCGGCCGTTTCCATATGGGTATAATGGATCGCGGTTTGGGCGATCGGCGGAACATGGCCGGTGATCATGGCGGCAACCGCAACGTCGCCCTTTTCCTGTGATGCTATCCGGTAAAATAGCCAATTCTGCAGCTCTGAAAGCGAAGCCGATATGCCGGCCCGGCGGCCTGCCGCTCTCAAATTCATGTTTGGATTGGTTAAACTCAGGGCACTCGCCAGAAACGGCTGTTCGGGTGTGAGCATGCATCGTTCGATCAGACGACGTGTTCGATCGGTGCAGGGCAGGGGGACGAGCGCGGGCCGGGATATGGTTTGAACCGGTATGTTGGGATCCGGCAGCTGGGCGCTGCTCGGCTCTCCCGGTGGAAGCCACCAGGTCCAGTGTTCGCCCATGACCAGCGCGGGTTCCGTTGGGATGGTATCCGAAGCTGATAGTCGAACCCTGGCCAATGCCTGAGCATGACGACCGGTTGTCAGGACCGATGACAACAGGGCTGCTCCACCCAGTTCGTTCCGCCGAGGTTCGGTTCGGAGCTGCTCATCCAGATAGTTGGATAGCCGTAGCGCTGCGCCAGGGGACAGACAGGTGCCGGCATAGGGAAGCAGTTGGTTCTGACGCGAATAGGCCCTCGACCAACCTGCGATCATCTGCCGGCGGGTCTGCTGTGTCGCCTGCAACAGATAATCGGAATAGCCGATCAGGCGTGCTGACGAATATCCGCCCAAATCTGAGATATCGTGCGAGCCCACAGCCGCGCACTGTCGGCATGACCCTGTAATATTACGTTAAATTGGAGCCACTCCAAGGACTGATCCAGTCCAGATCATCGCAATAGCAAGGGGGTAGTGCCCCTTAATTGGGAGGGGAAAAGCTTCCGCTGATGTGCGGATCAAGGAGTAAGAAATGTTTACGGAAGACGGCAAGCAACAGATTAAGGCTTATGCAGCAGCGATGCAGTTCATCGCAGACCCGCACCGGGCATTGCTGGCCAATAGCCAGCCTTGCGTCGAGGTCGTTGCGGGGGAGGCTATTCCGCTTCTTCAGCTCGCTGACCTGGCTGCATCGGCAAATGCCAGCGACGCAGACGTCATTTATCTGGAATTCGAACCTGGTTTTGAGGCTGAGGGGCCGCGAAGCATTCATGTCGCGTCCGTGCAGAAAGGCGTCACGCACATCAAAACGGATTGTGCGCCTTGGGCGAGCCCAAGTGGCGAAATGTTTCTGATCTGTCAGCAGGGCAAGGGTATGGTGAGCTTCCATCCAGATGGCATGGACTACCGTCCAGGGCGACCCAAAACGTCGATCGCAAAAGGTGAAGTTCGCGGTCGCGCCAAGTTCAAGGCGCGAGCGCAATCAATCCTGGCTTCGATTGCTGAATCAGCGGGTTTGGATCCAAATTCTCGAATTGCTGCGTGACCTTCCGGGGAGGCGTCTGCTGCACAGTGGGCGCCTCTTCGCTTAATCGTCTGTCTTTGCCGAGCGCATGTGCAAGCGGCTTTTTCCAACGACCTGATCTCTGGTGATGAATCAGAGATTTGATGATTATGATTTTTAGGACTTTGCTCGACCTGCCCATAGCTCTTCCAAATGATAGGCTGCTTGATTTTTCTGATCTAAACGCCATATGTCGTTTCTAGAACGACGTGAGACGTATCATGACACGGGCGGTAACCAAAGCAGACGAAACAGGTATGGAGAAGATTGTCTCCTTGCTTGGCGGCGCATCGATATTGGAAGATCCGTTTGCAACGCCGCTTGAAGCGCATGCGAGCATCGAGAAAGGATTTCCCAGCAAATCACTTGTGGCTTTCGTTCGCACCTTTCCGATGATGGGTCGGGAAGACACGATCGACAAAGTGATGGGCGTCAGTCTCCGTACCTTTCAACGGCATAAAAAGGCAGGTGCAAAAATCCGGCTAAGTCGCGAGCAGAGCGGTAAGCTTTATAGGGCTGCCGAAATTCTCGCAAAGGCCGTGGATATCTTCGGCTCTCAAAAAGCTGCCGAACGGTTTCTCGAGGAGCCCGCTATGGCGCTTGATCGTCAGCGTCCCATCGATCTGCTCTCAACGCCCGCGGGTGCTGAACTCGTTGAACAGCACCTCACACGGATCGATTTCGGCGTTTATACATGATCCCGCTCCCCGGTGCTTTGGGAGGCACTGAGCTTGTTGGCTGGCGGCTCGATCGTGCCAAACATGCGCCTACATGGGATAGCGGTGAAGGTGCGTTTCTCGTTGGCGGTCGGTGGAACAACGCAGGTGTGCGGGCTGTCTATGCAGCCCTTGATCCAGCAACATCCGTTCTGGAGGTGGCGGTTCACAAAGGCTTCGATGTCCTCGACACCGATCCACATATCTTGACGTGGTTTCGGATCGAAACTTCCGCAGACATCCACATTATCGATCCCAAAGATGTGCCTAACCCGAACTGGCTTGTTCCTGGTCTATCGGGGGCGGGGCAAAAAAGTTTTGGTGACGAAATGCTGGCCAAGCACGAGTTCGTTGTCATCCCAAGCGTCGTTTCAAGTCACAGTTGGAACGTGATCTTCGATCCTATCAAGACGAAAAGTGCCTTCTCCCTGATCGGGCAGGAGCCGTTTGCTCTCGATCCTCGCCTGAATCCGGCGGCCTAGTCCCATCTCATTTGCTGGAACGTGATGGGGCGCGACTGCGGCATATCTCCCATTCCCTTAGCCATTCGCCATGGTCGATTTTGAGGTCATGTCAGCATCCACAGCGCCATTCGTTCGAATAGCTTGTTGCCCTAGCAAGCGCCTCATCGGTTGATCGGCTTTCGATCCCGCGCGTGGATGGTCGGGTGCTTTCCCACCGCCCTGATCTTTGGTGGTGAGGGTGAGATTTGATGATGATTGATGATAATTTTTCGATTTCGCTGGACACTCATCGCCATTCTTAACGTCTCTTAATTCGGACAAGCCAAGTTGGTGGTCAAACCGCCATGCGCCGTCATCCCGGGGTTCAGGCCCAGATTATGTGACGAAATGTTCGCCTGCACAGAGCAGTGCTGAAGCCAAGCCGAACTCAGAAAAATATCCTCGGAAGCATGTCGCTCCGGGATCAAGCCGCCGCTTCTTGCGGCAACCAACGGAAGGAAAAACCAATGCCAACCCTCTATGAAGATCGACCTTTTAACCTGCGCTATTCGGTACTCGAACATGCCGGCCGATATCGGCCCGAACTGCTCCGGACGTTTCGAACTGCCCAAGCAAATTGGCTGTATATCAATCGGCAAAAGGGTGCGGGCCTTTACGGCCCCTTGCCGGATTGGTCACAGCGTAACGACTTGATTGCGACTGGACGCTGCGGGCCGAAGCGTAGCATCGATCCTGCCCTTGCCGGGGTGAAGCTGTGGCTGGATGCCGATTTGCAAGCGCAACGATATCGTCCTTCTGAGCCGGTATGCGCTCATGCTGTGGGCTCGTTACCGATGGGGCTGAACCGTGATGCCTGGATCGATCTAATTACTGGCTTTTGCGAAGATTATCTCACCCCGACTGGGATGATCGTCGATTGGGCAATCCATGCTCGTGACGAAGACGGGGTTGCTCCAGCAATTGCGCCCCACGCCCACCTTCTGATCACCACGAGGGTCTATAACCGTCAGCATGCCGAATTTGGCCGGCTAAGGCAGACCTGGCTTCGGACGGAAGTTGCCCGCAAGCGATTGGGCGAACGCTGGTGGAACCACACGGGCCTTTACCCGCAAAGCTACCGGATGGCCGCATAAATTCGGAGGCGAAACAAAACTACGGCGTAGCGGTTCAAGAACGATGACCGCCATATCAAAGCCAGGGCTGCAGCAATCTTCGCTGACAATCGCAGCGCCACTTGTGTTCGCTATCCTGCAGATCCTGACACCGGTGTTGCCGCAACTTGGCATCGGCGAGCCGATTGGGGATCGTTCGGACATGGTGCGGAGCCTGGTGACCCCGGCGGGTTGGGCCTTTTCCATTTGGGGACCACTCTATGCCGGATCCTTGGTGTTTGCGGTTTACCAGGCGCTACCATCTCAGCGCGACAACGGCCTGCTTGCAAACATTCGGATGCCTGCCACCAGCGCCTTTCTCGGCAATGCTCTATGGGCGCTCTACACCCAGTCCTATGGGTTGAGTGCGATCTCGGTGCTCATCATCGTGGGCACGCTGGTGTCCCTGCTGGTCGTCGTGCGTCGGTTCATGCAGTGGGATAGGCCTTTCACGTCCGGCGAGCGCTGGTGCGCGGTCCTGCCGCTTAGCGCACTGGCCAGCTGGCTGACCGCGGCCACGATCGTCAACATCACTGCCGCACTCAAATTTCACGGGGTAGAAGGCGACGAGGCAACGCCGATCATTGCGGCAGTAATCATCGTGGTGGGCGGCGTGATTGCTGGGGCGGCATTGTTCAGGATTGGAGGCAATCCCTTTTATGCGATCGTCTTCCTATGGGCCTTGGTCGCAATCTACAGCTCGGGTGGCCAAGAGGCTCAATCGGTCGCACTGGCCACCGGCATATCGGCAGTGATGGTGATTACTGCGACGATAATGGGATTGCGCGCTGGCGGTGCTAGGCGATGGTTTGGACATCGTGAATGATCTAAATATGCAGGCGGCGCTCAGTTGCAGCACGTGAGAAGCTTTCAGAGCCAGCGAGAGACTGAGTTCGGGCGACCCACGTTTGATTGAGGTGATGCTCTGGCGGGACACTCCGAGAAGTTCGGCAAGGCCAACGCTTCGTTAACCATCTGAATTTACCTCGGTAATCGCTTTGTTTTTGAAGCGGCCCCTGGGGGAAACAATGAATACGATGAAGTTTGCTGTCGCGCTCGCGGCAACTGTTTTTGCTATGCCTGCACTTGCTCAGCAAGGCCCGCGCGCAGAAGTCAGGGTTGGCTACGACCGTCCAGTATTGGTGGTCGAATACCGCGATGGCACCGATGATTTTCGCGAATCCGCTGGCGTTGACGGCTTCGCCTATGGCGGTGAAATTGGCTACGACATGGTAGCAGGCCAGACGATGTTCGGTGCTTATGCTGGCATTGAGGGCTCAACAGCACGCGAATGCAACGAACTCACAGAGTTGGACGAATTCTGCATCCGGTCGGGTCGCAACATCGCGGTCGGCGGTCGCGTAGGCTACATCTATACGCCGGGCTCGGCCCTGTACGCCAAAGGCGGCTACAGCAACGGACGCATTCGGGCGACTTATGAGGACTTCGAAGGCATTCTCGACAGCGAAGACGAAGGCGAAAACCTCGATGGCTTCCATCTTGGCGCGGGGTTCGAGACTGACATTCGGGCGGGCAGCTATCTGAAGCTCGAATACGTCTACACCAATTACAGCGGTGCGGAATTGATTGTGGACACGTCGCGTCTTGAGCTGGGCCTGGAACGTCACCAGGTTTTGGCGGGCTTCGGCTTCCGGTTCTAACTCGGGTGGGGGGTGGTCTAAGGGTCGCGGACCGCCCCCGATCCATTATCATCAAAGCGCTGCGCCATTATGACGAGGAAATCAGAGATCGTCCAAGGCTGGCTTCAATAGCTTGAGACGCTCGTTTAGCGCGCGTGAGATGCTGTCGTGCACTGCGTTCGAGAAATCGTCTGGCATTTGTTCACGCGCGCGTGCCGGGGCGCTTGATGCTGCATCTAATATTTCAGCGATGGCTTTCTTGATTGGGATAGGCCCCAGACCCGCTTCTTTGCCTGTTTCAACAAAATTCCGTCCGGCAATGTTCAGTATCTGATATTTGCGCGATCGGCCAACGGACATCGCCAGCTTGTAGCGATTGTTTGGGATTTGTCTTTTGTCGAAAGCAGGCTGCGCCGACAGCACGTCGTAGAACGGGGTGAGTTCGAACCCGCCGCCGGGCCGCAGGAAGACGCTGAAGTTCTTGCCATGCCCATCCGTGGCGCCAATTAGCCAGAATAGGATCTGGCTTTTGAAAAAATCGAGTTGGTCCTTGCTTGGCTCGTCGCTGCCGCGCAGCAGTTTCAGGATATCAAGGGCGCTGGGGCCGTTCTGATGGCCCTCGATGGTCGATTGGTATTTGCGGCTCGGCGGAATACCAAGCGCTTGGCAGCAATCTTCTTGTGGCAAACGTAGCAATCGACCGTCGCTGACGTGCTGGCGGTCGAACCGCTCAACGACGAGGACGCGGCGCTTCCCGAACGTCGTAATGGCCGTCGATGCGACCTTGAGTCCGAACGACTCCAGAAGCTTCAGGCAATAATGCTCGTTATCGACGCTGTCGGTCATGTCGATCACCCCTGTCGAGGTGGGTATCTGGCCCAGTTGCGGCTTCAGAATGTGCGTGGTCGGGGTGGTGCCGGTCGGTCGCAGCCATTTATGTTCGTCCTGAAGCAGGGCCGTTTTTTCCTGCGCGCCAGCAACCGAAATGCGGAATTCATGTTCGGGATCGATCCCCAATGGGACACCGCCAAGGTTGGCGAGCAGACGCTCGATCTCCTCATCGCTGATCGGCTCTCCCGTAAGTGCCGTCCGCTCCGCCTCGATCTCTTCCGGCAGGAACTGCATCGCCCCAACACAGTCGCGGCCGATCTGCTCTAACAGGCTGTAGGCGTCGGTTCCTTGGGCACCGGTGCGCTCGGCCACCCGGCGGCGGATATCTGGGTTGTCGGGCAGCAGATTGTCGAACACGGCGACAACGGGCGCGCCCTGGTAGGCCGTGGTGCGCAGGGGCAGGGACAGCGAGATCGCGAAGCGATGCTCCCATTCGAGCCATTTGTCGTCATATTGGAAGCGGGTCGCGCCGCTTGCCTCGCGTGCGAGCAGGCCCGCGATACGACCGTTGATCAACACTTTAAGGGGCGCGTGAGTCTTGCGGCGCACCAAGATCAGAAAATCTCGTCCAGTTTCACACTGGATTTGCGCCGTGGAGCCAGTTCAAGGTCGAGATGCAATGCAGCAAGCAGCGAAAAGATTGTGTCGATCTTTGCGCCGGGGCTGCCATTCTCGATACTCGAGATGGTTTTCTGATAGGTGCCGATGAGGTTAGCCAAATCTTTCTGCGACATTGATTGCTGCACGCGCGCCTGCTGGATAAGCGCGCCCAGTTGCTTCGGCGATCGGATCACCTGATCCATAGCTTTTTCCACTCTATCCCACACAGGTTATAATCTAATTATATACCATAAAAGGTATAATGGATAAGTAAACCCTGCAAGGTATATCGGGAATATATACCCTGAGAGGTATATTTGGTAGCTATGGGTAAACCGTATATTGGACGTTGAGCACCTATTCTCCGCTCCCCAGCAGGTCTCATAGGTCGACCTGTCGTTCACACGCCCGGCGAATGCAGAGCACTTTCGCGTCGTAGCCCTTAGATCGTCTTAAGCGGCATCCCTCAATGCATAGCCAACCCCGATTCGCTTCACGGCCGAACGCCGCCGGGTGAGTAATTGGCTGACATAGCGACGTGCGGTAGCTTCGTCGGGGAAACAGCGGATCAGGGTGCGACCGACACAACCACATCGTCCCCAGCGCGTCTCCACCAACAACGCCCCGAACAGATCGCGATAGGCAACGACGCTCCAGCGACGATGCACACCGCGCGGACCGTCGATCGCGGTCATTTCTAACGGGGCGTAGGGCAGGGGGGCCATTGTGAGAGACTATCTCGCGCGGGCGCGACTGTCTTACGGATCGATTGAATCAGTGAGGTCAGATTGATTCAGTCGCTCGATCACAAACGCTAGCGTGTTTCCCCGGGGAAACACGCGATGCTTTCATGTTCGTGACGACAGCGTTCAGTTTGGGACATTCGCGGCGTGCTATGGGTTTGCACATGAAGATGAGAACCGCTGTCATCGCCTCCACAGTCGCTGCGTCCGCATTGGGTTCGATCGTGATCGCTGCCGTACCGCTCGCCCAGCAATGGGAGATCGGGCCGATCATTCGCGGCAAAAACTACTCGGTGGGAATGCCGCTTCAGCCCGTGGCCACGCCGACAGGCTGGTATTTCGATTTCCCCCATAAGAGCAGGGCCGACGGCCACGTCCACTACGTCACCTTCACGCCCGGTTCGCTGGCGGGAAAGTCGCAGATCGTGGTGCGGTACAAGGTGACAGCGGCGCAAGGCACGCGTTTCGTTCCCCAGGAGCACCCAGAGCTACCAGGGACCGTGTCGTTGTTCTTCCAGCGCCGTGGCGACACCTGGAGCGCCAAGGGCCGCTATGAGCATTACCGCTGGTATGCCCCCAACCATGCGGTGCAAAACATCGCACCCGGCGTCCATGAGATGACGGTGAGCCTGCGCGACCCGGAATGGATTTCGGTATTTGGCAAGAATCCATCCGAACACCCTGCCGCCTACGCCGCGGCGCTCCGGGATACCGATCGGCTCGGACTGGTATTTGGATCGACCGCAGCGCGGGGGCACGGGGTATTTGCGACAGCCCCCGCCAGGTTCGAACTGCTGAGTTTTGCGATCAAATAAGCGTATCAGGAAAAGGTCTTCGCTGGCTCAGTTGAACAGCGATGCCTGATCTTCCTTCCGACGGTTATGCAATCCCGATACCGGAGCATCCCGTGATTGGGAATATTCCATGAATTCCGCGCACGCCGCGAGGACCCCCGCCTGCGTACGGTTTGCTACGCCCAGCTTGGTCAGCAATGCCCGCACGCGCATCTTCACGGTGTTTTCAGTGCAGGCTTTGACGCGGGCAATTTCCTTGTTGGACATGCCCTGCGAGAGAAATTGGAGCAATTCCTTCTGAGCAGGATCTAGCTTTGCGGTCAGAATGGCTTTGCTGCGGGAGTGGTAATGAATGGCGCCGTCTGGTTCGCCGATGCAAATTCTGGGCACCTCCGCCGCCAAGGCCACAAGATGGCCCAATGCCTCGCAAGACAGATCAGTGGGCACACTGCAAGCGGGCTTTCCACGCGCGACCATCGCCGAATAAAAACCGCTATCATGTTCATCATGCATCACGATCCAGTTCCCAACAGGGATCTTGGCGGCCATCGCTGCTAGCTGCTCGCCTTCGGCTGAATGATGAGTATCCACATAGATGCCGACATCGGCCGAATTGACGACTGTCTTAAGCGCCGTCTGAAAATTGCGGGTCGATACCGAGACAGTGATTCCCTTTGCATCCAGCGCCTTACCGATCATTTCGCAGAACAATGAGCCCTGGCAAACCAGGACTACAGATAGCTGCTCGGACATGAGGCCCCCATGAATCTGAATCGTCAAACTACAGCGATCAGAAACAAACGGGTGTCCTTGCGATAACGCAAACAGACGACGCTCTGGCATTAAAAATATGGGTAAAGGGTGTTCCCTCTTGTCCCGCATGCCGAGCGAAGAAATCCGATTTGTTGCCGACCATCGATACGCAGTGCGACTCGGACCCGAGGGCGGAACAATAGATAAATAAATTCTAAACTCAATAGATATTTTCAGACACTAATGGGTGTTCATTAACACTAAAGCGCATCAGTCAGAGCATAAGCGTTTGCGCTAAGTCCATATAGATAGTTGATTTTATCGTATGACTGTTTCGCTCAACCACTTGAGCATCTCGAGCGCCCTACAGTGCGTCTCCATTATCTATCGATGCCGGTAAATTCGCTGACGGGGCACGATAGCATGCAGCAGAGACATATTTTAGGCGTCTGCGAGCGTGTTTGGGGGTCCTGTCACGGAAAAACCAACAGGAGACAGATCATGAAAACCATCGCAAAGATCGCCAGTGTTGCAGTCGGATCGCTTGTGCTTGCTGCAACGCCCGCAATGGCCCAGGATTCCGAAAGCTATGCAATTGCCCTTTCGGGATCGGTTGCCAGCAATTGTGAACTCGTTCCCGAAGGCAATGGCTCCTACACCGTCGATATGCTGGAAACCGGAAATCAGGGCGTCCTGACCATCCTTTATTCCTGCAACTCGCCCTATACCGTATCGCTGCAGTCGCAAAACGGCGGAATGCGGCATGTCGAGAGCGGCGGCGCAGTGAACATCGATTATGACGTGGAAGCCAGCTTCCTGGGTCTGGGCATTGGCGCCACCAGCACCAATTCCGCAAGCATGCAGGCGGCACCCGTCAACATCGTCACCAACAATGACTGGGTCAACATCCTGCTCAATGGTGGCACCCGTACCGGCAACCTCGATCTGTCGTTCGACAGTCTCGCTGAATATGCGGTCGCCGGCACCTACGAGGATGAGCTGACGATTACGCTGACAGCGAACCTCTAAGCACCCCCAGCATAGAGGTTTGCTTTGGGTCGGGAGGAACGCGTCTTCCCGACCCACTTCAGTCACCAGGCATCAGATGGGGGATCTGTCATGTCACCACGTTTGAAAATCATAGGATTACTTGTTGCAGTAGCAGCGATCGCAACGGCCGCTCACGTGGCTGCTTACGACCTCAAGCCAATTGTTTTTCAGCTGGCACCATCCGGCCCAGGCTCAAGCCAGGCCATGATGATCACCAATTCGCACGAAGTCCCGATTGCGATCGAAGTGCGCGCCTATGGGCGAAAGCAGTTAGCTGACGGCGGGGACGTGCTGACGCCAGAGGACGACGATATCGTAATTTATCCGCCTCAGATGGTGATCCAGCCAAAAACCAGCCAGAGTTTCAAGGTCCAGTGGGTCGGGGATCCAACGCCAAAGCAAGAGCTCGCCTATCGGATCGTAACAAACCAGCTTCCCATCAAATTCAAACGCGCCGAGTCGAACGGTCGCGTCGCCGATGTGACGATGAAATATCGGTATGAGGCAGCGCTTTATGTAGTTCCCAAGGGAGCAACGCCATCGGCCTCTCTAACCTCGGTCACGAGAGTTACGGAGGCTGGTGGCGGGGCTTCGCTCGAACTACGAATCCGTTCGGACGGCACGCTTCGCGCCATTCTTGACCAGCCATCGCTCCAACTGACCACGGCCACAGGCCGAAGCGTTACGTTGACCGGTGATCAGGTCAAACCCTTGGTTGGCCTTAACATCCTGCCTGGCGTGGAACGTGTTGTGCGTATCCCTGCGCCTGCGGATCTTGAGGCTGGGCCGCTACAGGGGCAGCTGCAGACCAAGTATACGACGCTTTAAAAGGGATATGTCGTGCACATCTCCCTTCACATGCCGGTGGCAGCAGCGAGTCTGTTGATGAGCTGCGCCACCCCGGCGCACGCAATGCGACAAGAAGTGCCCGAAACGCCCACTCCGACCGATGCTTCAAAACCATCGGATCAGGAAGTGCCGCGGGTCACCGATACCCAGGATACGGAAGCATTGTTTCGCCAGGTTTTTGGCACCGATCGGCCAGCGCCGGCGGCGGGCGAATATTCCGTGCTGGTCGATGACATCAATGTTGGCGATTATCGGATAACGCCCGGAAAAAGCACCGAAGGCAGCATCGATGCCAGCTTGGTTCGAAACGCCTTGTTGCCGATCGGGCTGCCCGAGTTGGCGACAAAGCTGAAAGCCATCTCCCAAAAGCCCATCGTTCAGTTCGAGGAATTGCGAGCGGTCGGGTTGGATGTGGCATTCGATCCGGGGCAACTGGTGCTGCGGATTCGCGTGCCGACCCGCTTGAGAAACGTTCGTGAGCTGGCGTTGAGAACCGCACGGCAACGTCAGGATATCGAGTACGCCGATCAGGCGGTCGTCTCAGCCTATGCCTCTTTCCGAGCAGGCGTTGATGTCATCGCTCAAACGACCACGCGGGATCGGGGGTTTAGCGGCAAGGCGGTCGATATTGACCTGGGGGCCAATCTGTTCGGTGTCGCTGCCCAAGCTCGGTTCCGATATAATGAGCGTCGCCGCAATAGTTGGTCTCGTGGCGATATCCGTCTGACCTATGACGATGTCAGCCGGTTAATCCGTTACGAATTGGGCGACCTAAGCGTGGGGAGGCGACCCTTCCAGCTTGCTCCTCGAATGGCTGGGATCTCTGCCTATCGGGAGTATCCGATCGATCCCTATCGCAACATCAGGCCAACCTCCGAACAAGGCTTTGAACTCGATCGGCCCGCCAGAGTGGAAATCGTCCTGAACGGCGTTCCCACCCGCAGCTTCGACTTGCCCGCGGGCCGGTTCAGTCTGCGGGACTTTCCACTGGTCCCATCGGCCGCCAACGATATTGAGCTGCGGATCACTTACGCCACCGGCGAAGTGCAGATCATCTCTTTTCCCGCTTATTATGACATCGAGCTGCTGAGTCCGGGATTGGTAGACTTCGCCCTGAATCTTGGCGTTCCCTATCAGGATGATGACCGCGGCCGGGTTTACGACGACGGCAATTACAACCTGCTTGGCTATGTCCGCTACGGATTGAGCAATACGCTGACAATCGGCGCCAATATTGAGGGCGACCGATACTTTAATCTTGTTGGGGCAGAGGCGATCTGGGCGTCGCCCATCGGATCCTTTGCCCTCAATGTCGGGACGAACGTCAATAATCTCGGGCTGTCCAGCAGTCGCCTCGCGCTTCAATATGCCTGGAGAGATGCCAACGCGCAGACAGGTCGCTCGATCGATGCTCTACTAACGGTAACCGGCGAGGATTATCGGTCGTTAAATCAGATTTTCGGCAGCAATCTGATCACGATGTCCGCATCGCTTCGCGCGGGTCAGATGATCAACGACCGAATGCGCGTACAAGGCTATGGTGGATATGAAGAGGTAAGGGGTTTTGGAAGCCGCTACTATGTCGGCGCCAATCTCTCATATCAGCTGCCTTGGGGGTCACTCGCCATTGGTGGCGAATATCGAAAAAGCCCCGAAGAGACAGGACCCGTTTTTCGGGCATCGCTGTCTGTGCCGTTGGGCCGGGGAGCGCTCAACGCCAGCTACACCACGCAGAACAATTCAGCGCGCGTCGAATATAACCGATTGGCCGCCTTGGGGGTTGGCGCGATCGGCATGAGTGCCGGGATCGAGCATCGTGACGACTTCGATCGGCAGTTTGCGCGAATGACCTATATCGGCAATCGTTTTGAGGCCTCGGCCGATCTGACCCGCTCCACAGGTCAAGGCGGACAGCATGATCTGCGAACTGGCCTGTCATTCGGTTCGTCCATTGTCATGGCAGATGGGACCTTTGCGATCGGACGCCCGATCAGCAACAGCTTTGCGTTGATCGATCTCGTATCGGACGCTGCTGACTATCAGATTGCGGTAGAGCCGCGTCAGGGGTTTGGCTCTACGACGACCCGGTACACCGCGTATAGTGGCGCACTTGGGCCTGCGGTCATCCCCAATCTTCCAGCCTATTTCGATCGGACCATTCAGGTGGACGCGCCATCTGCGCCTGCCGGGACCTCTGTTGGTGGCCAGGTGTTCGTCGTGCGGCCTGGATATCGCAGCGGCTTCAAACTCCTCGTGGGCAGCGAAAACAACGTCTCCCTCATCGGAACGCTGGTGGACAAGGCCGGCAATCCAGTGGGCTTTGCATCGGGACAAGCCCGGAAAATGGGGGGGGATGACAACGACGAGCCGTTGCTCGTGTTCACCAACAATAGCGGACGGTTCTTCCTGGAAAATGTTGCCGCCGGTGCCGCTTACGAACTCACCATCACCTCAGGCGAAGTGAGCACGCGCACGACGGTCAATATCCCCGCGGAGACCGTTGGAATTTATCGGATCGAGCAGCCGATCGCACTCGACCTGACCATGCCTGAGCGCAAAGGAGATCAGCCGTGAGCCCCGATCGTTATGCCGCCTTGTGGTGTGCCGCAGTCGCCATGCCACTTTCTTCAAGTCTGGCACTGGCTCAGGACCTGCCCATCGACGCGGAATGTCGGTTGGAAATACAGGTGGAAAATGACGTGGAATGGCGCGGGCTTTACGGCCGCGGCTATGAGGTGTTCGATCAGGGAGGGGAGTTTGAGGTCGTACCGATCACCATTCGGCACGAAGGGGCCGCGTGCCGCTATTTCATCACTGCATCCGGGCTGACCGCAGGCGGAGATCGTTTTCTGACCGGGCCGCAAGACCAGCTACAATTCGACCTGTTGCGCGATCCCAATGGGCCGTCCGTGCTGTCTCCCGATTTCTCAGGCAACCAGTTGAGCCGCATTGCTGGCGCATTCCAAGCCGGGGCGTCCGCGGTCTCAATCCCGCTCTATGTTGCCGTTCCCGCCGGTCAATTCGTGCGTGGCGGCAATTATCAGGGCCAAGCGGCCATACGTCTGTTTCGGGACGATAACGGACCGGAGCTGGCAGACGAAGGGACCGTAGGTATCGCGGTTCCAGTTGCGTCAGTGCTAAAAGTAGAAAGCGTCGATGCTGGTCCAGGGGTCAAGGATTTAACGGTCGATTTGGGCGATTTGGCCCAAGGCGCGCGTCAGACCGTCACCTTTGCGATCCGCAGCAATGCCAATGTGACCGCGCGATTTGAATCCGCCAACAATGGGACCCTAAAGCACTCTGCAGGTGCCCCCCCGATCAAATACCAGGCAGCGCTGGCGGGGAGCCCGGTCGACCTAACCGGTGGAGGATGGCAATCGCTGTCGGTGTTTGGTCAGAATGATATGTCGGTGCCGTTGGACTTTATCGTCACCCCTCAGCCCTATGCCGGTGCGGGGGACTATACGGATATGGTAACGGTTACGTTTCGGGCAGATTGATGCGCTAATCCGGTGCTATAACAGTTCGGATTTGGACACTAAAAAAGCCGCGAGAAGTTTCCAACTCGCGGCTTGAAAAAGAACCCAAAAATCAGGTTTTGGCTTTTGGCTTACGACCAAGGCCGATTTTCTTAGCCATTGCGCGACGTTGTTCGGAATAACTCTCCGAAACCATCGGATAATCTGGCTTGAGATTATACCGCTCACGATATTGTTCAGGGGTCAGTCCGTGTCCGGAAAGATGACGACGCAGCGTCTTGTACGGCTTGCCATCGATCATCGAGATGATGTGATCTTTCGAGGCCAACGACTTGCGAGCAGATACCGCAGGAATATATTCTTCCGAGCTGGCATCACTCGCGTCACCTGTTGCTGAACCGCTCGAATTTTCCAGTTCGGTCAACGTTGCATGCATGGAACGCAGGAAAGCTGGAACTTGGTCTGCATCAACGCGATTGTTCTGGTTTGACAACCAGGCTGCAGTCAGTTCAGCGGCAAGCTCGACAGTACCGTAATTTGCTTCTTCAGACATATTTGACCCCGTTTAATTACCGGTGTCATAACAAACCTATTACCAGTTTCAAGTGCGATCAGTGGATTTTGCAGGCTAAAAAATAAAGCTACTGATCGGCTTTGGAGCCCCATAGCTCTGAATTGTGGCATCGAGCAAGAATGGCTGAGATCGAGAATATTCAATTACAAAGGCTTTCGGACCAGACCTCACCCGCCGAACATGATTAATCCAAACTTTCAATTGGTTGAAATCATGGGACGGAAGTCGTCTATGATCAGCCGGAAGAGGACAGATTTTCCCGATAGATTTCACCCTTGTCCAAGGTCCGGACAATTAATTCAGCATCCCATTCCGGCGTCACCCGCAACCGGACCATGACGGTCGGCTGATTGGGCTTCAGTCGTGCAACACCACGCTGGGTGGCACGATTGGCCCCGCCGCGTCCCGCTCGCGATGCGACGGTGAGTTCATATTCGAGTTCGACCGGGACAGACGTGTCACCCTCTACGATCAGCCACTCGATCCCATCAATTTCCCGGACCTCCATCTTGATTGGGTGAGAATGGATGGAGGCGGCCTGTGCTTGCATGGACGATTTTCCGATCATGGGTGTTGTGGTCACCGACAGAGCGCCGAGTAGCCAGACAGAAGCGATGTTCATTGCGGTGTTCCCTGGCGCGCGATCGCTTCGATGATGGCGGCCGTCGCAGCATCCATTGTCGGTTCCGCTTCCAACGTCTCCGGGGGCGTGGGTTGCGCGGAATCGAGCACGGTGGAAGCGAGGGCCTGGTCGGGGAACGCGTTGGCATCGCCGCGTGTCGCTAATCGCCGAATGGCTCCCGCCGATGCCTCTGCCTGCGCCTGATTTTCGATCAGGATGCGCTGTTCGGGTGATAGCGGGGTCGGGGCGGGGCGTGCGAATTCGGCTGAACGCGTTTCGATAACCCGCGAACATTGGGCCGGTAGGGGGGCCTGCGCCGCCAATCGCGGATCGCAACGGTCGTCACCTTCCACCGCTGACACCGCGGTATTCCGTCCTTCTGCGGGGGTGGAAAGCGGTGCACTTGGTTGTGCCGTTCGCCCACCGCTATAAAGCTGAGGCGAGCGTTCGCGTTCGCCAATCGTGGAAAGTTGATTGACCGGCGCTGGCCGGGCTTCGCGGGGGCCGGCCTGAAGGGTCACGCCTGCGGGATCTTGTCGGGACTTTTCCGGCTGAGTGATCTGCGCCGAACCGCTCCTGTCGGCTGCGGGCGATGATTGCTGCGATCGTATCTGGTCGATTTCGCTGGTCGATTGGGCGGCCGCGGGCAAGGCTAGGAGCAGCGTGGACGCAACAGCAATCAGTGGTCCAAGCCCATGCTTCATGCCGCTTCTCCTGCCATCAACCGCCGCCGCCGGCGCCACCGGTCTGATGGATGGCGATGCTCGCGCCGCCCATCTGCTCGACACCCAGATTGGCATTGGAATTCCCTTCCTGCGTCCAGGTCAAGCGATTGCCATCGCCCAACTGGCTGGCCGTCATCGCGTTGACGTTGCCATCCTGCGTCAAAGCCGCGCGATTGTCGCTACCATCCTGGGTCAGCGCCATTAGGTTGCCGCTACCAGTCTGCGCCAGGATCGCGCCGTTATGGCTGCCGGCGCCAGACTTCTGGTCGAGCAACGCGCGGTTGCCGACGCCATTTTGCGTCAGATAGGCGACATTCTGGCCGACGCCCTTCTGGGCTGCGAGCGATTGGTTGTCGTCGCCGTCCTGATCGATCTCGAGATAGGAGGTCGCACTTCCCTTTTGCTCGACATCGGCGCGGTTGCGGTCGCCGCGCTGGCCGATGCGGGCATAGGCGTGCGCGGCGGTCTGGACGATTGTCGCACGGTTGGCGTCGCCGATCTGGTCGATAATCGCCGTCCGGTTGGACACTGCAGGCATGTCGATCAGGATGGGCGGGGAAGGCTGGGGTTGATGCGGGTTGCCACCACCCTTGCCTTTGCCAGCGTTGCCCTGATGTCCGGCATTGCCGTTATTGCCGTTGCAGGGGTTACCGGTGCCCTTGCCGGGACCCGATCCGCACGGATTGCCGGGGGGAACATGTGCCGTCTGCTGCGCGAGCGCTGGAAGCGTCGCGAGCAACGCGCCACCCACCATCACTGCCAGAACATGTTTTGCCATGGTCGCCTCCCTCGGCATGAAACTTCGAAAAAGGGGCCGGTGCGCGTCCGGGGGGACCAGCGCACCGGCCATCAGGGTTTTACATCGGCGAGGCCGTGCCACCCTGAGTTACAGTCGCGGAATTGAACGCACCGCTCTGATTGATCATCGACTCGTTGCCGCCCATTGTCTGGGTAACCGTCGCGCTATGGTTGTTGCCCGACTGGATGATCGTTGATTCATTCGACAGGCCGTCCTGCGTGACGCTGGCCATGTGCATGCTGCCCGACTGGTCAATGTCGGAGATGTTGCGATCTCCGCCCTGAACCAGAGTGGCCGAGTGGTTAGAGCCGCGCTGTAGGATGTCAGACTGACCAAAAGTGCCCGTCTGGGTAACGTCGGCGGTCTGATTGGCACCGCCGAGCGTGCCCTGATCAATGCCCGAACGGTTGTCCGAGCCGATCTGTTCGACATAGGCGGTCTGGTTGTCGCCAAGCTGTGCAATGGTGGAGCTGTTCCGTTCGCCCGCCTGATCGACTTCGGCGAGGTGCGAACCGATCAGACCCTGATCGATCGACGAGCTATTGAAGCTGCCGCCCTGACGCAGCACGGCGTCTGAGAGAGCGCCGCGCTGAGTCACTGCCGATGTTCCGTTGTCGCCGCTTTGGGTAACAGTTGCGTCGTGGAGCGCGCCAAAGGTGCCGCCCTGATCGATCGTCGAAGTGTTGTCGCTGCCCGACTGACGGACGAACGCGTCCTGGCCACCACCGCTCTGCGTAACGGTCGAGGTGTTGCGATCGCCCGACTGGATTACGCCGCGGACATTGGCATTGTCGCCAACATCGTTGGCAAGTCCACCCTGGGTAACGGTCGACTGGTTGTCGTCGCCGGTCTGCTCGACGTTTGCCCAGTTTGCGCCAGCCCCGTTCTGCAGAATGTTGGAGCGGTTGCCTTCGCCACTTTGAGTCAGGATTGCGCTGTTGGCGCCCGACACCTGATTGATGACCGATCCGTTGTTGGTGCCGCGCTGAAGCACGTTTGCAACGTTGTCGCTACCCGACTGCGTGATATCGGAAGTCAGCGTCGAGCCGTTCTGGTTTACGGAGGCGTTATCATCGTCACCGGTCTGCAGAATGTCCGAGCTGTTGCCGTTACCGGTCTGGTCGACGGTCGCGATCGCGTCGTCGTTGAACTGGCGGATGCGCGAATAGGCGTCGCCATTCTGGGTGACGGTAGCGCTATTGCGGTCGTCGCTGGCATTTCCGAAGAAGCCGGTTCCGTTGTCCTGGCGAATTTCGGATTCGGCGCTGTTGCCGCTCTGCGTGACGCTGGCGGTGTTGTTGGCGCCGCCCTGATTGACGGTCGACGAGCCGTTCGAGCCGGACTGGGAAACGGTCGCCGAGCCGTTCGATCCGGTCTGCCCGACGGTTGAGGTGTTGCTTTGCGCAAAGGCGGGAGCCGCTGCGAACAGGGTCAGCGCCGACGCGCCGATGAGAAGATGACGTTTCATGATGATAATCCTTGAAAAATGAAACTGGCCGGGGCGACGCGATCAGGCGCCGCCCCGAAGTTAATCAGAGGCCGCCGCTCTGCGTGACGGTCGCGATGTTGCTGGAGCCGCCCTGCGAGATGGTCGAGGTGTGACCCGACCCCGACTGATCGACGAACGCCGAGTTGTTGGCACCGCCCTGCGTCACGTTCGACAGATGGCCGGAGCCGCCCTGCGTCACCTCGACCAGGCCGTTCGAGCCGGTCTGGGTGATGTTCGAGTTATTGAACGACGAACCGGCAAGCTGCAGCAGCGATGCTTGGTTGTTGCTGCCGCCCTGTTCCAGCGTGGACGTGCTGTCGCTGCCATACTGACGGATATTGGCGGCAAGAGCGACCGTCGAAGCGCCGGTCTGGTTGACCGTCGAGGTGTTGGCCTCACCAATCTGCTCGACGAACGCCGTCGTCAGTGCGGACTGAGTCACGGTCGACGAGTTGATGTCGCTCGCGCCTGCTGCCGCGTTGGTGTTTTCCTGACGAACCGTCGCCGTTGCACCGGCCGCCCCGCCCAGCTGCGCGACGCTCGACACGTTCTGCTGGCCGAGCTGGCCAACATCGGCGGTAGCGGCAGAGTCCTGCGTGATCGTCGAATCATTGGTCGGGAAATAGGTCGGATCGGTGCGATCCGCCCGTTGATCGACGATCGCGCTGGCGCCACCGACATTCTGGGTCACGACCGAACGGTTATCGCCATAAGCACCGCCCTGATAGACCTCGGCTTCCGATGCACCATTCTGGGTGACAGTCGATTCGTTGAAGATACCGATCTGGGTGACTTCGGCCTGCGCCGCGCCGCCATTCTGCGTGACGCGCGACAGGTTCAGCTGTCCGCGCTGATCGACATCGGCCACTGCGCCGGCAGCGCCACCACCCTGATTGATGGTCGAATAGTTCGCGCGGACTGGCTCACCGCCACGATCAGTGCGGGGACGACCGAAATTGTTGCCAATTTCTTCCTGACGCACGATCGCGGTCGCACCCGATTCTTGGGTAACGAACGAGTCGTTCTCGTTGCCGAACTGCTCAACGTCTACATTGCCGCCGACACCCGACTGGTTGATCATCGATGCGTTGCGATTACCATCCTGCAGCAACGACGCGGAATTGTCCGCCCCGGTCTGCGTCAGCATGGAGCTGTTGTCATCGCCGTTCTGATTGACATTGGCGATGAGGAGGCTTGGGGTAGTGCCGCTGGTCTGGGTCAGCGTCGAACTGTTGCGATCGCCGTCCTGCAACACCGATGCGCTGGAGTTTTCGTTGCCACCGTTGGTGCCAAGCGTTTCTTGACGCAGGTTTGAAATGTTGTTGTTACCGAACTGCGACACTGCTGCTTCGGACCAGGTCGTCGGATTCTGATCGATGTCCGAGCTGTTGTTATTACCAACCTGAACAACGCCAGTTGCTGCCGAATTCAGCGGCACACCTACCGTGGCTTGGCGGCCAGCCTGATCGATGTTCGAAAAGTTGCCATCGCCGGTCTGGTTGACTTCGGCGTCGAGCTGCGGCCCATCCTGACGAATGATCGAAGTGCTGTCGCCATTCTGACGGACGTCGGCACGGTTGCGATTGCCGCTGACCTGATTGATCGACGATTCTGCACCATTCCCGCTCTGTTCGACGCGGACGCGGTTGCGGCGGCTAAACTCTAAGCCGTCACCATCTTGCTGAACGGTCGATTGGGCATTGGACCCGGACTGGGTGACTACGGCTTCGTTCCAGGCGTTAGTCTGGTTAACAGTTGAGGTGTTATTTTGCGCCATTGCCGGCACCGCTGCGAACAATGCCGCTACGGAAACCGATGTGAGAATTGAACGTTTCATGGTTGTCATGCCTTCTACGAGGGGTGATAACCATGCTGGCCCGAAGCATTTCTGCTTCGAGGTCGCATGATTGGTTGCACACACATTCACTCATGCTCGCCCGTCGGAACTCCACTTCCGGCGGGCGAACCTTGTCTGGCTTGTATTGGTCTTGCGAACGCCAGACGGCTCGCCGGACCTTGGGGGTGGGCCGGAACGCTTTTACGCCCGACCAATCCCTGGTTTATCGACCTGCGCCAGCACCTCCGCCATTTTCCATGTCGGGGGCACGCGGCACTTCCTTCACCGGAACCTCGCGCGGGCGCAGCTTCATCGGTGCGGCCTTGCGGGCGGTGTCCATCGCCGATTGCACCTGCTGGGGGCTGAACATGCCGTCGCGTTCCTGGCGATAACGCCAGAGCATCGGCCAACCCGCTTGGGTGTCGGCAAAATTCCAGAGATTGAGGTCAACGCCCTCCATGACGAGGCCGTAAACCGCCTTTTCGATTGCCTGTTGCAGCGCGATATGATCGGGCTCGTTGGTGGTAAGGCCGATTTCGGCCTCGAGTAGTTCCTTGAAGCCCACGAAGCGAAACGCGTTGGCGCCCAGCGACTGCGATGCGATCGTCTTGGACGCGGTCACGGTAGTCAGCACTTCGCCGGTGCGAACTGAAATCGCGCGGAGATATACGGTGACCGTGTCTTGGCGATACTGGGTCTTGGCGCCAATACCCAGGAATGCAGCCCCCGCGCCACCGGTGACGGTATTGGTGTCGTAGCTGATGATTCCGCCTTCGAGCAGAACGCCGGCAAACAGCATGGCGGGCAGTGCCTGGGGATTGACGTTCGTCTCACCCAGATAACGTTCGCGCATCTCGCGAATGATCTGGCGTTCGTTCAGCAGGTTGCGAAGTTGCTCGCGCTCGACGATCGTGAACCATTTGCGGTTACCCGCATCCTGAAGCGCCCGCACCAGGATCGATGCGCCACCCTGGGTCACCGCACGCGACAGCGTTTGCGTACCGCCTTCGCCGACTCGGTACTGGCCAGTTTGATCCGTGAAATTATAGACGGCGATCGCGACCGGGCGCGACGGCTGCGGCAATTCCATCAGCAATTGCTGGGTCTGGGTGTAGCGCGGATACATGGCCATCGGGTTGGTCGACGGAATATCCGCGCGCCCTTCCTCCAGACTCATGCATCCACTTGCCAACACGGCCAGTCCTATCGCTGATAAGCAGGTTCTGAACACGACGTTCCCCCCCGGAAGCGTTTGATTTAACCCAGGTCGATAAAGGTCGGGACGACGATGGTCGTCGTTTCCCCGGTCGCCTCGGTGAAAATGGTGATGGTGACGTCGTCCAGACCACGCACGAAGCTGATCGTCTGACCGCCAAAGCTGAACGTGCCTCGCTCCTGCGGGTTTTCCCCGAAGATCGCGTCGACGAGCTGGGACGACAGCGCCGACAGCAATCGCGACTGAAGTTGGCGGGCAAAGATGTCGGCTTGCGAATTGGACGTGGTCGACCGCGGATCGCGATAGTCGTTTTGCGCGTTGGCCGTGCCAAGAATATGATTTGAATTGAACGGATTGCCGCCGAACGTCGGGCTGTAAGGCTGATAGGTCAGATCTTGCGCTGACACGCTTGCCGGTAACGCGAGAAGCGTCACGGCAATTGCCGAGTAAAGAATTCTCAATTTCCCCCCCCAACAGGAAGTTTGCAAACCCGACCCGTTTGTTAATCTCTTATTAACGTGCCTTGGGATGGAGGCGCATCCTCCATATGGGGTAGCGGGACGATTTTCTCGAACAGGTCCCGGTTTGGTACATGGTCGATTTTATTAAGCATCCGTACCGACCGGCGTCAGGCTGACATTAGTGCCGGCACCGACATGACGATCCGAACGATTTCGGTCTGTCGCGAGCATCCCATTTTGGCGGTGATCGACTTGAGCTGACTGCGAACGGTCGTAAGTGAAGTCGATCTCAGTCGAGCAATGGCCTCTGGATCTAAGCCGCGCGCCACAGCGCATGCGATTTCCGCCTCTGCGGCACCTAATCCAAAAAGCGATCGCAAAACGGGCATTGCGGCGTTGATCCTGGCGTCCGGGTCCGCAATTAATCCAATCAAGACTTGTTCGTCGGCAACCAGTCGCTTGGTAATTGTCATCATGTAGGGGGAGCCGCTGTCGCGCTCGATGCTGATCGCGCGGGTGTCGTCAGGGGCGGCAGCGCCCAGATCGGCCATTGCGCGTGAAAATCGCGCCATGTCCTGAGGTCGGCAAGCGTATATCCGACCGCTGCGAAGGCGCAACCCATCACCGTTTTTCAAGAACGTCCGCCCGGCACTATTCGCCTCTAACAGGCAGCCACTGGTATCGAACAACAGAACAGGCGTTGCGACCATCTCAACCACGGCACGAGAGCGGGCACAATCGCGCAACGCCGTGCGAAGCTTGTCGCGCGCGGTGATGGCTGCAATCAGCGGCTGCCCCAGCATCTGCAACTCATCGAGTGCTTCGTTTGAGAAGGGCGTATCGGTTGGCGCCCGTTTTACATCGATGGATAGCTCGAACGGGCCGCGCCCGAATTTTGCGGTGAGACTGTGAAAGTCGGTTTCCGGGTTCGTCGTCTGGCGATCACCGATCCGGCGGTTCCAGTCCGTCCCTGAAGCTGCATTGTGGCGCGATTTCGCAGAACCGATTTGTGGCCGAGAAGATGCTCGACTTCTTCTGTCCGAAACTGCGATTTGCGCAAATTGCGCGCGATTTCGCTCAAGCAACAGCCGCGCGACTTGCGACAACGCCTGATCATCCTCCAGCGCACTCAAAATCGGTACGATTTCCGCAGCCATCTCTATTCATCCCAAGGCGCGACCCAAGGCATGGAAAGTTAAGCAAAGCGCACTGACCCCCACCGGCTTGCGCCGGGCTATCGGTATATGGCTGCCAGCTTAACCGTGGAAACGCAAATTATCTGCCATTCTGGCGCAATAGGCTCGCAATTTGGCTCGGCGGTCGATTTGGTCAGGGGTTCACCTCACAAACTGCCCCGTCTCCGAGCCTGAAGTCTCAAAAGGCAAACAAATCCAATTTCAGCCGGAGACGATTTCGGTCCACCGCGCCCGTATCCGTGACGTCGCATTAGCTTCAAATTTGCTGCCAAGATTGAACAGCGCTCTTGGTGTCCAAAAGGGCGAGAAAGATTGGATTGGGCATCTATGCCATCGCCATGTGGAATGGTAGAAGGAAATGCAGTCTTCTATAAAGGTGCACGATGAGTCTTAACGTCAAAGATCCCGAAGCGCACCGGCTTGCCCAGGCCATCGCTCGAGAGACTGGCCACAGCATGACCCGCGTAGTGACGGAGGCGTTGCGCGAGCGGTTCGCCAAGATTGAGCGCTATAAGGGAAGGGCTAGCGTAGCCGAGCTGTTGGCAGTCGCCGATCGCGCCGCCGCACACCTGAAGCGGCCCTATGCTGACCATGCCGAACTGCTTTACGATGAAAACGGCCTTCCGAAATGATCCTCGACACGTCCGCCTTGGTAGCGATCCTCTATCGCGAACCCGAGGCGATGAACTTCACGCAGCTTGTCCATGACGCCGATGCTTGCCGCATTAGCGTGGCGAACCATGTCGAGTTATCGATGGTCATCGAAAGTCAGCTTGGTCCCGAAGGAACACGCCAAGCCGATGCCTTCTTCCGGCGTGCTGGCATTGGCATTGAGCCCGTGACGGCCGCGCATGGCGAGTTGGCGAGGCAGGCGTTTCTCGACTTCGGCAAAGGCCGTCACAAGGCGGCGCTGAATTTCGGCGACTGTTTCGCCTATGCGCTCGCTAAGGCGACGGGTGAGCCGCTGCTGTTCAAAGGCAATGATTTTGCCCTGACCGATATTGATTCAGCCGCATAAAAAGCAACGTCGAACTACCCAACACAATCTCGCCGAGCGCGTCCAACTTATGAAAATTGCTGGGCAAGTAGGGCAGAACGGGTCACTTGGGATTGTGGGCGAGCAGACCGATTGTCTGGTCGGTAGCCCCGGTCTTATTCACCCGGCTTCTCGGTAGCAGGGCGCAGGAAACGATAAACCGATCCGCGCGAGATACCAAGTTCGCGCGCGATGTGCGCCGGGCGCATACCGGCATCGGCGAGATTGCGGATTGCGCCCGGGTCGATCCGCGCCTTTCCGCCTTTATAAGCGCCCCGTGCTTTTGCAGCGGCGATCCCTTCCGCCTGGCGTTCACGGCGGAGGTTGGTTTCGAACTCAGCGAACACACCTAGCATGTCGAGGAAGGCCTTGCCGGCGGCTGTGCCCGTATCGATCGGCTGCTCCGTGGCCTTGAGCGCAATCCCCCTGACTTTAAGGTCGTGCACGATATCCTGAAGATCTTTCATGGAGCGCGCCAGACGATCGATCCTGGTGACGACAAGCGTGTCGCCCGTTCGCAAGAAATCGAGCAGCGTCTGCAACTCGGTCCTCGACCCTCGCTCGGACCCGGACTTTTTCTCCGACCGGATCGTCTGACACCCGGCAGCACGAAGCGCCCGTTCCTGTATGCCCAAATCCTGCTCGACGGTCGATACGCGTGCGTAACCAAAAAATGTCATTGGCAGCCCCATCTGTTCGATCAGGCTCTAGACCCTTCGGCAAGACTGTTCAATGCGCGTGAGAAGGACCCTGATTGAACGGAAAATGCGTTTCACGAGAACTGTTCCGGCAGGGTATACCTGTTTGATCAGCTTTGGTCCTTGAGCCATAGCGTCGTAAGATCACACCTTGTCGGCAAAGAGCTCGTTCATAAAATGCCGGTGCACCGACCGCTTACGATTTAAGACGACGTCGATTGATGCGACCGCAGCTGGGTCGAAAACCATGCCAGTTTTGATCGTCGCCACAGCACATCATCTGCAGTGCGCGCCCATTCGTGGTCGCGCATCCAGCTTACCTCAATTTCCGTCAGTCCCGCCCCCAGATCGGCGCCCATCCCGGCAGCATCCGAGACGCCGTCGAGCATCTTGAACAATCGCGTCCCATAAGCACGGGCCATCCGTTCCGCACGCACGGCGCCTAAGAACGGATAGCGGGTATGTACTATGTCCAAAAACTGTTCGAACGTATCGACATCACCTCCGGGCAGCAGTCTGTTGGCAGTGTTGGAGGACGTCGCTCGTCCTAATTTACCCAACTGCTGCATGGCGTCCTCACCTAACGCGCGAGCAGTAGTGATCTTGCCGCCATATACAGTCAGTAAAGGGGGGCCGTCATCGTCAACGATCAGGCTATAATCGCGAGTGACTTGGCTAGCGCTACCGGCGCCGTCATCGACCAACGCGCGGACCCCTGACCAGGCGTGGTGAATGTCGTTCCGTGCGATCTGAGGAAGAAACGCACGGTTGGAGGCGGCAATTAGGTAATTGATCTCGTTATCATCGACGACCGCTTGTTCGGGAGTCTCGACTGCGACATCCGTGGTTCCTAGCGCAGTATAGCGGTCGAGCCACGGCACCGCGAACACGATACGCCGGTCCGGTTGCTGGAGAATATAAGCATGGTCACCGGCATAAAGGCGATCGACAACAATATGGCTGCCCTTAACTAGCCGCAGTCCTAGACCAGGCTTTGCATCGATGCGCTGAGCGACTTGCGGCACCCATGGTCCTGCAGCGTTGACAAGCGCACCGGCCTTTTCGCTACGTCCGTCGGAAAGCGTGGCTTACCAGCCTTCTGGCGTGCGCTGAGCGGAGACCAGTGCAGTGCGAGTGGCGATGTGAGCGCCCATTTGAGCGGCATCGATTGCTTTTGACAGCGTCAGGCGCGCATCGTCCACCCACGCATTCGGAATAGACAAAGCCTTTACTGCCGCCCCGAAGTGGTGTGCGGTAAAGCATATCGGTTTTCCGCACACCACGCGATCGAGGCAGCGACGAGCGCCCACCTAGCAAATCATATACATACAGCCCGGCCCGGACCATCCACCACGGTCGCACCGCGTTATCATGGGGTAAAACAAATACCATCGGTCGGATCAAATGTGGCGCGGCGCGTATTAGGCGCTCGCGTTCATAAAGCGCTTCATGAACAAGTTTGAATTCGTAGGTCTCGAGATAGCGTAAACCACCGTGGATCAACTTGGTCGAGGCTGATGAGGTATGGCTTGCGAGATCGTCCTTCTCAACCAGCAACACCGACAAACCGTTGACTGCCGCCTCGCGTGCTATCGCGCAGCCGTTGATCCCGCCGCCGACAACCAAAAGGTCATATTCCACGCCGTTTCCTAAAATTAAGGCCTTCCAAAAACCATCAGGCTCGTCAAAGGAATGAGGCACACATCAGCGATGAGCAGCGACACTCCTACCAGCATTTGGCGGGGTAGCGCGACCCTGATCCAGTTGGACGCGAAGGTTAGGCGCACCCGACCGTCTTCCTCCTGTTCCACTACGAACCGTTAAAACGATCTGGGTCATCAGCCGGGTTTATGACACGCGAGGTGTCTGACCAGATCAGCCTTAGATTGCCATAGGACGAGCGCCGCTAGGCCTGCGGCTTAGCCTCTAGTTCTTAACGCTCCTAGGTCGTGAACTCATAAACGGGGATCAACGATCGAGGCTTTGGAGTGACCGTTGACGTTGGCCGATTGAGCGAACAAGCTTTGGTGATGAGCAATCGAAGGAGATGGTTTCCCAGCGGCGGTGCCCTTGCCGGGGTGGTCGGATCCTTCTCTGTGTTCCTGTTCATCGGCATGCCGATGATGGTGATGGTCCTTCAGTCTGGCGGCGGATGCGAAGGGTTGCCCCATCCTTGCGAGCCCGACAACACGCCCCTCTATATCGCGCTCGTCGCACTGCTTTTGCTCGTAGTTGGCACTTGGTGAGGAGTGCGGAGGCTCGTGAACTTCTTCTACCACGGCGATTGAGCGACCTCTTTCAGTCGCTAAGGTACGGCGCTTGCCAACGAGTGGCTTTCCATGCGCACGCAATCGTGATTCAGGCTTACCATGAGCCGATACGACCTGACCGACTTCGAGTGGCGAGTGATCGAGCCGCTGTTGCCCAACAAGCCGCGAGGCGTTCCACGCGTTGATGACCGCCGCGTACTGAACGGCATCTTTTGGGTGCTCCGGTCGGGCGCGCCGTGGCGCGACCTGCCAGAGCGCTACGGCCCGCGCACCACCTGTTACAACCGCTTCGTGCGATGGCGAAAGGCGGGTGTTTGGGATCGGATGATGGATGCCATCAGTGCCGCCCACGATGGCGAGATCCAGATGATCGACAGCACTTCCGTTCGCGCCCACCAGCAGGCCGCGACAGCAAAAAAGGGGGTCCAGATCATTGTCTCGGTCGATCACGCGGCGGGCTCACGACCAAGATCCACGTCGTCGTCGATGCGCAAGGCCTCCCGATCCGGCTCGGACTGACCGCCGGGCAGACGCACGACGGCCAGATCGCCGACACGCTGCTCGACCATCTCGGTCCACGTACTATCGTGCTGGCCGACAAGGCCTATGACGCCGACCGCATCCGCAAGCTGATCCAAGACCAAGGCGCTACGCCAAACATCCCACCCAAGAGCAACCGCAAGTGGAAGCCGTGCTTCAGCAAGCGGCTCTACCGCGGGCGCAACCTGATCGAACGGTTCTTCTCCAAGCTGAAGCACTTCCGCCGCGTCGCCACCCGCTACGACAAGCTCGCCGCCAACTTCCTTGCCATGGTCCAACTCGCATCAATGCGCCTGTGGCTGCGCACTTATGAGTCTACGGCCTAGTTCGGCTTAAATACCAGCGGTAGGTGTCTTGAATACCCGACCTTAGCTTGATCGTAGAGCGCCACCCTAACGCTTCAAGGCGCGCAGTATCCAACCTTTTCCGTGGCGTGCCATCCGGTTTAGCCGGATCTCTAAGTACTTTTCCGTCATAGCCCACTACGTCCGCAATTAAGTCAGCCAGTGATCCAATCGCGACCTCCTCGCCGCTACCAATGTTTACGATGTCAGCTGCAGAGTAATTCTTTGCCAAGAAAACGAGCGCGTCCGCGAGGTCGTCAACATGCAGGAACTCTCGTAGCGGTTTCCCGGACCCCCAAATTGTGAAGCTGGGGCTATCCGCCTCCTTAGCTTCATGAGCCTTTCGAATAAGTGCGGGAAGAACATGGCTAGAGGTCAAATCGAAGTTATCAAAAGGGCCATAAAGATTCGTGGGCTGCGCCGAAATAAAGTCTAGCCCGTATTGCTTGCGATAGGCCTGGCAAAGCTTAATCCCGGCAATCTTGGCAATTGCATACCATTCGTTGGTAGGCTCGAGGGCGCCGGTCAGTAACGCGTCTTCATGAATAGGTTGCTCAGCGTATTTTGGATATATGCAAGACGAACCGAGGAAAACGAGTTTCGATGTTCCCGACGCGCGTGCGGCCTCAATGATATTCGCTTCGATCATCAGGTTGTCGTACAAAAACTCCGCCGGACGAGTGTCGTTAGCGTGAATTCCTCCGACTTTCGCCGCTGCTACAAACACTAAATCTGGGCGGGCCTCCGCCATCCAGTTTTCGACGTCCTGTTGACGGCGCAGATCAACCCGTTCGCGTGGGGCGGGAATGATTTCACAAGCTTCTCGGCTCAAGCGTCGGACGAGGGCTTGACCGACCATTCCGCGGTGACCCGCGACCCATACGCGCCGACCATGCAGACTAAACGATTCCACCGGCCTTAAACTCCAGAGCGGGGTCGAAGTGCCGCTTCCTCGTCGATACGGCGCGTCTTTGCTTCACGTTCGACCGTACGTAAGTCTGCGACCATCATGTCGGTGACCAACTCTTCGAACGTGGTGGTCGCTTCCCAGCCTAGTTCGGCCTTGGCCTTTGCAGGGTCGCCAATCAACAGCTCGACCTCGGTCGGACGGAAGTAGCGCGGATCGACCTCAACCAGAACGCGGCCGGATTGGGCGCAGGTGCCAACCTCTTCCACGCCCGAACCCTGCCATACGACTTCGATGCCGACATGAGCGAACGCACGTTCTACGAACATACGCACAGTTTGCGTTTTACCCGTAGCCAAAACAAAGTCGTCTGCTTTGTCGTGCTGGAGGATGCGCCACATGCCTTCGACATAATCGCGGGCATGCCCCCAATCACGCTTAGCATCGAGATTACCTAGCCAAAGCTTGTCCTGGATGCCGAGATGTATAGCCGATACCGCTCTCGTGATTTTGCGCGTAACAAATGTCTCACCACGGATTGGGCTTTCGTGGTTAAACAAAATTCCGTTGGAAGCAAATATGTCATACGCCTCACGATAGTTTACTGTGATCCAGTACCCATAAAGTTTTGCGGCGGCATAGGGGGATCTTGGATAGAAGGGTGTTGTTTCGCGCTGTGGAACTTCCTGAACAAGACCATAAAGTTCTGAAGTAGACGCCTGATAAAATCTTGTTTTCTGAGTTAAACCCAAAATCTTGATCGCTTCAAGTAGACGCAGTGTTCCGATCGCGTCCGCGTTCGCTGTATACTCGGGCGTATCGAAACTAACTTGAACGTGGCTTTGAGCAGCCAAATTATAAATCTCATCGGGTGCGACTTCCTGAACAATCCTAATCAGGTTGGTCGAATCCGTCATATCACCGTAATGGAGATGCAGCTGCGCGCCGCTTTCATGCGGATCTTGATAAATGTGATCAATACGGCCGGTGTTGAATGACGACGACCGGCGCTTGAGCCCGTGGACCTGATAGCCCTTGGCCAACAGCAGTTCTGCTAGATAGGCACCATCTTGTCCGGTGACGCCAGTGATAAGCGCGGTTTTTGCCATAGTACTTCCGATAAGTTGAGGAGCGTTTGGTGTGGATAATTATCTCCGTCCTTAGCGGACGGACAAGCATCAGGTCTAGCGCTGAAAGCCGCAGAACAATTGCCCATTCAAGCATGCTTTTTTGGTAAAAATTAAAATCCCGCCTCAATCTCTTCGCGTCTTAGCGCGACGAAATCGACGATCTCACTCATTGGCGTGAACTCGGCTACCAGATCGCTCAGCACGGTCCGGGCGGACACCGAATCGCCGGCCTCAATCAGCTCGATGAGCCGGCCAAGGATGACCTGCAATTCGCCCCATTCGATAAAGTTTTCGTGCGCGCGCAATATGCGGGGGTGGCTGGACGGGCTGGGATTGTTACCGATAAGCAGTTCCTCATACAGCTTTTCACCCGGCCGCAGTCCGACATGTTCGATGGCGATATCGCCATCGCGGGCACCTTCCTCGCGCACCTTTAACCCAGACAGCTCAATCATTGACCGTGCTAGGTCAACGATCCGTACAGGCTCGCCCATGTCTAACACGAATACGTCGCCCCCCTGCGCCATACCTCCCGCCTGAATGACGAGTTGAGCCGCCTCGGATATCGTCATAAAATAGCGGGTGATATCCGGGTGAGTGATGGTGATTGGCCCGCCTGCCGCAATCTGGCTGCGAAACAGCGGCACAACTGAGCCACTGGATCCCAAGACGTTGCCGAAACGCACCATGCAGAATTTGCCCGGCACGCCATCCGCGTCGATCGCCTGCAGCAGGATTTCTGCAAGACGCTTGGTAGCACCCATGACGTTGGTCGGGCGCACTGCCTTGTCGGTGCTGACCAGCACAAAATTGGCAACGCCATGCGCTCGCGCCGCCGTGGCGACATTCAGCGTGCCCAGGACATTGTTGGCAATGCCGTCAATCAGATTATGCTCCACCAAAGGCACGTGTTTGTAGGCGGCGGCATGATAGATGGTGTGGGGCTGCCAGCTTCGTATGATCTCATCGACCCTGCGCGCATCCCGAACCGTTGCCAGCAGCGGCACGACCGACCGGACGGTGGCCGTGCCATCGGCCATTTCACTTAGCAATGACTGATGGATGGCGTAGAGATGATATTCACTCGAATCGAGCAGCAGCAGGATGTCAGGACCGAGCCGCGCGATCTGGCGACAGATTTCGCTGCCGATCGATCCTCCTGCCCCGGTCACTAGCACCACCTTTCCAGTCACGTTGCGGCGAAGCAGTGCCTCGTCGGGCGCGATCGGAGCACGCCCCAGCAAATCTTCGATCTCTAATTCCCTCAGATCGCTGAACGAGACGATCCCGCGGGCAAGGTCGTCAACGCCTGGCATCGCGCGGACATGAAGCCCGGTGCCCTTCAGCGTGCTGATGATTTCGTTACGCCGCGCGCGAGACGTCTTGCTGATCGCCAGCAGCACGTCGGTGACGCCCTGACGCTCGACCAGACGCGACAGGTCGTTCGGTGCATAAACCCGGACCCCGTTGATCGTTGCTTTCCGCAAGGTCGTGTCGTCGTCGATGAAGCCCACCACGCGGACTTGTCCGCTGACCTGCAGCGCCGATGCCAGCTGTCGCCCCGATGCGCCTGCTCCATAAATTGTCACGCGCGGCTTGTCCGCTTCGGCGACGGCGTTGCGATACTGGTGACCCAGCCACGCACTGGCCAGGCTTCGCGAGCCTGTGACAAGCAGCAACAGCAAGATCGGTTGGATCAAACCGATGGTTCTGGGTACGCCATCGATGCTAATGAAGGTGAAGATCAGCGCAAAGGGGAGGGCAAATACAGAAACGGCCTGCACGATGGCGACTAGAGCCGCTGCCCCTGCATATCGGAAGATTGCTCGATACAAACCGAAGACGACGAATAACGGCAATGCGATCAGGATTGTCGCGATGGTCGGATACAGGATCGGACCGAAGAATTCAGGCCATTCACTGGTTCGAAGATAATAGGCGAAATGCACGCTGGCCGCGCAAAGCACGGCGTCGGCCGACAAGGCGACGGCACGTTTGGTGCTGCGCGGAAGCGCCAGCACTCTGTTGGTAACCGACACTTCCCCCACACGAATACCTGTATTTTGCTGCGCAGGACCAAACGATGGATGATGCATCCGCGAACGCGCCTCTAGTGCGTGACCGATCGATCACCAAGCACCTTCACCATCGTTCTGGCAAGGATAAACAGGTCGAATGCCAGCGATCGGCGTTCCAAATACTCACGGTCAAATGCCACCTTGGCGGGGATCGGCAATTCGTCACGACCGTTGATTTGGGCCCATCCGGTTATTCCAGGCGCCAGCTGGTTGACCCCCGCCTGATCCCGAAGCGCAATTAGATCGTCCTGGTTGAACAGTGCCGGGCGTGGACCCACCAGGCTCATTTCGCCTGTCAGTACGCTCCAGATCTGGGGGATTTCGTCCAAGCTGGTGCGGCGTAGAAAGCCGCCGATAGGCGTCAGGGCCGACCCAGCATCGACCATCAGATGCGTGGCGACCGCCGGTGTGCCGATCTTCATCGTGCGAAATTTGGGCATCCGGAAAATCTGCGCGCCCCGTCCGACGCGGTCGGACCAGTAAAGCGCCGGGCCGGGCGAAGTGCATTTGACCGCGATAGCGACCAGCAAAGCCACCGGAGCGAGCACCAGTCCGGCTGCGACCGCGACCGCCACGTCCATAATACGCTTCGCGTTCACGGCCTCGGTTCCTTAAACATTCGCTCAAGAGCCCTATGCAACTGCTCGGAGGGTTTCCAACTTAATTGCCGCACGGCTTGCTCTGTCTCTACTCTCAAATCTCCAGTGAGACGGCGCACCTCGTCACGCTTTCCCAGCAACCCGCCAACCCCTTGGATTGCTGAAACCGGCACCGGAACCAAACGTGCCGGTTGGCCGATCGCTTGCCCAATAGCCTGCACCAGCGATCGTGTGGAAACATCTTCCCCATCCGCTAGTGTCAGAATAGTATCCTCGACTTTGCACCGGCGTAGTGCACATAGAATTGCCTCCGCGAAGTTGCGGACGGAAATCAAACTGCGGCGATTGTCTAATTTTCCAAACGGCAAAGGCACGCCACGTCTGACAGCGGCTACCAAACGACCAAAATTTCCACCCACATGAGCCCCATACACTAAGGGTGGCCGAAGGATAACAAGGTCCATATCAGTTTGTGTTGTTAGCCTGAAAAGCAAATTTTCTGCTTGAAGTTTTGTTCTGCCATAGTCGTCTTCGGGAGCGGGTGTATCTCGACCAGAAAAAATATGGCCGTTAAATGTTTGTTCGCCATTTACCTTAATTGAACTGGCAAAGACGAATTTGTGGATACCGGCCAAAATTGCGGCCTGCGCGATGATGTCCGTGCCGCTGACATTTGTAGCAGAATACTCTGCTGTCGCACCCCCACCATTTCGCATCACGTGCGTGCGCGCAGCTAAGTGAACGACTGACTGTACATTAGAAAGTCGTTCAGCTAAGTTTAGAACATCGGCCTCCTGCAAATTTCCGACTATAATTTCGTTAGCCAATCCGTTATGATAGCGAACAAGAGGAATTATCTCGATATCAAAAGCCTTGGATATCTTTATTAATTCCCGACCGACAAAACCGTTGCCCCCCGTTACTGCTACTCTCACCGAAAAAACTCCATTGCTTTCATCGGATATTTACTCATAACCATCGCCAGGTTGGAATAAACGCCGTTATCGCGACAAGCTTTTACGACTTCCCGGTTGATAATAAGTCGAGATCGCCAGTTTTCCGTACTCGCGCCGCCGAGGCGCATATGCACCAAAACTTCCGGCAGATGCGCAAACGGCAATCTGGCGCACGTAAGAGCTCGGAGCACGAAATCGAAGTCTGCCGCGATCTTCATATCTGTACGGTAGCGGCCGACACGATCATATGCCTTATGGGTAACGTACATACCGGGATGGGCCGGCATCCACCCCCAACGCGCTCTCTCCGGCGTGAAGCGCGCGCTATTGTACCGTCGAACAGGCCGAAGCTGGTCATTGACGAAGGCGACGTCCCCTAGAACCGCCTCGACATCACCGTAGCGCATGAAATGATCTGCGACTTTGGCAAGCGACGCGGCGTCGGCAAAAAAATCATCGGCGTTCAAAATTCCGATGACATCGCCACTTGCGAGATCGATGCCCTTGTTCATTGCGTCATAAAGACCGCGATCAGGTTCTGATACAAACACGGTGCTTTTGTCTGACATCCGTTCGACGACGGATTGAGTGCCATCGCTTGACAGGCCATCGATGATGATATGCTCAACATTGTCAAATGTTTGCGACTGGACGGACCTAACGGTATCGGCAATCGTCAAAGCTGCATTAAATGCAACCGTAATCACGCTAATTTTCATGTCGGATCAACCTTCGAGGCGCTTGGCTCCGCCGTTTAGTGCTGATGACCCCGGATTGACCGGTTGGCAACCGGCAAGAGCCATTGTCTGCAGTGAACCTAGCGTGGATCGGGCCGTCGATTGCTGCCCATCTGCCGATACACGAAAACTATCCCAATTGATTGTTGCGGTTTGTCGGTGCCTGGCTGTATGTATAGCGTCTTGTTGGCGGGCACGCTCTTTTATTCGATTGCCACCCCGACTTTGAACTGGTGCTGATCGTACGCGAGGAACGCCCGACCGCCACCCGTCGTCTCGTATCGACTAAGAGTTTGATTTGGAACCAAGCTGCTTAATTCCGTTTTGCGATACAGCGTGTGAAGGGGTGGGCGAAGGCGGCGAAGATCCGGGTGGTGGCCAAGACGATTGTCTGTTCAAAATCCTTGGAGAAGCGCCGGTTGCGATGGAGCCATGCGAGAGTTCGGTCAACGACTTAGCGGCGCAGTAGGATTTCAAAGCGCTTTCGGTAGCGCTGATGCTCTGACTGTTGATCACTCCGGTCCTCGGGCTAGCCACGCGACCGCTCGTCTCGCGCAGATAGTATTTCAGCTAATGCCAAAAGCCGTTACCGCGCCACGGAGGGAACCAGCGTCGTATAGTAGGAACAGCCGCAAAACAGGGCACAGAATGCACCACCGCACGTCGCCGCGCAATGGATACAGGATCGCCTCAACGACTTAGCGCATCGGCCACTGGCACGGGCGGCCTACATGCGAAGGACGCGGGGGGAACAGCTCCAGCAGCGCACACTAGGTGTTTGATCCCACGGTTCGATGGTGCGATCCTTTCGTTGGAATGGAAGGAAGCCGCATGGGACAGGTACGTCCATGGCGTAGAAGTGCCCACACGATCCGCACCATTTTGGCCGCAAGAGCGACGATGACGGTGTTTTGATGCGCCCGCGAGAGCAGGCCGCGCACCCAGGCGCCCAGACGTGTATTGCTCTGGCTCATCGTCGGTAGCAACGAACGTGCACCCTAGGGTCAGGACCCATTGATGTGAGCGTCGCGATCTGATTCAGGCTCCGCGAGGAGACCGGAATGAGTGACTTGTTTTGGCTGACGGATGAGCAGATTGAGCGGCTGCGGCCGTTCTTTCCCAAGAGCCACGGCCGGCCGCGGGTAGATGACCGACGGGTTCTGAGCGGCATCGTCTTCGTCAACCGCAATGGACTGCGCTGGCGCGATGCACCCAGCGCCTACGGGCCCCACAAGACGCTCTACAACCGCTGGAAGCGCTGGGGTGAGGCAGGCGAGTTCACGCGGATGATGGAAGGGCTGGCGGCGGCAGGCGCCGAGCCGAAGACGGTTATGATCGACGCCACCTACCTGAAGGCGCACCGCACGGCATCGAGCATGCGGGTAAAAAGGGGGGCCTTGGCCGCCTGATCGGCCGCACCAAGGGCGGCATGAACACCAAGCTCCATGCCGTAGCCGATGCGAACGGACGCCCTTTGAGCTTCTTTATGACCGCCGGTCAGGTCAGCGATTACACCGGTGCGGCCGCGTTGCTGGACGACCTGCCCAAGGCTCGGTGGCTGCTAGGTGACCGCGGCTACGACGCCGACTGGTTCAGGGATGCGCTCCAGGCCAAGGGCATCCAGCCCTGCATCCCAGGGCGGCGGTCCCGCAACGAGCCGGTCAAGTACGACAAGCGCCGCTACCGGCGCCGCAGCCGCATCGAGATCATGTTCGGCCGCCTCAAGGATTGGCGACGGATCGCCACCCGCTACGACCGCTGCCCGACCGCCTTCTTCTCCGCCGTCGCACTCGCTGCCACCGTCATCTTCTGGCTGTGATCAACGAGTCCTGACCCTAGATGGCCTCGACAGTTGCAACTATTTACAAACGCATTTATCGGGACGCCGCGTCAGTCGACAGCGGCGCCCTCTCATCAGGAATAGAATATGCTCAATTTCGGCGTGGTGGGCTGTGGAAGAATTTCCAAACGGCATCTTGATTTACTTGGAACGGGGCAGATTTCTGGCGCGAAGCTGACGGCGATTTGCGACATTCTGCCAAATCGGCTCGCTGAGACGCGTGAACGTCATCCTGTCGCGGCCTATGGCTCGCTCGATGCGATGCTTGCCGATCCCGATATCGATGTGGTCACGATTCTGACGCCTAGCGGAATGCACGCCGAACACGCAATTGCGGCGGCCAAGGCCGGCAAGCATGTGGTCGTAGAGAAGCCAATGGCGCTGCGTTTGGAGGATGCCGATGCGATGATCGAAGCATGCGACCGGGCGCGAGTGAAGTTGTTTGTTGTCAAACAGAACCGTCTAAACGTGCCGGTCGTCAAAGCCCGCGAAGCGCTAGACTCGGGACGGTTCGGAAAATTGGTACTCGGGACTGTGCGCGTCCGCTGGCGGCGCGACCAGAGCTACTACAATCAGGACAGCTGGCGTGGTACCTGGGCTCAGGACGGCGGCGTACTCGCCAATCAGGCCAGCCACCATGTCGATCTTCTAGAATATTTTATGGGCGATGTGGTTTCAGTGCATGCGCGTGCGTCTCGTACCCTTGTTGACATCGAGGCAGAAGACACAGCCATCGCAACGCTGCAGTTCGCCAATGGCGCGCTTGGCATCGTTGAGGCAACCAATGCCGCGCGGCCCCGGGATCTGGAAGGGTCGCTGTCCATCCTCGGCGAAGGTGGCACGGTCGTGATCGGGGGATTTGCCGTCAACAAGATGGTGACATGGGAGTTTACCGAGCCGCAGTCGGGCGATGAGAACGTGCTAGAACAGTTCTCGGTCAATCCGCCGAACGTATATGGTTATGGGCACCAAGCCTATTACGAACATGTCGTCGATTGCATGAACAACGACACAGCAGCGCTGGTCGATGGGCTTGAAGGGCGGCGCAGTTTGGAACTCATCACCGCGCTCTATGAGTCGATAGAATCCGGCCAAGATGTGCCCCTGCGCTTCCGCTCACGCCATTCGCGGCTCGGCGGCTGAAATGGGCGAAATCAAACGTCATTTTGCCAGTGTGCGCGGTGTCGTCACTGGCGATGGCGTCACCATTGTCGAACCGACCAACCTGTATGAATGCATACTGGGCGATCGCGTGTTCGTGGGACCGTTTTGCGAGGTCCAAAAGGGCGTCGTGATCGGTTCGGGTACGCGCGTCCAAAGTCACAGCTTCATCTGCGAATTGGTGACGATTGGTGAGGATTGCTTCGTCGGGCACGGCGTGATGTTCGTGAACGACCGGTTTGCGGGTGGTGGCCCTGCGCGCGGCGACGCACGCAGATGGGAAAGTACCGCGATCGGCGATCGCGTATCGATCGGATCGAATGCCACGATCATGCCGATCTCGATCTGCGATGATGTCGTTATCGGTGCAGGCGCGGTTGTAACAAAGAATATCACCCAGCCCGGTAGCTATGCGGGCAATCCGGCGCGCTTACTGCGCGCCTATTCCTGACCCGTTTTTGCGGAGAGCATATGTCTATCCCTTTTGTCGACCTGTACGCCCAATATTTGTCGCTCAAGGATGAGATCGACGCCGCGATCGCGCGGACCATCGCGGACAGCAGCTTTGTGCGCGGTCCCGATGTCGAAGCGTTCGAGGTTGAATATTCTGAGCTGATGGGCGCCACACACACCGTTTCATGCGCGAATGGTACCGACGCCATTTACATCGCGATGAAGGCTCTTGGCGTAAAGCCGGGTGACGAAGTTATCACGACCGCCCAGAGCTGGATATCGACGTCGGAGACGATTGGTCAGCATGGTGCGACCCCGATTTTCGTCGATATCGATCCCGTGACCTCGGTGATCGACGTGTCGAAGATCGAAGAGAAGATCACGAGCCGAACCGTCGGCATCATCCCAGTCCATCTTTACGGCCAGATGGCAGACATGCCCGCATTGATGACGGTTGCAAAGAAGCATGGTCTGTGGGTGATCGAGGATTGTGCACAATCGCACCTCGCGACCATGGATGGCCGTAAAGCTGGCCGCTATGGCGATATTGCGACCTGGTCTTTCTACCCCGGCAAGAATCTGGGTGCGATGGGTGACGCTGGCGCGATCACCACCGATGACGCCGCCCTCGCTCGCCATATGGCCTGCTTTGCACGTCATGGCGGATTGGTGAAGGGCCAGCACGAGATGGAGGGCATCAACTCCCGTCTTGACGGGCTTCAGGCTGCTGTCCTGCGCGTCAAGCTGCCCCATCTCACCGAATGGACCGCCAGCCGCCGTGCTGTGGCCAAGCGCTATGACCAGCTTCTTGCTGGCACGCCCGGCATCACGCTTCCGACCGAGGTCCAAGGGCGCGAGCATGTCTATCATCTGTATGTCATTGAAACGGATGACCGCGAAGGACTGGCTGCAGCACTCAAGGCGCGCGGGGTGCCAACGGTTGTGAATTATAGATGCTCACTACCCTTCCTCCCCGCCTATGCCCATCTCGGTCATACGCCAGAAGAGTTTCCTGTGGCGTACCGGCTCCAAAGTCGCGTCCTGTCCCTGCCTATTTTCGCCGAACTAACAGAGGCGCAGCAGGATCGGGTAGCGAACGCCGTGCGCGAGTCAGCTACGGTCGCAGCATGAACCGGTCACGCGTCTATGCAATGCCGGTGCTTGGTCGTTACGGACTGACACATGGACTGCTGGCATGGGCGCGTTGCCGTGTTTGGTGTGAGCAAAATGGGGCGGCGATGATTGCCCCCTTCTGGCTCAAGTTGCGCGTTGGTCCCTATCTTCGTCGTGAGCGCGACAAACGAAATTATTTTATGCTGTTCAACGGCGGTGGGGCGATTTCCGGTATCGGTCGCCTTTTGACGCTAGGTCGGGCTCGCCGGATCGAGGTCGGAACGGAATGGCCCGCCAATCCCTCTGAAGAAGGAGGGAGCCCTGTCCTGATGCGCTTTCACAACGCGATGAAGGATAACGAGAAAAAGTCTTTCTCACAGATATTGGGGCACGGTGCCTTTTTGCGCAGGGAAGTGTTGGCCATGACGCGTCAACGCTACCATCCGTCCGTGCCGAACGACCCTTTCGTTGCAATTCATGTGCGAATGGGCGATTTTACACCGATTTCCTCACAAGGCGAAGTTGGCGCGGAGGCCACCAACACAAGGCTTCCGATAGACTGGTACGGTGATCGCTTGGACGCGCTTCGCCGTAGCTTGGGCCACGAAATCCAGGCCATCGTTTTCTCGGACGGATCCGATGAAGATTTGGAACCCTTACTTAGACGCAGCGGTGTTAATCGTGCGGCGAAACAGCAGTCCATCACCGATCTGCTTACCATAGGTCACGGCGTCGCATTGATCGCGTCCGGATCTGGCTTCAGTTTGTGGGGCGCGTTTCTTGGTTCCGTACCGAGAATTTCGTATCCGGGTCAATCGATTGTGCCAATTGACAAGGATGAAACGCGCGATATCGAACTGAGTTTTGGCGAAAACATTCCTCAAACTTTCGCTAAGCATGTGCAGTTGCGAATGGCGGACAAATGACGTGATTCGCGCAATTGCTACTGTATTGCGCGGAAGCATTCTGGCGCAGGCTATCGGCTTTGCCGTCTTGCCACTTCTATCTCGCAACTTCGCACCCGATGCGTTTGGCCACTTTCAAGCATTTCAGGCAATATTTTCATTCCTGCTTATTGCAGTTAGTTTAAGGTACGAAGTAGCAATTCTACGCGCTTCAGATGGAGAAGAGCTATTCTCCGTCATATGGCTTTGTGCTGTTCTCACCGTGACGACATCGATATTAGTCGGTATATTATTAGCGTTTGCATATTTTTTGTCATGGCCAAGCTTTATATTTTCAATCGGGTTTCCATTATGGCTAATTCCGGTAGCGATGATGGTTTCTGGCATCACTCAGCTTCTCGGATATCTGGCTACAAGAGCACATGCCTATAATGTAATCTCGGCGAGCAAAACCGGTCAGGGAATTGCCAATGCCGCACTGGGGTCAAGCCTCGCGTTATATGCGCCAATATCAAGCGGGCTTATACTTGCAGACCTTGTGGGTAGATTTGCCAATCTTGTGATTCTTTTTCGTGGATTGAGATTTGTAATTCCGTCTAAAAATACCTTTGATATTTACTCTATTAAATCGGCTTTTTTTCGGTTCAGTGATCTTTCGGTAGTATCGTTACCAAGTACATTGATCAGCACTGCCGGAACATCAATTACCCCATTGTTTATATATGGTAGTTTTGATGCGGTCACGTCGGGGCAGTTTGGACTGGTTGAGCGGTCAGCGGGTTTACCGATTGCGTTGATCGTCATTGCTGTTTCACAGGTGCATATGGCGCATCTGGCATCCGATCTCCGCAACAATACCGGAACCGCTCGACATAATTTCCGTCGCATTACACTTTTGCTTGGCTGTGTAGCTATTGTTCCGGCCGTTCTGTGCGCGATCTATGCTGAAACGCTATATGCGACCATTTTTGGACCCGGTTGGACCCAAGCTGCGAAGTTTGCGCAATTAATGATGCCTGCTTATCTGCTTGCACTGGTGACGGGCGGAATTAATATGACGCTGACCGTCGTTGGACGTCAAAAAACTCAGTTTGCATGGGACGCCTCCCGGTTCGTGGCTATGGCGTTGCTATGGATAATCGCCCCGGCGATGGACTGGTCGATCATGTCGATCATCGCAGTTCATTCGGCGATAATGAGCATCTTCAGCATCATCATGCTTGTCATATCATATCGCGCCTTGCCGGATGGAACAAAGGCGCTAGATGAAACTGCCGGGATACGCGTTTGTTCTACTAATGGCGCATCGGAAACGGGGGCGTCTCATGACAACATCTCGGCCTAATCGGTTTGGACCGGCAAAATGATCACAATTGTTGACTACGGCGTAGGAAATATCGCTTCGATATCGAACATGTTTGAGCATGTCGGCGTCGATGCGCGCCTGAGCGGCGACCCATATTCCATCGAGCGCGCCAACCGCCTTTTGCTGCCTGGCGTCGGGTCATTTGCTCACGCGATGAAGGTGCTGGAGCACAAGGGTCTTGATACCGCGATCCGTGCCGCTGTGGGCAACGGTGCCAAGGTGTTGGGGGTCTGCCTGGGCATGCAACTGCTTGCCCGCTACAGTGAGGAAGGCAATGTCGGCGGACTAGGATTGATCGCCGCAGACGTTCGCCGGATCCAGCCCTCGACCGAGAATGTCAAAGTACCGAACATGGGCTGGCGTGAGATTGTTCCGGCGACGAGTTCATGGCTCGCAATCCGCGGTGACGCAGTGGAGCGTTTCTATTTCGCGCACAGCTATCACATGATTTGCGACGATCCGGCCGATATCGCCGCAACAATCGATTACGATGGTCCAAAAACCGTGGTGGTGGCGCATGGCAATGTTTACGGAGCGCAGTTTCACCCCGAAAAGAGTCACCGGTTCGGTATGCGTCTTCTCGCCGACTTTGCAGCGCTTCCGTCATGATTCCGCCCCGACTCATTCCCGTGTTGCTGATCGATCGCGACCGTCGCGTGGTGAAGACGATCGGATTTGGCGAGCGAACTTATATTGGGGATCCGTTCAATATCATCCGGCTGTTTAATGAGAAACAGGTCGATGAAATCTGCGTGCTGGATATCGATGCGTCCGCCGATGGTCGCGAACCTGATTTCTCGTTCGCTGCCGCAATGGCAGCCGAATGTTTTATGCCGCTAAGTTATGGCGGCGGCATTTCGACTTTGGTCCATGTCCGTCGTCTGATTGGGGACGGAATCGAGAAAGTCGTGTTGCGTTCGCATACTGGCGAAAGCTTGATTAACGGCATCACACGAGAGTTCGGTGTCCAAGCCGTCGTCGCTTGTCTCGATTATCGGATGTTAAACAATCTCCGATTGGTCCAACCCGGAAACTCACCGCTGGAGCAGGAGGCCGCCCGTCTGGCAGCAGCTGGCGTCGGTGAGATGATCCTCCAGTCGATCGATCTGGACGGCGCGCGAACAGGGATGGACATCGCGGGCATCGCCGCTTTCGCTCCACAATCGCCAGTGCCCGTCATCGCGCTGGGCGGCGCGGGTGAGGTCCGGCATCTGAATGCGGCGATTACCGCAGGTGCGGATGCGGCGGCGGCAGGCAGTGCATTTGCGTTCATTGGACGACGGCGTGCCGTGTTGATAACTTACCCTGACTATATCGAGCGGCAGGAGGTGATGCGCTTATGATCCCCACTGCCAAGTCGTCCATTTGCTCGTTTTGCGTGATGACCGAGGATGCCGACGGCGTCGCGATCGGCGCCGATGGGCAATGTAATTGTTGCAAGGACGCGCTTGCTCGCAAGTCCAGCGAATGGTGGCCTGACGCTGAAGGTGAGCGCCGGATGGCTGCATTGGTCGGGCGGCTGAAGGCGGAGGGAGTTGGTAAACCGTACGATGCTCTGGTTGGGCTGAGCGGTGGCGTCGATAGCGCGTATCTGGCTCATATTATGGCGGCAAGGTACGAACTTCGGTTGCTGGCGGTGCATGTCGATGCCGGATGGAATAGCGAACCCGCGGTCCACAACATCGAAAAGCTCGTCCGCGGCCTTGATCTGGATCTTGTAACCTGCGTGATCGAGTGGTCCGAGGTGCGCGACGTTCAGCGCGCATTCTTGCGTGCAGGCGTGCTGAACCAGGATTTTCCGCAGGACCACGCCTTTTTTGCGATGCTACTGCGACTGGCGCGCCAATATGGCGTCAAATCATTTCTGTCGGGGGTGAATTTCGCGTCGGAAAATCTGCAAATTCCGCATGACGCGCCCAGTTCGACCGACGGCAAGCATGTCTACGAAATCCACCGCCAGTTTGGCCAGCGCCCGCTGGACAACTATCCGATCATGACAATGCTCGAATATCTGTGGACGACTAGGGTGCGGGGCATGCCGAAACGCTATCGCCCGCTCGATTATATGAATTACGACAAGGAAACCGCCCGCGCTGAATTGGAGGCAGTGTACGGGTGGCGCGATTACGGCCCCAAGCATAGCGAATCTCGCTTCACTAAATTCTACCAAGAAGTCTATCTTCCGCGGAAGCTAGGGTTCGACAAACGGCGCTTGCATCTGTCGTCACTGATCGTGTCGGGCCAACTGACGCGCGATCAGGCGCTGGAAGAACTGTCTCGGCCTATTACCAGCGAGCGGCAGGCCGAGCGAGATGCAAGATTCGTCGCTAAGAAGCTTGAGATGTCGCCGGAAGAGTTGTTCGCGCTAATCGACGCACCGGTCGTCTCCCATGACCGCTATGGCAGCGACAAGGCGGTTACGGACCGCTTGCTGAGCGTCCGTGCCAAGTTAAGGAAATTGGTACGCCGATGATGTCTGCCCAGACGCTGTCGGCCGATCGCCACCAACCCGCTGCGCTACAACGCGCGGTGGCGTCAACAAGCTATCTATGGCTAGGCAACATTCTCGTCGCGCTTGCGCTGGTCGGTTATCCACTGGTCTCGTCGGTCACGCAGGCGATCGGCGTGGGCTCCAGCGAGGTCAATATCGGTTATCGCGCGGTAGTCATGGCGTTGAGCCTGTTTCTGACCGGCTGGTCACTGGTGCGTGGCACCTACCGGGTGGACCCCCTGATCGGATTGTTCTTCGCGCTTTATTCGATCCGTCTGATGATCGATCTCAATTACTCGATGCTCTCATCTATTGAGGATGATGCTGCGTTCTTCGTGGCGACGGTTTTAATCCCGACGCTGGCGATGGGGGGGGCCAAAGATTGGTTCCGGGAACGCAGGACTCTGGTCGCGACCATGATCCTTGGCGGTATCGCGGGGCTGTTTATTGCTTATCATCTCGCAACCGGGGCATTGTCCGCAGAACTGGCCGAGCAAAGCGGGGGTCGCGCGACCCTTGAATTCCTGAACCCCATCTCAATTGGATACCATGGATTGTTCATGGCGATGGCGGCGGTGATCCTGATCGCGCAGCATCGCCGCCGAACCTTGGTCGTGCCCTGTCTATTTGTAGCGGCGCTGGGCGCATATCTACTTATCGCATCGGGATCCCGAGGACCAATCCTGGCGATGTTGATCGGACTGATCGTTACAGGTGCAGCCAATCGCCACGCCAATGCGACCTATGTTGTGGGAGCCATGTTGGCGGCAGGTGCCATAGGTTATCTTGGCCTGCCAGAAGGGGTAATCGACCGATTTCGCGACATCGGCTCAGACGCATCCGCACTGGACCGTCTGTATGCCATTCAGTTGTCGATCGATGCCGCGCTCGAAAATCTCTGGTTTGGATATGCCTATATTGAGCCAGTAACGGGTCTGTATCCTCATAACCTGTTGATAGAGGCTGGACTAGCGATGGGGATCATCGGCCTCGTTTTGATGATATGGATCCAAATTTGGCTGCTGTGGAATGCGTGGCACAGGGCGATGACGGGGCAATGGATGTTACCTTATTTGGCGGCGCTGATGTTCACCAATGCATGGATATCGGGGGCAATCTGGAACTCCTCTATATTCTTTATTGTGACATTACTAATGCGGTCTATCCCCGCCCAGAACATAGGTAGGTCGTCATACTAGCTGGGTTATCTCTCATGAGAATACTTCAAAATATTAATTTCTATTCTAGCAATGCAAAGATCTTCAGCCAAAGCGCATCGAGTGGAATTGGTTATATTGAACAGAAGCGCTCGATTATTGAAAGCTTGTTATTAGGCTCACATATTCTTGAGCCTGTTCTCGACTGTGATGAATCAACGTTTTTGTCCGCTGGCAATTTGCTTGCGTTTCAGAAACAGTGGGCACGTGAACATGGCTGGAACAATCCCAAATCCGAAAGTGAAATCCTACTGGCTCAGCTAGAAAGCCATCGATCAGAGGTTTTCTATAATCTTGATCCTGTAAGGTTCGACGATAATTTTATCGCAAAACTTCCGGGGTGTGTAAAAGTCAAAATCGCATGGCTGGCAGCACCATCGCGTAGCGCCACGTTTAATAGGTATGACCGCATCGTAAATAATTTTCCTAGCATCCTACTTGGACAAGCGCGCAGAGGGTTAAATAGCGAATATTTTTTCCCAAGTCATGATGAACGCTTGAACAGGTTTTCCAACAATTCCAATCGAGAAGTTGACATCGTTTTTGTCGGCGGGTTTTCTAGACATCATCTAAACAGGACTGCAATGTTGGGGGAGCTTGCTATTTTATCGGAGAAATACAAAATTGCCCTTCATTTGGACTTGTCGAAGGCGACGAAAATCGCGGAAACTCCATTTGGCTTTATCCCACCGCTTAGGCGTTTCCGGAGATCGGCTCCAATAAAACGGATCTCTCAACCCCCCTTGTTTGGACGGTCAATGTTTGAAAGGTTCTCAAATTCAAAAGTGGTCGTTAATGGCGCGATAGATATGGCCGGTGGAGACCGTGGAAACTTACGGTGCTGGGAAGCTTTAGGTTGTGGTTCACTCCTCCTCACCGACAAGGGAAGCTATCCCGCAGGATTTGAACAGGGCAAGACTCATATTGAGTATGACTCTGGGTATGGAATATCTAACGTACTCGAAGACCTTCTCTCAAATCCCGAGCTTATATCTAGCGTATCCCGAGCTGGGCATCGAATGATTTCGTCCGTTTACTCAAAGTCGAACCAATGGAAGTCGTTTCAACAAATAATAGGTGGTGTTTGATGCTCGATCTCTAAATTCTTTAAATATGCTCACCTTATAAAGGGTTTTCGCATAATGCCTGTTAAACTACAAATACGGTGTTGGTAAATAGAATGACATCGTATAAAATAGTGTATTCACACGACATTTTCGACGCCCAATCTGTGGGAGGGATCAGCCGTTACTATCGCGAGATTCGCCGTGAAATTCAGTCTCTGGAAAATGGGCCGGGAGTAGTCTTTTTTAGTGAACTTTTGGGGGCGTTACCAATCAGTCGCAGATCTATCAATAATCTCTTTTATATTATGTCTCGCGAGATAAAGCTTTGGCAATATTTAAAGAAAAGTTGCAACGTTTTACTGCATCGCACATATTACCCGATTTTCGATTTTTCTCCACGGAATGTATCCGTTATTCACACAATTCATGATATGTACGATGAAGAACACGATCGGTTTTCATTGCGAAAATCGATTCGAAGTCATCTGAAATATAGAGCCGCTAAAAGAGCCGATTTTATTATATGCGTTTCCCAGTTTACGATGGATAGACTGAGTTTTCTGTGGCCGGAGTTTTCAAAAAAGGCCCGGCTTATCCATCATGGTGTAACGCGACTTCCTCACGTTGAGGCGCGCGAACCAAATATACCTTATGCTTTGTTTGTTGGAAAACGGGATAATTACAAAAACTTTTTATTAGTGCTCAAGGCGATATCCAAGGTGCCTGACATAAGGCTCGTCTGCGTTGGAGGGGGAATGCCATCGCATGACGAAACTACTGAAATACAGAGACTGGAATTGCGGGATCGAGTTATTTTTACCAACGCCAATGATGCGCAGCTAGGTGAGCTTTACACGAATGCGGAGTTCTTTGTATACCCGTCATGTTATGAAGGTTTTGGCCTTCCAATATTGGAGAGTTTTGCAAATGGGTGCCCTGTAATTCTAGCTAATATCCCTGTTTTCAGAGAAGTTGCTGGATCTGCCGCAGTATTTGTAGACACTGACGATTGGCTCGGGTGGGCTGAAACGATGCGTAGTATCATGGGTGATCGCGTCTTTAGGGCGCACCTGGTTTCAGCAGGCTATCAGAGGGTGAGCAATTTTCAATGGGAATCCGCTGCGGCGCGCCACATTTGTGTCTACGATGAGCTCATGGATACCAGTAAATAATCGGCAGCATAGCAGGCCCGGAAGTTTGTTAGGTACGCGCTTCTCTACTATTTGGGGTTAGCAAAGCGCGACTGTTGAGCAGGGCAAAGGAGTTGGTAGTCCGATGCTTTTATCCGATCTGCCAGCTCACCAAGAGCAGATGCTCTGTACAAGACCGTAACTGAAAACGTTACTGCGCTTTCATACGTGGGATTAGTGCTGAGTTGTAATTTCAGAAGAAATCTTCTGCCCAGGCAAACAAGCGCGCAGCCCGGTACCCTACTTCCTTCGGGCCTTACCACCAGCACATCTTACGCGCCTGATCTGAAATTGGGCATCGTGGACAAAGGTTGACGTGCGGCTTGCGTGTTGATTCAAGGCTGTCTTTTGGAGGCGGTTGGGCGAGCGGATTGGGGTGTCGGATGAAGAGTGGGCGCTGATCGGGCCGTTGCTGCCCGTTGAGCATGGTCGTGGGTGCCGTCCTGCCGGAGACAACCGACCTTATTTTGAAGGCATGATGTGGATGGCGCGGTCGGGGGCGCAGTGGCGCTTGCTGTCGGACGAAGATGGCAAGTGGAACAGCGTGTTCCGGCGCTACCGGCGCTGGGTCGAGACCGGCGTGTTCGATGCGTTGCTGGAGACGCTGGCCGAAATGGTGGAGCGCGACACCAGCGCCGACATGATCGACAGCACGGTGGTTCGGGCGCATCATTGCGCCGTCGGGCTAAAAAAGGGGATCAAGAGACCCAGGGGCTCGGCCGCTCACGCGGCGGCTTCACCACCAAACTCCACGCCCGCTGCGATGGACACGGTCGCCCGCTCTGCTTCGTCCTGACACCGGGCCAGACGCGCGACGTGCACGGCTTCGGCCCGCTGTTCCGGATGCTCGGCGACCGGATCGAGGCGCTGCTCGCCGACAAAGGTTATGACGCCGACGCCATCCGCGCGGAACTTGCCACTGCTGACGTCGAGGCGGTTATCCCCGCCAAGAGCAATCGCCGCATCCTCATCTCGTACGATCGCGCGAAATATCGCTGGCGTAACCTCGTCGAGCGCCTGTTCAGCAAACTCAAGAACTGGCGACGCATCGCCACACGCTACGACAAAACCAAAGAATCCTACCTCGGCTTCGTCGCTCTCGCTTCAATCAAGCTCTGGATACCCTTTGTCCACGACGCCTAAGTTGAGTGGTATCGGCGCGTTAGCTCGACAGCTGCCCTGGACGCCTGAATCGGGGGTGCGACAAACTTCCGAAGGTCGTCGATGTAGACCGACACCACTCGCGTACACTCTGCACGCGCGAGCAACACGTTGCCAGCGATTTGACCAATGCTACGTGTTTAATCTCGGCATCTGGTGGATCGGGTTTACGTTGAACCGGCCTGGCTCTGACGTGCAGACCTTGGCGATGTATTCGTAGGGTGTGAGCCCGCTGAGCGTCTTGAGGCGGCGGGCAAAATTGTAGGCTACCGTGAAGTCGGTGAGGTGGGTCCGAAGCTGGTCATGGCTGTCGTAATGGAAACGTTTGACGGTCGCCTCCTTGATCGTCCGGTTCATCCGCTCGACTTGGTCGTTGGTCCACGGAAGGTTCGGTCTCTTGAGCCGGGGCTCAATGCCGTTTGCCTCGCAGATCATGTCGAAGCCCATCTGCCGCGACCAGGCGGTGTTGCAGTTGCGGGGTTGCTCAGCGAACTGAATGCCATTGTCGGTCAGAATGGTGTGGATGCGACAAGGCACGGCTTTCAGCAGATGGTCGAGGAACTCCCACTCAGTGCGCCTGTCGGCCTTGTCGATAGTTGAATGACCGCGAACTTGCTCTTGCGGTCGATGCCAACGAACAGGTAGAGCCTGCCTTCGGCGGTTTGCACTTCGGCAATATCGACGTGGAAGAGGCCGATGGGATAGCGCTTGAAGCGTTGCCGCTTCGGTTTGTCGCCTTCGACGTCAGGCCGACGGGATATGCCGTGCCGCTGAAGGCAACGATGCAGCGCTGACCGGGCCAAGTACGGGATCGACGGCTGCAAGGCGTAGAGGCAGTCATCGAGCGGCAGTAACGTGTAACGGCGGAATGCCACACCCATTGCCCCCTTCGCCTCGGACAAGGTGGTGGAATGAGGGGCCTTCGGCCCGGTCTTCAGATCCTCGACCGTCGCCCGCTTACGCCACCTCGCGACCGTCTTCGGATTTATCCCCGGATCACGGCTCAGCGTCGAGAGCGAAGCTTGCGATCGCTGTATTGCTGCTCGGACGGCGTGCGTGGTCGTGGCGCACCCATGACGTACCTGTCCCATGCGGCTTCCTTCCATTCCAACGAAAGGATCGCACCATCAAACCGTGGGATCAGACACCTAACGCCATCGCTGCCTTTAAGGCTATGGCGATCTCAAGGAGGTGTGTGCACGGACGGCGATTTGGGGCAGATCCCACACCTGGTTGGTGGTCGGACTATATGGTTTGCAATCCCGCAACCGCGCTCGACAGAACCGGTTACATTTGACTTTGTCATAGGTTCGACTACGCCGCACAATTATGAACGGCACGAAATTAAGGAACGGTTGGAGCCGACCGGCCTTCTCGTTGATTCTGCTCTTCGCCTTTATAACCGTGTTGTGGGTGAGTGGGGGGAGCTCGCGGGGCGACGTGCTCGGCCAGACAGTAGTCAGGGCCGCAGCTTGGCTGTTTCTGGTGATGGGCGTTTTGGGGCTCGGTACGATTGAAGTGCGCGACTGTCGGCCTGTCGCCCTGCTGTTGCTGGGAATCGTCGCCCTCCCGTTATTACAACTTTTGCCGCTTCCGCCATCGGCTTGGTCTCGATTACCGATCGGCGAGCTGTACAGCGCTCCTGTTCTCGATAGCCAACTTTGGCGGCCGCTGGCGATGTCACCAGGTGCGACGCTTAATTCGCTATCTTCGCTCATCGTGCCGCTGACCACGTTGCTTCTGATGGCCGGACTTGCGCAGGAAGACCGGCATAGGGTCGTCCATTTGCTGCTCGTTATGGTAGTTCTTTCGATATTAATTGGGCTGATACAGCTTTCTGGAAGCGGTTTTTTTAATCCGTTAGTCAATTACCGAGCGGGCAGCGTCAGCGGCACCTTTGCCAATCGTAACCATTTCGCACTGTTGCTGGCGATAGGCTGCATGATCGCCCCACTCTGGGCGCTGACCCGTCGCGATCAGGCCGGCTGGCGTTTGCCGGTGGCCATTGCGCTGACGTTGCTGGTTGCACTCACGATTCTAGCAAGTGGTTCACGCGCTGGCGTGTTGCTTGGGGCACTTGCCCTGATACTGGCACCCCTGATAACGCGGGAACAGGTCGTCCGCATTTTTCGAGGCCTGCCACGATGGGCAATGCCGACTGCGATTGGCGCGATATTTGCTGCCGCGATCGTGATTATTGCGATCAGCTTCTACGCAGGCCGCGCGGAGTCGATCGATCGGCTGGCGTCAGCGGATATTGACAGCGACATGCGCAAATTGGGGCTGCCAGCGGTTGTCGAAATCGCGACATCCTATTTCCCATTCGGCGTGGGGTTTGGCAGTTTCGACGCTGCCTTCCGAATTGCGGAGCCAAGCGAAATTCTACAAATCTATTACTTCAATCATGCCCATAATGATTGGCTTGAGCTGGTGTTGGAATCAGGCGCATTCGGTCTAGTTGTGGCAGGGGCGGCAACGCTTTGGTGGCTGGCAGCTAGCTGGAAGGTTTGGCAGCACAGCAAATCCGTTTCTCAGACAAGGGTAAATGGGCGTTTCGGGTCTGCGGCGCTTTTTCTAATCATGCTCGCGAGTGTCGTCGACTACCCTGCACGGACCCCCATGATCATGGCAATTGCGGTCGTCGCAGCCTGTTTGCTGGCCTGGGGATCTAAGGCACATGGCAACGATAGTTTACCCGGTGAAGACCGGTCCCTATAGACACCTTGTTTCCCAGAAATTTGGAACCGCCGCGCATGCGCAAAATCTGCATTTCTCTCTCCCTCCTGCTGTGCGTCAGTGCTTGCGGATCGCCCGAGCCGATCCGTTCCAGCGGTGAACTGACTGTAGTAGAAGGAAGCAGCATATTGCCTGCGCCCGACCGTGGCGATTTGACCGCCGCAGATCGACCTGCACTGATTGGCCCGTTGGATACGATTGAAGTCGATGTGTTTGGGATCCCAGATCTACGCCGCGAAATGCAGGTTGATGCAGGCGGGCGAATTGCCATGCCGTTGGCAGGAACTGTGGATGCCCGCGGCAAAACTGCGGAAGAGCTGTCGCGAGCGATCGAGGCCGCATTAAGCGCGCGTTACGTCCGCGATCCCCAAGTGACGGTCAACATCAAGAGTTCGGTCAGCCAAGTCGTTACAATTGATGGTCAGGTGGTCGAACCGGGCCTTTATCCGGTGACAAACCAAATGACGTTGATGCGAGTAATTGCCTCCGCGAAGGGCTTTTCGGAATTTGCTCGGCAGGAGGATGTGGTCATCCTGCGCACAGTGGGGGAACAAAGGATGGCGGGGCTGTATAACGTCGCTGCCATCCGCCGCGGTGCATATGACGATCCCCCGATTTACGCCAACGACGTGATTATCGTTGGCGATTCTCCGCAACGTCGCCTGTTCCGCGACTTCGTTGCAGTGTCGCCGCTTCTGGCGGCACCCCTGATCGCCGTTCTTCAGTAAGGCTGCGTTTTTCGATGAATCTCGTCACGACCAATTTGCCAGGCGGCGCTGGCTATGCTGCACCGCTTCCGAGCGACTCGCGCATCGCCCATGCCGACACGACGCCGGTGATCCGCCAATATCTGCGGATCGCGATACGGTGGCGCTATGTCATTATCGGCATCACGGCGGCGTGCGTCATCCTTGGCTTGATCGCCACTTTGCTGATGACGCCTCAATATACGGCGACAACCGAAATCGAGATTCAGCGCGAATCGAACCAGTTGACCAACTTCCAAGGCGCTGAGACTGAAACCAGCATCGCCGATCAAGAATTCTATCAGACCCAATACGGCTTATTGCAGTCGCGCACGCTGGCCGAGCGGGTTGCGGCTCAGTTGCGGTTAATTGACGACCCTGCATTTTTCGAGCGATTCGGCGTTGATGCAGATGAACCCGGCTTCGAGCAGGCGGGGGGACGCTATACCGCCGCCGGTCGAGCGACCCGTCAACGCGTGGCAGGCGAATTGTTGCTCGACAACTTGGCGGTATCGCCAACGCGCCTGTCGCGACTGGTCGATATCAATTTCACGAGTCCTGACCCACAATTCTCTGCGCAGGTGGTGAATGCCTGGGCAGAAAATTTCATCCAGACGAACCTGGAACGTAAGGTGCAGGCGACAGCATACGGCCGAAACCTGCTTGAGCGAGAACTTACACAAGCGAAGGAACGGCTTGATGAATCGCAACGACAACTGGTTGGCTATGCGACTGATCAACGCCTGATCAATCTGCCGACACAGGGCAATACTGAGGGTACAACGTCCGAACGTTCGATCGTGGCCGACGACCTGGTCGCTCTGAACACGGCATTGTCGCAGGCCACTGCCGATCGCATTGCCGTCGAAGCGCGCTACCGCCAAGCCGGACGAGCAGGTGCGTCGAGCGAGGCATTGCGCAATCAGGCAATCAATAATCTGCGTCAGAGGCGCGCCGAGCTGGCGGCCGAATACCAGGAATTAATGGTACAGTTCGAACCCGAATATCCCGCGGCTCGGGCCATCCAGTCGCAGATTAGTCAGCTCGATCGCAGCATCGCGAGCGAAGAGACGCGGGTGTCGAATTCGCTACTGGCCGATTATCGTCAGGCGCAGGAGCGCGAGCAGGGACTTCAAACGCGCGTCGATCAGCTTAAATCCAGCTTCCTGGACGACCGGCGGCGCAGCATCCAATACAATATCTTCCAGCAGGAAGTGGATACCAACCGCGCGCTGTATGACGGCCTGCTTCAGCGATACAAAGAAATCGGCGTCGCCGGGGGCGTTGGCGTTAACAATGTGTCCGTCGTCGATCAGGCTGATGTGCCGCAGCGGCCGTCTAGTCCACGCTTGCTCGTCAATCTGGCAATTGCACTGCTGGCCGGACTTGGTCTTGGCGCTGCCGCGGCCTTCGCACTGGAGCAGATGGATGAAGCCATTGCCGACCCTGCAGAAGTCGAGCGTCGCCTTGGTCTGCCGCTGCTCGGATCGGTGCCCAAGGTCGATGGCATGACCCCCAAGGAGGCCTTGCTCGACCGCAAGTCCGAACTGGTCGACGCCTATCTGGCGATCCAGACCAACTTGGCCTTTACCACCGAGCATGGCGCCCCAAGGTCGCTCGCTGTTACATCCACGCGGCCTGCCGAGGGCAAATCGACCACTGCGCTTGCGGTGGCGACGATGTTTGCCCGTGCGCAAAAGAAGGTCATTCTGGTCGATGGCGACATGCGCTCCCCGTCGGTGCATCATCTAGGCGGCGTTGATCATGACCGAGGGTTGAGCAATTTCCTTGCCGGACAGGATGACATCGCCCCGCTGCTGTTCGAGATGCGTGACCTTGGTTTTACGGCAATGTCAGCTGGCCCCATTCCGCCTAATGCGGCGGAACTGCTGACGGGCAACCGGCTCGCCCTGCTGATCTCGCGGCTGCTCGAAACCTACGACCATGTCGTGATCGATTCGCCGCCGGTTATGGGGCTTGCTGATGCCCCGCTGATCGCAAGTCGCGTCGAAGGTATTGTTTATGCGGTCGAGTCACACGGCATCCGCTCAAGTCTGGTCAAGACCGCACTGGCAAGATTAGCGGCCGCGAATGCGCGTATCTTTGGCGGCGTGCTCACCAAATTCGAAGCGCGCAAGGCGCATTACGGTTATGGATATGAATATGGGTATGGCTATGGCCGTGATGGCAAGAACGATGCCTGACGCTGATGGGTCGTCGTAAATCCCGTCTGTCCTCGCGGACGCCTAGAGAATGGGGCATCCGCGCCGCCATCGCGGCGATAGCACTTGTGCTCGCTTATTTTGCGGTTACCCATTCATTAGCCCAGGTGCTGCGCACAAAAGCCCCGGAGCGGGCTTATGCTATGTCACCTTATGATGGTCGAATTACTGCTTATCTCTCAGGCGAAATGTCAGGGCCAGAAGCGACGACCGAACAACGGGCGAAATCCGATAGGCTCGCGCTGCGGGCGTTGCAGCAAGATGTAACCGCTGTTGCCGCGGTCGCGACGCTTGGCCTGAACGCGCACATTCGTGGCGAATTGGCCAACGCGCGCCACTATTTTGCGTACTCTAATAAATTATCACGACGCGACTTGCGCACGCGTTTGTGGTTGATTGAGGACGCCGTCGCGCGCGAGGACGTTGCCGGGGCACTCCGGAATTATGATATAGCCCTGCGAACATCTCGCGCTGCGCCGGATCTACTTTATCCAGTCTTGGCGTCGGCAATCAACGACCCCGCAATCCGGACTGAATTAGTCAAAATATTCGCCAACGGACCAGAATGGGGCGTCCATTTTCTTAATTATCTCGCCACTCAGGGAGATGATCCTGAGGCAGCGGCACAACTATACATTGAACTGAGCCGTGCGGACTTGGCCATATCGGATTTTGCTACATCGGGCATAATAAACAAATTAATCGATGAAGAGAACTACATCATAGCCTGGACGTATTATAGCGCGGCTAGGAATATCAAAGAGCGCGATAGGGTGCGAGACCCCAACTTCAAAAGCACGTTGGCGAATCCATCTCAGTTCGATTGGACCCCAATGGGTGGTGAGGCTGGAATTTCCACGGTAATCCGGGGGGAAGCATCTGGTGGCGGCTTCGAATTTTCGGCTCCTTCTAGTGTTGGTGGTCCTCTTCTTCAACAATTGCAGATGCTATTACCGGGTACCTATTTGCTAGAAGGACGAAGCATCGGGATTGATCAAGACATACGTTCTCTACCTTATTGGAGCCTGACATGCATCGATGGCCGAGAATTGGGCCGAGTAGTTGTCGCCAATTCTCGTCAATCGAGTAGAGGATTTAGCGGACGTTTTATCGTCCCTGCGGACTGCCCTACGCAACGTCTCCGTCTTGTAGCGCAGTCGTCCAGTGCTATCGGCGGACAATCTGGAAAAATTGAAGAAGTGCGTATTCGCGCTGTTCCATAGTTTCGGGAACAACGTCTAGTTCTCGACAACAGC
>NZ_JBTKVV010000009.1:0-72421 GCF_054457155.1 Sphingomonas aestuarii | reverse complement strand
GGTGTTTGAGGCGCGCTACCTGCACCTCACTCCCACCAGCGAATCGCGCGGGCTCCCGCTGCGGTTCAGGAATCCGTCCCCATGACCGCGCTCAACCGGCATCGGCCCGCCATCGCCTTCGTGCTCGTGACCGCCGCGCTCGACGTGATGGCGATGGGGCTGGTGATCCCGGTGCTGCCCATCCTGATCGAGGAGTTTGCCGGGTCCGCATCAACCGCGGGGTGGTGGAATGGGGTGATGGTCGCGTTGTGGGCGCTGATGCAGTTCGTGTTCTCGCCGATCATCGGATCGCTGTCGGATCGGTTCGGGCGGCGTCCGGTCATCCTGATTTCGATCTTTGGGCTGGCGGTCGATTGGGTGTTGATGGCGCTGGCCCCCAATCTGTGGTGGCTGGCAGTGGGGCGGATCATCGGCGGGATTACGTCGTCCAGCTTCACCGCGGTCTATGCCTATCTCGCCGACATCATCCCGCCAGAGGGGCGCGCCAGGGCATATGGCCTGGTCGGTGCGGCGTTCAGCGCGGGGTTCATCGCCGGGCCTGCACTGGGCGGGGTGCTGGGTGAATGGGGGCCGCGTACGCCCTTCTGGGTGGCGGCGGGGCTGTCGGGCATCGCGTTCCTCTACGGCCTGTTCGTACTGCCCGAATCGCTGCCGGAGGAACGGCGCATGGCGTTCGCATGGCGCCGTGCCAATCCGCTGGGCGCGTTCCGGCTGCTCAGGCGGCATGCCGAACTGACCGGGCTCGCCTGGGTCTATTTCATGCTCTATTTCGCGCATCACGTCTTTTCCGCGGTGTTCGTGCTCTATGCCGCGCACCGATACGGGTTCGGGCCGCTGGAGACGGGGCTGCTGTTGGCGTTCGCGGGCCTGCTCGAGATGCTGGTGCAGATCTTCCTGGTCGGACGGGTGTCGGCACGGCTGGGCGATCGGCGGACGATGGTGGTGGGGCTGGTGCTCGGCGCGTTCGGCATTCTCGGCATGGGGATCGCACCGACCGGCTGGCTGTTCATTGCCGCGCTGGTGCCCAATGCTTTGTGGTCGCTGGCGCTGCCGACGATCCAGTCGCTGATGACGCGATTGGTGTCCGAACGCGAACAGGGCCAGCTACAGGGCGCGAACAACAGCGTGGCGAGCGTCGCGGGGGTGATCTCGCCATTGTTCTTCGGCGCGGTGTATGGGGTATCGGTGGTGGCGATGCCGGGGCTGGTGTTCGTGATTGCGGCGGTGGTGTTGCTCGGCGGGGCGGCGATCGGGCATTTCGCGGGGCGCGGGGTGCCTCCCGTTTCACCCACCTAGCCCAATCCGTTCGTTTCGAGCGAAGTCGAGAAACGCATCCCACGCGCCAAGTTCGCGTTTCTCGACTTCGCTCGAAACAAACGGGTTTAGGGGGCTATTGAAGCGTACCCGCTTCGTCGTCGCCGTGGCGGCCATAGAATTGCATCAACTGCACGATCAGCTCGGTACGCGTGGCGATGTTCGGCGCTTCCAACAGCGCCTGTTTCGATGCGGCGTCGAAGGGGGCGATCTGGGCGATGCCGTTGACCAGGCTCTGGTCGTCGAGCCGCGATACGGCTTCCCAATCGACCGCATAACCCTGTGCATCGGCAAAGCGGCGCGATTCCATCTCCAGACTGGCGCGTTCGCCAAGCGACAGGTCGGTTTCGCTCTCTGCCGGCAGCAATTCCGCCTCGACCTGGCGGAACGGGGTCGGCACTTCCAATTCGAGCACGACGCGGAACAGGGATACGCCCTGGAGCACCACGTCGTAGCGGCCGTCCTCATGCGCCTCGACGTCGATGATCTGGCCGACGCAGCCAATGTCGAAAAGCGCGGGTTTCTCCCCCCCTTCGCGCGGCTGGATCATGGCGATGCGGCGGTCGCGGGCAAGCGCGTCGGAGATCATCGAGCGATAGCGCGGCTCGAAGATATGCAGCGGCAAATGCATCTGCGGGAACAGCAGTGCGCCGCTCAACGGGAAGATGGACAGCCGCGTGCTCACCCGAACAAGGTCGCGGACAGGCGGCGGCGTTGTGCGGAAACCCAGGGGTCTTCGAGGCCGACAACTTCGAAAATCTGCAGCAGCCGCGCGCGCGCTGCCGCTTCGTTCCAGTCCCGGTCCTCGGCGATCAGCGCGAGCAATGTGTCGGCGGCGGCATCGCGGTTGCCCGCCGCCATCTGGCCGTCGGCGAGCTTCATGCGCGCATCCATATCGGCCGGGTTGGCAGCGACTTCGGCTTCCAATGCGGCAAGGTCGCCGACCGGCTGCGCGGTCGTGGCGAGCGCCAGTGCGGAGCGCGCGCGGTCGATCTCGGGGGCTTTGGTCACATCCTCGGGCAATGCATCCAGCAATTGCTGTGCTTCGTCGGTGCGGTCCAGCGACACCAAAGCGCGCACGGTGCCTGCATGGACGGCCGGATTGTCGGGGGCCATCTCCGCAATCTGGGAGAAGATCGACAGCGCTCGGTCGCCATCCCCCTGTGCCAACGCCTCCTCGCCCATGGCGATCAACGGCTCGATATCCGCTTCGGCCTGCGCGGCGGGCGATTCGAGCGGGATTTGCTTCAGGATCTGGTCGAGCATCGTCTTCAACTGCGATTCGGTCCGCGCTTGCGTCAGGTCGGCGACCGGTTGCCCCTGGAACATCGCATAAACGGTCGGGATCGATCGGATCTGGAATTGGGCCGCGATGAACTTGTTTTCATCGACATTGACCTTGGCCAGCACCACGCCCTTGTCGGCATAATCGGCGGCGACCTTTTCCAGTGTCGGCGTCAGCGCCTTGCACGGCCCGCACCATTCGGCCCAGAAATCGAGGATGACGAGATGGGTCATCGACGGTTCGACGACGTCCTTGCGGAACTGATCGACGGCTTCGCGTTCCTGCGGGGACAATCCTAGCGTGGCCAAGGGGCGCTCCTGATCGGGGAAAGGGGAGTGCCCTATTTGGGCGCTTTGTGCGTGGCATCCAACCCCCGAACGAAAGTTGCGCAAAAGGGGTTGCCGGGTCCGGGTGCGGCTGTTAGAGGGCGCGCCTTACCCGCCCGGTGGAGCCACCGGGATCAGGCGCCAGAGCGGGCGTAGCTCAGGGGTAGAGCACAACCTTGCCAAGGTTGGGGTCGAGGGTTCGAATCCCTTCGCCCGCTCCAGTTTTCTCCCAGAAAACCAATTGTTTGAACGTCGCGAAGCTCGCGAGGGCTTGGTGACAACAGTCAATTCCCCCGGGATTGTCACCACATTGTCACCAGTGCAATTCCAGCTTGGGACAATTCAGGCGTGCTCACGTCCCAGCCAGCCCAATCAATAACATCGATAATCACACGACCGGTGGTCGAGACAGGCCAATCTTGTTGGGGCGCCGGTTACGCGAATTGCCTGCGCCCGGGCATGACCAACCACTCGCATTAGCCGCTTATCCCTGGGCTCGAAGCCTGTCCTCCTTCAATCAACCCGTGAAGGGTCCGCTACGCTAGCGCGTGCGGCCGCAGCCGAGCCGCGGTGATTGCGGCCAGCCCCCGGCCCTTGGGGCGACTGTCGAGCGGGGTGGTCCCGCTCCTCGACAGGAGCCGCATCATGCCACTTGCAACCGCACAATCACTTGGCTTGAACCTTTCCCGGACGCTGATGACGGTTATCGTCCTGATCAAGACCGGTCAGGGGTATTTTGTCATCCCTGCCGACGAATTTGACGGCGACCCCGATCAGGTCGTGCGCGAATATGACCCATTCGCCCGCTGACTTCAGGGACACTCGGACGTTTCGAACCGAGATTCATTGTGCTAATCTTACCGCGCAGATTGCGCTGAGGTGGTGGTGGCGAGCGCGTCCAGACAAGGGACGCCTATGACCATTCTTCTCATCCTCGGGAGCATCGCCGGCCTTTACATGCTCTCGCTCCTGTTCCGGCTCGCCAGCCTGGCGCTGCCAGTCTACGTCGCCATCGGTACGAGTTTTGCCCTGCTTCGCGGCGCCCACGGTTATCCTGCGGCAATTCTGACTGGCTTTTTCGCTGGAATCGCTACCCTGCTTATCGGCCGATTTCTGATCGCCTATATCCAATCACCCTCGGTTCGGCTTGGAATTGCGCTGCTTTTTGCGGTGCCGGCCGCCTTCGCTGGCTATCAAGCTGCCCAAGGCCTGGCTTCACTAGCGACGAGCAGCGATCCCGCATTGGCGATTCTCGGAACGATCGCGGCTGTCGCCACATCCATCTCCGCCTGGCGAAACGTGATGGGTGGCAGCGATCGGTTCGGCATAACCTCTGCTACCGACCGATCAGATGGAGGCTATTCCCGATAGCGCTGCATTCGTCGGGAACGAATAGCAGGACGGCGTGGTCAGGGCGATTGCCTCCTGCATCGTCATCGACTGGCCTGGTTCGAGCTCTATCTTGGTCAGCACTCCCGACGATTGACCTCGCGAACTATGCAGCGGGTGTCGTTTCCAGACGGAAAGCACCAGTACCGCCTCTTTCGATCCGCGCCCATGTCAGCAAGGCGCTTCGCTTGGCAGGCTTGCCGCAACGGTGTGTTTCGGACTTTCTTCCCCCGGCGTTCCGCCGTTCCTCGCGAGACAAGAAAGACCGATCACCCCGTCCTTCGCTGACGCTGCGGGCTGACGCTGCGGCGCCTGCCACTGGCTGACCTTCATCCGCGCATCGAGGCCGCACTGGAGCGGTCCGACCAACGGAAAGGAAATACCCATGTCAAAGATCGGCAATTTCAAGAAGGTCTCGGGAGAATTCCGTGGCCAGATCGCCACTCTCGCGCTGCAGGCCAAGTCGGTCCGTATCGCAGCAGAAGAAGGCGCCAGCTCCAATGCTCCCAGCCACCGCGTATTTGTCGGCGACGTCGAAATCGGCGCGGCATGGGAAAAGCGCACCCAGGATGACCGGCACTACCTCTCGATCAAGCTCGATGATCCGAGCTTTGTAGCCCCCATCTTCGCCCAGCTCTTCGAAGCTGAAGACGGCAGCTACGATCTGGTCTGGAATCGCCCCGCACGACGCAGCGAAAGCTGACCCGGCCAAGTCATCGCCCGGGCGACACCGGGCGATGACGAATCCCTAGTATATTGGGTGGCAGTATATTAGGGTTCCGCCGACCCACGGAGCATGAAGCTTCGGGAGATTTTTGCGACGAATTTAAGGCGAATGCGTCACGCCAGTGGGCTTTCGCAGGAGGAATTGGCGCATCGTGCTGGGCTCAACCGCAACTATGTCGGCCTACTTGAACGCGCAGCAAATTCGCCCACGCTCGACACGGTTGAACGACTGGCAGAGGAACTTGTCGTCGATCCGGCCCGATTCTTCGACAAGACTGGCGAACAGTGACCGCACAATAGCGCCCGTTCGCAGATTCGACGTTCCAACTTTACAATTTTTCAACGACAGAAAGCAGAAGCTTGTTCTTCGCAAGTGGTTGCGCAACCACAATCCGTCTCAGCTTATGCGGGAAAGCGCATAATGCCCTACGGATTTAGGGGGAAATGTGGCCTGCTTCACCACTCGTGTTGCGGCGTTAACGCGACTATTATGGCTCCACACTTAGGAGGGACCCATGTCGGCTCCTGACTTCGAAGATCAACCACCGCAGATGGACCGGCTAAGCGCTTATGACGAGCGCCACCTCGTGACCTATTTGCGTCTGCTGGACGCCGAAAAAGAGGGTGCGCACTGGGAAGAGGCGGTAGCGATCATCTTCGCCATCGATCCCAAAAAGGAGCCCGAGCGGGCCAAGCTGGTTTACGACGGCCACCTTGCTCGTGCCAAATGGATGACACAGAGCGGATACCGTCATTTGCTGGATCCTCGCACAAACTAAACTCCCGACTTTCCACGATTGTGGCGCAATCGATTGTGCATTTCGCGCTGATAGCGTGCCACTGACTCCGGCACTTCTCGGAGCTTGCCGGTAACATGATCGTCCGACTCCAAAAAACCTCACAGGAGAGCTGTGATGGAGGAGAAGCCCGACTGGCGTTCGGAGAGTTACGCCAAAGCCTTTGAAGCACATGACCGTACGGACTTCGCGCAGGAATTCCTGCGCCGCAATCCCGATTATCGGGCCCAATATGCTCGTGCCATCGACGCAGCGCCCATAGCGCGCAAACGTCTGGCCAAGCACTGGGGGTTGGTCTTTCGCGGCCGACCCTGAACATACCGCCACGCAAAGCCCCGCCATCTGGGACCCTTTCGCATCCGCTACAATCATCCGGCTGCAACCGGATCCAGCCACGACCGGCAGCTTCAATATGCTTTCCGCTGGCAAAGGTGCGACGGTCATCGCCAGTCATATTGCTGATCAAGCATCACATCTGGTGCTGACGTCTAGCGGACGACGCTATCGGTTGACCGTCCCAACAGGAGCATCCGACACTGACCCGCTCACCTATATGCTGCCTGCGGACACGTTCTGGGAACTGCGCCGGGCTGCCATGTCAGCTTTCCATGAGCATATTCACTTTGGTCGGCTGCGTCCGCGACCAGTTTCTCTCGACCCTGGGCCATCCGAACGCTGGCGTTTGGTGCAATGGTTGAGGTTGCTCGATGCCTTGCCTGAAGGTGTCAGCGCACGCGAACTCGCAGTTGACCTGATTGCCAACGACGCGCGCCACTACTCCGCAGCTGAATGGGATAGCTCAAGCGAGCGCAAGCGGATTGCACGCTGGCACCGCCACGCGCTGGCAGTCCGCGACGGCGGCTACCGCCGCCTGCTGAACGGCAACTGATCGGGACAATCCAGACCGTCGCGGTATGTCCGTTCACCCAATCCCCTGAAAATCCGATCTCTCGCCTCCTGCTCGCCGGTCAACCCCCGTGTGTCCGGCACTTCACAGGAGGACAGTCATGGATGGAGAATTTGTACCCGTCGTTCCGCGCTACGTTCGAACACCAGACGCTGCCGTTCACCTTGGGCTTTCCGCTCGCACGCTGGAGAAGCATCGGTGCTATGGGACAGGGCCCGCCTTTCATAAGCTGGGGCGCCGGATCGTCTATGCCATCGCAGACCTCGACGCCTGGGCACAGAATGGACGCCGGAATTCGACGTCGGACCCCGGAAAAGGCATCTGTCTCTCCGCTCGACCGGTGCGGCGCTGATGCGGCCCTTTGCGCCCGCCACGCAACTGGAGCTGTTCCGGCCGATCGGCGGCGATATCGCCGCGCGGGACGCACAGGATCTCATGGCGTGGCCCTTTTTCAGCCTCGCCAAATCGCGCCGCTGCACACCAATCGATTTCACGATGGGCGCGACGTGGATTTCGGTCGAAGCCGTGCCGGAGCATGGCATGGCGACCATCTGGGACGCCGACATCCTGATCTGGGCGGCTAGCCAACTCGTCGAGGCCCGCGATGCAGGAAGACCCACGTCACGCCTTGTTGCAGCTCGACCGCACGAAATCCTGAACTTCATCGGGCGCGGGACTGGCAAAGACCATTATGAGCGGCTGCGCGCGGCACTTGACCGACTGCAATCCACCACCGTTGCGACCTCAATCCGGCAACAGCACCAGCGTCGCCGTCACCGTTTCTCCTGGATCAACGAATGGCGGGAAACACTGGACGACCGTGGCCGGGCGACCGGCATCGAGATGATCCTGCCTGACTGGTTCTATGCAGGCGTGCTCGACAGAGGGCTGATCCTGACCATCGACCGGGCCTATTTCAGCCTGACTGGCGGCGTCGAGCGCTGGCTTTACCGGATTGTGCGCAAGCATGGCGGCCATCAGCGCGGTGGCTGGAGCTTCGACGTTCCACACCTACATCTCAAATCCGGCGCGCTCTCGCCGCTCAAGCAATTCGCGTTCGAGCTGCGCACGATCGTCCGGCAGCAGTCGCTTCCGGGCTACCATTTGAGCCTCGAGCATAGCTTCGGCCGCGAGCGGCTGATTTTCAAACCCATTCCCGTCGACTCGTTCGTCGCTGCGGCCCGGCGCGTTGGCTTGCCTGTGGAGAAGTTGCCATGACGCTCGGCCTATCGAAAACCGCCAGACTCGGCCCATCAGAAACCCGATCCTCGGCCTATCGGAAACCCGATAGTGCCGGAAACCCGCAGAAATCCGCGACAAATCGACTGCTCTCTAACGGTGCTAATAGAACAGAATCCTTCGGATTCTTGCTAACGGCCCGGCCGCCTGTGGAAAACGATGGCGCAGCGCCGACGCTTCCAGGCCTCGGAACCACCGCTTTGCGCTCAAGGTGGGGACTGCACTCATGAGCAGTCCCGCATTGCATCGGTCTGCCGCCAGACCGCAACCGCGCAGCGCGTTGATCGAGGTCGAACTGACCTGGATCGAGAAGCGCAACGAGCAATGGATCCGCTTCGGCCGCATGGCGACGGATCGGATCATCAACCGTCGCACACGCATCGTCGGCTTCCGTCCAGGGACAACCTTTGCATTTGTGCGCTGGTTGTCGAGCGACTTCGGAACGGTTCACTCCAGCATCGACATCGTCACCGCCGTCAAACCCGGCGAGCCTTACACGACGCTGCCATTCGTGCGCCCGGGCGGTGAAATCCTGTTGCATATCGAAGGCTGGCTCAAGGTCGCACAAGTGCTCCAGGCCATTGATGCCGTAGAAGCTGCCGGGGTCGATCCGTGCGACGCATCACCCGATCATTGGCGCCATGTCTGCAACCGCTTGAGCGCCGGAATGCCGGCTCGCGCCTATACGGCTGAGCGCCACGCAGCCTGGCTTCGGCGTAAGGCGCTCGAAGCGTGAGCCGCCGTCCGTATCTGCGTGCGACGCTGCTGTCGGCATGCCTGTTCAGCACCGGATTTGCCGCGGTCGCTGTGCTGTCACCGCGACCGCGGTTGATGTGGAACGCGAGCGCCAGCGCGCCCATCGGTCTCTACCGGATCGATAGCGATGCGTCTGTGACGCTCGGCCAGCTCGTCGCTGTCGCGCCTAGCGCCGAGATTGCCCGCTTCCTCGACAACCGCCGCTATCTGCCGTCCGGTGTGCCGCTCATGAAGCATGTCGCGGCTTTGCCGGGTCAGCAGGTCTGCCGCGTCGGTGCAGTCATCACTATCGATGGACGGCCAATGGCTGTGGCCAAATTGCAGGACCGCATGGGCCGCGCGCTGCCTGTCTGGCGCGGCTGCCATCGGGTCTGTGCCGGTGAAATCTTCCTCCTCAATCCTGCCCCCGACAGTCTCGATGGGCGCTATTTCGGGGTGCTCCCAGCAGCAGGCCTGATCGGCACCGCGCGCCCCGTCCTCACACGCAATGCACCCGGAGAGCCGCTGCGCTGGCGCGTGCCGGCCAGACCCATCCCTTTCCCGACGACCAACCAGGAGATCAAGCCATGATGATCGGCGACTTTCAATCCACGCAGGACGGCTTTGCAGGCCGCATCAGGACGCTCATGCTTGATGCCGTTGTGACACTTGTTCCAGCGCCTGCAAACGACAGCGAAAATGCGCCCGACTGGCGCGTTCTGCTTGGCGATGCGGACACCGGTGTCGAAATCGGTGCGGGATGGGATCGCACCGGCGAGCGCGCTGGCGCCTATGTTGCGGTACAGATCGATGACCCGGCTTTTGTTCAGCCCTTGCGCGCCAACCTGCTGCGCTCGATGGGTCGGCATGATGAGTATCACCTGCTCTGGACACGTCCGACACATCGCGATCGGAGATAGCCATGGATCGTCGATCACGCTCCGCGAGCAGGCGGCATCCATTGCGGATCGCCTTTCATCTGCACCGCTATCTCCTCCTTCCCGGTCTCTGCCTCGCACTTGGTGTCAGTTCAGTGACCGCCCAGCAGGCAGCGTCTGCTAGCGGGTCAGACCAGTTCGCGGCCCATCCTTACGCCCCGCATGTCGCGGAAGCCTCGCGGCGTTTCGGTATACCCGAACTCTGGATCTGGGCGGTCATGCGGGCCGAAAGCCGGGGCAACTCCCGTGCCGTCTCGCCAGCAGGCGCGATGGGTCTGATGCAGATCATGCCGGGCACTTGGGCAATGCTCACCGAGCGCCACCGGCTTGGATCTGACCCGTTCGATGTCCGCGCAAATATTCTCGGCGGGACAGCCTATCTACGCGCTATGTGGGACCGATATGGCGACGTCAGCCTGATGCTGGCGGCCTACAATGCCGGGCCGGGTCGAGCTGATGATTATGCAAATGGCCGTCGGCGACTCCCAGCAGAGACCGTCAGCTATGTTGCGCAGATCACCCCAAGCCTTGGTATAGCCAGTACTGTTGCCACTGCGGCGATCCCGGCATCAGCTCCGCAATCTTGGCGTCAGGCGGCGTTGTTTGCGGCGCGGGACTACGGCGGCGCAGAAGTCATCACCGATGCAACTTCGGTGCAGCTGGAACGTGCGATCAGTGCACCAACAGCGGCTTCTTCGCAGCGCGATGAGTCGGCTCCGCACCCCCTGTTTATTCCGCTTTCACCGCGGGTGCCGTGATGGTGTTCTCGGTCGCAGTTCTGACGGTCACGGCGATGTGCGGGCTTGTTCTGGCGGTGAGGCAGGCGTGGGAGAGACATGTCAGTTTTGGAGGGCAAGATAAAAGGGCTGCCAGCAGGCTAGTCCTATGTGGTTGGGATGATTGGCAGATTTCGTATGGCATGAAGGCATGTCTGCCATACGCTGCTTCGAATTCGGCTTTGTTTTCAACGCAAAACAGTATGGCACACCGACCATGAGCGGGGACGACAATGAATTTCGTGTCCGGCCGGGAAGGGGGAGAGACAGCGGTAAGGGCGCAGGCCAAAGAGGCCAGAAGCTTGCTGCACAGGTTCGCCGTGCAGCAGCACGATCAGGCCAAACGCGCCTGCGCAGAGGTGGGACGCGAACAGGCCGAAGCTCTGGCAGAGCCGGCCGAGGTCGGCTTGCGCTTGCCGCTATGCGACACCGCTCGCCTGGTCAGCGACGGGTTACTGTCCTGGCTCGCATCGTCCGGCACAAGGGCGCACACTATCGCGCCGCACCGCTTGCTCGCCATATCTCCTATCTCGAACGCGACGGGGTGACCCGCGACGGACGCGATGCATCCATGTTCGATGCCCGCTCTGACGAGAGTGATCGCGAAGGCTTCGCCGATCGTTGCGAGGATGACCGGCACCACTTCCGCTTCATCGTCAGTCCCGAAGATGCGGGCGACATGCCGGACCTGCGGGCATTCACCCGCGAGTTGATGACCGACATGGCCAAGGATCTCGGCACCAGGCTGGACTGGGTGGCGGTCGACCACTGGAACACCGACAATCCGCACATTCATATCCTTGTCCGCGGCGTTGCTGATGACGGCACAGACCTGATCATCGACCGCGGCTACATAAGCGATGGACTGCGCCGCCGAGCCGAGGAGCGCGTCACGCTCGAACTCGGACGGCGCAGTGAACTGGATATCCGTACGGCACTTGAACGCGAAGTCGATGCCGAACGGTGGACTGGTCTTGACCGCCAGCTCTCAAAGCTCGGCGAGGACATGTCGGGCCGGGTCGACCTTCGCCCAGGCGGCGATGGCGAACCCGGCATGCGCCGTCTGCTCATCGGCCGTGCCGCCAAGCTGGAACAACTAGGGCTTGCGTCCCGCGAAGGTCCTGCAGTTTGGACCATTGATCCCGGTGCCGAGCGCGCCTTGCGCGATCTTTCGGTCCGCAACGACATCATCAAGACCATGCACCGCGCCATGACCCGGGACGGCGGACGCTTCGATCCAGCTGCACTGGCTCTGCACTCAAAGACGCCCAGTGACCCCATCGTCGGGCGGCTCGTTGAGCGCGGCCTCCAGGATGAACTGGCAGGCAGCGCCTATGCCATCGTCGACGGCACCGATGGCCGTTCGCATCACTTGCGCTTCGACGACATGGACATGACCGGCGATGCGAGGCCGGGAGCAATCGTCGAGCTCAGATCATGGGAGGACGCCAAAGGCCAGACACGGCTCTCGCTGGCAACACGTTCGGACGTGCCCCTTGCGGACCAGATCACTTCGCCAGGCGCAACATGGCTCGATCGCCAGATCGTCGCGCGCGAACCGGTAACCACAGGCAATGGCTTCGGACTCGAAGTGCGCAACGCGATGGAGGCCCGCGCGCACCATCTCGAAGCGCAGGGTCTTGCCCGGCGGCAGGGACAGAGGTTGATCCTCGCACAGGACCTTATCGGCACGCTCCGGAACGAAGAGCTTGCGTCGACCGCGCAAGCGATCGCTGCGCGGACCGGGCTTGAGCACAAATCGTCGTCTTCGGGCGAATACGTCAGCGGGATCTATCGCGAGCGCCTGACACTATCGTCCGGGCGCTTCGCGATGATCGACGACGGTATGAGCTTCCAGCTCGTGCCGTGGCGCCCAGCGCTCGACACGCACCTTGGGCAACACATCACAGGCACGATGTCGCCCGGCGGGACAGTCGATTGGAGCTTGGGTCGCGGGCGGGGGATCGGCCTGTGATGCACCAATTCCGAGAGGACAAAATCCCATGAATGACAAGATTCTCTGGGGCCAGATATTGGCCGTGTTCGCGATTATCCTCTTCACCATCTGGAGCGCGACCCAGTGGACCGCTGCCGCGCTCGGCTATCAGCCGGAACTGGGACAGCCGTGGTTTTGGATCGGCGCTTCCCCCGTCTATCCGCCACCGGCCTTCTTCTGGTGGTGGTTCGCATTCGATGCCTATGCGCCGTCAGTATTCGAGCGCGGTGCCCTCATTGCAGTATCAGGCGGATTTCTGTCCTTCATGGTCGCTATCGCCATGTCTGTCTGGCGTGCCCGCGAACGCCGGAAGGCCGAAACCTATGGCTCGGCGCGGTGGGCCAATGAGCGCGAAATCCGCAAGGCGGGCATGCTCGGAGATGCTGGTGTGGTACTCGGACGCTTCGCGGACACCTATCTCCGGCATGACGGGCCTGAGCATGTCCTCTGCTTCGCACCGACACGGTCAGGCAAAGGTGTGGGCCTGGTCGTTCCAACGCTGCTGACCTGGCCCGGATCGGCGATCATTCACGACATCAAGGGCGAGAACTGGCAGCTCACGGCAGGCTTTCGCGCTCGCCATGGCCGCGTTCTACTGTTCGATCCGACCAATCCCGCTTCCGCCGCTTACAATCCTCTGCTCGAGGTCCGGCGCGGCGAATGGGAAGTGCGCGATGTGCAGAATGTCGCCGACGTGCTGGTCGATCCTGAAGGCAGCCTTGAAAAGCGCAACCACTGGGAAAAGACCAGCCATGCTTTGCTTGTCGGCGCGATCCTTCACGTGCTCTATGCCGAAAAGGACAAATCGCTCGCCGGGGTCGCCGCGTTCCTGTCTGATCCGCGCTGCGGGATCGAAACGACGCTGCACCGGATGAAAGCCACCCGGCATCTTGGTGAAAAGGGTGTCCACCCCGTCGTGGCGGCAGCGGCGCAGGAACTGCTCAACAAATCGGACAATGAGCGGTCCGGCGTGCTGTCGACCGCGATGTCGTTCCTTGGGCTCTACCGCGATCCGGTGGTGGCGAAGGTCACCAGCGCGTCGCATTGGCGCATCGCAGACCTTATGGCCGGTCAGCATCCGACCTCGCTGTATCTCGTCATTCCGCCCGGTGACATCAGCCGGACCAAGCCGCTCATCCGGCTGCTCCTCAACCAGATCGGCCGACGCCTGACCGAAGACCTCAATCCCGGCAATCGTCCGCAGCGTCTGCTTCTCATGCTCGACGAGTTTCCGGCGCTCGGACGGCTAGATTTCTTCGAGAGCGCACTTGCCTTCATGGCGGGCTACGGGATCAAGGCTTTCCTGATCGCGCAGTCATTGAACCAGATCGAGAAGGCTTACGGCCAGAACAATGCCATCCTCGACAACTGTCACGTCAGGGTCAGTTTTGCGACCAATGACGAGCGGACTGCGAAGCGAATCTCGGAAGCCTTGGGAACCGCGACGGAAATGCGGGCCATGAAGAATTATGCAGGGCACCGACTTTCACCATGGCTGGGGCATCTCATGGTCTCGCGCTCCGAGACAGCACGGGCCTTGCTGACGCCCGGCGAAGTGATGCAACTGCCCCCAGATGACGAGGTCGTGATGGCTGCTGGGATCCCGCCGATCCGTGCGCACAAGGCCCGCTATTTCCGAGACCCGCGATTCACCATCCGTGTGCTCGAGCCACCCAAGCCGGTACACGCCAATTTCTCGAAAGCTGCTGCAGATGATTGGTCTGGCCGTGAGCCCATCCAAGCCGAACAGCTTCTCCAGGCTCCCGAGGCCAATGGACGGCCCGCAGCGATAGGAGCTTTGAAAACCACCAGGCCCAATGCGTCCGTCAAGAGGCGCAACATGAAGTCGAAGGCCGATAGTCAGACCGAGACCAGCGGTATCCGCCATGAGCCCGGCCTGCCTGAGCATGAGAATATCGCGCCGGAGCCGGACCGTCCCTTCAACCCGTTCGATCCCGACGCCGACACATCCCCGGACGAGACAATACAGAACCGGCAGGCCATTGACCGGGCCATGCGGCGCAATGCGCGTAATGCCTCGCTCGATCCAGACGATGGAATCGAGCTGTGAAGAAGCCTGATCGCCAAAAGATGACGTTCCGCATCGATGCCCACTTGGCGCGACAGCTTTCGGAGCGTGCGCGGTCCAGGCGGGTGTCGCAAACGGAAGTCCTCGAGGCCGCGCTCGCTTCGATGCTCACGCCTGACCAGGAGGAACGGGTCGAGGCTGTGCTGACCAAACGACTCGACCGCATTTCGCGGCATCTTGAGCGCCTTGAATGGCATGTGGAGTTGTCGAATGAAGCGTTTGCGATCTTCGTGCGGTTCTGGCTGACCAGCAATGCTCCGTTGCCCGACGAGGCAATGCGGGCGGCACAGGCAACCGGGAAAAAGCGGTATCAGGCCTTTGTAGAGTCCTTAGCGCGGCGTATGGAGGCTGGGCCGAAGCTGCGGGATGAAGTTGAAATGTGAACAGACCAACCGTCTGGCCGACCGTCATTGACGTCTGCACCCCGTCATTGGCGCAGTCCCACGACCTCGGAATTTTCTGAATTGGTCAGCATGTCGGTTCCGCTACCTTGAAGGTCGATTAGTTCGGCTCGCGTTGGCGGGGCGTTGCCTTTGCCGCTGCCGCGTCCCGCGCAGCGGCATCCGCGCGCATATCTTCAACCTCTTCGCGCAGATCGCCAATCGTGCGCACCAGTTCGGTCTCCGTCGCTATCAGCCGCTGGGTCTGTGCGCGCAGAGCCGCTTCGCGCGCCTCTGCGCCCGCATCCTGGCTATTCATTGACCAGAGTGAAATCCCCACAGCCACGACAGAGACAAACACTGCGAGAATTGTTGCGTATAGGGTGTTCCTGGCGATCTTGAGGCCTTGCTTTGCGGCATTAAAGGATTGCTCGGCACTGTAGCTGAAATCAGCCACTGCTGCGGTAGCCGTATCATTTAAAGTTCTCTGCATCTCTGCCGTCGCCGCCGCCAGATCACGCATCTGCTCGATTTGACCGGCAACCTCGCCCAATATCTCATTGGTGTCGTAAATCGGATTGCGCGGAATCTCCGGCATCCTGATCGGTGCAGGCTCTGCCCGAATAGAGCCGAGCACATGTGACAATGATCGGGACGCGCCCATGTTGGCGGAAAGGCCAGGGCCAAGAACCGATTGCATGTGCTCGCTCAGGCCTCCAATCATGCTTTTGAGCCGCGCCTTGTTCGCCGCCAGCTCCGCGCGAATGCCGCGCGCTAAAAACTCTTCGTCGCTCTCTCCCTCGCCCTGCTGAATCGGCACGCTCATCAGGGCAAGATCAAAACCCTTCCCCTTCTCGTTGCGATCCTCGACAAACTCATCCCGATTTTTCTCGATGATGGCCTGCACGATCATGCGTCGCGCATCCGCGTCCAATGCGCTGACCTCTTCCGGCGTCAGTGGCTCATCTTGGCCGGTACGCACCACGGCCAGGATGACTTGGCTTGCCAGTTCGTCTGCTGGCAGATCACCGTCCTGATCCGCTTCGTCAAGATCACGCAATGCGCCAAAGCTCAGACCACGCTGGAACAGCTCGCCGTGCGGCGCGACTTCGCCAATCGACATTTTGGGAATTATAAATTCAGGGAAAGATTTTTTCTCGGATTCCATGCAGTCATGCCCCTATCGCCGATTACTCTGCCCGATTTTGACCAACCGTTCTACTGCGGCCTGCCACGGCGATTACAGCGTTGCAAAACAGGGGTATTTCGCCACAATCAATACATGGAAATCAGCCGCCGCCTTCGCAATCTGCTCATGGAGTACCTATCGGCAAATTCGGTCTTGCGCGAAATCGAAGATGAATTTGAAGCCGCCGGGGTGCCCCTCGGCCCGCCGCCCGAACAAACAGGCCTGTCACAGGGCCAGCGACGCCAGCTTGTCCAATCCTATTACAACGGCCTCGATTTCACGGCTCCCGCCGACATTCGTAAGTTCCTCACCGTCCTTGCCGTGTTCATGGGCAACCTCGAACGCCAGATCGGCCAGACCTATCCGTGGAGCAGCACCGACGACACCTATCCGCGCCAGCAGCTCGACAAGTTTCAGCAGCAACTTGCGCGCGACGGCTACGAATATCGAGCAGGCACCATCGTGCCTGTGACCGCCGCCGCACGGCTCGCTGACGCCAAGGCGATCGCCGAGCAGTTCGATGCTGCCCACATCACCGACCAGATCAAGCGCATCGAAGCCTCAATTGACGCCGATCCGGCACTGGCAATCGGCACTGCCAAGGAGCTGGTCGAAAGCTGTTTCAAGACGATTCTGCGCGAGCGCAACATCGCGTATGACAAGGAAGACCTTCCCCAGCTTGGTAAAAAGGCTTTCGCATCGCTTAAGCTTCTACCAGATGACGTGCCAGATGCGGCCAAGGGCGCAAAGACAATCAGGGTCTTGCTCAGCAATTTGGCGACGGTCGTTCAAGGATTGGCTGAAGTGCGCAGTCTCTATGGCACTGGCCATGGTCGAGATGGTAAAGCACGCGGTGTCAGTTCACGGCACGCGAGACTTGCAGTCGGAGCCGCAAGCGCGCTTGTGACCTTTGCTCTCCAGACTCACTTGGAAACCTCCAAAGACAACGAAAGCAATTAACCCAACGTCTCTGCTGCGTACTCGAAAGCCATCTTCAACAGGTTTGAAAACGCGCAAACTACGCCCATCCCTGTTTTTCTGCGCCCCACTACTACGACGCTAAATCATTGTTGAATCTTCGCCTTTTCTGCCTCTCTTAATCGTCCCCGTCGAGCAGGACTATCTTGTCCTGCTCCCAAGGCGGGGAATCCGATGGGCGTTGAGCCAGTCAAAATCGAGGCACGTTCACGCGGCGCACGCATGCTGCGCACCGCGATGGGTGCGTCGATCGCGACCTGGCTTGCCGACCCGCAGGTTATCGAGATCATGCTCAATCCTGATGGGCGGCTCTGGGTCGATCGGTTGGGCTTGGGCCTGTCCGATACCGGGGTACAGCTCACCGCAGCCGATGGTGAGCGCATCATCCGGCTCGTGGCCCATCATGTCGGTGCCGAAGTTCACGGCGATGCGCCCCGTGTGTCTGCGGAGCTGCCGGAAAGCGGGGAAAGGTTCGAAGGACTGCTGCCACCGGTGGTGGCTGCTCCCACATTTGCCATTCGCAAGCCTGCTGTGGCGGTGTTTCTGCTGGAAGATTATGTCAATGCCGGGATCATGTCCGGACCCGAAGCAGACCTGCTTCGGTCCGGCGTGTCAGACCGGCTGAACATCCTGGTCGCCGGAGGCACTGGCACCGGCAAGACGACGCTGACCAACGCGCTGCTCGCAGAGGTCGCCAAGACCACCGATCGGGTCGTGCTGATCGAAGACACCCGCGAGCTGCAATGCTGCGCGCCCAATCTTGTCGCGATGCGAACCAAGGACGGGGTGGCCTCCCTCTCCGACCTCGTGCGCTCCAGTCTTCGGCTTCGCCCTGACCGGATCCCGATTGGCGAAGTGCGCGGCGCCGAGGCGCTCGATCTGCTCAAAGCCTGGGGCACTGGTCACCCAGGCGGGATCGGAACGATCCATGCCGGAAGCGCCATGGGCGCACTTCGGCGGATGGAGCAATTAATCCAGGAAGCGGTCGTCACCGTTCCGCGCGCGCTGATTGCCGAGACTATCAACCTCGTTGCCGTGCTGGTGCGCGAGGGCACGGGACGACGTCTCGCTGAACTGGCCCGCGTCGACGGGCTCGACCCTGTCACCGGCGATTATCGACTGATCCCCGCCACCCAAACTCAAGGAGACCTCCTATGACCCGTGCCCTCCGGCGTGGCACCACTCGTGCTTCGCTCGCCGCTGCCGCAGCATTTGTTGCGGTGACCACTTCCACCCCGGCCCTTGCTGGTGGATCGTCGATGCCGTGGGAAGCACCACTGCAATCGATCCTTGAAAGCATCGAAGGGCCGGTCGCCAAGATTGTCGCGGTGATCATCATCATCGTCACCGGCCTCAGCCTGGCGTTCGGCGATACGTCCGGCGGCTTTCGCCGGCTGATCCAGATCGTTTTCGGCCTCTCGATCGCCTTTGCCGCATCGAGCTTCTTCCTCAGCTTCTTCAGCTTTGGCGGCGGGGCGCTCATCTGATGCCACCGGCTGACGATATCTTGGGTTTCTACGCGCCGGTCCACCGCGCGCTGGCAGAGCCGATTCTGCTCGGCGGTGCCCCTCGTGCTCTGGCAATCGTCAATGGTACGTTGGCGGGCGCGATTGGCCTCGGCTTACGTCTGTGGATCGCGGGCCTCGCGATATGGGCAATCGGACACGCACTCGCTGTCTGGGCGGCCCGGCGTGATCCCCAGTTCGTCGATGTCGCGCGCCGTCACCTCAAATATCCGACGTGGGTGCGGCCATGATGTCGCTCCGCGAATACCGCGCCAAATCCGCCAGTCTGGCCGACTTCCTCCCCTGGGTCGCACTGGTGGGGCCGGGCGTGGTGCTCAACAAGGATGGATCGTTTCAGCGCACGGCGCGCTTTCGCGGTCCGGATCTCGACAGCGCCACGCCCGCTGAGCTGGTAGCCGTGACATCACGCCTCAATAATGCCCTAAGGCGACTGGGCTCGGGATGGGCCGTGTTCGTCGAAGCGCAGCGTATCCCCGCACAGGCTTACCCGCACAGCAATTTCCCCGATCCCGTTTCGGCACTGGTCGACATGGAACGTCGTGAGCAGTTTCGCGAAGAGGGAGCGCACTTCGAGAGCGGCTACTACCTCACCCTGCTGTGGATGCCGCCACCGGAGGATGCGGCCCGTGCCGAAAGCTGGCTCTACGAGGGCAAGGCGGCGACGGGTGTCGACCCAAACGAGCTGGTTAAGTCCTTCGTCGATCGGACGAACCGCGTACTGCACCTTGTCGAGGGCTTCATGCCCGATGCCGGCTGGCTCGATGATCGCGCGACGCTGACCTATCTTCACAGCACTGTTTCCACCAAAATCCAGCATGTCCGCGTTCCCGAAACGCCCGTCTATCTCGACGCCTTGCTGACCGACGAGCCGCTGACCGGCGGTCTCGAACCAAAGCTGGGGCAAGCCCATCTGCGCACGCTCACCATTACCGGCTTCCCGACCGCAACATTTCCCGGACTGCTCGACGAACTCAACCGGCAGGCATTTCCATACCGGTGGTCGACCCGTGCGATCATGCTCGACAAGACCGATGCAACCAAGCTGCTGGCAAAAATCCGCCGCCAATGGTTCGCCAAGCGCAAATCGGTCGCCGCCATTCTCAAGGAGGTGATGACCAACGAGCAATCGGTACTCATGGATTCGGACGCTTCGAACAAAGCTGCCGACGCTGACATGGCGCTTCAGGAACTCGGCGCCGACCATGCCGGCATTGCCTACGTTACGGCAACGGTCACCGTTTGGGACCGCGATCCGGCGCTTGCTGCCGAGAAGCTTCGCCTGGTCGAGAAGGTCATCCAGGGCCGCGATTTTACCTGCACGATCGAGGGCATGAACGCGATCGAGGCGTGGCTGGGATCGCTCCCCGGCCATGTCTACGCCAATGTCCGCCAGCCCCCCATTTCCACGCTCAATCTCGCCCACCTGATCCCCCTGTCAGCGGTATGGGCGGGAGCGGAACGGGACGAGCATTTCGGTGACGCCCCCTTGCTTTACGGCAAGACCGAAGGCTCGACCCCGTTCCGCCTTTCCCTTCATGTCGGCGATGTCGGCCACAGCCTGATTGTTGGCCCGACAGGGGCCGGGAAATCGGTGCTGCTTGCGCTGATGGCGCTGCAATTCCGGCGCTACCCCGGCTCGCAAATCTTCGTCTTCGACTTCGGCGGTTCCATCCGGGCCGCAGCACTTGGAATGGGCGGCGATTGGCAGGACCTGGGCGGTGCCCTCAGCGCAGATGAGGATGACAACACGGCCGTCGCGCTTCAACCGCTCGCCCGCATCGACAATCCGGGTGAGCGCGCCTGGGCCGCGGAATGGCTGGCAGCGATGTTCGCGGGCGAAGGCGTGCATGTTGACCCGGCGGCAAAGGAGCATCTCTGGTCGGCGCTGACGTCACTTGCGTCCGCCCCGCCGCCCGAACGCACCCTGACCGGACTAGCCGTACTGCTGCAATCGCAGGAGCTGAAACAGGCGCTGTCGCCCTACCTCGTCGGAGGCCCCTGGGGCAGGCTGCTTGATGCCGAGCAGGAACGTCTTGGTGAGGCCCCGGTCCAGGCATTCGAGACCGAGGGTCTAATCGGCGCGTCGTCGGCTGCGGCTGTTCTCGCCTATCTGTTTCACCGGATCGAAGGTCGGCTCGACGGCTCGCCAACCATGATCATCATCGATGAGGGCTGGCTGGTGCTCGATAGCCCGGCCTTTGCCGCACAACTGCGCGAATGGCTGAAGACGCTGCGCAAGAAGAATGCCAGCGTCATCTTCGCCACGCAAAGCCTTGCCGACATCGAGACCTCGGCTATCGCGCCGGCCATCATCGAGAGCTGCCCGACGCGGATATTTCTGCCTAACGAGCGGGCCGCCGAACCCCAGATTGCCAAGGTGTATGAGCGCTTTGGACTGAATGACCGGCAAATCGAGATCCTGAGCCGGGCCACGCCGAAGCGCGATTATTACTGCCAGTCACGGCGCGGCAATCGCCTGTTCGAACTTGGCCTTGGCGAGGTCGCACTCGCCTTCAGCGCGGCATCCTCCAAATCCGACCAGCTCCGCATTGCCGAACTTGTCGCTGCCCATGGCCGCGACGGTTTTGCCGCGGCCTGGCTCCGGCATCGCAGCCTCGCATGGGCGGCCGAACTGCTTCCTCCCCCGCCGCCCGCACTCAACGGAAAGGAAATCCTCCCATGAAAATTCCCGTCCTCCGCCGCACCCTCATGGCGACGGCAATCGCCACCTCGCTGGTGGCAGGCACCATGATCGCCGCGCCAGCGCAGGCCCAGCTCGGCGGGATTGTCTATGATCCCAGCAACTACGCGCAAAACGTGCTGACCGCCGCCCGGACGCTGCAGCAGATCAACAACCAGATCCAGCAGATCCAGAATCAGGCGACCAGCTTGATCAACGAAGCGCGCAATCTCGCCAGCTTGCCGGTGTCGACGATCCAGACGCTCCAGCAACAGGTCGATCAGACACGGCAGTTGCTCAACCAGGCGCAGCGGATCGCCTACGATGTAAACGACGTCCAGCAGGTGTTCAACGGTCGCTACAAGGGCGCAGCCCTGTCAGCGGGGCAGGCTCAGATGGTCGCCAATGCCGATGCCCGCTGGCAGGACAGCGTCGGCGCGTTTGAAGATGCCATGAAGGTTCAGGCCGGGATCGTTGGCAATCTCGGCGCGACCCGCAGCACCATCACGACGCTTGTTGGTGCCAGCCAGTCGGCAACAGGCGCTCTTCAGGCAGCACAGGCGGGAAATCAGCTGCTCGCGTTGCAGACCCAGCAGCTTGCCGATCTGACAGCGGTCATCGCGGCGCAGGGCCGCGCACAGGCACTGGAAGCTGCCCGCAGTGCAGCGACTGAGGCTGACGGACGCGAGCGCTTCCGCCGCTTCCGGACCCGCAACTGACATGAGCCGGTCGGTCAAGTTGGCGGCGGCCGCAGCACTTGGCGGGCTCCTCATGGCGATCGCGATTGCTTCGGCAACGCGGTCGCCAGTGGTGCCAACGACGACCATCCTTGTCGCTGACGAGGCAACGTCTCCCGACCCTCATGCCGCCGAACTCAGGCGCTGTCGGACAATCACCATGCCGGAATCTGGGTGCGACGCCGTCTGGGATGCCGAACGCCAGCGATTTTTCCATGGAAGGGATGGTCACCGATGAATGACACCGGCGTGATCGACCAGTTCCTGGCGGTCTTCATCCAATATATCGACAGTGGCTTTGGCCTGCTGGGCGGCGAGGTGGGGTTCCTGTCATCGACCCTGATCGTGATCGACGTCACCCTGGCGGCCTTGTTCTGGGCTTGGGGCACGGACGAGGATGTCCTGCAGCGTCTGATCAAGAAGACGCTCTATATCGGCACTTTCGCATTCATCATCGGCAACTTCTCGAACCTCGCCGGGATCATGCTCCAGAGCTTTGCCGGTCTCGGCCTCCAGGCCAGCGGCAGCGGCATGGCGATTGGCGATTTCATGCGCCCCGGTGTCGTCGCCGCCACCGGGCTTGATGCCGGACAGCCTCTGATCGATGCGACCGCAGACCTCGTCGGACCGGTAGGGCTCTTCACAAACTTCGTGCAGATCCTCATCCTGCTGATTGCCTGGGTGATCGTCGTAATCGCCTTCTTCGTGCTGGCAATCCAGGTCTTCGTCACGATCATCGAGTTCAAGCTGGTCACGCTTGCAGGCTTCGTCCTGCTACCGTTTGCCTTCTTTGGACGCACCGCCTTCATGGCAGAGCGCGTTCTTGGGCATATCATTTCGTCGGGGATCAAGGTCCTCGTGCTGGCCGTCATCACCGGCATCGGCACCACTCTTTTTTCGCAGTTCATCAACGCCGGGCTTGGCGCCGAACCTGACATCCAGCAGGTCATGGCCATTGCTCTGGCTGCATTGACACTGCTCGGCCTCGGCATTTTTGGTCCCAGCATCGCTAACGGCATCGTTGCCGGTGGCCCGCAGCTCGGCGCAGGCGCGGTGGCAGGAACGGCGATTGCTGCAGGTGCTACATTGGCTGGTGGTATCGCGGGCGCCAAGCTTGCTGCGGGTGCCGCCGGATCGGCCATGGCAGGAGCTGCCACTGGAGGCGCTCGCGCCGCGGGTGGTGCCTCGCGCGCCTACGCAGCAGGCGCCGCCGGCAAGACTGGCGGGGCCGCAGCGGCATCGGGTTTTGCCAACGTCGCGAAATCGGCCGCCGACGCTGCAACCTCGCCGCTCAAGCGCGCAGCCAATAGCCTCAAGGCCAACTATGCCTCGGCGAAGGCTGACGCCCCCAAAGACGGAACAGCGACGCCTGACGGTCCACCGGCTTGGGCAACAGCAATGCGGCGCCGGCAGACCATGGGCCAAGGCGCCTCCATTGCCACGCACACGCTGAAGGGCGGCGACAGCCATGGCAGCGGCTCAGGCCCCGACATCACCGACAAGAGCTGAAATCATCCACGAGGACATCACCATGTTTCGACGTCCATCCATCCGCTACGGGGCAAGTCCCGAACCCGTCACTCCCTATCAGCGCGCAGCGCAGGTGTGGGACGATCGTATTGGCTCCGCACGCGTCCAGGCGAAAAACTGGCGCCTGGCATTCTTTGGCTGCCTTGCGCTTTCGGGTGGACTTGCGGGAAGTCTGGTCTGGCAATCCGCACGCGGCACAATCACCCCATGGGTGGTCGAAGTCGACAAGTTGGGACAGGCTCAGGCCATTGCTCCGGCAGACGCCGATTTTCGTCCAACTGATCCTCAAATGGCTTTTCACCTCGCCCGTTTCATCGAGCAGGTGCGCTCCATTCCGGCCGATCCCATTGTGTTGCGGCAGGACTGGCTCAGAGCCTACGACTTCACCACTGACCGCGGCGCACAGGCGCTCAACGACTATGCGCGTGGCAACGATCCTTTCGCCCAAGTCGGCAAGGTGCAGGTCGCAGTGGATGTCTCAAGCGTCATCCGTGCCTCGAACGACAGCTTCCGCGTCGCATGGACCGAGAGGCGCTATCAAGACGGGGCGCTGATCGAAACCACACGTTGGTCCGCCATTCTAACCACGGTCGTGCAGCCGCCACGAACACCTGACGCGCTGCGCAAGAATCCGCTCGGCCTGTTTGTCAACGCCATCAACTGGTCAAAGGAGCTTAGCCAATGATCCCCCATTCACGCGCGCTGCACCTGTCGCTTCTGTTGTCGGTAACCGCTCTCGGAAACATCCCTGTCCCTGTCATTGCCAGCGGGGCACCCGTTCGGGCTTTTGCGCAGACGCCGCCGCCCACTGCCGAACCTGCAGACCCGCGAACACGTATCGGTCGCGCAAACGCTGCGGCGCGCGTGCAGCCGGAGCGGACAAGCTATTTCAATGCGATCCAGCAATATGCCTATGCTGAAGGCGCGCTGTTCCAGATCTACACCTCACCGGGGCATGTCACGAATATCATGCTTCAAGAAGGCGAGGAGCTTGTGGGGCCGGGGCCGGTAGCATCGGGCGATACAGTCCGCTGGATCATCGGAGATACAGTGAGCGGCACCGGCCTTACGCGCCGCGTCCACATTTTGGTGAAGCCAACGCGGGCCGATATCAGCACCAATCTGGTCATCAACACCAATCGTCGTACCTATCACCTCGAACTGAGCGCCACGACGTCCACCTATATGGCAGCCGTCTCCTGGACCTATCCGCAGGATGCCTTCATTGCTCTGCGCAGCGCTGAGGCCGAAGCCGAACGCAGCGCCCCGGTTGCGGCAGGAATCGACTTTTCAGCGCTTAGCTTTGACTACCGCATGTCTGGTGACCGGCCGCAATGGCGACCATTGCGGGTCTTTGATGACGGACGCCAGGTCTTCATCGAGTTCCCCGCGAGCATCGCCAACGGTGATATGCCACCCCTCTTCGTAATCGGCGCAGACGGTTCGGCGGAACTCGTCAACTATCGGGTGCGAGGGCGCTACATGGTCGTAGACCGGCTATTCGATAAAGCCGAGCTGCGGCTCGGTGCCGGCCGCAACGCACGTCAGGTTCGCATCGTACGCGAAATTCCCCGCAGCAGGGGACGGGCATGATCACATCCTCCCAGGTTCATCATCAGCCATCTGCCGACGAGCTGCTCAAGGATTTGCATGAAAAGCCGGAAGCAGAAGCCCCAATGGCGCCGACCAGCCCCGACGGCTTTCGCCTTGGCGGAGAGCCGCCACGCGTAATGCGGCTATCGCGAAAGGCTCTTGCCACGCTCGGCGTGGCTGCCAGCGTCGCCATTGGCGGTTCGCTCATCTATGCCCTTCAGCCCAAGTCGCCTGTACCGCCAGAAAACCTCTTCGATACGAACAGCCGGAACCGCGCTGAACAGGTGACCGGCGCGCCAGCCAACTATAGCGATGTCCCCAAACTAGGGCCTCCGCTACCAGGTGATCTGGGAAGGCCAATCGTCGCTGCACAACAGGGTGGTCAAAATGTCCCGATTCCCCCAATCGGACCGCCAGCCAATGACACACCAACGTCCGATCCAAGGCAGATAGCTGCGGAGCAAGCGCGGGAACGGGCCGCGCAGGAGCGCGACAGCGCGCGCACGAGTCAGCTGTTTCTGGCAGGGGGCACACGGGCGAACGAGAATCGAGCCGATGCGGCGCCTAACGCAATACCTGCGATTGCCAATTCCGCCGGTGAGGCGGCTCAGGCCGCTCCTGCCTCACCGTCGACCAGTCGCCGTTCATTTCTGGAGCGAAGGGCGGATCGTGGGACAGAGAGCCCCGAGCGCATTATGCGGCTTGGGTCTCCCAATGTCGTGCAGGCAGGAAGCATCATTCCCGCCGCGTTGATCACGGGAATTCGCTCGGATCTTCCTGGCCAGATCACGGCGCAGGTCACGCAGAATGTCTACGACAGTCCCACCGGACGCATCCTGCTGATTCCGCAAGGGGCGCGTCTGATCGGCGAGTACGACAGCGACGTCGCGTCCGGGCAAAACCGCGTACTGCTGGCCTGGGACAGGCTCATCCTCCCGGGTGGGCACTCGATCCTGCTCGACCGGCTTCCCGGTGCAGATGTCGCAGGTATGGCCGGCCTTCAGGATCGCACCAACTTCCACTGGGGCAACATGCTTAAGGCTGCCCTGATCTCAACGCTGCTCGGCGCGGGCACGGAACTGGTCGCCAGTGATGAGAGCGATCTTGTCCGGGCACTGCGCTATGGCACACAGGATACCGTCAACCAGACGGGGCGGCAGGTGGTGCAGCGGCAGCTCAATGTTCCACCCACCCTTACCGTGCGTCCGGGGTTTGCTCTCCGGATCATTGTCACGCGTGACCTGATCCTTGAGCCCTTTCAGACAGGAGAAGCGCGATGACCCGGCTCAAACTGACCGATCTTGCCGACGAAAAGCCTGTACGCCTGACACTCGAGCTGCCAGCGCGGCTACATCGGGATCTTACCGCCTATGCCCTTGCGGTGAACGGGGGAGATCCCAAGGGGGCGCCCACGGTCGAAAGGCTTGTCCCGCCCATGCTGGAGCGGTTCATTGCCACCGACCGGGGCTTCTCCAAAGGGCGTCGAAATTCTCAGGCGGGGTAGCGCTCGTTGATGAGCGTGAAGAAGCGTTGCAGCGCGGGATTTTCATTGTCCTCGCGCCAGTAGACCGAAAACTCCAGGCGGGCCGTTCCACCTTGATCATGTATTTCCCGGAAATTGAGCCCGGGCCATGTCACGCCCTGTGAAGCTTCGGTCGCGATCGTGATGAAACGCCCGACCGACACGATGCTGAGGACGCTTTCCAGGCTTGTATCCTGGACAATGATATTGGGGCGGTAGCCTTGCTCGGTCAGGCGCGCGGCCAGCAGGTTTGAAATGATAGGGCCAACCCCACTGCCGGGGACGACAAACACTTCGCGCCGCAGGTCAGACCAATAGATGCGTTCGTTCTGCAACAAGCGATGACCGTCGAGCAGAGTCACCATCAGACGATCCGACCAGACCCGTCGCGACCGTATCCCGGCCTCTTCCATACCTGTCGGAGCCACCGCGACATCGATCGTCCGGGCTTGCAAGCGATGGAGCAGGCGCTCGGGACCCGCTTCGACGCCATCGAATTGAACGTCGGGAAACCGCACCAGGTAATCCGAGAAGGTGTGCTTGAGGTTTCCGGCCATCAGGGACGAACTGTAGCCAACCGCGAGCCGACCTTGTTCGCCGTAACTGACCGCCCGCGCCGTGGTTTGCAGATTGTCGATATCGGTGATGATACGCCGGGCGGATTCGATGAATACCTTGCCCATTTCGGTCGGCTCAGCGCCGCGCGTAGACCGAGTGAAGAGCTTGATCCCCAGCTGATCCTCAAGCTGCGTTACCCGTTGGCTGAGCGTCGCCTGTCGCATGTTGAGCGCCGCCGCAGCCCGGGACAAACTGCTCATGTCTGCCGTCAGCACTGCGTAGCGCAGCTGCCGAACCTCGATCGTCATGCATCCGCCCCCAAACTCGGTCCCTTATGCCAATTGAGCCAAGTTCAGCATTCGAGTTCAATGAAAAAATTCGCCATTAGCAATGTAGTGCATTGAAACGAGGACTTAAGCACAGATTTTACAGTTCAGAGAGCTGCCCAGATATCTCTCCAATTTGGAGAAGTATCTGGGCCACACTGTAAGAAATTCGAGCTTGCGTCACTCGACAGATTTTTCCGCGAAGCCAAGGGTATTGGCATTTTCGATGAGTGTGCGAACCTTGGCCCGATCGAGGCCGGCGGGCACTTCTGCTTCAATCTCGAGCCGCAGAGTCACCTTGCTGCCTTGGAGCGTCGTTAATTGCTCGACTATGGCTTCGACGATCTGGTGCATGTCACGGGCGGGGCGATCTGGTGAGATCATGACCGTGCCACTGAACCGGGTCGGATTGCGCTCGACAGGCGGGGTCGGTTCCTGACCCGGCGTCTGACTCCCCGGTTCGGCGGGGTTGCCGGTCTCCGGTGTTCCCGGTTGGGGTTCGGTGGGTTGCGAAGGTGCCGGTCGGTGCGCTTCAGCAACTTCAGGCCTGATGATGACGCTATCGCCGTCGATGACGATCATCGCATTGCTGGCGTGATCAATCGCCAGACCAAGATACCTGCCTGTCGATTCTTCCCAACGCTCCGCATAAGCAAATGGCCCAGGCAGCATCCCACTCACTGCGGACTGCACAGACCTGATCAGCACGTCCTGATTCTTGAGACGGGGCAGGTAGATGTAGCGGTTGAGGTATTCGCGCAGATCCCGCAGTTGCAGGTGGGGCCGGTCGTTCCAGATGTATTTCTGCAGGTCCCTATCAAGCCGCGTCGGGCCGAGTTCGGTCAACAGCCCTTCTTCGCCGATCAGCTTCTTGCTGGCGCGAGCAAGCAATCCGTCTTGGGCGGGGATCTTTCCGGAGACCCATTCAAGGTCTGCCTGCGCACTTTCCTGCGCCGGATAGTGAAGGTAACACCACGCTTCCTTGAGCCGCGTCTTCACCGTTTCGTTGGCTTCGGCGAGCTTTGCCTTGGCCAGAGCGCTATCGCTCTGTGTGAGGTTGAGGCGGTCCGTATCTCGGACGATTTCATTCCAGGCGAGTGATGCGCGAACAGCGTCCTTGAGGTTGTCGAGCTGCTTTGCATCGGCTGCGATGAATACCAGCATATTCCGGTACACGCGCGGCGTGCTGCCGCGCTGCATCAGGATTTCCTTGGCTTCAACCAACGCTTCCGAGCCTTCCCGGCCATTATGCGGATGCGCTACACCCAAGACCACCGCCCGGACTCCACCGGCCTCATCCGGCACCTCGGCCGACCCTGCCGGTGCAACCTGCACGGCGTCGAAATGTCCTCGATCGGGCAGCGCATTGACGTACTTGGTCAGCTCTGCGTCGATCGTCACATCGACCAATGCTGCTTCGATCTGAGCCGCTCGGTCCGTCGCAATGCGATTCAGACTGGCCGCCATCGAATACCAGTAGCGCCCGAGGTCCGAGTGCATGAACTTGGCCTGATTGGTCAGGCGCCGCAATGCGTCGCCAAAAATGGCTGGCCGCTCGCCCGGCTGAACGACGCCGAGGTTGATCTGCTTGTCGTCGAGACCCGTGTTCTGTTGCTGGTGAGTAGGTGCCGTGCCCATGAAGATGGCGCGGGCGACACGGCGGGTTGCCGAGTAGCGGTTGAGGTTAGGCGCAGATTGGTCGATCTTGTATGGGGTCGAAGCGGTGCCATCGACGTCGCCAGCAATGATCGATTGCCAGCTGACATCAAGATAATGCAGCAGTTCGGGTTCCACGCGCGGCGAATTGATGGCGACACTGCCCGGCATGATCATGACCGATGGATCGCCGCTCATCCACAATTCGTGAATGGCCTGGGCCATCAATCGGAGCACACCGCGGGTACGCTGGAATTTTTCAAGCGATCCCCAGCAGGTATAGAGCTGATCGAACAGTTCGGGGTGGATCGGGTATGCCTTCTCCAGCTTGCGCCGATAATCTTCATCGGCGCAGCCCTGCGGAAAATCATTGGCGTTCTCGCGGTAGAGCTTCGCAAACTGCTTCAACGTGTTGTCACGATGGTGGAAGCGGTCGCCGGGGATTTCCTTGAACAGGCGCCGACGTACGATCTCGTAGCTCTCCTCCTGGCTGGCCGGTCGCCATGAGGATTCGACGCGGCTGAACGTCTGTTTGAGACGAGCCAAGGCCTCCTGGCCGCCTTCGCCGCCGACCTCAATCTGCGACGCCGGCAAGGACGCCACCAGCAGCGTGCCGGGGCTGGCCTTCACCGCCTCGGTCAGCGCCTGGACGAACGACAGATTTGCATCGAAGGACCCGGATGGCAGCCCCTCGACCTTGTAGATCTGGCGCAAGTAGGCGACCCATTCGTCGATCAGGATGAGGCATGGGGCGCACTTCTTGAAGATCGCTTCAAGAAGGTTCGAGCCGGGTGCGATCCCGGTCGCGTCATTCTCCGCGACCATGTCGAAGGCGTCGGCACCTCCCAGCTGCCAGGCAAGATCGCCCCAGGTGGTCCTGATCTTCCGGCCGCCATCAGCATTGAGCACGTCCTGCGGGCCACGCGACGTGCCAACGAGGACAGCCCGGTTGATGCCACTGGGCACCGTCAGACCGTTGGTCTCAAGCAGCTGGTCGAGGCCAGACAGGTCCTGCACCGGTGTCGTGCCAGCCATGTGGTAGAGCGCCAGCATCGAGTGGGTCTTGCCGCCGCCGAAGTTGGTTTGCAGTTCAACCACCGGGTCGCCGCCGGTTCCGGACAAGCGCTTGGCTGCGCCGACCAGAAGAGTGCTCAATCCCTCTGTCAGGTAGGTGCGGCTGAAGAACTGCTTCGGATCGCGATACTCTGCGGGAGCGCTGCCCGAATGGACCTTGGCGAGATCTGCGGCGAACTCCGCCTGCTGGAACTCGCCGGTCGCCACATCCTGGTGCGGCTCGACGACTTCACGCCACGGTTTGAGACCGGCGACCGTTTCGACCGAAATCTCCAGCCGCTGGGTCTTTCGCCGCTCCTCGTTGCGCTGAAGCTCGGTGAACTTGGTGCGCAGAATTGTGTCACGCATCCGACTGAGCTGCTCAGCCGCATCGCCTGCGCTGATCGATTCCATGAGGCGGCGCATGGAGTCGAGGGCGCGGTCGGCATCGTCGTAGGTGAAGGTCTCGTTGTGCGAGAGCTTGTTTCGGACATCGAGCAATTCCGACACGTACGAACGCTCGGGATGCCCCAGCACCGTGGCGAAGGCGTCCTTCCAGAAGGCCATCATCGTCTTGAGAAGACCTTGCTGGTCCCAGCCCACGTCGCCCTTCGAATTGGGGCGCAGCCCTTGAACGCGCTGGACCACTTCCAGCTGCCAATGGCCCTTGATCGAGTTTTCGAGGCGCTTTTCCACGAACGGGATCAACGCAGAAGGCAACAGTTCCATGCCTTCGAACACATACTGGCGGGTGCTTTTTGCCATGGTCGTTCCCTTTAGACGTCGAAGCGCATCTGGCCGTCGCGGCGCGTGTCATGGACAGCGGCTGCCTGCCGGGTAAGCTCGGTCCAATCGGCGATAAGGCCGTTATAGGCCGTCGCTTCCTTGGCATCCTTCCGCTTGTTGGCGCAGATGTCGTAGAGGCAATAGGCCAGATCCTTGATCGCCTCGGCCTGGGCATTCAGCTTCTTGAGAAGCACGGCGGTGTCGTGCGAGATACCGTCCTTCTCGTGCAATCGGACGAGGTGCTGGAGGCACTCCCACACCGTCAGGTGACGGTCCTCCTCCGGATCCCAGTCCTCGTCGAGTTCATCGCGCGTAAGGATGCGAACCTTGCCGGCCGCGCTTTCGACGATCCCGGCATGCTTGACGCTTTCGACGGAAATGCCGCGCGCCCGGGCGAGGTTATCGGCAACACCATAGTCGCCCTTACCATTGCCGTTCTGCTCGAACCATGAAATGGCAAAGCGGGTGTCGGGGTCGAACTCGCCTTGAATGCCGCCGAGATACTCGTCCAACTCGCGGTTGATGAGCTGTAGTGCAGTCTTCACGGCCATCGGACTGTCATCCGACTCCAACACGGCCTGGTAACGCGAGAATACGCCCATACCCGGACCGATGGCCGATTGTGGCATGTCAGCGGGTGCAATGTTCGCAGCCTGCAGCTCGGCAATCGCCGGCGGAAGTTCGCGCTTCAATGCACGAATGAACTCGGCTCGGGTGACGACCTCGGCCGAGGCTTCCTTTTTGCGGCAGACAAGGACGACCGAATTCGCGAGAGCGTTGGTGCCGGACGCAATCATCCGGTTCGCCATTTCAGTACGGATCGGCCAAGTGCCAACGACTGCGTATCCAGCCTCTATTACTGCCTGCAGGAATGTTGCCCAGCCAGTGGAGCTTACACCTTCGTCCTTAATTTCACTCTGCTTGAATGCATAGTAAATAGTAGCAGGAATCCCTTCAATACTCTGAGACGCCATTTTTCTTAAAGCGCTTGTCATTCCAGTGATAAAGAAGTCTTCAGCCCCTTCCCTCCCGCCATGTCGCGACGCAATTGCAACAAGCTCCTCCGCCTTGGGGGTGGAAAGAACTCCGAATATATCAGGCGCGACATCGCGCAATGCTGGCCTTAGCCAGCAATAGAAGAAGTCTGATAATGTTGAATATGCAATGTTGTCATAATATGGTGGGTCTGTACTAATAACTACATCTATTCCGGCAGACGCGTTTTGTGCATCTTGTTGAGATTCTTGTCCAATGGATGCGGGAACGAAGTTTTCGATAACCTTCCATATCCATTCTACGCAAGAAGACCAATTTCCCGTTGATTCTGAGAACGGATTTCCCTCCGCATAATCCCACGTCATTGGGATCCCTTGACGCGCGAAGGTGTTGCGCAAAATGGTCCTGCTAGAGTCCCACGAGCAGATCGTACTACCCCTGTCAGCGAGCCTTCCCAGCGCAAACGAAAGGTAGATGCTCACAGCCTCTGCATATGATTTTGCCAACAAATCCGATTTTCGCAGATCACAAGCGGAGCCCTTCGCGTCTTGCTTAATCTTTTCTCTCAAGTCACTAAATAGGCTGGAGAATGTGAGCAGAGAATTTAGCTGGCGATCGCTGAACAAGTGCCCCCACGTTGTCAAACCATAAGCCGAGCAAACGCCACCAGTGATTTCTGCTCTTGTAGGGGTTTCACCTGATAGGAAGGTGTCTCTGGCAAACTGCAGAGCATCAACGGCTTGGATATTTGTAAGAAGAGCTTGTTGCTGCGGCGGGCAGAATGCTCGCCCGCCTTTGCCCTCAGCAACGATAGCAACAAGGCTCTGGCCAAGCAGGCCAGCTTTCCCCTGCTCTCGTATGTATGCTCGGGTAATCGGGGTTTTCGAAAGAAGACAAATGAAATCTTGAGCCTTACCTGCTTTGGTGCCGAGACGTGCGGTCTCCAGTTCCTTTTCAGTAAAAGGACCCTGTTTTATCGAGAAGTCGATGCTTTTTTCGATCTTATCAATAATCGGTACTGCAATTGCTTCGCGACCGCTGTATGCCGAAAGAAGAAATGAACTCACAAGTGGCACGTGCGCGCCACCAAAAGCTGGATCCGGACTCGCTACTGTTCGGGCCCAAATCCAAGCGATTACTGTCCCTTTCCCACCACCGTGCTCCTTGGGCAGATCAACTTGGGGGTAGAGATGCCCAATGCGCTCCCACGCTTTCTCGCGCATCCACTCGCCATAGTATTTGACGTCTTCCGCCAGCCCTTCAGCGTTACGATAGAACTGCCGGTCCTTCGCACCGGGATGGATCGGCGGCATGTCCTTGAACTTGGGCGGGATCTCGATCATCGCCTTGCCGATCATCACCGCGACCGGATTCAGGTCGGAGCCATAGGCAGGCAGGCCTAGCCGCTGCGCCTCGAGCGGGATCGACCCACCACCCGAGAACGGGTCATATACCGGCGGAAGCTCGCCGCCGCAGCTCTTGCGGATTTCGGCTCGGGCCTCTTCCAGGACTTCTTCATTGGTGGAATTTTCCCACTTCACCAACTTCTCGATGATCGCGAACAGCCGCTTGCGCTCAGCCTCCTGATCCTCGTGGGTGGGAAACTTGTCAGGGTGGCTCGACGGGTCATCCACCAGCTGTGCGAACAGCACCGCGCGACAAGCCGCAAGCGGCCGCCGCGCCCACCAAAGATGCAGCGTGGACGGGTGCCCGTGCCGGATCGACTTCTCCCGCGCCGAAGCTTCGTTGATGGCTTCAAGCGGAATTGCGACTTCGATCAGTTTCTTTTTGTAGGGGGTGGTCAATCGAAGTCTCCAATCAATCGGTAATTCAAGTTCAGCATGCGGGGTTACCCGAGGCGCACACGATAGCGGTAGGGACCAGTTTCATCGATGATGACGCGGTCACCAGCCTTTGCTCGGTTCTGTTTGAAAAAGGCCCCAATCCAACCGCGGGAGCGGAAGAATTTCTTCGATCCATCAAGGTCTGTCTGGACTGGTTCGCCGCCACCCCAATCCACTGTCAGTTCGCGGCTGGCGAGGGCCGCCTTGTTCGAACCGCCGACAGCATCTGCCGGGAACCGGTCAAAGAATGACCGCAGGTAGATATGGTTGTTGGCGATGTTTCCCTCGGTGAGCACGACCTCGCCAATGGTTCTGCCACTGGATGGCGCCGTTGCGGGCGATGAACCTGCCGCAGGCGCTGACGGCCTCGCGGCGGCCTGTGGCATAGGCGTGGTGGCCACCGGTTTGATTTTGGGAGCAGGTTCAGGCTCGCCATCATCCCACTGGACATCGATGTAGAGCTTGCTCCCGCGCTGCCGGATATCGACCTTCACCTGATCGGTCGGCTCATTGCGGGCGGGCGAGGATGTATGGAGCAAATCTGCTTGCTGGCCGGTTGCAGGGAGCTGTTTCGTGAGGCTGGCGATGGCCGCCTCGTCGAGCTCTACCCACGTCACTGCGCCGCTCCTATGCCGGTAGGGCACAGGGCGAGCCAGACGCTGCACGTCAGCAAGCTTCCAGGGTGTGTTCCACTTCGCCACCTCGCCCGACCGGATCATGGACTCCGGAATACGATGGTGCTCAAAGTTCGCGATCATCTGCTCCGGCGTCAGCGGCGCACCAACATCCACCAGTCGGGCCACCCCATGCACGGCGCCGCTGCCCTTGCGGATCAACCCGAACCAGCCCCGATGGGATGCAGCGGACGAACGCATCTCCCAGTCCTTCGTGCCGTTGAGCAAATACTCGATCCACGGATCAGCGACGATCAATGCCTTGGTGATCCTCATGCCACGATCCCGTTGTCGCAAAGCTTGAGCATTTTCTCGTGCACTGACGCCTCGTTAATCGGCCCCAGAAGAATGGCGACCGAGATCAGCTCCTTCGTGTATTTTTGGTCGTGCATCGGGTTCTCTCTTAATCAGGTAGCGCGAGTATCAAGGTGCGATGGTAGCCAGCCGACGAGCACATGCTGATCCTCATCCATCCAGGTGAAATAGAGCCTGAAACAGAAGCGCTCTTCTCTGCTGTTCCCTTTCTTCAGGTGACGGTCGAGCAGAAGGCGGCTTTTCCCCCACCGGACGAGGTAGGTGTCGCCGTGCTCTCCCCAGCCTGCCCCAGCAAAGGACGGTTGCTCATCTAGCCCCAAGCGCGCGCATTCGGCATCGTATGCAGCCTTGGCCTCATCCCCACCGTTGCGGCGCATCGGAACGTAAAAATCCCGCAGCAACAGCAGAGATCGATAAATGAGTTGGACATCTTCGAACTGGGATTTCTTGATCCCCTGAAAAGCCCGGCTGTGCAATTCAACGGAACCAGACAGATGTTCCCGACACCAGCCCTCAAAGTCGTCAAGGTTGTCCGGCAGGTCGATCTGAGGCTGCGAGGATTGGGCCAGACGGTTTTCGAGCAACGCGATCCTGTGTCGCAAAAACACATTGCTTTGCCGTTGCTGCTCAGCCTGTTGCTCGGCTTCCTCGCGCTCTTGGTCCGCAAGAGCGATATAGCTGTCCTGCTCTTCCTTGATCTGCTCAAGCGCTGCGGTCAGGTCACGAATTTCCTGTTCAGCAAGGGCCAGCAAGTCGCGGTCTGACTCGCCCTCAACGCGTGCAGTCTGGCGACGGAGCTCGCCCGCCACTCTCTTTACCTCAAGGAACGGCGGCAGTTGTCGCTGGCTATCCCTGCCACTGACCGTACGGCTCAGCGTCTGATTGATGAGGAAGGATCGGTAGGCTTGCGGACCGCCCGTCCAGTTTGCAATTCTACTGGGAAGGCCCAAGGGATGGGCCGCTGCCTCATCGGTCGAGGGATCGAACCCCGGTCGATAGGTCCGCACCGCCTGTCGATAAACCGACAATGCTTTGCCGACCTGATCCGTTAAACGGTAACTCGCTGCTTGCGAAACGATCGCCACATGAGCAGCGCCCGCAAGACGGCGAGCTACATCCCGCGCTGGAATGATCGTCTCAGACCAGTCATTCGAGTCCTCGGGCAGCGAGAACACGATGACATCACTTCGACGCCCCTTGTTCCATAGCAGCTTGCAGAGTTCATCCGCCTCATTCTCGGTATCAATGAGCATCGGTTCGGCAGAAATGTTGATGCCATCGAGCCATGCGTGGCCAGCTGCGACTACCTCTCGGACGAAGCTTGGCACTGACGCGTCAAACTCCTGGTATGGACCGCGCGATACACACTGAAGGCGAGTTCCGAAGAGAACCCGTCCGTCAGCTTGCGGCGCTAGCGCAATTTCCGTCGTCCAAGTCCGCTGGGGCACACTTTTATCGGCGTCGTCGATCCGAGCAGCCCAATAGCGTGGCGCGTCGATGGAGATGGCTTCAGTCCGCTGCGAGCCTATGTCATCGATAACAAAGGACTTCCCCTCATGTGCATGATTTGGGAGAGGACGCCCCGAGCGCCGCTCCATCCAGCCGAGGACGGATTGCATCAACCCGTTGAAGGCTGATCCGCTACCTTCGGCGTCAATCAGTAATGCACACTGACTGACAGGCTGAATCGCCGGACGAAGCCCTCGATTGGCACCGAAGCGCAGCAAGGATTCACTCATAACCATTTCCCTTGTCAGTCTCATCCAGGCTTCTCAGCGCGCTCCAGCAGGCGCGGAAGGTGGAATTGGATGGCGGTTTCGAGGAACGATGGCTCACGCTCGACGAGCGGGCCGCGAATGTAGCGCGGCTCATGGGCATAGCCGTTGCTAACCGGCACCACCGCCAGGATGAACTTCTCTGGCTCGTGCAGTGATGTTATGATTTCCTGCCGGGTGATCATCACGCTATCCGCGCCATCGATCCGGCCCTTGACCTCGATGAAGCGCAGATGACCCGTGGTTGCATCGTGCGAGGCAATGTCATAGCCGATCTTCTGCATCGAAACGTCGGTCGGCGTGTTACCGAGAGCCCGCTCCGCTGCCATCACCGCCTCCATCGCGGCCAGCTCGATCGCCCGGCGCGCTGCGGGATCTTCCGAGAAATGGTTGCCGATGGGCGCTGCGTTCTGGGCGTCGAGCAGCCCGCGCGGGATCACCACCATGCCGCCACGAACCCGCGGTGGCTGCGATGAAATGAACCGTTCTTTCTCGAGCTGGTCCATCCGCCGCTTCTGGCGCTCAGCCAGATCTTCGGCGCGGCGCTGCGCGTTCTGCCAGTTGAGCCGGGTCTTCTTGCCGGCCTTCTCCTCCTCCTTGAGCTCGAAGGCCCGTGAATCCCAGTAATTGATTTCCTTCTTGAGCCGGGCGCGGACCTCCTGCTCGACCTTGTCGATCTCTGGCAGACGCCGCGCCTTCACCTCAGCAACATGATGCTGCGCCAGTTCGACCGTTGCGAAGCGGATCGCCGTCTTCTCCAGATCAGTCGTTAGCCAGCCTTCATCCAGGTGGCTGCGCACCGCAGCGATTTCGTCAGGCGTGGCCGGGCGCAAGTTCAGGTGCGGTGCAATCCCTGCATTGGTGGCGTTGCCAGCCTTGTCGATCGCGGCAAATTGCAGCTTCTGCGACAGGGTATGCGGTTTGCCGAGGCTGGTCAGCCTGCCATCCTGCACGCTGTGTTCGAGGAGGAAAACAGCGGACAAGGCTTCTCCTGCGTCGGTGTCGTCCACCAGTATCGCGCCCTGGCGCATGATCTGCTCATATTGCTCGCGGACCAGACTGATGACCGCTTCAAGCAGCGGGTGGCCGGGACATACGAACGCCGCCACGGGCTGCTGATTGATCTTGTCCTTCTCGAAACAGATCCGCTCATACTGCTTCTGGATCGGTGCGCCGGTGCCGATCTGGCGATCCCGCTCGCGGATACGGACCGGGACGTGGGTGATTTCCCAGCGCCCCTCTTCGCGCCGCTTGATGCGGCCGCCCAGATGCTGGAACGCCTCGACGAAGAAGCTCTGGATATGGTGCGGCTGCAACCGCAGCGCCTCGGCGCGTTCCATTTCCAGGCGCAGCTCTTCGACCCGCGCTTCCGGCATCGTGTCGTTCGTCAGCGCGCGCCGGCGCAGCAGCTCAAGCAGATGGGTCTGATCGACGGCGCCATCGACCTGCTGGAACAGCCGCGCCTTGACCTCTTCCTGCTCACCATACTGGATCGCCTGGAACAGCAGATCCTTGAGCGCGGTGCCCTCGAACAGTTCGCCCAGCACGTCATAGACGCGTCCGCCCAGCGCTTCTCGTGCCGCCTCCAGCTTTTCAAGGAGGCGCGCATAGACCTCGCCTTCGCGGGTGTCAGCTGCAACCAGATTCCAGAGGTGACAGACCTCGGTCTGGCCGATACGATGGATGCGCCCGAACCGCTGCTCGATCTTGTTGGGGTTCCAAGGCAGGTCGTAATTGACCATGAGATGGCCGCGCTGGAGGTTGACGCCTTCACCCGCCGCATCGTTGGCGATCAGGACCAGCATGTCCTTGTCCTGCATGAACCGCTCGACCACCTTGCGGCGTTCCTCACGCGAGACCCCGCCATGGATCACGTCGACGGCCTCGGCATTGCCAATCCGTGCCCGAACCTTGTCGAGCAGGTAATTGAGCGTGTCCTTGGGCTCGGTGAAAATGATCAGCTTGCGCCGATTGCCAGCCGCATCGACCATCAGATCGTCATCGAGAATCCGGTTGAGCTGACTCCATTTGGTGTCGACGCCCGAGCGCAGGACGCCCAGAGCCATCGATTCCAGACCTTTGAGCGTCTCGACTTCGAGGGCCAGCTGTTCGACCGTCTCCGCGGTCGTAGCGCCAGTCGAGATCAGGTCTTCGAGTTCGTCGATCTCATCCTGACCATATTCGTCGATATTGCCGAGCATGTCGGGATTGACCTTGGGCACGGCGATGTCTGCCCGGCGACCAGCGTTGGCCAGGCGCGCTTCGCCCAGTTCCGTCTCGAGGCGCTCGCGGCGACGCTTCAGGGACTGGTAGATCGCAGCCGGGGATGATGCGAGCCGTCGTTGCAGGATCTGGAGCGCGAAGCCGACATTGTTGCGCTTCTTGCCATCGCCTTCGGCGAAGCGCTGGACCCGGTTCATCTCCGTGCGCACATAGTCGGTGACCGCCGTATATAGTGCAGCCTCGCCCTCGGAGAGTTCATACTTGACCGTGTAGGCCCGGCGCTCCGGGAACAGCGGGCGACCATCAAAGCGCAGCAGCTCTTCCTTGGTCAGTCGCCGCATCATGTCGGCCGTGTCGGCATAATGCACACCGTCGCGGAACCGGCCCTCGAACCGGTCACCATCGAGCAGTGCCATGAACAGCTGAAAATCCTCCTCCTTGCCGTTATGCGGCGTCGCAGACATCAGCAGCAGGTGACGGCAGACCTGACCCAGCTTCTGCCCAACCTGATAGCGTCGGGTGTATTTGACATCGCCGCCGAAGTAGGTTGCCGACATGCGGTGGGCTTCGTCGCAGATGATGAGGTCCCACTCGCGGGCGCTCATCAACTTTTCCTGCAAATCCTCGTTGCGGGCGAGGACATCGAGCCGGACGATAAGCCGATCGCGGTCCGTGAACGGATTGCCCGACCGCGAGGTCTCGATCATGTCCCGGGTCAAAATGTCGAACTCGAGGTTAAACTTCTGACCGAGTTCGTCCTGCCACTGCTCGACCAGACTGCCAGGCGCAACGATCAGGCAGCGCTCAAGATCGCTGCGCGCGATCAACTCCTTGATCAGCAGCCCGGCCATGATCGTCTTGCCAGCCCCGGGATCGTCGGCGAGCAGGAAGCGCAGCGGCTGACGCGGCAGCATCTCGCCATAGACTGCCGAAATCTGGTGCGGCAGCGGGTCGACCATGCTGGTGTGGATGGCAAGATAGGGGTCGAAATAATGCGCCAGCTTGATCCGGTTCGCCTCGGTCACCAGACGCAAAAGCGCACCGTCGGCATCGAACGACCAGGGACGGCCATTCTGCTCTACCTCCAGGCGATGTTCGTCATCCCGGTAGAGGACAGACTCGGCAACGGTTCCGTTATGATCACGGTACACGACATTGATCGCCTGATCGCCGATCCAGTCGACCGAAATGACATGAACGGGCTGGTTCGAGGCAATGCCGCGCACCGATGCACCGTTCTTGATCTCTTCGAGCTTCGCCCCCATCGGCACTACCGTCCCCTGTCCACGTCCTAAAGCTGGAACTCGGCGCGTTCGAGCGCGACCAGCGTTTCCTTGCGGTTCACATTGACGATATGCTGGCTTCGCGCACTGCGCTTTGCGGCATCATCAAGCAAACCGAGCCTTTTCAATACATAAAATAGCATCGCATAGCGCACGGAAAGCACCGTTGTGTCGACTTCGAGGCCGTAGTCCTTGGCGACAACTCGCTTCTGACTTTCGGTCAGCTCCGGGTGTGGACCGACAATCACATCGAAATAGTTGTTCCAGAGCCAGTCATGTTCGCCAGATTGGCCCGGCTCACCTTTCCCGCCAACCTCCAGGATCCGGGGAAGCAGGAAGTCCTTGAACTTGTTCTCGACGTGACAAAACCCTCGCACGTGCCAGCGAAAACCATCGTACCCGAACGCGTGCGGTGTCATCCGCCGCCAGATCGGGTCGGGCCGGGCGCTGTTCATGGACTGGTAGAATACGTTGATCGACTGGTTCTCCCGTACCGCTTCGAGAACCCGTCGCAGGATAGCAATGTCGATTTCGCGCTTGGGCGTGAGCGCGACGTCAGCGCTCGGCATCGCTGCGATCCATGACTCGCTTGCCGGCAACATCCCCTCGGCAACGGCCCTGAGCTGCGAGAGATACTTGTACGGGTCAGGATCGAGAAACCGCAGCACGAATGCGTCTGCCGCCACGTAGCGCTTGGCGCTTGCGTCGTAGAGCATGTTGCCTGGCGCACGCGCCTGATAAAGCGACAGATCCTTCGATGCTTGCGGCGTCGAGACACCGAAGCATTCGATGATATCGGCGCGGTTGATCGTGCCCTCCCAGAACAGGCGGAACTCGATAAACTCCAGTCGTTGCTCGACACCCCAGCGCACCTTGGCGACTCTCCATCAGTATAGAAACTATGCGAACCTTGACGTTCGATGAGAATAGTTTATATGCTGTTAATGTGAGTCGAGTCAAGGAGTGAGGTTATGGCAGACCGATATGTGACGAAGCACCCGAACGGATGGGCCGTGAAGGCGGCGGGCGCGCAGCGCGCCAGCAGCGTGCATTCGACCCAGCGTTCCGCAGAGCAGGCCGCCAAGCAGACGGTGCGCAACCTGGGGGGCGGCGAAGTCCGTATCCAGGGGCGTGACGGCCGCTGGCGCGATTCGGATACGGTCGCGCCGGGCAACGACCCGATGCCGCCGCGCGACAAGAAGCACTGAGCGCAGGAGCAGTCGGCGGTGAAGCGCATCCTGACCATCGATGGGGGCGGCATCCGGGGAACTTTCCCGGCGGCCTTCCTCGCCAATCTTGAGCAGGATCTCGAACAGCCGATCGGGCGCTACTTCGACTTGATCGCGGGAACATCGACGGGCGGGATCATCGCCATCGGTCTCGCTCTCGGCCTGCGCGCAGCCGACATTCTGCGCCTCTATGAGGAAGAAGGACCGGCGATCTTCGCGCAGAGCCGGAAAGGTGTGCTTGGTTGGCTGGAGCGCCATCTGCGGAAAGGTCGCTGGGCCTTCTGGGGGCCTAAGTACAGCGCCGAGCCGTTGCGCCATGCCTTGCAAAGTGTGCTTGGAGACCGGCTTCTAGGTGAAGCGCAGACCCGGCTGCTGATCCCGGCATGGCACCCCCAGACCCAGGGCGTCTATGTCTTCAAGACCGCGCATCACCCTCGCTTGCGGACCGATTACCGCGAACTGGCAATCGATGCAGCCATGGCGACGGCGGCAGCACCGACCTATTTTGCCCAGCATGTGACCGCCAACGACGTCGGACTGGTCGATGGTGGCCTCTGGGCCAACAATCCTGCCGGACTGGCAGTCGTCGAGGCCATCGGCACGCTTGGCTGGCCAGCTAATCAGATCAACCTCCTCAGCGTTGGCTGTCTCGACGATATCAAAACCCTGCGTGCCGCTTATGGCGCGGCGAGGATCGCGCCGCAGCTGTCCAGCATCTTCATGGCGGGCCAATCGCACGGCTCGCTCGGCATCGCCCAGATCCTGACCGGTCACGAACATGAGCGCCGCGCCGTCTTCCGGGTCAGCCAGCCGGTGCCTGCCGGTTTCTACTCGCTCGACGACACCCGCCGGATCAGCAGCCTCAAGGACCGCGCCTTTGCCGAAGCCCGCGCCCAGAAACCAATCCTGCATCCCCATTTCTTCGGCACGCCCGCCGAGGAGTTCACCCCCTGCCATAAGGTGCCCTGATGACTGTTTACGACAAGCGGCTGGCCAGGTCGCACGATGATATTCTTGAAGCCATCGCAGCTGCACTGGATATCCCGCCCGGCAAGTTCGAAGAAGCCAGGCAGCGCTATGAAGCGCTGGGCGGCTGGCTCGACCGCCCGGAATCCACGCTGGCCGATCTCGATCCTGCCATTTCGCCGCACGGCTCGTTTCTTTTGGGGACCGTCACGCGCCCGCTGACTGATGCCGATGAGTATGACGTCGATCTTGTCTGCCGAGTCAACGGATCGAAAGCCGCGCTCACGCAGAAGCAGCTTAAGGACGCTGTGGGGCATGAGGTTGCCTTGTATGCGCGTGCTCGGAACATGGCGCACCCGGAAGAGCGTCGTCGTTGCTGGACGCTAAATTATGCCGAAGGCGCGCAGTTTCACATGGATGTCTTGCCGGCCTTGCCCGATGCGCAGCGCTATCAGGCGCAATTGCGGGCCAAGGGCTTTGGCATCCTCGCCGCTGACGGCGATCTCAGTGGCCACGCGATCGCGATTACCGACAACCAGCGCAGCGACTAGGCGGTGATCTCGGACGACTGGCTGCAGAGCAATCCTTACGGCTACGCCGCCTGGTTCCGGAGCCGGATGCGGGTGCGGCTGACCGAGGCCAAGCGGTCGTTCGCAGAACGCGAGCGCATCTCCGCCAGCGTCGACGAGATTCCCGACTACAAGGTGCGCACGCCGCTTCAGCAGGCCATCCAGCTTCTCAAGCGCCACCGCGACTGCATGTTTGCCGAAGACGGCGAACACAAGCCGATCTCGATCATCATCACGACGCTTGCTGCCCATGCCTATAACGAGGAAGCCTCGCTGTCGGCAGCGCTGCAGTCCATCTTGATGAACATGGATCGTTACATCGAGGAGCGTGACGGCATTGCCTGGGTCTCCAACCCCGTCAATCCGGCCGAGAACTTCGCCGACAAATGGCCGGAAGAGCCGCGCAAGCGCGACAACTTCTTCCGCTGGCTCGCACAGGCCCGGCAGGATTTCGCGCAGTATCTGCGCGCCAGCCCCTACGATACCATTCCGGACGAACTGGAGCGGCGGCTTGGTCCCGCCCTGGTAAAGCGCGCGCTCAACAGCGTTATGCCGGACGATGGTGCCATCGGGGCTCCTGCCCTGCTTCTGGGGGGCGGCCATGATGCCGAACTCGAGCGTGCCCGCCACGCAGTTGACGCCATTCAGAGCAGCGGATCCCAGTCCCGCCCCTGGGTGCGCTGAGGCGGCCACTTTGCTCACTTTGCTCGAGGTTCAAGCCGCGATCGCGTTTGAACAGCCCGGTCTCCGGGCAACGGAGATAGACGGCAAGATCGTCGTTGAAGGGGCGTTCGTGGTCACAGCCGGCAGTGCCGTTTGTGATCCGGCAGGTCCACTGGCGCGCTACGCTGTCAGAATCGAGCTGACCCATGCCTATCCGCGCATCGAACCGCGCGTGTTCGAGACCGGTGGGCGCATCAAGCGCGACCCCGATCACCACATCAACGGTGATGGCGATTGCTGCGTGACGGTCTGGGAAAACTGGTTGGCGACAGCAGCCGACACCGGCATTGCGGCCTATCTCGGCGGGCCCCTGCGCGAGTATTTTCTGGGTCAGTTCTGGTTCGAAAAGACCGGCAACTGGCCATTCGGTGAACGAGCGCATGGGATGGAGGGCATGGAGGAGGCCTATGCCGATGCGCTCGGCATTGCGAACCGGCGCAAGGACATTCTCTATTACCTGCGGATATTGAGACTGCCGCGGCCGAGAGGGCATTGGCCCTGTCCCTGCGGCAGTACCAGGCGCCTGCGCGACTGCCACACTGCCGACCTGTGGTCGATGCATCACCGCATTCCGCCGCATCTTGCACGCGCCATGCTGGTACGATTGCAGCCTCGCAAAGGCGAGTTGTTCAAGGCAGGCTTCTAGCTAGCGTTGGGGAAGGCCTTCCCCTGCCGCCATGCCCGTTCCGGTCTTGCCGGACCCCTTCGAGCGGGGCGGCTGCCCCGCAACGCCCCGCCAGAGTGAGAGTGCCTCCACCAGTCCGTGACGGATGAAGAGCGGCGAGAGAGGCTTGTCGCGGTCCGTCGCGGAGCTTCATGCAATGGCATCTCGAACCAAACCGCGCTCGCCCACCGGACGCGCCAACCTATACCAGCAGATCACCGACCGGATCATTGCCGACCTCGAAGCTGGTCGAGTGCCTTGGGTCCAGCCGTGGACCAGCGCCCAGACGGGCGTCGGCATGCCGCACAATGCCGTCAGCCAGCGGGCCTACAGCGGTATCAATATCCTGACTTTGTGGGATGCGATCGTCTCCAACGGATATTCGGGCCACGCCTTTCTCACTTTCCGGCAAGCATCGATGCTCGGCGGTACGGTACGGCGCGGCGAGCACGGCGTACCCATCATCTACACGCGCCGGTTCGTGCCCGGGGAAGAGCAACGCCGAGCCGCCACCGAGGGGCGCGATCCGGTCGGGGGTATCCCGTTCCTGCGTACCTTCACGGTGTTTTCGGTCGATCAATGCGAAGGACTGCCCGAACATGTCTGCGCCCCGCCACCGCCCATACCTGCAGGTCTGATCCTGCCGCAGGCGGATGCTCTAATCCGCGCAACGGGTGCCGATTTCCGGATCGGTGGCGCATCGGCCTATTACAGCCCGGCACACGATTTCGTGGCCGTGCCCCGGCCGGACGATTTTCACGACCCCGTCAATTGGCATCGCACAGCCTTTCACGAGCTGGGGCACTGGACCGGGCATCGCAGCCGCCTTGATCGTGACCAGACAGGTGCATTCGGATCGAAGGACTATGGGCGCGAAGAGTTGGTCGCGGAGATGACCGGTGCCTTTGTCTGCGCCGCGTTGGGGATCACCCCGACCGTCCGTCACGCTGATTATATCGGGTCGTGGCTCGAGATCATCCGGGAGGACAATCGCGCCATTCTCCGTGCTGCCAGCGCCGCATCAAAGGCGGCCAACTACTTGCTCGAGCATGGCCCGTCGGCTGCGAGCGGCAAAGCCGCCAACGATCCCGGGGAGCCAGACGAGCCTGATGCGGGAGGTGCTCCCACCTCGAGGGCGGTGGCGTGACCCCGCGGCTGCGCACGGCCCCGCCTGCGGCGGGCCAGAGGAAGAGGAGGGCCGGGAAATTCGTGATGGGCCCGGGAGCCGGGAGAGAGTCTCGCGGCGGCCTGTCATGGAGAAACCACATGGGCAAACAGCCTGCGAAAATCACCCTCAGCCCGTCGCGCGACATCCCGTTCGACAAGCTTGTCCTGTCCCAGTCCAACGTCCGCCGGATCAAGGCGGGGGTATCCATTCCCGAGCTTGCCGAAGACATCGCCCGGCGCACTCTTCTGCAAAGCCTCAATGTCCGGCCTGTTCTGGACGGGAATGGTGCCGAAACCGGCATGTTCGAGGTTCCGGCCGGCGGCCGGCGTTACCGTGCGCTCGAACTGCTGGTGAAGCAAAGGCGGTTGGCAAGCACCGCTCTCGTACCCTGCATCGTCAAGGCGGCCACTACCGACATATCTGCCGAGGAGGACAGCTATGCGGAGAATGCGGTGCGCGAGCAGCTCCATCCCCTCGACCAGTTTCGCGCCATGCAGGCCATGGTCGATAAAGGCAGCGCGGTCGAGGACATCGCCGCCCACTTCGGCGTGACGCCCGCCGTGGTGCGCCAGCGCCTCAAACTGGCATCGGTCTCGCCGCGTCTGTGCGAAATCTATGCCGATGACGGCATGACCCTCGAACAGTTGATGGCGTTCACCGTGTCGGACGACCATGCCCGCCAGGAGCAGGTGTGGGAGATGCTGGCCCATAGCTACAACAAGTCGGGGGCATATATTCGGCAGCGCCTCACCGAAAACAGCGTGCGGGTTGCCGACAAGCGTGTCCGCTTCGTCACTATCGATGCCTATGTCGCTGCCGGTGGCGGGGTCATGCGCGACCTGTTCGAGGACGACGATGGAGGGTGGCTGACCGACCCCGGATTGCTCGACACGCTCGTTGCGGACAAGCTGCGCCGGGCGGGGGAAGACGTCGCCGCCGAAGGCTGGAAGTGGGTGGCGACGGCCGTCGACATGCCCTGGGCGGTCACCAACGGCCATCGCGAAATCAGCGGGACCGAAGTCGCCATGACCGAGGCTGAGCAAGCCCGCTTTGTCGCGCTGCAAGGGGAATCGGACGAGATCGAAGCGCAATGGGCGGACGAGCATGATGTGCCGCAGGACGTCTATGACCGGCTCGACGCCATCAACGCTGAGATCGGCAAACTCGCGGATCGACCGCTGGTTTTCGAACCCGCCGATGTGGCAATCGCTGGCGTCTTTGTTTCGATCGAGCGCGACGGCTCCCTATGTGTCGAACGCGGCTATGTCCGTCCCGAAGACGAGCCGGCAGCAGATCCGGTGCCGGATGGCACTGAGCACGAGCTGGTATCGGTTGACGGCGACACGGGCAGCGCCAGACCTGTCGGCACGGATGACGATGGCCGCACTGGGGGCGAGGATGACGAGGAAGCCGACGAGGGGCTCAAGCCGCTGCCGGATCGTCTCGTTGCCGATCTGACCGCCTGGCGCACACTCGCCTTGCAGGATGCGCTGGCGCAGAATCGGGCAACCGCGTTCGCCGCGGTGCTGCATGCACTGGTTCTGCAGACCTGCTATTTCGCGAGCCGGGAAAGCTGCCTCCAGCTTACTGTACAGGACGTGAGCTTCGCCAATCCGCCCGCCGGCCTGCGTGACAGCGCGCCTGCCCGCAGCCTCGCCGAGCGCGCCCGTTACTGGGAGGAGCGGCTTCCCGAGTCAGACGCTGATCTGTGGGATGCGTTGCTCGCCCTCAACGGCGACGAGCAGGCGGCCTTGTTCGCTCATTGTGCTTCGCGCAGCGTGAATGCCCAGAGCGAGATTGTGCCCAAGTACGACAATGGCCGTGTATCGAAGCACAGCATCGAGCGCCGTCTTGCCCATAGCCACGTCCTCGCGCGGGCCGTTGGTCTTGATCCTGTAGCCGCAGGCTGGCGACCGACCGTCGACGGCTACTTCCGGAGCGTCACCAAGCCGCGGATTCTCGCCGACGTCACCGAAGCGCGCGGCGAGCAGTTCGCAGGCATGATCGATCACCTCAAAAAGGCAGACATGGCGCGCGAGGCCGAACGTCTGCTCGAGGACGCCCAATGGCTGCCCGAGCCGCTCCGCACGCCGCCAGCCTGCGAAGCAGAGCCCGGCGACATGGACAGCGATGCTCTGCCTGCCTTCCTCGAAAACGAGGACGGCGCTTACGCGATCGCTGCCGAATGAAACCGGCAAGGCGGCAAGAGCCGCCTTGCTCTTTCCCTTTTCCCGCAAAGCCCGGCCACTGCGTCGGGCTTTCGCATTTCTTAAGGAATATCCCGTGTCAGCCCAGCATATCTACACCAGCGCTCCGCTCGGCAGCCTGATCCGCTACTCCAATGGCAAACCCCGTCCTCCGGCCCGTTTCAGGCGCAAGCTGAGGGCATGGGAGCATGAAAACGGCGTGGGTCGCCTGGTCGAGCGCTATCCGGGTTACGTCAGCGCAAGTTTCAACTCGCCGCCACACTTCATGCTCCACCTGGGCGATTATGGCAGTCAGGGCACGATCGTCCTGACCGTGCGGCGGGCCTATGGCCTCGATAGCAGTCTGCATTTTGAGATTGTCGAGACCCCGCGAGCGGGTTCCGTGCGCATCCTGACCAGTGTCGATGGCCGCGATGAGCTGCGTCATCTCGCCAGCAACATGGCTGCCGCCGAGAGCTGGATGCAAGTCAATCGTTACTCGAACATGCGGACGGAGATTGTCAGCGATCCGGACCCCGTCATCCTCCCGCCAACGACGAGGAGGGCGGCATGAGCGCCATCAGGGTCGAATTTGGTACCACGCGCGATGGCGATATGGCCGCGCGCGTGGGCGATCTCGCCTATATCGCCATCCCGATAGACGCCGGCTTTTCGGTCGCATCGGCTTGGCGTCTCAGTCGCCCCTTACACGAGTGGCGCCGCGCAGATGTTTACGGTGCTGAATGCTCGGTCATCGACCACCAAGCCTTCCGGGCCTATGTCGGAGACATCGCGCTACATTTGCGCCAGCGCGAGGCACTCGGGCGGATCGAGACGGTCCATCCCATTTCGACGCCTTGGGGCAAATCGCAGACCGCCACGGTCTATGCCCCCGGAATCGTCTTCCACTCAACTGCGGGGCATGGCGGGTTCAAGCTCGATCGTATGCGCAACAAGGCCATGCCAGAACCGCTGCGCATTGCTGGCGGATGGTATGAGGAAGATGGAGACTGGGCGAGGGTTGCAGCCGGCTATCCTGACCTCTTCACTTACCGTGAGCAGGCCTCAGCTGACCGGATATTGCGCGACTGGTGCCCCGATGCCTGGGAAGCGATCCACGGACGGGCACTGGCGCCAGGTGAGTCCTTTTCTCGTGAGCGCGACGACTTTTTCCGCAGGCATACCCAAGACTGGGTCGTCATCTCCGCCAGGACAACAGCATCGCCCCCCGGTTATGTCGAGGTAATCGCGTCGCCGGGAGGTCGGCGCGACGCCTCGCCCAAACGAGCATTCCTCGTTCCCGGTGAAGACTATGCACACCGTGGTCGCCACGGTTTCGTCATCGACCCGGACAGGCACGCCGAGATCGAGCTCTCGCCTCGTTAATCTGCCCGTTGCCCATGGCGGCGCCATAGCGTCGCAACAGCCCTGAGCGCGGATTTCCCGATTTCATTTCTCCCGGAGTCCTCATCATGTCCAATATTCTACCCGATGCGGCCGGCGCCGCGTCGCCCACTTCCATGCGCCTGACCAGTGGCCGCGCTGATGCGCTGTTCGCCGCAGCAAACGCACTGCTACCTTTGCTGGAAACCGGTGGCCCCCTCAGCAGCTCCCAACTGCGCGATATCATGACCGGCGCCTTTGCCGGTAGTGACGCCGAGGGGGCATGGGACTGGAAGATGGCGTATGACGCCTGCGAAGCCGCCCAGATCCTGCTTCTTCGTCGCTATGGCAGAGCGCTGGCCCGCCGCAATCCTGAACCCCAGCGCATGCTTGCCGCTCTGGAGCGGATCGCGGCACGCTTGCCGACGCACACCCGCCGTTCGGAGGCCGGGCAAGCCCTTCAGCAATTCTCGACGCCGCTTGGTCTGGCCTATGTTGCTGCGACCGCTGCGATGATCGAACCCGCTGACGTGGTGCTCGAACCGTCTGCCGGCACCGGAATGCTGGCCGTGCATGCCGAACGTATGCGGGCAAACCTTGTTCTCAACGAACTGGGTGAGACCCGCGCTGAACTGCTAAGCAAAATCATGGATGCGCCCGTCAGTAAGCATGATGCGGCATCGATCGACGACAGGCTACCCGTGGGGCATCGCCCGACAGTTGTTCTGATGAACCCGCCTTTTTCGGCCATTGCGCACGTCGATCGCGCGATGAAGGATGCCGCGCTCCGGCACATCGCATCAGCGCTGGCACGGCTTGAACCGGGCGGGCGACTGGTCGCGATTACTTCAGCGACATGCTGCCCGGAGAATGGGATTTGGCGCGCTGCGTTCGAAGCCTTGCAGCGCAGCGGCCGAATTGTTTTCACCGCCGCCATCGACGGCCGCATCTATCGCAAGCACGGAACGACAATCGAGACCCGGCTCACCGTGATCGACAAGGTGCCGGCGGACGATCCTGCCCAATTTGTGCCCAGTGCTGGCATTGCACCCGATTCAGCCACCCTGCTGCAATGGGTTGAACGCCTTGTGCCCCCACGGGCTCCGATTGCGCCCATGCCGCCTGCAAAGCTTACAGGTTCGCCATCAATGCCGACCTCCCGGCCCAGACATGCGGTTGCACCATCGGGGACCGCCATTACGGTCGAGGCAGAGGAACTCGCCTATCAGACCGTGGATTGGGCTCCCGCTTCAGAACAGCTCGGCGATACCATCTACGAAGCCTATGGTCTGCAATCCTTGCTCATTCCCGGCGCACAGCCTCATCCGACGCCGCTCGTCCAGTCAGCGTCGATGGCATCGGTCGCACCGCCCAAGCCCAGCTATAGGCCCCATATCCCGGCGACGCTGGTGGCGAACGGCACCCTTTCGGACGCGCAGCTTGAAGCGATCATCTACGCTGGGGAAGCCCATGCTGGACATTTGTCAGGTGCATGGGCGGTAGATGCGACCTGGGACGTCGTGTCCGCCGCCGCCGATGACGCTGAGGGCGCGGTCTGTTTCCGCAGAGGGTGGTTTCTTGGCGACGGGACCGGTGCGGGTAAAGGGCGTCAGGTCGCAGGCATCATCCTCGACAATTGGTGCAAGGGGCGTCGGCGCGCGGTGTGGATCTCGGTCTCGGACCGCTTGCTCGAAGATGCACAGCGCGACTGGTCCGCACTCGGGCAAGAACGTTTGCTGGTGACGCCCTTGTCCCGCTACCGGCAGGGGACACCGATCCGGCTCGCCGAGGGCATCTTGTTCACGACCTATGCGACCCTGCGCTCGCAGGAGCGGGCGGGCAAGGCCAGCAGGGTCAGCCAGATCGTTGAGTGGCTCGGGCAGGACTTCGACGGCGTCATCGTGTTCGATGAGGCCCATGCAATGGCCAATGCGGCGGGCGGCAAAGGTGAGCGCGGCGATGTCGCGGCTTCTCAGCAGGGACGTGCCGGACTTCGTCTCCAGCATGCGCTTCCCAACGCGCGCATTCTCTATGTGTCTGCGACCGGTGCCACGACTGTGCAAAACCTCGCCTACGCGCAGCGGCTGGGCCTGTGGGGCGGCGAAGACTTTCCGTTCGCATCGCGCGCGGATTTTGTATCGGCCATTGAAGAGGGCGGCGTTGCAGCCATGGAAGTGCTGGCCCGTGACTTGAAGGCCCTGGGCCTTTACGCCGCCCGCTCGCTCTCTTTTGACGGCGTCGAATACGACCTGCTTGAGCATCGCCTGAGCGCCGAACAGGTCCGCATCTACGATGCATACGCCGCGGCGTTCCAGATCATTCATACCCATCTCGATGCCGCACTTGAGGCGTCGGGCGTCACCAGCTCGGCGCATGGCACACTCAATGCCCAGGCCAAATCCGCAGCGCGATCGGCGTTTGAAAGCGTGAAACAACGCTTCTTCAACCATCTCATCACCGCCATGCAGACCCCGAGCACTATTGCGTCGATCGAGAGCGATCTTGAAGCAGGCCATGCCGCAGTCGTTCAGATCGTCTCGACCGGCGAAGCGCTGCAGGAGCGGCGCCTTGCCGAAATTCCGACTGACCAGTGGGACGATGTCCGGCTCGACATCACACCGCGCGAATATGTTCTGTCGTACCTCGATCACAGCTTCCCGGTTCAGCTCTACGAGCCTTACACAGACAGCGAAGGCAATCTTGCCTCCCGGCCCGTTTTCGATCCCGACGGCAATCCAGTGCTCAATCGGGATGCCTGCCGCTGCCGTGACCAGATGATCGAGCGCCTTGCCGCGCTGCCGCCCGTACCGGGCGCGCTCGACCAGATCGTTCAGCACTTCGGGAGCGACGCCGTAGCTGAAGTCACCGGGCGGTCGCGCCGGATCGTGCCGCGCACTGGCATTGACGGCTTGGTCCGCTTCGCAGTCGAGAACCGCCCGGCATCAGCGAATATCGCCGAAACCCACGCCTTCATGGACGACGCCAAACGCATTCTGATCTTCTCTGAAGCAGGCGGCACCGGTCGCTCCTATCATGCCGACCTCGGTGCGAAGAACCAGCGACGCCGCGTTCACTATCTGCTGGAGGCCGGGTGGAAGGCAGATGCCGCTATCCAGGGCTTCGGCAGGACCAATCGCACCAATCAGAAGCAGCCACCGCTGTTTCGGCCGGTTTCGACCGACGTGAAGGCGCAGAAACGGTTCATCTCGACCATTGCCCGGCGTCTCGACAGCCTCGGCGCTATTACCCGTGGCCAACGCCAGACCGGCGGGCAGAACATGTTTCGGCCGGAGGATAATCTCGAATCCTTCTACGCCCGCGATGCCTTGCGCCAGCTCTACATGCTGCTGGTGCGCGGCCGGATCGAAGGATGTTCGCTCGCCGCCTTCGAGACAGCGACGGGGCTTTCGCTGCTCGACAGCGATGGCGGCATCAAGGACGAATTGCCCGGCATCACGACATTCCTCAACCGGATGCTGGCGCTGACAATCGACCTTCAGAATATCCTGTTTGAGGCATTCGAGGGCCTTCTTACCGCCCGGATCGAAGGCGCGATCGCCAGCGGGACGTTCGAGAGTGGCCTTGAGACACTCAAAGCTGAGAGTTTCACGATCACGGAGCGGCGCACCATTTATGCGCATTCGGGGACCGGTGCGCTGACCCACCTGCTCACCATCGCGCGCAAGGAAAAGCTCACGCCCGTATCGCTTGAGCGCGCCTTGGAACTGGCGAGCGAGGAGCACGCCAATCTGGTGATCAACGCTCGATCCGGCCGGGCCGCCGTCAAACTGCGTGCCCGCAGCATCGTCGATGATGAAGGCGCCATACTAGCCCGCGTCCGCCTCGTGCGGCCGATGGAAGCTTCCACCCTCTTCGCGGACCTGTTTGCTACGAGCCACTGGGAAAAGACGGACCGAGCCAGCTTTTGTGCCGCATGGACCGGCGAACTGGCCGAGCTGCCCGAATTTGAAATCTCGACCTTGCACATGGTGACAGGGCTGCTCCTGCCGATCTGGAGACGATTGCCGAACGAATCGACACGGGTCTATCGTTTGCAGACCGATGCCGGTGAACGTGTCATCGGACGCCGCGTTTCGCCGGCTTGGGCAGCAAGCATTGTTCCCGGCGCCGCGCCGCACATCACGCCGGACATGGCCTGGTCGATGCTGATTGCGGATGAGGCATCGATCGAGATTGCGGAGGGTCAGACCCTGCGCCGCGTTCGCGCAATGCACGAATGGCGCATCGAGCTGACCGGCTTCAACGATCTTGGTGTCGAACGGCTCAAGTCTATGGGCTTGATCTCCGAGATCGTCTCGTGGAAACTCAGGCTCTACGTGCCGACAGGGGCTGTCGGCGGTGATGTGTTGGAAAAGCTGCTCGACCGATTCCCGGTTGTGCGCGTCATTCCACGCAAGGCCGCTTGAAGGAGCCCGGTGCATGGACAGTCCCGCCCGTGACATTGCCCGTCGCCTTGGCGAATGTGCAGAGGCCGTATGCCGCCGCTACCTCGCCGCCGGACGCAAGCAAGGACGCTATTGGCTGGTTGGTGATGCGCGAAACACGCCCGGCCAAAGTCTTTATGTTCGTCTCAGCACATCGGCGGACGGGCGCGGGGCTGCGGGAAAATGGACCGATGCCCATACCGGAGAGCATGGCGACCTGCTCGATATCATCGCGGTCGCATCCGGCCACCATTCGATGCGCGAAACGCTGGAGGAAGCGCGTCACTTCTTGAGTCTGCCGCAAGTGGATGCCCATGTGCAGAATGCACGAACGGCGAAGGCACGTCCTGGAACCACCGAGGCAGCACGGCGACTCTGGGCCGCCTCAAAGCCCATAGAGCGAACTGTCGTCTCGCGGTATCTGGAAGGCCGAGCGCTCGTGTCAGCCGGATATGGCCAGGCTCTTCGCTACCATCCCTCGTGCTACTACCGTCCGTCCCGCCGAGACTCTCCCGACACACCACGTGCGTGGCCTGCTATGATCGCTGCTGTCACTGATCTTCACGGTGCAATCACCGGCGTTCACCGAACCTGGCTCGAGCCTGCGACATGCACCAAGGCGCAGGTCACCAATCCACGCCGCGCTATGGGCGGTCTTCTGGGCAATGGCGTCCGCTTCGGGTTGGCCGGTCCGGTCATGGTCGCAGCCGAAGGCATCGAAACCACATTGTCGCTCCGCCAGGTCTTGCCGGATTTACCGATGATTGCCTGCTTGTCCGCTGCCCATCTGGCTGCAGTGCACTTCCCTCCTGTGCTGCGTCGTCTCTATGTGGGGCTCGATAACGACACGGCCGGCGAGACCGCGGTGGCCACGCTCCATCAACGGGTTGCCGGGACCGGGATCGAGATCGTCGCGCTGAAACCCTGCCGTGATGACTTCAACACCGACCTGCGCGCCGACGGTTCTGAGCAGCTGACGATAGCTCTACGGGGACAACTTGTTGATGAGGATGCTGCTACATTTCTGCGGCCATAGTGGCGGATGGTGAGGCCATCGCTCGCCCGTCGACATGGCCGGAGCGCCAGGAAGATCTCCGTAATCGGTGGGTTGCCGCGCAACGGCTTCGTGAATGGGCGACTGCGGCATGGGCGCCAGGCGCTGCAATGGGCGAGCGGCACCTATTTTCCGCCGGAGCTGTGCCCCTTTGCATCGCGAAGCAAAATAGCCGCCTCCTTCCATCCTCCGCTGTCGCTCCGGCCCGCGAGAGCGCGGGTGCATCCCTGTCTCCCCTGCCGCCCGGCGTCGCCACGAAGCCGCGAGTGGCGCGGCGCACGATGCGGAGACAATCATGCAAAACGCTTCCGATCATTTCGATGACGAGGGCCAGTCCGAACCCGGCCCCACCGCCTATCTCCTCCAGGAAATGCAGCTCTATGGCCATCGCCCCTTCGACGACGAGCCCGACGCACGGCCGCTGCCCGAAGCCCGGCTCGCAGGCGGCGCGGTCGCCGACATGTTCGACGGTATGGTGGCGGCGCTGATCGACACCCGGATCGAACCCGATCTTGAGGACTTGCTTTGGCAGCTGGTCAACGTCTTCCATCGCTCGGCCGAACGGATCGAACGCGATCTCGATGACAACGAGCAGGCGCAAAAACGATTGCAGCGCGAGCAGGATGGCAGTGAGGTTCGCTCGGTCGAGCTGGAGCGTGCAATCTGTGAAGGCGTATCGATGATCGAGCGCCGCGACACGATGGAGTTCTTTCGCGATACCGCAGCCGATCAGTTCCGCATCCATATGCGCAAGGCCTGGACACCGCGCTCGGGTTCGCGGGTCAACCACAAGGCGCTTACCTCCGCTGTCATTGATAGCCGGGATTTTCTCGACAAGCGCATCCGCGAAAAAGCGAGGGTCATGCTGCCTGAAGGCACGCGGATCGGCTTTACAGGTGGCGCTGATTGCAATGATCATGCAGCGATCTGGGCTGCACTTGACCGGGTTCATGCCCGCTACACCGACATGGTGCTCTTGCACGGCGCGACGCCCACCGGCGCAGAACGCGCAGCCGCCTGCTGGGCCGATGCCCGGCGCGTACCGCAAGTTACCTTCCGCCCGGACTGGAACAGGCACAAGAAGGCCGCGCCCTTCAAGCGCAACGATCTTCTGCTCGAAGCCTTGCCGGTCGGCCTTGTGATTTTCCCCGGCACAGGCATTCAGGACAATCTTGCCGACAAGGCTCGCAAAATGGGCATTCCGCTCTGGGATTTTCGCGAACGGAATCCGATGTGAAGGGAGTGTGCTTCTCCAACAGTATGCGCAACGCAATCATGCGCTCAGCGCAAGACATAGACTGAGAATTGAGTATTTTGGGGCAAAGTGGTCGTTCAGGCTTGTTGCATCGAACGACGGCTCCTGCTCGAAGCGGCCTGCAGATTGATCCGCTTTTGATCACAGACGCTTAAGCCTGGTGGAGGCTCACTCGGCTTCCGATCGATGCACAGATAGTGACGTCTAGTGATAGCTGCGGTTAGGGTTGCCGCCCTTGCGCTAGAGCATGTGCCCGTATCTCCAGCTGTTCGCGTCGACATCATAAGCGTCAAGCGCATAGGAGCAGGATGTCGACGTGACCTTGCGGACGATGAAATTTGGGCGGCTTCGCTGCACCGCCAGCGCTGCGTCGATCACCGTCTTCGGAGCGCGCGTGCCCAAGACGACCCCGGCGACGAGATCGGGATCGACCGTCTCGTAGAGGGCAGGCTTACTCGGCGGCCCCGATAGGATCAGGCGAAATTCGCGCTCATAAGCCCATTCTTCCGACTTGGTTAAGAGCACCGGCTCGAGCATCTCTTCGCGCGTGACCTGGAACCAGCGAAGGCTTGGCAGCTGCGTCCCATAATCGATGTCGCCGGTCGCAGTGTGATCGGCGAGCGCCTCGACGGCCGCCACGATTTCGGGTCGATAAATGAGCGCGTAACCCTGATGATTGCGAGCGTAATGAGCCCACATCAAATGGCTATCCCAGCGGCGCGCGAGGCAGAGCACATAGAGGTGGTGCAGCAAATTCTGCCTCGGCACGAAATTCGTATTCCAGTCAGCGCTCTTACCGAAGAAGGATGCCCAGCCATACTCGAGTTCATCGGCGCTACGGCCGGGATCGTAAGTCTTATGCCAAGCGTCGAATGCCTCGCGGGTAGGTGCGATCGAGTTAAATTTGAACTCGAAGGGGTCATTGAAGCCGAGCGCGGAGGTGAATTTCAGCGAGCCATTCTCGACGGCCTTGTCGAAGATTTCGAGCAGCGCGGGTTCGTCGCCCCCGACGAATTTGTAGAACATGGGCGGTCCGGAAGATCGAGGATCAAGGAAGGGTGAAATTGCGGCCGAGCGCATTGCAGAGGCGCGTCGCGAGCGCTTCGGCGGGCGCCCAGCCGGCGGTCAGGTCGTCGGTCGCGGTGAGCGCGATAGTGATGACACGGAAGGTCCCGGCCCGGTCGAGGGCGGCTATCTCGGTCGCCACCTGGTCGAAATAGTCATCGTCGAGGATGCGCTCGGCGACATCGTCGTGGGTCGGGCCGAAGAAATAATCGAGGTCGATGTTGAGGACAACGGGAAGCCGGACTTGATTCAGCGCGCCGGTCAGGAAGGCAAGAAGTTCCACCGGATCAAGTTGGGTGACATGGGCATGGTTGGGTTTGTCGCCCTCACCATGCGTCGCGAAATAGGCGTGTTTCACGGCGCGGGCGTAGAGCGCGAAATAGATGGACTGATAATTGTCCCAGCGGAAGAGCATCCCGTCGCCGCCGAAATCCATAGGATAGGTCGCCGCGAGGTACGCTTCTATGGTCGCGGGGATGCCATTCGGTAGAGCTTTCAGCCAGGAGCCGAGTTGGGATTGCAGCGTGTCGTTGTGGCGATCGATGTGCACGAGCGCATGGCTTGTCGCGGGATCGACATGCTGCGCCCAGCACCAGGCGGCGGCGCGGTGATTGTCCATCACGTAGAGATGGCCGTCGTTCCAGACAAAATTCTGATTGTAGACGCCGGTGTTGTTGCGCCCCTTGAACGGGACAATCCATCGCATGGTCATGGCAACCTACTCTGATGGGGTCGCGAATTGCTGCTGGCACCCGCATAGAGCAGCGATCAGGTCCGTCAATATCTGGAGGCACGCTGGGATCAGCCGCCTACCAAAGGAACACATTTCGTTGGGCGAACGATGGCAACCCGCGATCTCGCGCGCGTGATCGCCACACGCAGCAGCCTTCGCGCTTGCGGAAAAGGAGGCTTCTCCTGGCGCACGTCGAAAAAGAAAGATTTGAATGCGCCCTCGACCAGCACTACCCCGTCGAACTCCTTTCCCTTCGATTTGTGGATGTTCATGACGAGCACGCCTTGCGGGTCCTGCTCGGTCGAGATGAGCCGCTCCTGATCGAGCACCTTCTTGACGAGGATCGTCGCTCCCGCATAGGCGCCGTTCGCGACCCAGGAGTCTGCCAGTCCCTGGCCAAGCGCATCGGTCGCGCGGAACAGGCGAACGAGGCGCACCTGTCGCTGAATCTCCGTGAGCGCTGCGATCTTCGTCATGGTCCGCAGCGCGGCACGCCAATCGACGACAGGGTCGCCGACCAGCTCGATCCCGCTCGCGACGGCGTCCGCGATCTCGCGCGCCGCCTTTGTCTTGATCTTCCCCGCGGTCTGAACGGCGTTCAGGGCCTCCGCGTATTTTCGCGCAAGGTCCTTTGCCGCCTGGGTGCCGTCGGTCGCTGCCTTCAACCGGTAATATGCCGCTACAAGACGAAGCGTCTGAGCCTGCGCCTCCGCCACGCTAAGCCGCGGCCATTCGAGCATAGCTGCGAGCACGACGGCCGCGGCCGCGGACAGCTCGGCATCCCATACGACCTCATGTGGGACGGGCTTGAGCTTTTGCGTCTTGTAGCTGTGCTCCTTGCCGAGCAGCGACGAGATCTCCGCTACCACCTGGTTGCTCCGCGTAAGCACCGCGATCGTCGGATTCTCCACCTTGGCCTTGGCGAGCTGGCCGTACATCCAAATCACCGCCGCATGGACCGTGGGCTCGAACTGGCCCGGCGGATATCCCACCTGCTTCACCTCCATGCAGGACGAGGGCAGCGGGGCATTGCTCAGGACCGCGTCGGCGAACTTCAGGATGCCGCCGTTGGGGCTGCGGTGATTGTCGCCGGCGAGATCGACGACAGTCGGCTTCAGAAAGTCGGACGCCTTCTTTAGGCGCAGGGGATCCACCTTGGGGTCATACTGGAAGATGCTCTGATCTGGGTCCGCCAGGCAAAAGATCGTCGTCGTATTGGCAAGCGCTGCCACGATGCGCCACTGGTCGTCGTCGGTGTCTTGAAACTCGTCGAGAATGATCATCGGGTATTTGCGGCCGAGAAGGTCCCGGACCGCCGCGCACGTCTCAACGACCGTCGCCACCGCGCCGGCGAACTGGTCGAACGCGAAGACTCCTTCTTCCGAGGCGCGGCGCTCGAGCTCCGCCGGCCAGTCGCCATCGAACTCAGCGCGCTCGATGCGTTCCTGGTCGGGATAGGTGATCCGCGCCTGCAATCCGTTCAGCAGGCGGCCATGCGTGCGGAGCGCCTCTAGGCAGAACGAATGGTAGGTCTGCACCTCGATCAGGCGACGCTCGTCGGAGCTCAATATGGCCTTGCACCGGGTGAGCACCTGCCGAACAGCGGCGCGCGAGAAGCTGAGGAACAGGATTTCCTGCCCCGGCTTCAAATTCGGAATGCGCTTCTGGGCCTTGAGCAGAGCGATGGTCGTCTTTCCCGAGCCCGGCCCGCCCGTCACCAGAAGGTGACCGGCTGCCGCGAGGATATCCATCCGCTTCTGGTCGAGCTCGAGCTTCAGAGGAGGTCTCCGGCGTCTTTGTCGCCAAGATCCGGATCAGGCGGCCTCATCGCCGCATCAATGGCCAACAGCACGGTCTTGATGGTCTTGGGCAGCTCGTCCGCGGTCTGACACTGCCGAATGAACAATGCGGTGTAGCCATAAGCGTCGCCCTTGCGGGCTTTGAGCACCGCGGTCGCAAGCTTGGTCGCGGCCGCGTCGTCGAGCGCCGGGTCATATGGGCCGCAATGCCCGGGATAGTCATCGCGCGCCATCGCGGCATCGAGGAAACGACGGTGCACGGCGGGCACAGTCTCCGACACGAGCAGGGTCTCGATCCCCTTTGTCGGCGATTGCCAGAGTGCGACATAGTCCGCCAGCTTAGCCTCCGCTGCCGCGTCAGGCACCTTGTTGGGTGTGTCGACGAACGCGAAAGCAGGCTTGTTCAGCGCTTTGAACACCGGGCCATATTTAGGGACCGAAGTCTCGCTATCGGCATTGAATAAGCTGATGCCGGCGAAGTCGAGATGCATGTAAGCGTCGGCGCCCAGAGACTTTTCAAGCACGCCCGACGCCTCGGGAAACAATGCCGCCTCAGATGCGCCCTCGACGACGAGAACCCCGCGACCGAGGATTGCCTCGGCGAACTGGCGGCGTTCCGTCTTAAAGCTTTTGGTCTTGAAGTCGCCGAGATCGATCGGAGCCCCTTCGAGATTGCCTCCGGCGCCTCGGGACAGAATGACGATGTCCTGCGGCTCGAACTGCTCGATGATGTAGGGCGAATGCGATGTCACGATCGCTTGGCCCATTTCAGAGAGGACGAATTTCCCAACCCTCCGCTGGGTATGCGGCGGCAACGCGATCTCCGGCTCCTCCATCGCGAAGATGACCGATTGCTTCTCTTTCAGCTCGGCGATGACCGTAAGAAGCGCGAAGACGAGCAGATTGATCGAGCCTGTGCCGAGCCGCGGAAACGGCACGCCATGCCCGATCGGCTCGGCGGCGATGAACAGCCGAACCACCTCTCGTAGATTCTCCCGCGTGAGATCGGAGGCGAAGAACGCGGTCGCGTCGTCTCCCGCGGCTAAGGTGACGAATCGCGCCATTCGGTCCCGAATATCGGCGCGAATCTTCTTGAGCTGCGGCACCTCGCCGATTGGCGGCGTCAACCCGTGCAGCCGATCAAGCGTATCCTGCCACATATCGGCAAGGCCGGTTCCGCCGAGGCGGAGGACCGTGTCGAGCAGCGATCCGCGTTGAAGACTGAGCGCGCGCGATCCGGTGCGAAGCGTGCGGAGGAAAACAAAGCCGCAGAGCCTCTTATGATCGCGGCCGAACAATCGCCGCCCGGCGCCCAGCGCCAGTTCCGCCGCCTCGTCGTCCTCGAGCGGCTCGACGGGATGGTCGAAGAACGTGTTGCCGATGAAATCGTCCTCGGCCTTGTCGTAGCGGCCGATGAAGACGACCGGCAGCGCCCAGCCCTTTTGCGAGCCGTCCCCATCCTGCGGGCCCGTTTCGCCCTGATCGGCAAAATCGCCTGTAATGGTGTCCCAACGGCGCAAATGCCGATGGAACTTCAGCTCGGCCTCAGGCGCCAAGTCGGTGAGGACTGCCTCGATGCGAATCTCGATCGGGTTCTTCTCCGCATCGAGATACTGGCCACAATGGAAGTCGTGCTCGTCGACGACAGGTCGCCGGTATAGCCGCTCGGGCCCGAGCACGAGATCTAAGGCTTCGCATACTGTCGATTTGCCGATGTTGTTGCCACCGACAAGAAGCGTGTGCCCCGTAAGATGGATCGTGCCGTGGGCGACTCCTCGAAAGTTCGAGATCGTCAGTCGCCTAACTTTCATTTCCGCCATTCCCTGTTCGTTGCCGCATGGTGATTTAGCAGAACTCGACGTCTCCCGAGCAAGAAAAAGAACGGCATTGACCAGGCCCGATCGTCTAAACTGTTAGCCTAAGAAGGCACGACCAATTTGCGTCAGGGCGCTCTCCCTGCTTCGAGACCTGGGCGTGCGGCAGATTTTAAAGAGCCGATTTGGACCTTCGAAGGTCAGCTATGTTAGCGGCAGCCGTTGACGGGTTAAACTGGTTGGAACGGCTGGTCTTATCCTAATCTGACGCAGCAGGTCGTGCGTCGGAACGTCGTAAGCTGGGTCGACATCCGTCGATGGATTTGCGCTCGAATGACCGCTTCCAGTTATCGCAATTCGTGAGCTGCCGGCCCAGACCGAGCGCGCGAGAGCGGTCGCTTCGGTCCCCTCGAAATATCAACCGTCCAACATACGCTTTTCATAGACGGTGCTGACGGTGCTGCCGTCCCAGACATAGGTGAGATGGCGTTCCTGACGGCAATTGGACAGAAGCCGGGGGCGAAATACGGCTGCGCATTCGCCGCCTGCATCACGGACACTTTCATAGACGATACCGTTTGCGCCTTCGTCCCGAAGGCGGCGTGCGGTCTCCTGAGACACAGCATAACTATCGGGATGGTAGAGTGCGGGCAGGGCCTCACGGGCGCCGCGAATATCATGCAATGGCGCATCAAGGTCGACGGCATAGACGCGCATGTCGAGTTCCTGCGCGGGTTCATCTGTCGCTGCGAGGAATTTGGCCCTGTGATGCCGCGTTTCCGCAATCGCGGTGGCAAGTGTGAGCCCGGCATAGAACACGCCGTAGGTCCCGTCGGTGAACCTGTCGCCTTCAAGGTTCAGATGGGTAAAGGCCGCCATGATCGGCGACGTGCCCGGCCCGGATATGCGGTCTTCAGGCGGCACCAGTGCGAGGTCGCCGGCTTCCTCGCGAAGCCGGTCGTTGGTCATCGCTTCGATCTGGAAAACAGCCTCCAGATCGGCCGGATCGGCCACCGCTTCAAACAGCGCGATCGGGGGAAAACGGCTCGGGATGATCCGGTAGCACGGCTGCCACCGCACCTGAGTTACAGGAATGTCCACGGATCAGCCGCGCTGTCCATCGACATACTGCCGTACGACATAGAGGTCTGCGACATTGCCCGACATCATGCGATCAAGCGCCGAAGCGCCGCCAAAGACCCGCGCCTTGTTGGGCTTGCGGACCCATTCGTCGGCCGTTTTGGGCAAAAGGATGTGAAGCCCTTTGTAGATCCCCATGACATAGGAAATCCGCTCGAGCGCATCCTTCGGGAGAGCGGCAATCGCGCCCCGCTTCCAGGATTGATAGGTCGAACGACTGTCCAGCCCGAGCAGACGCATCTGTTCCTGCTCCTTGAGGCCCCAGGCTTCAGCAATGCGGAAAAAGGTCCTGAGTGCCGGACCGGTCAGATCCTTGCGGTCGGTCGCCTTGGCTTCGCTGACGTTCATGGCTCGTCCTTTCACAGGGATAATATGATTATAAATCTCCCGAAAGTCAATGAAGCGTCAGAATTTGAACATGGTGTCGCTCTTGGAAGGTTTCGTCTGGCGTGCATCTCGGTCGATCCGATGGCTGACCGCGATGAGCAGGCTCGCGCCTTGGAGTGAAGGGAATGAGTTTGGTCCATGGGGCCACTGAAGCGCGTGCCGAAGTCGCTGGCCTCCGCTGGGAGCTTGGTGCCGACTCTGCTCCTGATCGTGCGTGAACCACCCCCTTCCTTGTCGCCTGTCTGCGGGTCTCGTCAGCCTCATGCCGTCAACCCCGTGCGGGGTTCGCCCTCGCGCGCTGCGCTCGGTGACGCCAGCAGCCGGACCCTCTGGTGGGCGCCATCGGGGATGGTCCCCGACAATCAAAGGAGAATTTTCATGGCTACCATCGCTAACCTGACCGTGAAGGCCGACGACAGCTTCGAGGGCACGCTGGCGACGCTGACGGTCTCCGCGCCGATCGCGATCATTCCCAACAACCGCAAGGTGAAGGAATCCGAGCCCGATTATCGCATCGTCAGCCGCAAGAACGGCTTCGAGCTGGGCGCAGGCTGGAAGCGCTTTTCGCAGAACACCGGCGCCGAATATGTTTCGGTTTCGCTCTCCGCACCCGAGTTCGGCACGATTTACGGCAATATCGCCAACGCGCCGGGCGATGATCCCTCCAAGAAGGTCATCATCTGGAATCCGCCAGCTTGAACCACCGCACCGGCCCCGCCCTCGGGCGGGGCCGGTGTTCTCCATCCCGTGACGGGCGCGCATGTCCTGGCGCGCCCGTCACTCTCATAAATCGGTCGGTCCCTATGACGGCCGACCTGGTGGGCTTCCTGCGGGTTCGCCGCCATTCCCACCTCCATGCTCGATCCGCCCCTCAGTGCGGCGTCTCCCATGGTCCCCGCGCTTATCGGGTCCGGGTCCCCATCACATTACTCAGCGCTGGGCGCAGGTATGCCGCCGAGACTGTCGATTTCCGCAATGCGCTGGAACTCGGTCAGATATTCTGGACGGTGCAGCGAGAGCCAACGCACTATACGCGCATTGGCAAGGAGTTTGCCGAGATAGCCTCGCGCAAAGGTCAGGTGGAGGTTGTCGATCCCATAGCTTTCCTCGACCGATTTGACCTGCGTCTGCAAAGCGGCAAGTTCTCGCTCCATGCGAGTGATCTGCTGGCTGGTTGGTCCCGCAGCGTCGGCCTTGCCCGCCTTCTTGCTGACGGGAACAAGCTGCTCATCCGGGGTCGCCGCTAGTAGTGCACGAGCAAACATCACGGAGAAGTTGTTCTGACCGATCATCAGATCAGCGGCCTCAATCTGGCGGAACGCGGTCATGCGCCGCAGGAGATCGAATACCTTCATTGAGCAATTGGTGTCCTTCAGCGCATCAGCGGCCTCAGCGCAGATGCTGTCGAGGAGACGGAAGCGTGCGCGTATCGACTGCACTTCGAGACCGAGCGCATCAGCGATGACCACTTCGGTGACACCGCGTTCAATCGCGCGCACGATCATCCGGTGCTCCTGCACGGGTGGCAGGCGATTGACGCGTTTGTTGTAGGTGTAGGTTTCATCGTCATTTGCGACGAGGCACTCGACTGTCGGAATCGCGAGCTGGCGCAGAGCTTCAATCCGCAGATGGCCATCAAGCAGGAAAAACTTCCCCGGATGCTTGGGGTCGGGCGCGACAGCAGGCGCCTCGACGATCCCGATCGCCTTGATCGAACTGACGATCTGGGCGAACTTCTTGCTCTCCCGCACGCCTTGCTGGAGTATTTTCAGAGGGACGAGCTGATCGAGTGCGACGGTGACGGTTTCGCGTTCAAAGCCAAGCCGGACGCGGTGCTCCGAGCCTGGTTCCAGACCTGATGTCTCTGTTTCGGTCCAATCAGTCATCGGTTTCGCCCGCAATTCTCATGGCCAGGGCGCGCGGCATCGTCTCCAGCCCCTCCGCACGAAGCAAGGTCAGAAACCCTTCGTCGCCGAGCAGATCCTTGATGGCCTCGACGATGAACAGCAGCCGGGTTTGCGTGAAATCGGACTTCTTAACGAGCAGACGCTGCTTCTCGGCCTCCCGCTGATAAACCTGCATGAGGTCGCTCGCGGTTAACTTCCGATTGGCGGATCGTCTGCCCAGCTTGCCTGACGGCATCGACTTGTTCTGCCCGCGCATTCGCAGCTCGAGCAGCCTTCTTACAGACGCCAGCTTTTTTCCGCGCAGCTTGCCCGTCTCATAGGCGTCAAGCAGCAGGTTCTGCGCTTCCTCGGACTCTGCCCGCGAGATTTCCATCGCCAGGCTGATCGGGATGAGGCCAGTTTCCACTGCGGCAACGAGCCGCTCCTCGCCGCGCTCCAGTAGTGAGACGATCATGCTGACCCAGGAACTGCTGACCCCGATTTTCTGGCCGATTTCCGTCTCATTGTAGCCGCGCTCGCGCAGCGCACCGATCTCGCGCATCACATCTATCGGGCGCGGGGTGCGGCGAGCGATATTCTCGACCAGACTCATCACCAGGCAATCGCTCTCGCTCGCCTCGATGACGACCGCGGGGATTTCGGTCTGCCCTAGCATCAGGAATGCTTCGAGCCGGCCTTCCCCGCAGACGAGATCATAGCGAGGGCCACCGGGACCATGATGTCGACTCACCGTGATCGGTCGCTTCAATCCGATCGACTCAATGTTGTTCACGATCTCGCGGTGCTGACGCTTGTTTCGCGAGCGCGGGTTGAGAACCGTGATCTTGGCAACCGGAATCATCTCGATTTGCTGTGGGCGTACGACAGGCATTACGCAGCCTCCGGAATGGCGACGGGCGCCGAAATGTCGTAAAAGAAATCGAGCGTATCGAAGCGATAGGCATCGAGGTGCAGGTCGTTGTCCTCGGAGAGACGCAGCCGTTCGCTAGTGACGTCGATCCTCGGAAACAGGTAGTAATCGAATGGCGCGCGGTTGTGCATGTCCATGCGCACGACCACGGTGATGTCGGCAAGTTGGCTGGTGTCGAAACGTATCTTCCAGCGCAGCAAGCCGGTCGGCGTTGGTGTGCAGCGCACCAGAACGATCGCCAGGCTGAACTCGCCGTTCACCCGGATGCTGTCACTGGCAAGATCCTGAAACGCTTCGCTCCCCTGCGCGTGGAGGCCAGCCAAGATTTCGCGAACGATATCCGGATGGAGGCGGCGCAGGACCTTGTTGATTGCGATATAGCGATAGTCCCGCTCAGGCGAGAAGCCGACCAGACTGTATGCGCGCAGCAAGCTGCCGAACCGGGAACTATAGGCGCTGCTTGACGGCAATCCCTCGCATTCGTCGATAATGATGCCCGACAGCAGCCCCTTGCTGGCGTAGAGGCCTCGCAGCGCTTGGAGCATTTCCTCGTCCGTCAGGCGGAACGAGCGTGCCGTGATGATCGAATGAGCTGCCTCGAACAGGTCGCGTTCAACGATCCCCTCGAATGCTCCCTCCGACCGGATCCACATGTCGGGAGCATTGCGGACCCGCTTCTTCTTCAGTTTGAACGACCGCCGATTCCAGACATTGTCGCCGACGTATTTCTCGTTGATCAGCAGCTGATGGACGGTCCCGCGTGTCCAGGGGCGTTCGAGGTCGGATAGAACACCTCGAGCATTAAGGTCCTCGGCGATCTCGCGTTCGGAGCGTCCTTCATGAACGAAGCTCCGATAGACCTCGCGAACCACGTCAATCTCTTCGGGCGGGCCCGGTGTCAGGATGACCCGATCGGTCTGGAGGCTCTTTTGTTCGCCGCGGCAGAGGACCGCTTTGACGTTGCCGTGCTCATCGATCAGTGTCCGACGCAGGCCGAAGCCAGCGGGACCGCCTTGTCGATAACCCTTTTCGATGAGCCGCCCCTGGCCGGCGAAGACCTTTACCGAAAGCTCCCGGCTGTATTCGCCAGCCATGGCGCGCTTGAAGCCCTTGAACATGGTGCTCATGGGCGACCCGTCATTCTCGAACTGCTCGGCACAATAGGCGATCTGAATGCCGGAGCGGCGGCAGATGTACTCGTAATAGGCGCTCTCGTCTGCGTCCTGGAAACGACCCCACCGGCTGACATCATAGACGAGGATCATCTGGAAGTCGGCAACGCCGGATTCGACGTCAGCAATCAGGCGCTGCAGAGAAGCGCGACCGTCGATCGATAGACCGCTTTTGCCGTCGTCAGCATACGTCCTGACAATCTCAATGCCGCGAGACGCGGCGTAGTGTCGGATCGCATCGGCCTGATTTTCGGTCGAGTATTTCTGGTGGTCCGTGGACATCCGAACATATTCCGCAGCGCGCACGGTTGGCCTCTGTTCTGCATCGTCCGGTGCCTCGTCTTTATCCCATCCCGGCAATGCTCGCCCCTTTCGAAACCCGAACTGCAGTGGCCAGGGCGGCCAACCGCTGCAGCGCGAACTACGGACCTCTCCGGCATTCCCGCACTCTCAACAGTATATGTGGGAAAGGACCGGAAGATGTTGCCGAAAAAGGGCAGGAAGTTGCCAGCATGGGAGGGCGCGCTCGCCAGTCGTCAAGCCTTTGCCGAGACCATCGCCAACTTGCTGAGGAAGGAACATGGAGACACGCATCGTGCCGTGAAGCAATTAATGCGGCTGACCCATGCCAGCGAGCGGTCCGCAAAGCATTGGATGGCCGGGCAACACGGCCCAGACACCGTATTCTTCCTGCGCTTGGTTGCGACATCTCCCGTCATTCGGGCGTTTGTCCTGGGCATTATTGAAAGTCAGCAATTCAGACTTGCCGAGGCACCCGAATGGTCGCCCGGGGGATCAACGTGGGTACATGAGCACGGGAGCGAGCGGCTGTTGAGCAGGCATTGGCCGAATTCTGACCCTATAAATGACCTTGGAAGTGACCCTGGAAATGACCCAATAAATCTAAGCCTCAATGAGCGGCAACGCTGGGTGCTCGACCGAGTCGGTGAAGGACATCCGGTGAAAGCTCGCGAGATCGCGGCACACTGGCAGGTGAGCATTAAGTCCGCGCGACGCGATCTTGCGGGTCTGTGCAGCTCCGGTCTTTTGCGCTTTGTCGGAGCCCGAAAGAATGGCCGCTATCATCTCGCTCACCGATGAGCGCGCCATGACGAGGGCTGCTCAGATTCAGCTAGTGCCTGAGCATCGCCGCGAATGTCCCTCATTGATAAACGCGTTCGTATGGGTATATGTGGACGCAATATGACCGGCACCACTGCACAGCGATGTGTACGTGCCGGTTTTCTTTTTTACCGACGGGCTAGGGCCAAAGCGGCCATCCCTCCCAGCCTGTAACTAAGACGGAATCGGCGGCCGTCAAAGCCTTGCTTGCAGGTTCTGGAAACTCCGCCAGCAAAACTCTCAAACCGATTACCCCAACTAGAATTCAGACTGAGTCGCGCCAGCAGAAACCACATGATGCAGAAGTACATGCAAGGGCGCACGTTGGCGTGCGCTTCGAATTGATCGAAGTCGACCTTGCCGCGCGTCAGCACAATCGTTTGTCCACTTTCACGGCGGGAGCCGTGCTGCTGTTCCTTCTGGTTGCTCTCGGTCCCCTGGTGGGGCGCATTAGGCTCACGCGGCCTATGCCGCTCCCGTGCGGAATCCGTGCCTACCGACGCGACTTTTTGAGTATGATGAGAATGTCCCTCAGCGCCGCTGGACTATCGCACTTGTCCTGCCAGGATTTCAGAAACAGGTCTGCCCATTGGCGGTCAGTGGTGGAAGCAAAGACCGCATCCGCCAACTGCTTCCGCAGGTCAGCAAGGGCTTTGGCGCCAGCCAATCGGGCATTGCGAGCATTGATTGCGCTCCGCAGTTCCCATCGGGCAGTAGCGAGGTTTTGATCACTCTCGCTCGCCCAAACCCGAAGACGTGCACCGTCTGTACCGGCAGGTCCGTCGAGCCACGCGTGCGCTTCATCGCCAAGGCCATCGGCGGCCATCTCGCATATGATCTGTTGGCGTTCGGCAGCAGCTTCCGCCAGCTTTCGAGCAATTTCGGCCTCGCGCCCCTGCTTCTCCGCCATGCGTCGGTCATATAGTGGCTGAAGCCGCAGTCCGCAAAAGTCGTCCGTCAGGTAGGATTCGTAACGAGCCTCAGCCATCCTGAGCAGCTTGTCGACGCGCTCTAGCAGGTGGGAATAAGGCTCACCGCCATCAGTCGCCAGCGCCGCTGGCGATCGACCGCCAGCATTAAATTTATGCAGCCACCGCTCGACAACGTCATCCGTGTTTGGCGCACTTGCTGCCTGGAGTATTCGTGTCAGCTTCCGTCGCAGTTCCTGGCGGCGATGGATGCGGCCATGCACGTCCGGTTCGACGCAGAAGGCCTCTTCATCCTTGTCCCAGAACAGCAATCCGGGCTCGCCGCAGAGGTGTATGAGGTAGTAATGGACGGCATGATCCGGATTGCCGAAGGTAACAGCCGTGTATCCTGCGGCTTCCAAGGTTTTCGGGCTATATGGGCTCAGATCAGTCCTGATCATTTCGGTGGGCAGCCGATTTGCCAATGCCCGATAGTCCGGCCAATCGCCCCGAACCTTAAGGCGCGAGCCAGGTGAATACTGCATGGAAGGGGCGATGATATAGGTTTCGAGCACCGCCGCCTGCCAAACCGGAAGTCCGACACCGAACCAATGCGCACAATCGACCGGCACACCAATGAAATCGAGAAAACCCGCCTCTTCCACTGATCGGAGAGCCTCTTTGTGTGCGTCTCGATCGAACGGGAGCCGAACCCTCTTTTCAATATGATACCGCAGGCGTCGCCCGCGCTCCATCTTTTGCGCTTCGACCCGTTCATCTAGCCGCTTCTGCCGCCCTGCCCGCTCAGGGTGATGAACCCATACACGGTGGGCGCCATGGAGGATCGCCTCGTCCAGTTCATCGGCATTGAGCTGCGTCGATCGGATAGAATTCAGGTCCACCTCGATCATCGGCAGAGGCGTTGCGGCCACCTTGGCCTGCTTTTCCTCGTTGACCGCGTGAGAGACCTTGAACTCAATGGCAAAGGCCTGGTCCGCGACGATTACCGTAGCGTCGGGTCGAAAGGCATATTGATCTACTTCGAGTGTAACCGCATCGAGTGCGAACCGGCCACCTGCAAATACGACCTCCTGCAAGCCGGATTGGCTGAGCACGAGCGGCGCGAAGGTGAACTGGCGTGCCTCAGCCAGAAGCGCCTTCGCATAGAGGTGCAGCGCGGTTTCGCCAGTGCATTTGGAATCTGGTCGATGCGCAAAATGGGTGCGCGCCCGGCGCGATTGTCGATAGAGCAGCGCCTCATCGCACTCCAGGCAACGAAAGGGGCCAAATGTGCGATCCGGCACCCGGTCGACGTGGCGGGTGACACCATCACCGCACCGTGCGGCCGGCACCTTCAGCCCGGATCTGTCGCTCCTGGCACGAAAGGTCGACGGACAAGGACGACGAAGCTCAGACGTAAATTATCAGCCTTTGGGACGGTGTGGACATTTCAGATCTATGCCGCCTCGACGGCATGAGCCTCGAACGCCACGCCAAGGCGCTTACGCACCGCGCCGAAGATTGCGGCGAGATTGTCCATGCTCGGATTGCCCTTTTCGGACAGCATCCGGTGTAGGCTCTTGCTCGGGCGATTCGTCTCGCTGGCGAGTTCCTCGAACCCGACCGACGCGTTGACCAGATCGCGCAGGATCAGGCGCGCGACATGCGGCTCGCCGTTGAGGAAAGCGGTGGCGGCCTCATCGAGCATGGCCTTCGCGAAGGCGGGATCGCGCGCAGCACGTTCCTTCACCGTCTCCTTGAAATCGCGTGTCAGTGCCACCTTGCTTAGTTCCTTGTCTTCTTCGCTTTGGCCTTGCGGCCCTTGTACTCGTCGAGCAGTGCGCTCGCCTGCCTGACGTCCGCCTGCTGCCGCTTCTTCGTCCCGCCTACGAAAAGGATGATCAGCTGATCTCCATCCTGCGTCAAATACAGCCGGTATCCTGGCCCCCAATCGATCCGGTATTCGCCAAGCCCGCCACCGAACCATTTGACGTTCGACAGGTTGCCCAGTTCCATGCGGACGATGGCGGTTGCCACCTTGGCTGCGGCCTGGACATCGAGATCATCGAACCAGCCCCGGAACGGGCAGGAACCATCCTCGCGAACATACTCCTCAACAATCACATTGCACCGCCATTGGTAACATATTCGTTACCTTCTGTCGAGGGAGTTGATGCCGGCACTATCACGCGGCTAGGTTGGGGGGGCGCAAGCTCACCGCCCCTTCATTGAGCAGACGAGCAATTTCGTCTGACGTCTTTCGCACCGCCAGCTTTAGCGCCTCGTCGACATGAATGTAGTCTTGGGTGACGTTCTGGGACGCATGGCCCAACATGGCGCGAATGGTCAGCTCGGTGAAACCAAGCTCGGCCGCGATACTGCCGAAGGTGTGACGAAGCGTGTGGAGGGTCGCCCCTTCAATGCCCGCCCACAGGCAGAGCCGCTTAAAGCAGGCCGGGGCTGCCTGATACGGACCCGCTCCAGTGAGTGACGGAAAAACGTAAGGATTGCCGACAATTTCCGGCTGCGAGAGTACAACCTTGAGCGCTTCTGGGCCGATCGAACGCACCTGCGCATCGGTCTTGGTGTCGGGAAAAGATACGAAGCCACCCTCGGCATGAACCCAAGCGCGCTTCATCGACTGCGCTTCCTCCCGGCGGTATCCTGTCAGGGCGAGCGTCCGTACCACGGCAAGCGCGGTCGGGTTTTCGCCGTTGCGCTCGCCATACGCCATGGCCTTCCCAAGTGCGATGATCTCGGCGGTGTTGAGCCGCCGCGTCCTTTTGTTGACCGCCAGCTTTTTGGCTCCGCGAGTGGGGTGCTCTGCCAGAAGGCCTTTGTGCTTGGCGTGACCCAGGATGGCTTGCAGCGTGCCAAGGCATCGTGATGCCACGCCCGGACCGCCAGCGGGCCTGCCGCCGCGACCGGTCCCACGGGCCTTGGCCGTTTTGCCGTCGCGCACGTCTGCCTGCATTTGCTCGACATCTGCGATCGTCAGCCTCTTGGCCATGCGATTGCCAATAAGGGGCTTGATGTGCGTGTTGATCCGGCTTTCATCCATGCTGAGCGAGGAGGCTTTGATGGGCCGGTTTTTCCGGCCAAGAATATTGCCCGCACGCGCCTCGACCAGGTACCAGTCACAGATCTGGGCAACCGTCATGCCGCTGCGCGCTTGGTGAATGGCTTGAGCGGGGTCCTCACCGCCGGCAACCGCGCCCAACCTCATCTTGGCAAGGTCGCGTGCCTGTTCGGTCGTGATCACGCCATAGCGCCCAAGATTGATCCGCCGTTTGATGCCTTCGATATTTCGGTATTGGACGATGAAGGTCTTGAGGCCGGAGGGTAGCACCCGCAATCCGAAGCCCCGAATCTCGCTATCCCACAAGACCGCCTGCTTGTCCTTGGGCACCGGAAATGCGTCCACATTGCGCTTGTTCAGCTTCGCCGTTGGCATGCTTCACCCTCCATTTGGAGACAAAGAATTTTTGGGGGTGCTTTGTCTCCACATTGCCTCCAGAATTCGGCGTTCCGACGGTAAGGTGAGAGGAGGCAGGCGTAAAGAGGTGGTTTCTAAACACTTGATTTATAGTATTTAGTCGCATTCAGGAAAGTTTGGGAAAAGTCACTGTAATATTTTGCCAAGGTTGGGGTCGAGGGTTCGAATCCCTTCGCCCGCTCCAG
>NZ_JBTKVV010000008.1:0-99973 GCF_054457155.1 Sphingomonas aestuarii | reverse complement strand
TCTGCCGATGCCCGGCACACCGAGTGGCGCGGAAGGGACCGCGCCGATACGCCAGCGCGTCGTCGCGACTGAAGGTTCGGATAGGGGGCATCTGGCAGCTCGCTTCCACCGGCGCAACAGAAGCACTGGGACCCCCGCATCCTCGGCGACCAGCTGAAGCCGACGCAATGCGGTCATGCTCGCCTGCCGGACCTCGCCCACGACAGCCGCAAACGCGCCATGGCGCGCGGAGTCTTCCACCAAGGCAAGCACATTGGCATCTTCGCGCGCTTCGGCGTGGATCAGCTTTCCAGGGCCTAGGCCGACCTGCTCGAGTCCCGGGGCGTAAAGATCATAGCGGGACAGCGCCCAAAGCACGTTCGCGTTTGGCGCCGAAGCAAATCGCGCAGCAATGCCTGCTGTAAACAGAGCGGCGCACGCGTCATCGCTCAAGGTCGACGTCGTAGGTGCGATTTCATGAAGCGCCTGCGTGATCAGCCCGCCGCCCGCGAGTTGATCATCAATTTCGCCAATTCCAAACGGAAGCACAGCCTTTGTCACGGTCCGATCCGGTGCGACGGCGGCCCTTAGGGCAGCGATCTGATCGCGAAGAGCATTTGTAGGCGGCATTGCAGGAACGACTCACTTTGTTCCTGCAATGTTCCACATTCTAAGCTGTCTCGTCAACGTGGGTTCGGCGCTTCAACAGATGCTCGATTCGTTGGGCGCACGTCACCGGGAGTCAGCACGACCTCTCACGGAGTGACACGTGACTTTTTATTATCCTTCGCTCTCCCGGTTCTGATTGCTCACTAAGGATGCCCTATCGCTTAGACGTCGGGCGACATGTGGCAAAGGACGGTGATTTTTTGTCGTTGCTCCTTGATTTCTACTTCGGCCAGTCCAACTATCACAGCGCGGACCGGGCCCCTCTGGCGATCGATGTGATCGCGATGTCGGACCGCATCGGGTAATTCCGGTGCAGGCAGGGCTAGGTCGATTTTCCACGCATGCGTGCCCGGATGCCCGATCGATCCACGTATCGATCAGGAGGCAAATTTGAGTGCAATTCTCTACCGGCTCAGCCAGATTCACCGCCGTCTCGATGAAGAGATCCGGCGTGAGACCAAGCGGCGCGCGCCAGATGCGTTTCGCCTGTTGCGGCTAAAAAAGCTGAAACTCGCGGTGAAGGACCGGCTTTCGGGCGTCATGCGCCGCGAACTCGCGGGCGCGCGCTGATCCCCGCGTAACCTGAATTGACAACTGGGCGGTCCGGGCACCTCTGGCGCGCGAATGTTGCTGCGCGCGATGTCGGGCCGCCCCTTCGCGCGCGTCTGGACGACGCGTGCCCATTTGGGGCTGACCGATGGAATTCCTGTATCTGTTGTGGCTCGGCAAGCCGGTGTGGATGTGGCTGGGCTTTCTCGCGCTGGTCGCGGCGCTGCTCGCGCTCGATCTCGGCGTCCTGCACCGCAAGGCGCGCGAGATCGGCGTGCGTGAGAGCCTGCTGCTTTCCGCTTTCTACATCGTGCTCGGCCTGTCGTTCGGCGGGTTCGTCTGGTGGCAGCTGGGCGAGACGGCAGCGATCCACTACGTCACCGGCTTCGTCGTCGAGAAGAGCCTGGCGATGGACAATGTCTTCGTCATCGCGATGATCTTCACCTATTTCGCGGTGCCGCGCATCCATCAGCACCGGGTGCTGTTCTGGGGCATTCTCGGCGTGATCGTGCTTCGCGCGATCATGATCGGACTGGGCGCCACGATCGTCTCCGAATTCGGTTGGGTGCTCTATCTCTTCGCGGCGTTCCTGATCTTCACGGGCATCAAGATGTGGCGCATGGCCGATCGCACGCCCGACATCGGCAACTCGCCACTGCTCGGCTGGCTCAAGCGGCACCTGCGCGTGACCGACGGGATGCGCGGATCGGCGTTCTTCGTCCACGAGCCCGATGCGAAGACCGGCAGCGTGGTGCGCCATGCCACGCCGCTGTTTCTGGCGCTGGTGATGATCGAGTTTGCCGACCTGATCTTCGCGGTCGATTCGGTGCCCGCGATCTTTGCGATCACCACCGATCCGTTCATCGTCTATACCTCGAACATCTTTGCGATCCTCGGACTGCGCGCGCTGTATTTCGCGCTCTCGGCACTCGTGGACCGATTCCACTACCTGAAATACGCTCTCGCAGTGCTGCTGGTGTTCATCGGCTCGAAGATCTTCGTCGCCGATGCGCTCGGTCTCGCCAAGATACCGCCGCTCGTCTCGCTATCGGTCACCGCGTCGATCCTGATCGCGGGCGTGGCTTATTCGCTGTGGCGCACGCGAGGGCAGCCACCGACACTACCGGAAATCATTCAACAGGGAGGACACGCATGACGACCATTTCACGACGTAGTTTGATTGCGGCGGGAACGTTTGCCGCATCCGTTGCGACGATCGCACCCGCACTCGACAGCGGTGAGGTCGATTTCTTCGACCTGCCATGACCTGACGCCCTGTCCAATCCGGCTGGTCGCGCCTATCTCTGTCCGGCTCCGTCCGTCGGGGCCGGACAGGAACCTTCGATCATGACTGACGACCCGCCGCCCGGTTCGGGCAAAGCCGTCCCACGCACCCGCCTGTCGCGGCTGGGCGGTTTCGGCAGGATGGCAGGCGGTGTGGTCGGCAACGTCATGCTGTCGGGCGCGCGCGAACTGGCGAGCGGAAAGCGACCGCAGATGCGCGACCTCATGCTGACGCCGGGCAATGCGGCGCGGGTCGCCGACCAACTGTCGCAATTGCGCGGCGCGGCGATGAAACTCGGACAGATGATTTCGATGGATGCGGGCGATGTTCTGCCTGCTGAGTTGACTGCGATCCTGGCGAAGCTGCGCGACAAGGCGCATCACATGCCCCCGCGGCAACTGGATCAGGTGCTGACCCGCGAATGGGGGCGCGACTGGCGTACCCGTTTCCGCCATTTTCAGGCGCATCCGATCGCGGCCGCCTCGATCGGCCAGGTTCACCGCGCCACGCTCCCCGACGGTCGTGTGCTGGCCGTCAAGGTCCAGTATCCGGGCGTCGCCGACAGCATCGACAGCGATATCGACAATGTGGCGACTCTTCTCCGCATCTCCGGCCTGCTGCCCAGGACGCTCGACATCGCGCCGCTGCTTGCCGAGGCCAAGCGACAATTGCGCGAGGAAGCCGACTATCGGCGCGAGGCGGAACAGATGGCGCTTTATGCCGACCGGCTGGCGGACGACCCGCGATTCGTCGTGCCTCGACCCGACGCCGAGTTCAGCACCGGTCAGGTGCTGGCGATGACCTATATCGACAGCCAGCCGATCGAGCGGTTGGAGGAAGCGCCTCAGGTCGATCGCGACCGCGTCATGGCGACGCTGATCGAACTGGTGCTGCGCGAACTGTTCGAATTCGGCGTGATGCAGACCGATCCGAACTTTGCCAATTACCGTTACCAGCCACAGGACGACCGTTTGGTGCTGCTCGATTTCGGGGCGAGCCGGCCGGTCGACCCCGCTGTGGTTGAGGGCTATCGCATCCTGTTTCGCGCCGGTCTGGCTAACGATCCGGAGGCCGTGCGCGAAGCGGCGCGCGCGATCGGGTTTCTGGGTGAGGCAGCACTTGCCCAGCACGGCGCACTGGTCGACCGGATGATCGGCGTCATCCTTTCCGAACTGGGAGGCGACGGCCCCTTCGATTTCGGCGACCGGGCGTTCGTCGGTGTGCTGCGCGAACAGGGAATGGAAATGGCCGAAGATCGCTCGACCTGGCACATCCCGCCGGTCGAAACACTGTTCGTCCAGCGCAAGATCAGTGGGACGGCGTTGCTCGGCGCGCGATTGAAGGCACGGGTCGATGTGAAATCGATGGCAGCGCGCTGGATCGATTATCAAGGCCGATAAGTTGGCTACTCCACGCCCAGGCTTCGATTTTCAACATCATAGCCAAATGGAACCGCAGCAGACCGTGTCGAACATCGCCAGCGGACCGCCTCATCGCCCTTGAGCAAGAGAGAAAAGGTTTGCCGCCGGAGCAGCCTAAGGGCCAAGGACCCATCAACGGCAGAACGGATTTGGCTCACGCCTCCGTTCTGCCGTAACCCCCTCGCGCAGCTTGCCAATTCAGTCCATCAGCCGCTGCATCAGATAGACATATTGCAGCGCCTGCAATTTCGCACGCTGGGCGTTGTCGACGCCGCCCGAATGGCCGCCGGTCATGTCCTCATAATAATAATAGGGCTGGCCGTTGGCGCTCATCCGTGCCGCCGCCTTGCGGGCGTGGCTCGGATGGGTGCGATCGTCGGCGGTGCTTGCCCAGAAGAACGGCATCGGGAATTCGACGCCTTTCACCAGTTTCTGGTACGGCGAATAGGCTTCGATCCAGGCGCGCTGCTCCGGAATGCGCGGGTCGCCATATTCGCCGACCCATGATGCCCCGCGACCGATGAACGGCAGGCGCAGCATGTCGAACAACGGGATCTGGACCACTGCCGCGTTGAACAGGTCCGGGCGCTGGGTGAAGGCGGTGCCGACCAGCAGCCCGCCCTGGCTGCCGCCCATGATTCCAAGCCGCCGCGGGCTGGTCAGGCCGCGTGCGATCACATCCTCGGCGATGGCGATGAAATCGTCCCAGGTGCGTTGCTTGTTCGCGCCCATCGCAGTCTGGTGCCATTCCGGCCCGAACTCGCCGCCGCCGCGCATGTTGCCGAGCACGTAAGCGCCGCCCCGCTCGAGCCACAGCTTGCCGATGGTGCCCGAATAGGCGGGCAGGCTCGAACTTTGGAAACCGCCATAGCCATAGAGCAGGGTCGGCGTGCTGCCGTCGAGCTTGGCGCCTTTCTTGGACACCACGAAATAGGGAATCTTGGTCCCGTCCTTGCTGGTGGCCTCGAACTGCGAGATCGCCAGCCCTTCGGCATCGAAACGCGCCGGGCTGGTCTTGATGACGGTCGGCGCAGAACTTCCGTCCGAGAAATAAAGCTGGGACGGCGTCAGGAAGTCGGTCGATGAGAACATCACCCGGCCGCTGTCCTCGTCGGCTGCGGCGATGCCGACCGTCGCGTTCTGCGGCAGCGCGACCGGCTTCGACGCCCATTTGCCGTTGTCGAAATCGAACCGCAACACCCGGCCCCGGACATTGTCGAGCAAGCTGACATAGAGCGCGTCGCCGGTGATGGCGGTGCCCCGCTTCGTCTGGCGCGCCTCCGGCTTCCACACGAGCGTTTTCGGCGCACCGTTCGGATCGGCCTTGAAGGCGGCGAGATCGGCGGAAACGATCGAATCCGCCGGGAAGGTCTGGTCCCCGCTCTTCCATTCGACGTCGGTCGAGAAAAGAATCCGCCCATCGACGATGCCGCCCAGATTCGCCTTTAGCGGGATGTCGAGCTTGGTCCACTTGCCCGCGTGCCAGACATGGGTCTCGCTTTCGAAGAACGACACGCCGCGACGTGCGACCCGGCCATGAATCGTGCCGGCGGCATCGCGAAGCAGCCCGGCGCCGGAGGAAACATCCTTCGCATCCCCGCGGTAGATTTCACGTGCGTCCTCGATCCGCGTGCCGCGTTTCCATTCGCGCGTCGTGAAGGGATATTGGCTCTCGGTGATCGTGCCGTCGCCGAAATCGCGGCTGACGAGCAACGTGTTCTCGTCGACCCATTGCGCGCCGCCCTGGCTTTCGGGAAGGACGAAGCCGCCGTCTACGAAGCTGCGCGTGGTAACGTCGAACTCGCGCAACTCGGTCGCGTCCTTGCCGCCGTCCGACAGCGCGACCATGCACCGTGTTCCGGCAGGCGGCAGGCACGACATGCCCTTATAGACCCATTCGCGCCCTTCCGCCTTGGCCAGCGCGTCGATGTCGAGGATCGTCTGCCAGCTCGGGTTGTCGGTTCGATAGCTCTCAAGCGTCGTCACGCGCACCACGCCGCGCGGGTTGGTCGCATCCTGCCAGAAATTGACCATGCCATAGGGGGTGAAGCCGACACCCGGAATGCGATCCTTGGCGTCGAGGATCGTCAGCGCCTCGGCCTGGAGCTGGGCGAAACGGGGATCGCTCGCGAGCGTGCGGTCGACCCGCTCATTTTCGCCGCGAACCCAGGCAAGCGCCCGGTCGCTGCTCGTTTCCTCCAGCCAGATGAACGGGTCGTCGGACGGCGGCGAAGCCGTGGGGGCTGTCTGACCGACGGCCTGCGCCGAGCACAGTGAAACGAGCGATGCAACGGTGATGATGGCGGCGCGCTTCAAACGAAATCTCCTGTTATCAGAAGCTCACCGTAATAAGCCGAGGGAAAGAAAGAAAGCGCGGAGCGCCGGGCGACGGACAACCCGGTCTTCTGACCGAAGATGCGTCGCCGCAGCGATGACCGCTCCGCTCATGGTCAGAAATCGTAGGTGACCGACGCCTTGAAGGTGCGCGGCGCGCCCAGCAGCAGATCCGGGCGGAAGCTGTCAAAAGCTGCTGCCCAGTAATCGGCGTCCGCCACGTTATCGAGATTGACGCGGAACGTCAGCGGCTGGCCACCGATCACCGCGACGTAACGCGCGCCGATATCGAAACGGGTCCAGTCGTCGAGGAACAGGGTATTGCCGATGTTGGCGGCCTGCTCGCCGGTATGCACCACCCGTCCGGTCAGCGTCAGTGCAGGGGCGAACGGCACGTCCCATTCGACATTGGCGTTGAGCAGATATTCGGGCACCCCGACCGCCTGATTGCCTTCGTTGACGCCATTCTGGGTGTCGCGCAGCTTCGCGTCGATGATCGATCCCCCGGCGATCAGCCGCAGACCATCGGCAATTTCGCCCGCAACCGTGAATTCGACCCCGCGGTTGCGCTGGGTGCCGAAGGGACCGAATTCCAGCGCGTTTGGCTGATCGGGGTCAGGCCGCAGGATCGCCGTGCTCTGGTCGATCTGGAACAGGGCCAGCGACAGATCGACGCCGCCCCGCGTCAGCTTGCCGCCGATTTCATATTGCTCCGATACGAAGGGCGGCAGCACCTCGCCCGCATTGGTCACCGGCAGCGCCGCGCCGCCCGACGGATTGGCGCCGCTAGCGGGTGCGACGGCGCCCTGGACCAGCGCTTCGATCCGGTTGGCATAGAGCGACAGCCCTTCCACCGGTTTGACCACCAGGCCGAACACCGGGGTTACCTTGTCCTCGTCATATTCGCTGGTCAGCGCGCCGGTCGCATTGGAGTAGGATTTGACGTTGATCGCCTGCAACCGCAGACCGGCGGTAAACCGGATCCGGTCATCCCACAGCCCGATCGTGTCCGAGACGAACGCGCTGCTCAGCCGCGTTCGCGAAATCGGGAAGGGATCGTCGAGATCGCCGCCGATAAAGGTGACCGTCGATGACGGCGTGACTTCCACGGGAGCATAGAGGTTGTTGCGCTCTGCCGAGAGCGCGTAGAACTCAAAGGCGTTGCGGTTGACCAGCCAGTTGATTGATCCGCCCGCATTGACCTCGTGCGTGATGCCGCCGGTGTCGAACCGGGCGCGCAGCCCGGCGGTGGCGGCTTCGTTATTGTCGGTGCGCGGGATGAAGGAACTGCTGACGGTGATCTCGCCGGTATCGGCATTGACCAGCGTCGGCGTGCTGTAGATCCCCTCTTCGGACCCGTCGCGCGCGCCGAACGCCGCATAGACCATGACATCCTGCGCGATGTCATATTCAAGCCGCGCCTGCCCGAACACGTCGCGCAGGATGGTATATTGCCAGGGCTGGCCGAAATTGGTGGAAGCATCGGGCGCTTCGGGGATGACGGACAGCGAATTGACCCGCAGCTTGGGCCGGAAATGCGACACCTCGACCCGCTGATAGGCGAGGTCGAGCGAAGCGCGAAACGGACCGGAATGGTAATCGATCGCCGCACCCAGAACATGGCTGCTGCGGAACTCGTCGTCGATCGACGCATCGCCGCCGCGCAGCGTGCCATTGATGCGAATGCCCCATTCGCCGTTGCCGCCCATCCGGCGCCCGATATCGAATCCCCCGCCGAAATGCTCCGGTGCGGTATAACCCAGCGTTCCGCGGGTAATGGCGCGGTCGCCCGCGCGTTTGGGGATCAAATTGACGCTGCCGCCGATCCCGGTCCCGCCCGGCGCGGCACCGTTCAGAAACGCGCTTGATCCGTTCAATACCTGCACCGATTCATAGAGTTCGGGTGCGACCAGCTGACGCGGCAGGATGCCGTACAGCCCGTCATAGCCGATATCGTCCCCCGCCAGCGCAAAGCCGCGAACCACGAACAATTCGCCGGCAATGCCGAACCCGGTGGTCGTGCGGATGGTGGGGTCATTCTCCAGCACCTGCCCCAGCGTCTGTGGCTGCTGGTTGAGGATCAGCGCTGTTGTAGCTGCGAATGCTGAACGGCACGTCCGCCGCATCCTTGTCGCCAAGCACCCCGACGCTGCCTTGCTGCTCGACGCCCGACTGGTTCTCGCGCTGGGCGGTCACGATGATGCGGTTCTCGTCCTCGATATTGTCCTGCGCCGCGGCTGGGACGGCGAAGGCGGCCATGCTCAATGCCGTGGCGAGCAGCAGCCGATGCCGGAGAGTCTGGGTAATCACGTTTCGTTGGTCCTAGCAGGTAAGGGTTCGAGGAACGTCAGCCGCGGCGCGTGCGCATGGCCCAGACGACGACGGCGATCGGCGCCGCCAGCGCCGCCCATGCTGTCGCATCGCGCCAACCATCGCCGGTGAGCGCGACGATCAGGCCCGCAAGGCCGGCGACGAAGATCGCCAGCGGTGCGCCGAAAATGCCCGCAAGCGAACGGGCGCGCGACGTGCGCGTCATTCTGCGGGCTCCGCCAGCGGGATTTCGGCCGCGCGCGGCAGCGCTGGAGCGGCGGTCTTGCGCCTGGCCAGCCACAGATACAGCCCGGTGCCGAGCACATGGATGGTGAACAGCGTCAGCGCCGCCCAGAGCAGCTTGAGCGGCAGCCCGCCATAATCGCCGAAATGCAGCGGCCGCGACAGCGACAGCGCCTGATAATACCAGGGCATCGGCCGGGCGGCGGTGAATTCTCCGCTCTCGGCATCGATCAGCGCGGGGGTCAGCAACCGCTCGGTCAGCGCCGTGTCACCCTGGAAGAACACCGCATAATGATGGTTCGAGCTGAACGTGCCGCCGGGAAAGGCGATGAATTGCGGGTTGTTGCCCGGCAGCGCCGTGCGCGCCGCCGCCATCGCCGTGTCGAGCGAGCCGTAACGCGCCGGGTCGAGCGGCGCGCGACCGTCATATTCGCGAGTCATCGCGGCCAGCTCATTGGCTTTCCACGCATCCTCGATCGGCACGGCCAGCGCGTTGATCACGCCGGTCAGTCCGACCACCAGCATCCATGCCAGCGCGACGATGCCGAGCAGGTTGTGATAGTCGAGCCATTTGGCCCGCGCGTTGCGCGTGGTGCGCACCGTTCCGAAATCGAGCTTGCGCATGAACGGGGCATAGAGAACCACGCCGGACACGAGCGCGGCGACGAACGCCACCCCCATCGCGCCCAGAAACAACATGCCCGGCAGGCCGAGGAACATGTCGGTATGCAGTTGCAGCAGGAAGTGCATCACCCCACCGTCGCTTTCCGCGACCATGCCGATCTGCTCGCCGGTCGACCGGTCGAACGACTGGATCGTCATTTCCGCACCCGGCGCATCCGGGCGCGGGCCGGTGGTGATGGTCATCGACGGCTGATCGTTGTCGAACGCCATGTAGAGCGGCACTTCGCCCGGCCGGTTGGCAAGCGCGCGGCCCAGCATTTCATCCAGCGAAAGCAGCCCCTCCGCCGTGCTCGAAGAGCCGATGCCGGGCATGCCGTAGACCGGCTGCTTTTCGGTCAGATCGTCGATTTCGTCGTGGAAGATCAGCGGCAGGCCGGTGAGGCACAGCATCAGAAGAAAGGCGGTGCATACCAAGCTCGTCCATTTGTGCACCCCCACCCACGCCTTGACGGTGGAGCGAGTCATGCCGCGCTCTCCGGCTCGAAGCCGCAGAGGACGCCGCCACCAGACATGGCAGTGGCGATCTCGCTCGCAACAAACAGATACCGCATCGCCTACCCCTGACCGGTCAGGAGCACGCCTTTAACGAAACTTGCGTTGCGGGTAAATGCAAATCATTCTCACAAGCGGCTCAACTGGCCCAGCTCGCAATGACGGCCTCTTGAAACCCCGAATTTATCAGGGCTTCGCGAACGCTTTGCAAGAATCTATGCGCACCGGAACAGCAAATGGCCCGAGAACCAACTGCTGTTGACAATCATTCGCAAGAGTCAGTAACGGCGGCCCAGCTTTACCGACCGGGGGATTATCGATGAATTGCCGCCTCAAGCCGCCGCACCTGCTGGCGAGCGCCGCCATGCTCGTGGCGACGCCGGTATTTGCACAGGATGCGCCTCAGGTTTCGGCAGACGAAGATCCCGAAGGGATCGTCGTGGTCGGTGCGCTGACGGACGTCGCGATCGACCGCGAGGAGATCGAACTGACCCAGGCCAACGACCTGAACGACCTGTTCCGCAACGTGCCGTCGGTCGCGGTCGGCGGATCGCTGGGGATCGCGCAGAAAATCTATGTCCGGGGTCTTGAGGATTCGCTGCTCAACGTCACCATCGACGGCGCGCCGCAGCGCGGCACGTTGTTCCACCATGTCGGTCGCGTGACGATCGAGCCCGAACTGCTCGAAAGCGTCGAAGTTCAGGCGGGCGCTGGCGAAGCGACATCGGGCTTCGGCGCGGTGGGCGGCGCGATCCGGTTTCGCACGGTCGATCCCGTCGATCTGCTGCGCAATGGCCGCGATTACGGGGCCATCGCCAAGGCGGGCTGGTTCAGCAACGACGGGTACAAGCTGTCGGCCACCGCCTATGCCCGGCTGTTCGGCGATGTCGGCGTGCTGGGCAGCTTCGTCCATGTCGATCGCGACGATTTCCGTGACGGCGACGGCAATACGCTGCGCGGCACCGGCGCGCGCCAGCAGCTTGGTTTCGTAAAGCTCGGCGGCGAACTGGGCGGCGGCCACCGGCTGACGCTGAGCTACGAGCATCGCGACGAGCAAGGCGAATTCGGGCAGCGGCCCAACTGGCCCGCGCGTGCGAACGACCGGCTGTTCCCGGTCGAGGGCAAACGCCAGACCGCGATCGCCAATTACGGTCTCGCCGCAGGCGCGGGTATCGATATCGAGGCGACGGGATACTGGACCCGCTCCCAATTTACCCAAGACCGGTTCGATCGCTGGGGGCTCTACGGCGCGGAGATCGAGAGCTATGGCTTCGATGCGCGTGCGCGCATCCGCCGCGCCGGGCATGACGTGACGATGGGCGCCGAATATCGCAGCGACCGGGTGGTCAGCGAGTATCTGGGCGATCCCGCCATGTGGCAGCCCTGGGCCTGGGATCCCGCGATCGGGCGGTTCGAGGAAACCGGATCGCTGATGGGCGTCTATATCCAGGATCGCTGGCGCGTGGCCGAACCGCTGCTCTTGTCGTTCGGCGCGCGCTACGATGCCTATGACGTCAACCTCGTCACCTATCGGGGCGGCACCGACAGCGACGGGTTCAGCGTCAACGGCGGCGCGACGCTCGACATCGCGCCCGGCCTGTCGATCAACGCGGGCTATGCCGAGGCGTTTCGCGGCAAGGAAATCGGCGACGCCTTCACCCTCGAAAAACGTCCGGGCCGCCTCAGCCTGTCGCCGACGCTGCGGCCCGAGCGGGTCGAGAATATCGAAGGCGGGGTCAAATACGACCTCGACGGGATCAGCGCCTCGGCCGTCTATTACCGGATGAGCATCCGCGACGTGATCCTCGATCAGCTGGGCCGCACTTTCTCGCAACCCCAGCAGGATACGGTTTTCTACGAAAATGTAGGCGACTTCAAAGCCGAAGGGGTCGAGCTGCGCGCGGGATACCGCACCGGTCCGTTCTCGATCGACGGTTACTACAACCACTATGATTCGCGCCTCAACGGCAACCGGATCGAAGGCTATGAACAGATCGCGCTCGGCAATTCGATGGGCGATAATTGGGCGATCAGCGCAGGGTTCGATCCCTCGCCCGCGCTCGGGTTCCGCGCCACCGTCACCACCTATCAGGATCTGAACGACATCGAGGTGCTGTTCCGCGAGGCCGAACTGGGCTTTATCGACGGCACCCGGTTCATCGACAAACCCGGCTACAGCGTCGTCGATCTGTTCGCGCGGTGGCAGCCGTTCGGCACCGACCGGCTCGAATTGCAGGCGGCGGTGTATAACCTGTTCGACAAGCAATATCGCGCGCATGCCAGCGTCGGCGATTACGCACAGATCGGCGAACCCGATTACGACATTGTGCAGGGCCTGCCCGAGCCGGGGCGCAACGTCCGGTTGACCGCGGCGCTGCGTTTCTGATGCTCGCGCCGCCGTCGAGCCCACGGCGGTGGCGGCCGTTAGCGAAGCTGTGGCATCGCTGGTTCGGAATCCTGGGCGGGCTGTGGCTGTTGCTGCTCGCGGTGACCGGCTCGGCGATCACCTATTATGACGAACTCGACCGCTGGCTGAATCCCGACTGGCGATCGATCCCCGTTGCCGCCACGACCCATGCGCCGCTCGATGCGGTGGTCGCGCGGGCGGATCTGGCGCTGCCGAGGTTCGTTGCGAACAACATCCTGCTGCCGACCGGTCCCCTCGATACGATCTGGATCTTGGGTCGCGCGCCGATCGATGGCAGCCCGCGGCCGATCCAGTTGTTCGCCGATCCGCGCGACGGCACCGTGCTGGGGTGGCGCGTGAGCGGCGAACTCACGCTCGACCGTCGGCACGCGATGGATATCGTCTATGGTCTGCACGTCGATCTGCTCGCGGGGGCGTGGATGACCTGGTTCTTCGGGCTGGTGTCGCTGGCCTGGCTGATCGACCATGCGATCGCGCTGTGGCTGGCGCTGCCGCGCGGCGCGAAATGGCTTCAGGCGTTCTTCGTCGCGGGGAGGAAAGGCAGTTTGCGCCGTCTGTTCGACCTTCACCGCGCGCCGGGCATCTGTGGATGGCCGGTGACGTTCGCCGTCGCGCTGACCGGCGTCACGCTCGCCTGGCCGGAGACGAGCCGCGATGCGGTGGCGCTGGTCTCGCCGATCGGCGGGCGGCTGGACGAGGCGTGGGGCGACGTCGAACCGCCGGCAAACCCCGTCACCATCGAACGCGCGATCGCCGCCGTCACGCCAGACCGCGAAAAGGTCCACAGCGTCCGCATCCTGTCCGACCATGCCGCCTATGCCGTGCGCACTTACGACTCGCGCGACGTCGATTATCAGGGTCGGCTGTGGACCTATGTGTCGATGGCCGACGCCCGACCCTTCGCGCAAAGGCATGACGCAGGCGACAGCGCGGGCGACCTGTTCTTCGCCTGGCAATATGCCCTGCATTCCGGGCAGATACTCGGACCGCTGGGTCGTCTGCTGATTTTCCTGTCGGGCGTGACGACCAGCGTGCTGGTCGTGACCGGTTACCTGTTGTGGTGGCGCAGACGCCCGCGCCGTTCGGTCTGATCGAACCGGCATCGATTTCCGGCTCAGTCGTTCACGAACGGAAAAGGCGACAGACCGCGTTCGCGTTCGTTGACGATCAGTGCGCGGTTTGCGGGCGGGTGCGCACGCTGCGCGCAATCCGGTCGCACGCAGGCGCGACATTCGGGGCCGATGGGGGTGGCACGGCCTTGCGGGTCGATATCGTAGGTGGTGGCGATACTGCTTGCCTGGTCGGCGGCCACGCCCAAGCCGATCGCGAATTCTGCGGCGCGTTCGGATGACGACATGCCGGGCCGACTTCCCTGGCCGTGCACGGTGCGCGCCAGCGTGAGCCAGCGTTCGCCCTCCATCTCGACCAGTTGCGATGCGATTTCGCCCGGCCGGTCGAACGCACGATGCAATCGCCACAAGGGGCAGCGGGCCTCGCTGTCGATCAGCGGCCCGCCGCCTGCCCCGCCATAGCGTTTGGAGGCCTGACCGGCGCGGTCGATGCGGATCATGAAAAACGACAGGCCCCGCGCGCCGACGCGGCTGAGCGTTGTCAGGCGGTGCGCGACCTGTTCGAAGCTGGCCCCGAAGCGTCGCTCGAGCACGGCCAAGTCATAGCCCGTTGCCTCGCACGCGCGCAGGAAACGGCCATAAGGCATCATCAGCGCGGCGGCGAAATAATGGGTCAGATGGCGTCGGAACAGGCGCTCGGCGATGCGATCGGCAAAGCCTGCCCCGCGCGCCAGGGCGTCGATTTCGGCGCGCGCTTCGATCTGGGCAAGCTGTGCGGCCAGCGCAAAGGTGCGCGAGGGGCCGTCGAGCAACTCGCTCAATTGCAACTGGCGCGCATGAAGGTCGAGACGGCGCAGCACATCGGGCAGAACATCCACCGGCAGGATGCGAACCGACAGGCTGTGCCGCACGCGCAATCGCTCGACCAACGCTGCGTGCGTATCGGCATTGGTCAGGCGCAACTCGTCCGCCAGCGCTTCGGCAGCGGCATCGAGGTCGGCGAAATGATTGCGCCAGCGCTCGATCTCGCGGCGGACGAGGCGGGTCGGATCGTCGGACGGGAGCGCCTCCCCCGCCCCGCCGACCGTGCGATCGAATGCACGAGCGAAGGCCTCCGCCCCGCCGGGCGCGGCCGCCAGCCATTCCTCGACTTCGTGCCGGTCGATTTCGAGGTCGGCGAACATCGGGTCGGCGAGCCGCCGCCGGATCGCGTCCATGCCGCCGCCCGGTTCGCCCGCTGCCAGCGCGCGCGGATCGAAATCGAACTGGTCGGTCATCCGCACCAGCAGCGCAGCAGGGAGTGCGCGCTGGTTGCGTTCGATCAGGTTGAGATAGCTGGGCGAAATGTCGAGCATTTCCGCCATCGCCGCCTGGGTCAGGCCGCTGCGACGCCGCAATCGTCGCACCGCATGCCCCGCCAACAGTTTCTCACGCGCCACGGCCCACCTGTAAATATCATGACAAAAACACACGCTGCATAGCGCGGCTGGCGACTTGGCGACACTAAAATCCGTAAATTGCTATCACATGCAGACGGATTTGGCGCGTATCACCGTCTCACCGCAGCGATGCGAACGAACCGAGCAGGAGCTTCGACATGCCGACCGACCCCCAGCGCAGCCGCGCCGTCTTCTCCAACGAGGACTTCGGACTGATGAAGGAAGCGGTGGCGAACTACGTCAAGCAGATCGCCGACGATCCGCGTTCGTCCAAATTCTCGAACCTCTATCACCGCCTCGGCCGCCTCGGCTGACGCGTCATTCGATCGGTCCCGACGAATTCGGCGGGGCCATGATTTCCTGGGGAGGAAAGGTGTCCGTCGGTGCGCGTGCGTGCCGACGGACATTTCTTGCCCGCACCGCCCATCGGGGGAGTTTCGACCATGACCTATCAGGATCAGATCACCGGGAACCAGCAACTTATCCAGCGCTTCGGCGGCACATGGGACGGGATCGACGCCGAAAGCGTCGCCCGGATGCAGTTGCAGAACCGGTTCCGCACGGGGATCGACATTGCCCGCTACACCGCCGCGATCATGCGCCGCGACATGGCGGCGTACGATGCCGACCCCGTCAACTACACCCAGTCGCTGGGCTGCTGGCACGGATTCATCGGCCAGCAGAAGCTCATTTCGATCAAGAAGCATTTCGGATCGACCAAGGGCCGCTACCTCTATCTTTCGGGATGGATGGTTGCCGCGCTGCGCAGCGATTTCGGTCCGCTTCCCGACCAGTCGATGCATGAGAAGACCAGCGTGCCGGCGCTGATCGAGGAACTCTACACCTTCCTCAAACAGGCCGATGCCCGCGAACTGGGCATGATGTTCCGCGACCTCGACGATGCGCGGGACGCGGGCAATGAGGTCGAGGTTCAGCGGCTGACCAACGCCATCGACACTTACGAAACCCATGTCGTGCCGATCATCGCCGATATCGACGCGGGCTTCGGCAATGCCGAGGCGACCTATCTGCTCGCCAAAAAGATGATCGAGGCGGGCGCGTGCGCGCTCCAGATCGAAAATCAGGTCAGCGACGAAAAGCAATGCGGGCATCAGGACGGCAAGGTCACCGTGCCGCACGAGGACTTCCTGGCAAAGGTCCGCGCGTGTCGATACGCGTTCCTCGAACTCGGCGTCGAGGACGGGATCATCGTGACGCGCACCGATTCGCTGGGCGCGGGGCTGACAAAGCAGATCGCCTATTCGAAAGAGCCCGGCGATCTGGGCGACCAGTATAACGCTTTTCTCGACTGCGAAGAGGTCACCGATCTGTCGTCGCTGCGCGGAGACGTCGTGATCGAACGCGACGGCAAGCTGATGCGGCCCAAGCGCCTGCCGTCCAACCTCTACCAATTCCGCGAAGGGACCGGTGCCGACCGGTGCGTGCTCGATTGCATCACGTCGCTTCAGAACGGTGCCGATCTGTTGTGGATCGAGACCGAAAAGCCGCACATCGAACAGATCGCGTCGATGGTCGACCGCATCCGCGAAGTCGTGCCGGGTGCCAAGCTGGTGTACAACAACTCGCCCAGCTTCAACTGGACGCTCAATTTCCGACAGCAGGTGTTCGACGCCTGGGTGGAAGAAGGGCGCGACGTCTCAGCCTATGACCGCGCCCGGCTGATGAGCGTCGATTACGATGCCACCGATCTGGCCGCCGAAGCCGACGAGCGCATCCGCACCTTCCAGCGCGACGCATCGGCCCGTGCGGGGATCTTCCATCACCTGATCACGCTCCCGACCTATCACACCGCCGCACTCTCGACCGACAATCTCGCGCGCGAATATTTCGGTGATGCCGCGATGCTCGGCTATGTGAAGAACGTCCAGCGGCAGGAAATCCGTCAGGGAATTGCCTGTGTGAAGCACCAGAACATGTCCGGCTCGGACATCGGCGACGATCACAAGGAATATTTCGCCGGCGAAGCCGCTCTGAAAGCCGGCGGTGCCCACAATACAATGAACCAGTTCGCCGCCTGATTTAGGGACAGGAACTCGCGAACCGAATTTGCCTGGAAACGCTGGCCGCCGCGAGGAAGCGACATCGCGCCGATCGAAACGAGGGTGTCGATCAATGACCGTACGTCTTGATCCCCCGCCGACGGAGCTTTTGACGACGACGGTTGCGCAAGGAGATCGCGATCGTCGGGATTGCGATCAGCAGGACGACACCGATAATCGCATAAGCCACCAGTTCGCGAGACAGTTCTTCAAGCATCGGCGACGTCCCGGCTGGATCCCAAACATTTCGATTGAGACATCCACTGTCACAAATCTCGGCTGGGAGCAACTCCGGAAGGTTACGCTGTGCTTAACCTTGGTGCGGCTTGTCGCCGATCTGCTTCAGATCAGCGTATCGCGCCGCCGCAGCGCCGCAACGGCGTCGCCGTCGAGCACGCAGACCAGCTGACGTAGCCCACCGCGATTGCGGTGGTTCGTGCGGTATCCCTGGTAATGGCGCTTGAGCAGTCCCGCACGTTCCAGATCGACGATCACGCGGCTCGCATTGTCGGCACCAACCGACCGGACGTGCATCTCGACCTTGGCATCGACGATCTTCTGCGCCTCGATCAGGTCGTCGGGCAGTTCCTCGCTGAGCGACTGGCGAATCCGGCGAACGAGCGCATCGCGACGCGTCTTCCAGCTAGATGCGCGCGATAATTTATGGCCGATCCACTCGCGAAGCGGCAGTGCCATTCCGCCGTCGTTGATGACCGGCCCCGCGCGGTTGTCGGCCCCCGCCTGCTCGGCCAACAGATTGAGCACCATGAACGCGTAGCGCGGACGCGACGAATGTTCGGACAAACGATCGAAAATCGCGCCGCAATCGAGAGCCTGTTCAGCCATTTCACCAACTCCTCATCGGTGAATCTAAACCGGTGCGAATCGCAGAGGCAAGCAAAGTTGTCGTGAAAGTCCCGATTTGTTTCTGATTCGATCACCCATGACAGTTTGCCTGAGAGGTACGGCTCACGGATCAACCGGTCCGACAAGTCCGGTGTTCAGTTGGGTGCCCAGAGAAAGGCCGAGTCTCAATACTCCCGCCCCATTCGCTTTCCGATCCCTGCTCTCGGGCAAACTGTCATAACCGACAGCCTGAGCCCAAATCGGCTTAAGGGATGGAAGATGGAAAATGGAGGAGGCGAAGGTCAGCTGGGCCATGCCGACAATCCACACGGGCTGATCGCCCCTCAAGCAATCCAATCGTCCAGTTCTCGACGAGATCGCATCATAACGCGTTTTTGTGCATAATTACCGACTCGGTGGAGGCTAGGATGAGCCTGCGCCAGATCGACCAGCCGCGGAGATATTCAAGGTCGGCGGGCAGCCGGTGCTCCTGATCTCCCTAGAATCGGTGGGACCGCGGAAACCGCGCACTTGGGCCAAGCCGGTGATCTCCGGTTTCAGCGCATGGCGCAACCAGTAGCGCTAGTCGAATTGCCAGAACAATTTGTCCCCCGCGAGCGACCCCAACGCGTGGGGACGCGGGCCGACCTGGCGACAGACGATCTTTCATTCCTTTGCCGAGACGTCCCGAGATGGACATGGCGAGGTGCTGCGGCTGAATGTCGCAAGCGACGAACAGCCTGTTCGAGCTGCGCAAGATCGTCGAACCCGAAGCCGCAGCGCTTGTCGCCGAGCGCCGCACCGACACCCATATTGGCGCGATGGCCGGAGCGCTGGAAGGGGTGGAGCGGCACGCGCTCCCGGACGAGCAAGGCCGCGTCGCCGACTAGAGTGTTCACGCCGCTTTGATTGGTGCGTCGGGCACGCCGCTTCTGCTAACGCAGAACAGGGGAGCCCGCGCAGCAGTCGCGTGGACGACGATCGTCAAACAGCGCGCCTGCCCGCTCCAGCGCGATCCCCTGCCCGACCATCGCCGCGTGTTCGAGGCGGTAGCGGCAGGCGACAGCAGGGCGGCGCACACGGCGATGCCCGACTTGGTGGATATGATTCTGCTCGACACGCGCAGGTCGCGCCTGCCCAAGCGCTCCCCCTCGCCTTATCCGCATATTCTAACCCTGAATTTCGGTCGCAATTTCCAGTGGTCAGCTGTTGGGACTCCCTGCACTCAGAGGACTAAGGCCCCACTCGCTCAGGCCTAACCAGTCCAGGCCGCTAGGGTTATCTCCGGTCTATACCAATGACGAATTTATGGGCTTGTTATTGGCATGATCTCTCAATAGTCCTGTGGCAGGGCACAAAGCCCGGCGGGAGAGGTTATGTATTGGACGCGGATCGCCGTGTGTGCCGTTGGGCTCAGTCTGTCTGCGCCTGCCCTTGCCCAGGACCAGCAAGTCCGCGTCACCAATCCGGCCGAATATGACAAAGCGGTGCGCGCGGCTCGTGCAGGTGATACAATCGTCCTCGCCAATGGCGTGTGGCGCGATTTCCGCATCCTGTTTTCAGGCAAAGGCACCGCCGACAAGCCGATCACGCTGACCGCAGAGACCAAGGGCGGCGTCATCCTGTCGGGTCAGTCGAACCTACGACTGACGGGCAGGCATCTGGTCGTGTCGGGACTGGTGTTCCGCGACGGGTACAGCCCGACCGGCGACGTGATCGCATTTCGCCGCACCACCGGCGATTATGCAAGCAACAGTCGCGTGGCCGAAGTGGTCATCGACCGGTTCAACAAGCCCGATCGCCGCACGCAGGACAATTGGGTTTCAATCTATGGCACAGACAACCGCGTCGACCATTCGCATTTTGAGGGCAAGACCAATGCCGGCGTCACGCTGGCGGTGATCCGGCCCAAGGGCGAGCCCGGCCCCAATCGCGCGCGCATCGATCACAATTATTTCGGCCATCGTCCACCGCTCGGCGCCAATGGCGGCGAGACCATCCGTATCGGCACCAGCGACGAATCGCTGAGCGACAGTGCGTCGATCGTCGAGCGCAACATTTTCGAGCGTACGGACGGCGAGGTCGAGATCATCTCGATCAAATCAGGCGCCAATGTGCTGCGCGAAAATCTGGTGTTATCGTCACAGGGTGCTTTCGTGTTACGCCACGGCAACGGCAATCTGGTCGAACGCAACGTGTTTCTGGGCAGCGGCGTCGCCAATTCCGCCGGAATCCGCGTCATCAACCGCGATCAGACGGTGCGCCACAATTATCTGGAAGGACTGGCGGGCCGCGACCTGAAAAGCGCTTTGAGCGTGATGAACGGCGTGCCGGATTCGGCGATCAACCGTTATCATCAGGTCGCCAATGCGCGGATCCACAACAATTCGATCCTCGACGTCGCGCGCGTCACGCTGGCGGCGGGGGCGGATGCCGAACGATCCGCCGCGCCGATCGACAGCCGGTTCGAGCGCAACCTGGTCAGCGGCGCGGGCGGCAGCGATCCGTTCACCGCGCCGGGCGAGATCGGCGGCATTGCCTTTGCCGGAAACGTCCAGGCGCGGGTCGCAAAGCCGCTGCTGAGCGAAGGCGTGACGCAGGCCGAACTGACGCTGGAGCGCGCCGCCAACGGCCTGCTCTATCCGACCGACCCTGCGCTCGCCGAGATCGGTGCGCCGCGCGACCTGAAACCGGTGACGCGGGCAGAGGTGGGCGTGAATTGGTATAAACCCGTCGCCGCTGCCGCTTTCGGCAGCGGACGCACCGTGTCGCTGTCGCCGGGCCAGTCGATCGCGGATGCGGTCGCGGCGCTGGACGATGGCGGCACGGTTGCGTTGGCGCCGGGGCGCTACACCGTTGCGCGCGCCATCCCGGTGACGCGCACCGTGACGCTGAGCGGCGCGGGCGATCCCGCCCCGACGATCACGCTTGCCGAAGGCGGCTTTCTGGACATTGCAGGCGGCGGCGGGGTCACGGTCGAGGGACTGTCGCTCCGTGTCCAGGCTGCCACGCGACCGGCCATCGCGGTCACGCCGCAGATGACCGGAAATTACCGGCTGGGCCTATCCCGCGTGACCTTTTCCGGCGATGGCGCGCAGGACGTCATCGCCTTGTCGCCCGGCACCTTCGCCGATGAAATCCGCATCGATCAGAGCCGCTTCGATACCGCTCGCACTGTCGTCGCGGCGGCGGGAGAGACGACGGGGCGTGGCTTCTATCCGGTCGAAAGACTGACGATCACGGACAGCCATTTCGCGCGCGTGGGCATGGTCGCCGACCTGCTGCGCGGCGGGACGGACGAAAGCACCTTCGGCCCCTTCGCGCACATCAGCGGATCCACCGTCACCGACAGCGGACGAGGCTCCGCGTCGCTTCGCCTCTCGGGCGCGCAGCAGGTACGCGTCACGGACAACCGCTTCGCGCGCTCCGGGCCGGTCGAGGTGACCCACTCGGTCGGCACGCCCGACACGCAGGTCACCGGAAACGTCTTTGCGGCAACGCCCGCGCCGGTGGTGCGCGAACTGATCCACAAAGGGCCGCCGCGCGGCACCTTCGCCCCCAACCGGATGGAGCAGAATTGATGATCCGTATGGCCCTGATCGCTGCCGCGCCGATCGCGCTGGTCGCTCCGGCTTCGGCCCAGCCTTCCGCGCCCACCGTGCTTGCAACGCCCGCCGAATGGCAGGCGATGGCGGCGGAGGCGGATCGCTATCCGATGTTCGCCGCAGAGGTCGCGCGGGCGCGCGCCAGCGTCGATGCGGCGATGCGCGGCGGGATCGTCGTGCCGGTGCCGAAGGATCCGGGCGGCGGCTATACGCATGAACAGCACAAGCGCAATTACCTGACCATTCAGGGCGCGGGCGCGCTGTACCGGATCACCGGCGAGCGTCGTTATGCCGATCATGTCCGCGATCTGCTGCTCGAATATGCCAAACTCTATCCGGGATTGGGCGACCATCCGGCCCGTGCCAACCAGACCGCCGGGCGGCTCTTCTGGCAAAGCCTGAACGACAGCGTGTTTCTGGTCCACGCGATCCAGGGCTATGACGCCGCGCGCGAGGCTATGACGCCGCAGGAACGCGCTACGATCGAAACGGGCGCGATCCGGCCGATGGCGACGTTCCTGTCCGAAGGGTCGGCGCGGACGTTCAACCGGATTCACAACCACGGCACCTGGGCCGCCGCCGCCGTCGGCATGGCGGGCTATGTGCTGGGCGACAAGGATCTGGTCGAAAAGGCGCTGTTGGGGCTCGACAAGAGCGGCACCGGCGGCTTTCTCGCCCAGCTCGACCAGTTGTTCTCGCCCGACGGCTATTATGCCGAAGGTCCCTATTATCAGCGCTACGCGCTCCAGCCCTTCGTCGTGTTCGCCGATGCGATCGAGCGCAACGAGCCGCAGCGCGGCATTTTCAAGCATCGCGACGGCATCGTGCCCAAGGCGATCCGCACCGCGGTCCAACTGACGCATCGCGGCTATTTCATCCCGATCAACAACGCGCTGCGCGAGAAGTCGCTCAAGACCGAAGAACTCTATCAGGGAGTCGCCATTGGGTATGCCGCGACGCGCGACCCCGGCCTGTTGTCGATCGCCGAGTGGCAAGGGCGCGTCGTGCTTACCCCCGGCGGCCTGGCGCTGGCGCGCGATCTGGCGGGCGGCAAGGCGCAGCCCTTCGATTTCGCGACGCAGATGTTCCGCGACGGCCCCGACGGCACCCGCGGCGCGCTGGGCATCATCCGCAGCGGTACGGACGGCCAGGGATCTTTGCTGGTCGCCAAGAATACGGCGCAGGGCATGGGGCATGGCCATTTCGACAAGCTCAACTGGCTATTCTACGACGCCGGAAACCCGATCGTCACCGATTATGGCGCGGCGCGTTTCCTGAACATCGAGGCCAAACAGGGCGGGCGCTACCTTCCCGAAAACGACAGCTGGGCGAAAACCACGGTCGCGCACAACACGCTGGTCGTCGACGAGACCAGCCATTTTCGCGGGCAATTGAAACCGGCGGAAGCGGCATGGCCGACCCAGCTCGCCTTCGGACGCAACGACCGGCTGCAATGGTCGGTGGCAGAGATGAAGGACGCCTATCCGGGCGTCACCATGCGCCGCGCGCTGGTGACGATCGAACAGGGAAATGGCCGATCGCCGCTGGTCGTCGATCTGCTCCGCGCGAACGGCGCGAAGGCGCACCGGTTCGACCTGCCGCTCCATTATAACGGCCATCTGATCGACACCGGCATGAAGCGTCAGGCGAATGCCGCGACCCGGCCGGTGCTGGGCAAGGCGAACGGATATCAGCATCTGTGGGTCGATGCGACCGCCTCGCTTGCCGAAGGCGATCCGCGCGTTACCTGGATGACCGGCGGGAGGTTCTATACCTACCGGATGGCTGCGCCTGCGGGGACGCAATTGCTGTTCGTCGAAAGCGGCGCGAACGACCCCGATTTCAACCTGCGCCGCGAACCCGCGCTGATCCAGCGGCAGGATGGTGCGCGCGAAGCCACCTTCGTCGGCCTGCTGGAGCCGCATGGCAGTTACGACGCCGGGTCGGAACTAACCGTCAACACCGGCAGCCAGGTCAAATCGCTGACTCATGCCCGAGCGGGCGACGCCGATCTCGTCACCGTCACCTTCCTCGACGGACGCTCGACCACCATCGCCATCGCCGACGATGCCAGCGAAGGCACGAGCCACCGCGCCAGCGTCGGCGGGCGCAATCAGAGCTGGACCGGTCCGGTAGGCCGGTTCGATGCGAGAGCTGCGAAATGATCCGCAAGGGCGTGCGCTGGGGCGTGATCGGGCTGATCGCGGTCGCCACCGTCATCAATTATATCGACCGCAACGCGCTGGCCGTGATGTGGCCTGCGGTCTCCGCCGACATCGGGGCGACCAAGGAGGATTACGCCCTTCTCGTCACCGTGTTCATGATCGCCTATGCCGCCGGACAGGCACTGTTCGGACGGGTGTTCGACAAGATCGGCGTGCGGATGGGGTTCGTCGTCTCGATCGTCATCTGGTCGGCATCGATCGCGGCGCACGCGCTGGTGCGCGGGCTGGGACTGCTCGCATTGCTGCGCGTAACGCTGGGCGTGTCCGAAGCCGGCAACTGGCCGGGTGCAGCCAAGTCCAACGCGATCTGGTTTCCGCCGCAGGAGCGCGCCTTTGCACAGGGCATGTTCAATGCGGGCGCGTCGCTGGGCGGGATCGTGTCCGCGCCGCTCGTCGCCCTGTTGTTCGTGGGTTTCGGCTGGCAGGCGACGTTCGTCATCATCGGCCTGTTCGGCTTCGTCTGGCTGATCCCCTGGCTCTATTACTACAAGGCCGATCCCGACACACATCCCTGGGTATCCGACGAGGAACGCGCGCTGATCGCCGTCGGACGCGATGCGAAAGCGCCGCCCGAACCCGCGCCGCCGCTGGGCGAGCTGTTGTCCAAGCGCCAGAGCTGGGCGGTGATTTCGGGGCGGTTCTTCCTCGATCCCGTCTGGTGGCTGTTCGTGTCGTGGCTGCCGATCTACCTCGCCGAAACCTTTGGGTTCAACGTCGCGGAAATCGGCATGTTCGCCTGGGTTCCGTTCGTTGGCGCGATGCTGGGCAGCCTGTTCGGCGGCTGGCTGTCGGGCCGGATGATCGGCGCAGGCTATACGATCAACCGGTCGCGCAAGACCGCGATCACCATCGGCAGCCTGTTGATGTTGCCCGCGCTGCTGGCGACGGCGCAGGCGGGCGATCCGCTGGTCGCGGTGCTGCTGATCGCGGTGATCCTGTTCGGTTTCCAGATGGCAATCGGCAACATCCAGACGCTGCCTTCCGATTATTTCGGCGGCGGCGCGGTCGGCAGCCTGGCGGGCATCAGCGGCATGGCTGCAGTTGCAGGCACGCTGATCGTCACCTGGCTGGTGCCGGTGCTCACCACCGAAAGCTATGCGCCGGTGTTCATCCTCTCGGCGGCGATCGTGCCACTGTCGCTCCTTTCGATCTGGATGCTTGGTGGCCGCGTCCAGCCGGTCGCGCTCAGCACCAACCGTCCCAACCCCATCACAACAGGAAATGAAGCATGAAATTATCGGGCAAAGTCGCGCTGGTGACCGGCGGCGGCCGTGACATCGGCCGTTCGGTGTCGCTGCGCCTCGCCAAGGCGGGCGCGACGGTCATCGTCAATTTCGCCAACAATGCCGACGCCGCGAACGACACGGTAAAGGCGATTACCGACGCAGGTGGAACCGCTCGCGCGCACCGCGCGGACGTGACCGACATGGCTGCGGTACAGGCGATGGTGGACGCGGTGAAGGCCGATCACGGGCGGATCGACATCCTCGTCAACCTTGCTGGCGGCATGGTCGCGCGCAAGACCATCGAGGAACAGGACGAAGATTTTTACGACCAGCTGATGGACCTGAACCTCAAATCGGCCTGGGCGGTCACCCGCGCCGCCAAGCCGCTGATGGGCAAGGGCGCGTCGATCGTGAACGTGTCGTCGCTGGCGGGCCGCGACGGTGGCGGGCCGGGCGCATCGCTCTATGCCACGGCAAAGGGCGCGCTGATGACGTTGACCCGTGCCTGGGCCAAGGAATTCGGACCCCAGGGCATCCGCGTCAACGCGGTCTGCCCCGGTCTGATCGGCACCAGCTTCCACGACATCTTCTCGAAGCCCGAGGGACGTGCCGCGGTCGCGGGCAACACGCCGCTGCGCCGCGAAGGACAGCCGGATGAGGTCGCGGAGGCGATCGTCTGGCTGGCCAGCGATGACAGCGGTTTCCTGACGGGCGTCAACATGGACATCAATGGCGGGCTGGGCTTCTCCTGAAGCACCGGATCCGCGCAACACCGGGGAGGGTTATGTGATCTATCGCATCCTGATCGCGAGCGCGGCGCTCGCAATGCCACTGGCCGCATTGGCGCAGACCACGCCGCGCGAACGCACCGACGCGCCGAAACTGGAGCCGTACAAGATCATTCTGGTCGGCGATTCGACGATGGCCCCGCATAGCGGTTGGGGCGGCGCGTTCTGCGCCAAGCACGTCAAATCTTCGGTCGCCTGCCTCAATCTGGGGCGTGGCGGGCGATCGACGCGCAGTTTCCGCGCCGAGGGGTCGTGGGACGCCGCCATCGCCGAGGCGAAAGTGCCGGGATATCGCGCGCGCTATGTCGTGATCCAGTTCGGGCATAACGATCAGTCGACCAGCAATCCCGAGCGCTGGACCGACCAGACCACCGAATTTCCCGCCAATCTGCGCCGCATGATCGAAGAGGTGCGCGCCGCAGGGGCCGAGCCGGTGCTGGTCACGCCGCTGACCCGTCGCGAGTTCCGCGATGGCAAGCTGCGCAACACGCTCGCCAGCTGGTCGGAACAGGTTCGCAAGGTGGCGACCGCGACCAAGACCCCGCTGGTCGATCTCAACGCGCGCAGTGCCGCGATCACCGAACGTATGGGGGCGGTTGAATCGATGGCATTCGCCCAGGAACCGCCCTCGGCAGAGGACCGCGCCGCGGCCGCCACGGGAACGACCGCACCCGCGCCGCCCACCCCGGACTCGCCGGAGATGACCAATCAGACCGGTCCGCGCGGCTATGTCACGCGGAAATTCGATTACACACATCTGGGCGATGTCGGGGCAACGGCGATCGCAAAGGTCGTCGCCCGCGATCTGGCGGTCGCTGTGCCGTCGCTCAGGAGCCAGATTCTCCCCTGACGGGAGCAAGCCTCTGCACGTCCGTCGCATACTGGACAATTGGTATAGACCAATATTCAGCCGGGGAGCAGATTGGGATTTCGGATTGGTCTTGACATATTCTGGCTTAGAGGCCAGTCCAGTTGTCATAACAAGATACATCATCAGGAGAGGAGAGTCGCATGCGCGGCACCCGATTGAAGCGCCCAGGCGCATGTGGACTTCGTGCATTCCTGCTCAGCGGCAGCACATTGATGCTGGCGGCGATGCCAGCCCATGCCCAACAGCAGCCCTCGCAAGCCCAGACCCCTGCCCCGGAGGACGAAGAGGGCGAGGACATCATCGTCCAGGGCATCCGCGCCACCATTCAGGATTCGATCGAAACCAAGCGCCAGGAAACCGCGATCGTCGACGCGCTGTCGGCGGACGACATCGGCGACCTGCCCGCATTGTCGGTGGGTCAGGCGATCCAGACGATCACCGGCGCGACCACCCACCGCGAAAAGGGTGATGCATCGGAAATTGCATTGCGCGGGCTGGGGCCGTTCCTGTCCAATTCGACCTTCAACGGGCGCGACGCGACCAACGGCAGCGGCGACCGGGCAGTTAATTTCGGCCAGTTCCCCTCCGAACTCATCAACAAGATCATGATCTACAAGACGCAACAGGCCAATTTGGTCGAAGGCGGCGTTGCGGGATCGATCGAGCTTCAGACACTACGCCCGCTCGACTTCAACCGCACGCGGCTTCAGGCGGAAATCAAGGCGAACTACCATCCCTATCAGGACCGCATCGTCGGCTCCGGCGGCACCGGATCGCGGCTGACGCTCTCCTATGTCGATCAATATGATGTCGGCGCGCTCGGGCGGATCGGCGTGTCGCTGGGCTTTCAGCGCAGCCGTACCGCCAACCCGGAAGAAACGATGGCGGGCAGCTCGACCTGGGTCGCGTGCAATGCGACGATCACGGTCCTGAACGGCAATTGCACTGAGGCGTCTCGCGAGCAGGTGGCGGCGGGTACGCCCTTCTACCTCGCGCCCAACGCCTTCGCCTGGCGCCAGATCAGCGAAGACGATCAGCGCGATGCGTTCTTCGGCGCGATCCAGTGGAAGCCGTCGGACCGGTTGGACATCAACATCGACGGCCAATATTCGCGCCGCGATTTCATCGAGGACCGTACCGACTTCAACATGTCGGAAATGCGTTACGGGTTGCGAAACCCGACCATTGCGCCGGGCGGCTATCTGACGCGGGTGGAGGGCCTGACCTCGCTCGAGTCCACCTCGACCTTCCTCGAGCGGGACGAGGAATATCTGGGCGGCGGCATCGACATCGCCTGGCGCGCCAGCGACCGCCTGACGGTATCGACCGATCTGTCCTATTCGCGAACCATCCGCACTGAAACCCAGCGTTCTACGCGGCTGCGAACCGATCCGCGCGACATCTTCAACAACGTAACGCCGGTCAACAACCAGCGTATCGGTTATGTCTATGAAATCCTGCCGGGTAATTTCGCACCGACAATCACTCTCGATCCGCGCTTCGATATCAATAATCATGCATTGTTCAGCGATGACACGCGAATGCGGCGTGACGAAACGCGGCGGCAGAACGAAATCTGGGCAGGGCGAATCGACTTGCGATATCAGGTGGACGGCGGCTTCCTCAGTTCGATCGAGGCGGGCGTTCGCGGGACGATCCAGACGTATGAGGATTACAGCGACCGGGTCGAAATCAGTATATCGGGTCGGCCTGCCAATCTGGCTGCGAACCTGCCGGTCAACCTTGCCTGTCGCACCATTTTCCCGCAGCGGGATTATTTGAGCGCTGCCGAAGGCAATAGCATCACCAGCTGGGCATCGTTCGACCCGCTCTGTCTATTCCGCGAATATCTGGGCACCGAGGATCCGGGTCGCAATGAGGATATTCGCTCCGTCGCAAATCGTGATGTGGAGGAACGCACGCTCGCTGGATATGTGATGGCGACCTATAACAGTTCGCTTGGAACCATGCCGATCCGGGGCAATTTCGGCGGTCGCTTGGTGAACACAAAGGTCACTTCGCTCGGTCTTCGCAGCGATCTCGATGTCGTCAACAATGGCGATGGCACGATACGGCTGGTCGAAACCGGTGATTTCGAAACCGTGACGCTGGAGGGGGAAACCACTCGGTTCTTGCCCAGCATCAACATGATCTTCGATCTGGCGCCCGACGTGCTGGCGCGGGCCGCCGTTTATCGTGCGATGTCACGTCCGGCGCCGTCCAGCCTGGGCGCCGGCCGGACCATCCAGCTTGAGGATGGCGCCGCGTTCGTGAACATCGCTGACGCCATCCGCAACATCAACGCCAATGGCAGCCCGAGGCTGGAGCCGCTGATGTCGTGGAACGGCGACGTTGCGCTCGAATGGTATCCCAACCGGGATTCGATCCTGTCTGCAACGCTATACTACAAACAGTTCACCGGCGGTTTTCAGCCTGTGGTGTTTGACGAAAGCTTCGTGATCGACGGCACGACGGTGACCGTGCCGGTCACCCAGACTCAGAACAGTGACGACAAGAGCAAGATCTGGGGCCTTGAGCTCACACTCGCCAACCGCTTTTCCTGGTTGCCCGCGCCGTTCGACGGGTTCGGTGGCAAAGTCAGCTACAACTTCGCCGACAGCGATTTCGAAACCCAGGACATCCGCCTGGGCGAAGTTACCGACGGCGTGACTGGGGTGGTCACGCCGGGGATCATCCCGCCCGCCAATATCCACGGCTACTCGCGCCATGTGCTGTCGGCCCAGCTCTATTACGAAACCGGGCCGTTCTCGCTTCAGGGCATCTATAATTATCGATCCAACTATTATCAGGACTTTGTCGGCGGCAACAACCAGCTGCGCTATGTCCGCGATAACGAGACGTTCGACTTCCGCGCGAGCTTTGCCGTCAACCGCAATTTCTCGCTGAGGTTCGAGGCGCTGAACCTGTTCGATGCGCCCAAGGTGACCGACATGCCGGTGCAGGGCAGCATCCGCCAATATCATTACTACGGATCGAAATACTTCCTCAGCGCGCGCGTCCGGCTGTGACGCGCGGGGCGGCGGCGGCGCGTGCACTCCCTTTTCAGCGCGCTGCCGCCGACCTTGCACTGGTCCGCACAAAGGGTATGACAAACGACATCGACCATTAATTGGGAGAATGGGTGCGTGGCCGAACGTCGTTTGTTTCAGGAGATCGCCGACAAACTGATCGCGCGGATCGAGGACGGCACCTACCCGCGCGGTACGCGGTTACCTGGCGAACGCGAATTGTCCGAGGAACTGGGTGTCAGTCGCGTCACCGTGCGCGAGGCCGAAATCTCGCTTCAGGCGGCGGGCTGGGTCAAGATCAAGACCGGATCGGGCGTCTATGTCACCTCGCATGCCGGTCGCGACGAAGAGGGGCTGCCCAAGGTGAGCGCGTTCGAACTGACCGAGGCGCGCTCGCTGTTCGAGGCCGAAGCCGCGGCCTTGGCAGCGACAACGATCAGCGACGCCGATCTCGACAAGCTCGACCGTCTGCTGGGCGTTATGGCCGATGACGACCTGAGCGACGACGCGATCAGTGCCGCCGACCGGGATTTCCACCTGACGATCGCGTCCGCTTCGGGGAACCAGGCGATCATTCATGTCGTCTCGACGCTGTGGCGGTTACGCAACGAATTGCCCGAGGTGCGCGCCAGCCATGCGCTGGTGTGCAAGCAGGATGGTACGGCGCGCCAGTCCGAACATGGCGAGATCGTCGATGCGCTCCGCAATCGCGATTCGCATGGTGCAAGGCTGGCGATGCGGCGGCATTTCAACCGCCTGCTCGAATCGATGCTCGACGCTGCCGAAGAGCGCGACCTTCGCGAATTGCAGCAACGATCAGCAGAAAGTCGCGCCCGTTTCCTCACCGCTGCACGGTTAGTTTCCGGCTGATCTATTGCAGCCGCGCTTCTGGTTCTGCGTTCATAACCTTGCAACCCCACAGCGCGTGGAACAGCATAGAAATTCGCACACCGCGGTCAGCAGAAACGACCATTACAGGCCGTATATGTCCCATGTCGGGCACCTTCTAGCGGGCGATCATCACCGTCAGCCCAACTAAGCGGGTCGGCCTCTATGTCGACAAATGGGGCACCTGGTACATCGGTGAGAGGGTTTAACGCCGGGCTTCCTCTATCAGCAGAAGTCGCTTCGCGACGCGCACTTCGCGGCACTCACCACGCTCAACATTTCACACCGCCATACTGACCGGGTGAAGCTCGCCGCGATCGCGCAGATAGTGAACCTGCTTCAGGCGATGATCCTTACCGACAAGAAGCGGATGGTCCGGACCCCGACATACTACCCGTTCGACATGTATGCACCGTTTCAGGGGGCGCCCCCCTCTCCTGCCGCGGTATCGAACGCACGCTACGCCTCAGGCGGGATCGACCAACCGATGGTCGCCGTGTCGGCGGCGCGCGCGACCGACGGGACGCTGTCGTCTCCAGCCCGATCTACAGAACGCCGATTTCAGTCGCAGAACTGACCGGGCTTTAGTCCGGTGACGCAGGAATCGACTTCGAACAGGCAGCCTGCATATTTCTCATGCGGCACACCGACCGCCGCCGATGTGACGAACATGCGGTTCAGCTTGTCCCCCGCAAAACAGACATTGGTAATCTGCGAGGCGGGCAGTTCGATGACGCTGTCCAAAACGCCATCGGGTGAAAAGCGGCTGACGCGCGATCCTCCCCAATGCGCGATCCATAAATACCCCTCGGCATCGACGGTCATGCCGTCAGGTTTACCCCAACTGGCTTCGAACCGAATGAAGGGCTCGCGGTTTTTCACGCCGTCAGCGTCGAGGGCAAAGCGATAGACGATCCCAGCGGGCGTGTCCGTGTGATAGAGCCAATCCTGATCCGGGCTGATCGCTGGACCGTTGGCGACCGAATAACCGCTGTCGATATGCGTCAGGCTACGATCAGGATCAAGACGATAGAGATTGCCGGTCGGTCGGTCGGCAGTAAGCGGCATCGACCGCGCCCAGATACGGCCCCACCGATCGGCCTTGGCGTCGTTCAGCCGATTATCGGGCACATTGGGCTCGGGATTTACGATCGGGGTGATCGTCAGCGGATCGAGCGTCAATTCGGCGAACCCGCTTTGAAATCCGGCTATGAAGCCGGGTGCGTCGCGGCGCTCGATTACCCAGCCGATCATTTCCGGCATTGCCCAGCGATCGACTTCACCCGTCGTCAGCGACAGGCGATTGAGCGCTGGCGACAGGATGTCGGTCCAGTAAACGGCCTGCTCGCGCGCAGACCAAAGCAATCCCTCGCCCAACTGGTCACGCCTGTCGCGTTCCACGATTTCATAGTTCGACATCGCCTTGCTCCCGGTAGCGCCAGCCTGACGATGCCGCCCGTCCGCTACATGTCGGCCCTGCAACTCGCGCCAACCGACAGGAATGTAAAGGTCAGGTCGTACCGCGCCCTACGGCATAGACCCGTCACCCGTTATTGCTCCCATCCCATTAAGCGCGTCGCATGCCCTTTCTGCCAGAGGCAGTCGAGATAACGCGATGCTGCATCAGGCGCCGTGGCTGAACCGCGTCCGCTGGGCCGCCACGCGCGCGCGGGCCTCCTCGATCGCCTCCACCTCGGCGGCGTCGAGCAGGGTGTTGAGCACGCGGGTCAGATGGTCGCGCATCGCGGCGCGCGCTGCGGCGGGATCGCGGGCGGCGAGGGCATCGACGATCGCACGGTGTTCGGCGACGTCGGGTTTGTTGCCTTGGTCGCGCGAGCGTTCAAAGAAGCGCACGCATTGCGGCGAGCGGTCGCGCATCGTCCAGAGTTGATCGACCATCAACGCCAGCGCCGAATTGCGACCGATCCGCGCGATGCACTGATGCAGGCGGCGATCGACCATTTCCGCCGCGCTGACAGTCTTCAGGTTGGTCGCCGCCATTTCGTCGAGCAGATCGCGCAGTTCTTCGACCTCCGCATCGGTGATCTGGGTGGCGGCAAGCGCAGCCACCTCGCCTTCGACCAGCAGCCGCGCCTCGGTCAGCTCGATGACGCCGATGTCGTGCTGAACCGGTTTGTGCCGCTTCGCATCCTGCGCGACATAGACGCCGCTGGCGTGGCGCACCTCGACAAGCCCGTCGAGTTCGAGGGCGATGATCGCCTCGCGCACCGTCGGGCGACTGACCGAATAGCTCTGCGACAATTCGCGTTCGGACGGCAGGCGTTCGCCGGGCCTATAATCGCCGGCAGCGACCGATCGCGCAATCTGTTCGGCGACGCTTTGATACAGGCGTGCAGTCTTCACGGTTTTGCGCGCCGGACGCGGCGTCTGAGGGTCGGTCATCGCCTTTTCTGCCATTTCGCGCGGATCGCTGACAAGGCATATCGAATGGCCATCAGAACATCGCGCCCGGCACCCAGGGGATGAATTCCTCGCCCCCCAGCCCGCTTCGTTCGGACGCGCTGCGGTCCCCGCTGGCGATGCGCAGGATCAGCGCGAAGAGCGCCTCGCCCAGTTGCTCGAGCGTCGCATCGCCCGACAGCAGCCCCCCGCAATCCATGTCGATATCCTCCGCCATATGCGAGGCGAGGTTCGAGTTCGACGCGATCTTGATCGTCGGAGCGGGCTTCGATCCGAATACCGATCCGCGCCCGGTCGTGAACACGACCAGGTTCGCACCGCCCGCGATCTGGCCGGTGGCAGACGCCGGATCGTAGCCGGGGGAGTCCATGAAGGTCAGGCCCGGCGCCGTGATCGGCGCGGCATAGTCAATGACGGCATTGAGCGGGCTAGACCCGGCTTTCGCCACAGCGCCCAGCGATTTTTCGAGGATGGTGGTGATGCCACCGGCGATATTGCCGGGAGAGGGATTGTTGTTGAGGTCAGCGCCCGATTTCGCGGCATAATCCTGCCACCAGTCGATCCGCTCGGTCAGCTTGTCGGCAACGTCCGCGTCGGCAGCGCGGGCGAGAAGCAGGTCCTCGGCACCGAAAATCTCCGGCGTTTCGGACAGCACCACACGTCCCCCCGCCGCCACTAGCCGGTCGGCCGCGCGGCCCAGCGCGGGGTTGGCGGTGAGAGCCGAATAGCCATCCGACCCGCCGCATTGCATGCCGATGGTCAGGTGTGCCGCCGACGCCCGGCTGCGCCGCGCGGCATTCGCGATCGGCAACATGGCTTCGACCGCGGCGATTCCCGCGTCGATCGCGGCGCGGGTGCCGCCTGCATCCTGGATGCCGACGACACGCAGGCGGTCGGACGGGACCAGCCCGGCGTCGTTCAGCAGCGGATCGATCTGGTTCACCTCGCAGCCCAGCCCGATCAGGACGATCCCTGCAAAATTGGGATGGCGCGCATAGCCCGCGATGGTGCGACGCAGATTGGCGATCCCCGGCCCGTCATGCGCCAGCCCGCACCCGCTTTGATGCGTGAACGCGGCCACGCCATCGACATGAGGATGGGCCGAGAGGCGTTCGGCGGTGAAATGCCGCTCGACCGCGCGCGCGACCGTCGCCGAACAATTGACCGAGGTCAGGATGCCGATGAAATTGCGCGTGCCGACGCGCCCGTCGTCGCGGACATAGCCTTCGAACCACGCCTCGCGCGCGGCAGACGCGACCGCTTTTGTTCGCGCAACGCCGCGGGCGGCGGCCTGCGGCGAGAAAGCGAGGTTGTGGACATGGACATGCTCGCCCGCGGCGATGGCGCGGGTCGCGCGACCGATGACATGACCGAATTTTCGAATCGCCTCCCCCGCCGCGATCGGACGGAGCGCGACCTTGTGCCCGGCGGCGATCGCGTCGCGCGCCGGAATGTCGCCCAGCATCTCTCCGGGCGCGATCGGCCGGAGCGCGATGGCAACCGGATCGGAGGCGTCTGGATGGAGCAGCCGGGTCATGCCGCGACGCGCGCACCGCTTCGGATGCGCGCCACCGCGAAGCGCAGCGCCTCACCGAGCCATACGGCGTCGGCAAGATCGCCGAACACCGCCCGAACGCCAAGCAACCCGTCGATCAATTCGCCGTCATCGGCAGCGGCGGTCGCGATCCCGCCCAGTTCGGCGGCCATCGGATCGTCGATCCCGCCTTTCAGCCGATCGACATGCAGCATCCACCCCGCCACCCCGGCGATTGCGGCGTCCGGATCGATGCCTTTCGCGCGGGCATCGGCGATGGTCCCGAGCAACCGCTGCGGAAGTTTCTGCGATCCGTCCATCGCGATCTGAATCAGCTTGTGGCGGAGCGCCGGATTGGCGAACCGCGCGAGTAGCGCATCGGCATAGGATTGCGGGTCGAGGCCGTCGACTGTCGGCAACGTCGCTGCCGCTTCGACGCGCATTAGCCGATCGACGATTGGCCGGATCGCGGAGGCGGCGACCGCCTGATCCACCGTTTCGTACCCAGCGAGCAAGCCGAGATAAGCAAGCGTCGAATGCGCGCCGTTGAGCATGCGAAGCTTGGCCAGCTCGAACGGGCGGACATCCGCGACGAATTGCGCCCCCACCACCTCCCACGCCGGTCGCGGCCCGGCAAAGTCATCCTCGATCACCCATTGGCTGAACGGTTCGGCCTTGACCGCGCCCTCGTCGCGCGCGCCGAGCAAGGACTCGACCCGGTCAAGATCGGCAGACGTGGTAGCAGGGACGATGCGGTCGACCATCGTCGCGGGGGTGCGGATATTGGCGTCGATCCAGTCGACCAGCGCGGGATCGGAGGCGTGCAGATAATCGCGCAACACTTGGCCCAGCACCGCGCCATTGTGCGGCAAATTGTCGCACGACAGCAACGTCACCGGCCCCGCCCCGGCATCGGCACGCGCGCGCAAGCCCTTCGCCAGATAGCCGATCGCGGTCTCGACCGCGCCGCCCGCCAGCTCACGCGCGACGCCAGCATGATCCGAGTCGAGTCGCCCGGTCGCGGGGTCGTGACAATATCCCTTTTCGGTCACGGTCAGCGACACGATGTGCGTCTCCGCGTCAGCAATCGCGGCAATCACCGCCTTGGGGTCGTCGAACGCGACCAGCACGCGTTCGACCGCGCCGATCACGCGGAGGCTTTCGCCCGCATCGCTCATCTCCAGCACCGAATAGAGCCCGTCCTGCGGTGCGAGTTGATCGCGCACCCCCGCCGATCGCAGCGACACGCCGATGATCCGCCAGTCGCCGCCTGCGCTCGCCAGCACGTCGTCGGTATAAACCGCCTGATGGGCGCGGTGGAACGCGCCGATGCCGAGATGGACGATTCCCGCCTTGTGCGCCGACGGGTCGTAACCGGGCCATCTGACGCCGTCCCGCGTTACGCCCAATGCGGAGTGGTCGAGCCTCACAGCTTATACGCCGCCTTGGCCAGATCATAGGTCAGCGCATGGGCCAGATCGTGCGCCTCATACTCGTCGATCCGGTGTTCGGCGACCAGCCGAGCGAGGAACCCGCAATCCATCCGCCGCGCGACATCGTGCCGTGCCGGGATCGACAGGAACGCGCGGGTATCGTCGTTGAACCCGACCGTGTTGTAGAAGCCCGCCGTCTCGGTCGTCATCTCACGGAACCGGCGCATGCCCTCGGGGCTATCGTGAAACCACCAGGACGGCCCCAGCTTCAGGCACGGATAATGACCCGCCAACGGGGCGAGTTCGCGCGCATAGGCGCTCTCGTCCAGCGTGAAGAGAATGACCGTCAGGTCGCGCTCGTTGCCCACCACGTCGAGCATGGGTTTGAGCGCGTGGACATAATCGGTGCGGGTCGGAAGATCCGCCCCCTTGTCGCGACCGTAACGGTCGAACAGTCGAGCATTGTGGTTGCGGCACGATCCGGGATGAATCTGCATCACCAGCCCGTCGGCCAGACTCATCTTCGCCATTTCGGTCAGCATCTGCGCACGGAACGTCTCGGCATCCTTCGCGGTCGCGCCGCCTGCGGTCACGCGCTGGTAGAGTTGCGCGGCGTCTTCGGCCGACAGATTGGCCGTCGCGGCGGTCGGATGGCCGTGGTCGGTCGAGGTCGCACCGCCGACCTTGGCGAAATAGGCTCGGCGATTGCGATGCGCGGCCAGATAGCCTGCCCAGGTCGAAACCTCTTCGCCGGTCAGCGCGCCGAACGCCTTTACCTTGTCCGCAAACCCTTCAAACTCGGGATCGACCACCGGGTCGGGGCGATAGGCCGTGATCACCCTCCCCTGCCAGCCCGATTCGCGGATCGCGCGGTGATGGCGCAGATCGTCGAGCGGACCTTCGGTGGTCGCAATCAGCTCGATATTATAGCGTTCGAACAACGCGCGCGGGCGGAACGCGTCGGTCTTCAGCGCGGCGTCGATCGTGTCGTAGTAATGGTCGGCCGTCGCCGCCGACAACGCCACCTCGATCCCGAAGCTTTTGGCGAACACCCAGTCGAGCCACATCCGCGACGGCGTGCCGCGGAACAGATGGTAATGCTCCGCAAGGATACGCCACACCGCCCGCGGATCGACCTCCGCCGCGCTGCCATCGGCACGCGGTATCCCCAGCGTGTCGAGATCGATGCCCTGCGAATAAAGCATTCGGAACACATAATGGTCCGGGGTAATCAGCAGCGCGGTCGGATTTTCGAACGCCGCGTCCTCGGCCCACCAACTCGGATCGGTGTGCCCGTGCGGCGACAGGATCGGCAGGTCCGCGACGCCCTCATACAGCCGACGCGCGATCGCGCGCGTCTCCGCTTCTGCCGGAAACAGCCGGTCGGGGTGGAGGGCGAGCATGTCGGACAACGGACGATCCCCTGGCGTGAATGACGCGATATCAGTTTCCCTGAAATCATAACTGGTCTGACAATACAAGGCAGCGCTGGTCAGATCGCAGGCATGACAACCGAAGGGTGGAACCCCCAGCCTTCCCGAGAATTGAATCGGTTTCGTAACGGAGGCGATTCAATGGCGGCCCGGGCAACTTGGCGAGGACAGATCAGGCTGGCGCTCGTGTCGATCCCAGTGGAAATCTTTCCCGCGACCAAATCGGGCGCGAGCGTCGCGTTTCGCCAGATTCACGAGCCGAGCGGCAAGCCCATCCGCTATGAGAAGACCGTCGCGGGGATCGGTGCCGTCGATCCGGACGAGATCGTCAAAGGCTATGAGGTGTCGAAGGGTAATTACGTCCTGCTCGATGCCGACGAGATCGAAGCGGTGAAGCTGGAAAGCAAGAAGACGCTCGAGCTGGTGCAGTTCGTCGATCAGGGTGAGATCGACGTGCTCTATTACGAGAAGCCCTATTTCGTCGTGCCTGCCGACGATCTGGCCGAGGAAGCCTATATCGTTCTGCGCGAAGCGCTTCGGAAATCGAAAAAGGTGGCGCTGGGACAGCTTGCGATGCGCGGTCGCGAATATATCGTCAGCATCAAGCCGTGCGGACGCGGACTGGTGCTGGAGACGCTGCGCTATGCCGACGAGGTGAACCGCGCGCAGGGCTATTTCCGCGACATCCCCGATGCGAAGCCCGACGACGACCTGCTCGACCTGGCCAACACGCTGATCGAGAAAAAGACCAAGGCGTTCGATCCAGCGAAATTCACCGACCATTATACCGATGCGGTCAAGGAACTCGTCGCGCGCAAGCAAAAGGCCAAGGGGCGCAAGATCGTTGCGGACGAAGACGATGCGCCGCGTCCATCGGGATCGAACGTGGTCGATTTGATGGCGGCGCTCAAGAAATCGCTGGAAAAGCCGGGGGCGAAACCGGCAGCGTCGAAGAAGACGCCTGCGAAGAAGACCGCGGCGAAGAAGCCGGGTGCCAAGGCGCCTGCGCGGAAGCGGGCGTGATCCCCGGCACAAATCCTTATTCCGGCGTAATCCGGGATATCTGGCGAAGGCCGGTGCCGGAGCCGCTTGATACCCCAGCTTTCGCTGGGATGACGGGCAGGCCGTAAGCCGCGATGGCCAAACTCGACCCCCTCGCCCCCTACAACGCGATGCGCGACTTCGCGAAAACCGCCGAGCCTGCGGGCAAGCGCGGCAGGGTGCGCCGCAAAAGCCGCATCTTCATGGTGCAGAAGCACGACGCCACGCGGCTGCATTTCGATTTCCGGTTGGAACTGGACGGCGTACTCAAAAGCTGGGCGGTGACGAAGGGGCCAAGCGTCAATCCCGACGACAAGCGACTGGCGGTGCGCACCGAAGATCATCCGATGGATTACGCGACGTTCGAAGGCGTGATCCCCAAGGGCGAATATGGGGGCGGCACGGTCATGCTGTGGGATCGCGGGACCTGGACGCCCGTCCCCGGCAAGGACCCGTCGAAGACGATCGGCGAAGGTCATCTCCATTTCACGCTCGATGGCGAGCGGATGAAGGGCGAATGGCTGCTCGTCCGCATGAAACCGCGCGGGAATGAGAAGCGCGAGAACTGGTTGCTGCGCAAGGTCGCCGACGATCATGCGGGTCGAACGGACGATCTGGTCGCGCGCGAACTGACGAGCATCGCGAGCGGACGAACGATGGCGGAGATTGCGAGTGGCTTTCCTCCCCGCTCGCGGGGAGGGGGACCAGCGAAGCTGGTGGAGGGGGGTAGCCACGAAGTGCAGCACAAACGGAAGGCCCCCTCCACCGCTTCGCGGTCCCCCTCCGCGTACCGAGGAGAATCGGGCAATCCACCATCCTTCCGTGCGCCGCAACTCGCGACGCTGGTCGATGCGGTGCCCTCGGGGAACGGCTGGCTCCACGAGGTGAAATATGACGGCTATCGCTGCCTGCTCGCGGTCGGCGGGGGCAAGGCGAAGGTTTATACTCGCTCCGGCCTCAACTGGAGCGACAAGTTCGCCGACATCGTCGAGGCCGCCGCCGCTCTCGACCTCCCCCCGGCCCTGATCGATGGCGAAATCGTCAAGCTCGACCGTGACGGCAATCCCAGCTTTTCCGCGCTACAGGCGGCGCTGAAATCGGGTCAGGGCGGATTTACGCTGTTCGCCTTCGATCTGCTGTCGCTGGCGGGCAAGGATCTGACCCGAGTATCCAATGTCGAGCGCAAGCAGAAACTCGCCGCGCTGCTTGCGGACTCCCCGAACACTGGCACGATCCATTATGCCGAGCATGTACTGGGCGCGGGCGAGCAGTTGTTCGACGCGCTGTGCAAGGCGGGCCAGGAAGGCATCATCTCGAAGCGCGCCGATGCGCCCTACCGTGGGAGCCGGACGCGCAACTGGCTGAAGGTCAAATGCACGCGGCGCCAGGAATTCGTCGTCATCGGCTGGCTGAAATCGGAGACGAAAGGTCGGTCGCTGCGATCACTGCTGCTCGGAACGCGCGACGGCGACGAATTGCGCTATGCGGGCAAGGTCGGAACCGGCTTCGATGCGGCGACGGAAGAGGCACTGATCGCGCAATTGAAGCGGCGGTCCCGCAAGACGCCGCAGGTCGATGTGCCCAAGGTTGCAGGCCGTGGTGCCGAATGGGTCCGGCCCGATCTGGTCGCCGAAATCGCCTTTGCCGAATTCACTGCCGAGGGCGTGGTGCGCCACGCAAGTTTCCTGGGCCTGCGCGAGGACAAGGACGCGGACGAGGTTTCGGTCGAACAGCCGAAGCCCGCGCCGCCGGCCAAGTCGACAATCAAGATCACCAATCCCGATCGCCTGATTTTTCCCGCTTCAAAGGTGACCAAGGGCGATCTCGCCGCCTATTACGACGCGATCGGCCCGGCGATGGCGCCGTGGGCGCTCGACCGGCCAATCAGCCTGGTGCGGTGCCCGCAGGGGCGCGGCAAGAAATGCTTTTTCCAGAAACACGATGCGGGCAGCTTCGGCGACGCGGTCGGACAGGTCGATATTCGCGAAAAGGACGGCGGGGCCGAACCCTATCTCTACGCCCCCTCGACCGACGCGCTGGTTGCGTGCGTGCAAATGGGGACGATCGAATTTCATGGCTGGGGCAGCCGGATCCATGATGTCGAAAAGCCTGATAGGCTCGTGTTCGATCTCGATCCCGACGAGGGGCTGGACTTCCGGGACGTGCGCCGCGCCGCGCAAGATATTCGCCGCACGCTCGACGATCTGGGGCTGACCAGCTTCGCGATGCTGTCGGGCGGCAAGGGACTGCACGTCGTGGTGCCGCTGACCCCTGAGGCCGAATGGCCGGCGGTCAAGGATTTCGCGCAACGCTTTGCACTGGCGCTGTCGGAAAACGATCCCAATCGCTTCGTCGCCACCATGTCGAAGGCGAAGCGCAAGGGCCGCATCTTCATCGACTGGCTGCGCAACCAGCGCGGCGCGACTGCCGTCCTCCCCTATTCGGCGCGCGCGCGCGAAGGCGCACCGGTCGCCGCCCCGATCGCGTGGGATGAGTTGGACAAAATCGAGGGTGGCGGCGCCTATTCGGTCGGCGACTTGGAGACCCTCATTGCCCGTGCCGCGTCCGCCCCCTTGGCGGGATGGGGCATAGCGGACCAGAGCCTGCCCAATCTCTAGAATTGAACCCCCGCCGTCATTGCGAGCGGTCTAGCGGAACGCCCAGCGCATCGTTTGCGCCAGCCCGCGAGCGCTACCGCGGATCGCCGGGCGCGCGAGCAGCGGCACCGACAGCCCGTGCATTCTCGTCGCCCAATCGGGCAACAGGTCGATCGCCGCCGCGCCGATCATCTTTTGCGCAGGCAGCAGGTGGAGCGGCGATTGCGGCGGATCGAGGATCAGCCGCGCGACCGAACGGCTGCGCGCATCGGCGGCAAGTTCGGGGCGATAGGTGGTGATGAGATGTTCGGCTTCGGCTCGGCTGCGCGGGATCGGATCGGCCCCCATCGCATTCGCAATCGTCGCGAACTCGGCGAAATAGGCGTCCTGATCGCGCGCATCCAGCGGCGCGCTGCCGTAACGCTGCCACGCGGCGAGGAAGCACGTCGCTTCGGTGACATGCACCCAGCCAAGCAGTCGCGGATCGCGCGCTGAATAGGGTGCACCGTCGGGACGGACACCCATCACCCGATCGTGGATCGCGTTGACCTGATCGATCGCGGCCTTCGCGTCACTGCGGCTCGCATAGGTCGTCACCGCAATGAACCGCGCGGTGCGCCGCAGCCGTCCAAGCATGTCATTGCGAAACCGCGAATGTTCCCAGATGCCCGACAGCGCGGAAGGGTGCAGCATCTGCATCAGCAGCGCCGCGACCCCGCCCGCCATCATGCTGGTGACGTCGCCATGCACGCGCCAGATCGGCGAGTCCTTGGCGAATAGCGCGTCGTCGGAGCGCATGACGGGCCGCTCACCGCGTGCGGTGTCGTTGAAGATCGCGCGGACCTGACGAACCAGCATCTGGCGCAAGGGAGAAGGCATGATGCGATCATGCCCCCCTGCCCCGCGCGATACCAGCCGTTCAATTGATACGCGCAGGCTCCAGTCGCGGCGAGATCAGCGGCGGCCGGAGGTGACGAGGTTGGGGCCATAGGCTCTTGGCGACGAAATCGGGCAGCCGGTAAGGGTATCGATGCTGTCGATCACCGGCCCATCCTCGATCAGACTGGTGGTAACGGTGTCGAGATAGCCGTGGCCCCAACTCCAGAAATTGAGGCCCGACACGCGTTCGGCGGCTCGCAGGGTGGCGAAGCTACCGGGGTGAACGGTCTTGGGTGCGGTGTCGAACTGCCCCACCACCCTGCCCTCTCGGTCGTACACATCGATGCGCAGCCCGATGCGGCGCGGAATCGTGTCGTCGCTTCTGACCTGAGTTTCGGCTTCGATCGTCGCAGCGCGCGTGGTCAGGTCGAAATCGCCTGCCCGGATTATTGGCCGGTAGTGCCCAGCCCGGCGTAAAGCGGCAGCGTCCGGTGCAGTTCGCGTTCGTTGAATGCATTGGGGAGGGTTACCATCTGCCATTTCGCATCGCTAAAGCTCGGCCGTTCCGCGCCCTTCTGATCGCCGTGAACCATCCGCCGGCCGGGGTTGAGATTGTGCGTGTTGCGCGGCGAGGCGACCATTCGCGACGCATCGTGCGCGGCGGCGGGTGCGGCGGTTGCCGTCACGCTCGCAGCCGTCGCCATCAGCAGAGCCATCATCCGCATCGCAAATCCCCTCGTCTTTCCCTGAGAAATTCAGGCGTCGAACCGTCTGTCGCGGTCGATCACCAATTGTAGAGCGTGCCGTCCTCCAGCCGATTTACGGGCAGATAGGCGCGGCGATATTCGTATCCGGCCGCCAGTTTTTCATCGATATCGACGCCCAGACCGGGCGCGTCGCCGGGGTGCATCAGACCGTCCTTGAAGCTGTAATGGTGCGGGAACATGGCGTCGGTCTCGGCGATGTGGCGCATATATTCCTGCACGCCGAAATTGGGGACCGACAGCCCGAAATGGAGCGCCGCAGCCATGCTGACAGGCGACAGGTCGGTCGCGCCGTGGCAGCCGGTCCGCACCTGATAGAGATCGGCAAGTGCCGCGATCTGGCGCAGATGGGTGATCCCGCCCGCATGCACCACGGTCGCGCGGATATAGTCGATCAACTGGTTCTGGATCAGTTCGCGACAATCATGGATCGACGAGAAAATCTCGCCGACCGCGAGCGGCGTGGTGGTGTGCTGGCGGATCTGGCGAAACGCTTCCTGGTTTTCCGCCGGCGTCGCATCCTCCAGCCAGAACGGGCGATACGGTTCCAGATCTTTGCCCAGCCGCCCCGCCTCGATCGGGGTCAGCCGGTGGTGGACGTCGTGGAGCAGATGTACGTCCCAACCCAGCGCTTCCCGTCCCGCTTTGAACAAGGGCGGGACCGAACGGAGATATTTCTCGGTCGACCAGAGATTCTCGGTCGGCAGGTCCGCGTCGGCGGGTTCGTAGAAATAACGGTCCTTGCTGACGCCGTAAGTGCTCGCGAGCCCCGGCACCCCCGATTGCAGCCGGATCGCCTTGTAACCCTGTTCCTGATAGTCGAGCGCCGCCTCGATCGTCTGTTCGATCGTCGCGCCATTGGCATGGCCATAGACCATGCAGCCTTCGCGCGCCGCTCCGCCGAGCAGCTGATAGACGGGCAGCCCCGCAACCTTCCCCTTGATGTCCCACAGCGCCATATCGACCGCGGCGCTCGCGGTCATCGTGACGGGGCCACGCCGCCAATAGGCGCCGCGGTAGAGATACTGCCAGATATCCTCGATCCCGTGCGCGTCGCGCCCGATCAGGCAGGGGATGACATGGTCGGTCAGATAGCTGGCCACCGCCAGTTCGCGCCCGTTGAGCGTCGAGTCGCCGAGACCGTGAACCCCGTCCTCGGTCTCGATCCTGAGCGTCACGAAGTTCCGTCCCGGACAGGTGACGATTACACGAGCGTCGATGATCTTGGACATGCAATCTCACAATATGAGCGGAGCGTTCAACGGCGTTGTTGGTCGTCCAGTCACCACCCAATTGTCAAGCCAGTTTACGGCGTGTCACTTAACCGAGATCGCGAAATGCATGCTGATCGCCCAGCAGATGCGGCTAAAGCGACATTTCTGATGGTGGATGATGGTCAGGCCAGTTGGTCAGCGCTCGGCTGGGGGCAACCTGGCTTGCGAGTGCTCAACCCGCCGCGTGAACGATGCGCGCGATCATTTCACGAAGGTCTTCGCTCGCGAACGGCTTGGTCAGCACCGGATAGGACGCCGATTCGGCATATTCGGCATAGGCCGTGATCAACAGCGTCGGCAGGCCGGGCCGCTGCTCGGCGATGCGCGCGATCAGATCGGCACCGTTGATGCCGGGAAGTGCGAAATCGGTGATCAGAACGTCGAATCCGGTCGATCCCGCTTCCTTGATCGCGGCTTCGGCCGAACCGAAGGCGACGATATCATGGCCCATTTCGCGCAATTGCGCGGTGATGGTAGTGCACAGCGCAGGATCGTCCTCGACCAGCAGTACGCGGAGGTCACGCACGGGCTGCACGGATGGGTCGGAGGCTGGTCGTCGGTCGCGGTCGATTGCTTCGCTGCGTGGCAACCACAGCGATATGGTCGATCCCTTTCCCACCTCGCTCTCGATCCGCACGTCGCCGCCTGCGGCTTGCGCCATCGACCGTACGATGGGCAGGCCAAGGCCGGTGCCGACGCCGTGCGGTTTGGTGGTGAAAAAGGGTTCGAACACCCGCGCCTGCAATTCAGGCGTCATCCCGCTGCCCTGATCGATCACCGCGATGCAGACGTGATCGCCGCGCAAATTGCCATTCGCCGGATCGTTGGCGACATTACGGGCGCGAATGCGGATGGTCCCGCCATCGGGCATGGCGTCGCGCGCATTGATGCACAAATTGACGAGTGCGAGTTCGAACTGGCCGGGATCAGCGCGCACCGGCCATAATCCCTTTTCCAGTTCCAGCGCGATCGTTGCGCGACCATCCATTGCCTGATCGAGCAGATCGGCCAGCCCGCTGATCGCATCGCCCGCGTCGAAGCTTTCCACGGCGATGTCGCGCTGGCGACTGAAGCTCAGCAGGCGTCGGCTGACCGCTGTTCCACGGCTGGCGGCGTCAAGCGCGCGATCCAGCAGCGTCCCCAGCCGATCGGGATCGTCGAGGCTGCGTTTGGCGAGGTCGAGATTGCCAACGACGATCGCCAGCAAATTGTTGAAATCATGCGCGATGCCGCCGGCCAGCGTGCCCAGCGCCTGAAGTTTTTCGCCCTGATACAGCTTGCGTTCGGCTAGGCGACGTTCGGTCTGGTCGCTTTCGATGCGCAGCAGATAGCGTTCGCCCTGCTCGTCGGTGAAGGGAATACGTTGCGTCCGGGTCCAACGATGGTCGCCCGCGGGGTCGGTCCATTCGCGCTCGCTGTCCGAATATCCGCTGGTCAGCGCCGCGCGATCCGCAGATTCGTCGCCCGATTGCGCCGCCGCCAGTCGATCGTGCGCCGAATTGCCTCGCAGCGGGGCCAGCGACGCGTCGACGATCGACACCGCATCGGCGCTTCCTTCGACCAAGGCGCGATAGACGCTGCGTTCGAACGCCAGAGCGCCGCGCAGCGCGATCCGCTCAGCCGCGGCATCGACCATCGCGACCAGCGCCTCGGGCTCCCAGGGTTTGTGGACATAGCCCGAAATCGCGCCCTGATTGACCGCCGAGGCGACCGCGGACAGATCGGCATAGCCAGTCAGCAGAATCGATTCCGCGTTGCTGATCTTGCGCGCTTCGGCGAGGAAGACATTGCCCGGCATATCGGGCATCCGCTGGTCGGACAGTATCACGGCGATTGACGGGTCTTCGGCCAGCCAGCCCAGCGCCTCACGCGGGCTGGTGGTCGCGCGGACGCGGTAGCGATCCTCGAACAGGTCGGTCAGCGCGACGGTGATTTCGGCCTCGTCATCGACGACCAGCAGGGTGCGGCGGGCGTGCGGGGCGTCGGTCATGGCGGCGTGACGGGTATCATGATCGTGAATTCGGCTCCCCCTGCGGCCGATGTGCCGATCCGGATCGATCCCCCATGCGACTGGACGATCCCGTAGGCAATGGCAAGACCGAGCCCGGTGCCCGACCCCACCGGCTTGGTGGTAAAGAAGGGTTCGAAAATCCGCTCCGCCACGGCATCCGGGATGCCGGGGCCGTTGTCGCTCACCGCGATCCGATATTCGCCATCGGCAACCGATGTCGCGATGCGGATTGTCCCTGCCCCCTCCGGCACCGCATCGGCGGCATTGGCGACCAGGTTCATCACCACCTGATTGATCAGCGCGGGCGAACAGGTGAGCATCGGCGGCGCCGTATAGTCGCGATCCACCGCGATGTCGCCCAGCTTCGGCGCGAGCAATGCAAGCACCGCGTCGATCGCCCCGGGTACGTCGAGTTCGGTCGATTCGTCATCGAGACGCGAGAAGCGCCGCAGCTTGATCACCAGGTCCTGGATGCGCAGCAACCCGGTCCGCATCGATTCCAGTCGGTCGATCGCCTTGGCAAGCCGCGCATCGCGATCGTCGACCTCTGCGGTTCGCGCCGCCGCGACCGCGCGTTCGACGGTGGACTGGTGGGCAAGGATGAACGCGAGCGGGTTGTTGATCTCATGGGCGATCCCCGCGACCAGTTCGCCGAGCGACGCCATCTTCGCCGACTGAACTAGCTGCGCCTGGGTTTCCTGCAGCCGTGCATTGGCCGCGGCGAGTGCCGCGGCTGTCTCCGCCTGGGCGCGCGCGTAATCGAGTTCGAGCGCGCGTTCGCGTTCGCGTGCGGCGGCGCGCATTTCCTCGTCGCGGGCGAGCTTCCGGCGCACCGTCGCGCGCAGGCGGACCACCAGCATTTCCCGGTCGCCGTCGCGCGGCAGAACGTCGTCGGCGCCCGCCGCCAATGCGTCGATCATCAAGTCGTTTTGCGCGTCGGCGGCCAGCGCCACGATCTCGAACCCCGCCGCCTGATCGGTGCGGCGTGCATCAAGCGCGCGGATCGCGCCCAGCGCATCGCCTTCGCTCGCCAAATCGACGATTACGCAGTCATGCCGCTGCGCGTCGAGGCTAGCGGCGACTTCGTCGCAGGTGGCGGCGAACTGCGCCTCATACCCGGCGCTAGCGATGACCTCGGCGAGAATGTCGCGATCGGCTTCGCCCGCACCGATCACCAGCAGCCGCGCGGCGCGTAGCGCGCCATCGATGTCCGCAACCCCGGTGGCGATTGCGCGCCGTTGCCGCAGCAAGGCGCGCATCCGCGACACGACGATTTCGGTGCCGCTGGTCTTGGGGACATAGACATTGGCGCCGCTGTCGAGTCCCTGCCGTTCGACCTCGCTGGCCGCATCCCCGGTGAGCATCAGGATCGGCAGCGTCCGCGTCGCCGCCGACTGGCGCACCATCCGCACCAGTTCGTCGCCGTTCATGCCGGGAAGCCGGTAATCGACCACCAACAGATCGGGCATATTTGCGTTGAGCATCGCAAGAGCATCCTCGGCGCTGGCCGCACGCTCGATCACGAAGCCCTGGCGCCCGACCAGATGCTGGAATTGCAGCGCCTGGGTGTCCGAATCCTCGACGAGCAGGAGGCGTGGATCGCTCATGGCCGGGCCAGTATCCGCCGGAGATGGGCGGGCATCAACTCCAGCGGCAGCGCAAGCGCGCCTGCGCGCGCAGCGGCGGCGGGCATGCCGTACACCACTGCGGAATTCTCATGCTCGGCGACTGCCGAGCCGCCCAGCGATTTGAGCCTTGCGACGCCTGCGCCGCCATCCTCGCCCATGCCGGTCAGCACGATGCCCAGCGCCGCACCGTCGAGCGCTTCGGCCGCGCTTTCGAACAGAACCGTCGCCGAAGGACGCTGCCCGCCGACGGGCGCCGCGCCCGAAATCGCGATGCGTCGGTCCGATGCCAGCCGCATATGGCGGTCGCCCGGCGCGACATGGATCGTGTTCGGCTGAGGTTCGACGCCTGCTTCACCAATCACCACGCGCTGCGGCACCACGCTATCCAGCCAGGTGGCGAACCCGTCCATGAATGCCGCACCCATATGCTGGACGAGCAAGACCGGCAGCGACAGCGCGCCCAGTCCAACGAACAGCTTGGCCAGCGCCTGGGGTCCGCCGGTCGATGCCGCGCACAGGACCATCTCGGGCGGCTTGGCGGTCGTGCCGTTCACCGTCGGCGTCACGCGCGGGCGGATACGGTGGCGGACTACCGCGACCTGGCTCATGATGACTAATTGGGTGCAGATTTCGCGCGCGATCCCCGCATAATCGGCATGGCCGGTGCCGACCGGCTTTTCGACCACGGCAAGCGCGCCCGCGTTCAGCGCATCCATCGTGCTTTTGAGCGATGTCTTGTCGATGCTCGCCGAAATCACGACGATCGGCGTCGGCTGATCGGTCATGATCCGGCGCGTCGCCTCCAGACCGTCGATGCCTGGCAGGCGAATATCCATCGAGATCACGTCGGGGCGCACCGCAGGCAGCGCCGCGATCGCTTCTTCGGCCGACGATACGGCGGAGGCGACCGTCAGCCGCGAATCGGCAGCGACGATATGGGTCAGGAGCGTGCGGACGACCGCCGAATCCTCGACGATCATCACCCGGATGGGGCGGGACTTGGTCATCAGATCAATTGCTGGACAACGGAAATCAACGTGCCTTGGTCGAATTCCTGCTTAGTGACATAAGCGTCCGCCCCCAGCGACAATCCACGCTCGACATCGTCGGGACTGTTGCGAGAGGTCATCATGACGACGGGAAGCGATTTGAGCGCGGGATCGTTCCGTATCGCCGACAAAAGCGCGAACCCGTCCATGCGCGGCATTTCGACGTCGGCGACGACCAGATCGATCCGTTCGAGCCCCGACCGCAGCCGTTCCAGCCCGGCGAGTCCGTCGACATCGACCAGCACCCGGTAGCCCTGGCCTTCGAGAATGGTTTTTTCCAGCGTGCGGGTGGTGATCGAATCGTCGACCACCAGGATCGTGCGCTGCACCCGTTCGGCGGCTTCCTTCGCGACGAACCGCGCGGCGATCGGCTGCGCGGAACCCGCAGCGATCAATTCGGCGGGGCTAAGCACGATCGACAGCGCGCCGTCGTATAGCGCCGTGCCATAGACGAGCGGCGCATCGGCGGCGATCGCAGTCGGATCGCCCAGGATCAGCGCGCGCACGTCGAGCAGCGCATCGACGATCACCGCCCGACGCTCGTCGCCCGATTTGAGCACCAGCGCAGAATAACGATCGGCATCGGCGACCTCGCCCGCGCGACCGACCAACCCGGCGAGCGAGACGAGCGGCACCGCATCGCCGTCGATCACCACCAGATCGGCGCCTTCGCTGCGCTCGATTGCTGCACGTTCGATCCGCAGCATTTTCGCAACCGCGCTGGCGGGAATGCCGTAGATTTCGCCCGCCGCCTCGGCGAACACAAGGCTTTGTCGGCTCAATGCGGAGGGCACCGACAACGTGATACGCGTGCCGCCATCCGCGCTCGGCGCAATCCGCACCGAGCCATGCAACCGCCGCGCGGCCTCTGCCACCACCGACAGGCCGATGCCGCGCCCCGACAGCCGCCCGACTGCGGCGGCAGTAGAGAATCCTTGCGCAAAGATCAGCGCGCGCAGGTCGGCATCGCGCAGACGCGGCGCATCGGCGGCGATCAGCCCTGCGGCGCGCGCACGGGCATGTATCGCGTCATGATCGAGGCCACGACCATCGTCGGCGATGGTCAGCGTCAGCCGCCCGCTTTCCACCCGCGCCGAAGCCCGAATCTCGCCGACCTCACCCTTCCCCGCATGCTTGCGAGACTCGGGCGTCTCCACCCCATGATCGACGGCGTTGCGCAGCATATGCAGCACGGGTTCGCGCAGCGCGGCAAGGACACGGCGATCGGCCTCGGCATTGCCATGCTCGACAATCAATGTAGCCTGTTTGCCTTCTGCCGCAGCGATTTCGCGGACCATCCGCTCGTGACCGTCGAACAGGCTGTCGACCGGCGACAACAGCATCCGTTCGGCGTCATGCTCGATGGTCATCGTCGCGCGGTCGAGCCGTTCGCGTCGCCGCGCCTCGTCCGATCGCAGACGCCCGACCTCCTGCGTTACCCGCGCCAGCCGCCGCGCAACCTCGCCCGTCTGTCCGCCTTCGGCCAGCCGCACCAGCGCCACCAACTCCGCCTGAACGTCGCCCAGCCCCTCGTCCAGCCCGCCACCGTCCTGGGTTTCGACCGATAATTCGCCCAGCGCGCGCGACAGGCGTTCGAGATGCGCGACATCGACGCGCAGCCGCTCGGCCGCAACAGGCTCGACCACGGGGGCGTCCGCCGCCTTGCCGCTGGCGCTGTCCTCGATCCGGTCGAAGAGCGCGCGCAGGTCGGCGATCAGCGCGGAGTCGAGGGATCGTTCGCCCGCCTCGACCGCCAGCAGCCATTCCTCCGCCTGATGCGCGAGCGCTTCGGTTTCAGGCTGTTCGACCGCGCGCGCCGCGCCCTTCAGGCTGTGAGCGCGCCTGCTCGCGTCCCTGATATCGACAACACGCCCCGCCGCCGCATCGCCCAGCGCCGATCGCACCGCCGAGAGATGCTCGGCGAGTTCCATCTCGAAGGCGGCAAGCAATGCGGCGCTGAGATCGTCCACGTCAGCGTCGGATCACAGCCGGTAGCGGGCGGTCAGCCCCACCAGCGTCCCCGACAATTGGGTCAGATCGCCCGCCGCCTGATCGAGCTGGCGCGTGCTGGCGGCGGTCTGCTGGCTTGCCTGGCGGATATTCTGGAGCGCCACCGTCACCTGTTCGATGCCGATCTGCTGCTGGTTGGTCGATGCCACGATCTGCTGGAATGTCTGGACGCTTTCCTGGATGCGAACGGCCAGTTCCTCGATCGCCGCCTGGCTGGCGTCGGTGCGCTCCTTGCCCGACGCGACACGCTTCACCGCTTCCTCAGTCAACATCACCGACGCGGTGATGCCGCGCTGGACATCGCCCAGGATCGCGCGGACGTTGCGCGTCGCACCCTTGGCCTGATCGGCAAGCGTCTTCATTTCCGCCGCGACGATCGCGAAGCTGCGTCCCTGTTCGCCGGCCGCCGCCGCCTCGATCGACGCGTTGAGCGCCAGCAGGTGCGACCGTTCGGAAACGTCGTTGACGGTGGCGATGATGTCGCCGATCGCCTGGGTTTTTTCGGACAAGGCGACAATGTTCTGCGCGACGGCCTCCGCCTGTTCGCGGATCGCATCCATTGCCCGGCCGGTTTCATCGACCGCAGCGATGCCGCCTTCGCTGACCTGCGCGGTCGCCTGCGCGGCGGCAATCACTTCCTGCGCGCGGCGAGTGATCTGGCTGCCCGAATGGGTGATCTCGTCGACCGTCGCGGCAGTTTCCTGTACGGCCGCCAACTGCTCCTCGACCGATGCGGCCTGTTCCTGCGTCGAGGCGCGGATTTCGTTTGCCGCCGCGTTCAGATTTTCGGTCGCGGAACGGCTCTGGCGCGCAATCTCCCGAAGCCCCTCGACCATCGCGTTGAGCGTGGTGCCCAATTGCCCGAGTTCGTCCTTGCCCGACGCTTTGGTGGTTCCGGTCAGGTCACCCTGCCCCACCCGCCCGACAAAGCCCATGAATTCGCTCAAGGGTCCGGTAATCGACTGGCGGATTACCCAAGCGATGACGAAGGCGAGGCCGACCGCGAACAGCAGCCCGATCAGAATCGAGGTGCGCGTCGCCGCATAGCTTTCATCGATCGTCCGCCGTCCCGCACCGATCGCTTCGTCCAGCGACGCGCGCACCGCGCGGTTGGCTTCGGTGAATTGCTGCTGGTCGCGATCGATTGCCGCACCGCGCGCCTGAACCTGATCGGCAGCGCCCGCGCGCATCGCGTCGAACTGCGCCAGGCTGTTGGCGCGCAACCGTTCGAACGCCGCCTCTGCCTGCGCCGACTGGTTGGTCATGGTGCGCCACAATGTCGCGCGTTCGCTGTTGATGGCGGTCGCCTGGTAGCCTGCAACCAGTTCCTGCGCGCGGTTCAGTTCGGTTTCGGCGGCGCTCAATCGCCCCTGCCAGGTGCTGAACGCATCGGTGCCTCCGCGCCCCGACAGATAGGCGATGACCGCCGATAGCCGCGCCTCGCGCATCGCCGCTTCGGCGGTGGTGACGCGATCGACCTGGACCACGGCGGCGACGTCACGTTCGACGATGCGTTCGACGGTTTCGTTGACGTTGCCGAGCTGGACAAGCGCAAAGCCGCCAAGCAGCGCGAGCAGCAGGGTGATGGCGGCGAACCCCGCCAGGATGCGGTTCGAAATCGACAAGTGCGTCATCCTTCCAGTCTGCCCGCCTCACCCAGCAGATGCCGGGCAAGATGGGGCAGCGATACGAGCGTGTAACCGGGTTCGCCGTCACCGGCGACGAAATGCGTGAGGGTATCCGAAACCGCAAGCGCGACGTCGATGTGGGCGATACCCTCGGCGCGGTCGATGGCCAGCGCCAGGCAGCGATCGTGTCGCAGCACCAGCACCATCCGGTCGCCCTCCCCTGTCGGCGTAGCACCAAGCATGCTCGCAGGATCGAACAGATTGTGCAGGATCCCCGCGCGGGCGAACACGCCGACCAGCGGCAATGGCGCGCCGGGAACGCGCGTGACCCGCGGCATCGGCGCGACCGCCGCGACTTCGGCCAGCGGCAGCGCAAACCGCGCCGCGCCGATCGACCACAGGATCAGCCGCGTGGTCGCCCGATCGGTGGAATCATCACGTCGGGCATATCGCGCCTGGCGCTCGGCCAGCAGCGCGGCGACCTGCGCCTCGTCCAGGCCATCGATCCGAACGGGCACGTCGCCGGTCCGCGTCATGCCATCGCGCTCCGTGCAGCATCGGCAAGCATCGCGGCGGTCATGCCGTCGCCTTCGACCAGTTCGGCATCGGCGGGCAGATCGCGCACCGCGCGAAGCGCATTGCCGAGCGCGCGGCGACCTTCGTCGGCGCGTCCTTCGGCCAGCAAATGGCGTCCCAACAGATAATGCCCCATCGCGAACCTGTTATCGAGATAGAGCGCATTGCGAAATCCCCGTTCGGCGCGCGCCTTCTCCCCCAGCGCCAATGCACCGAGTGCGCCCAGATAATGGGCGACCGGATCGCGGGGGACGCTGGCCGCCCGTTCGTCCGCCAGCCGCAGGGCCTGGCCGGCATCACCCGCCGCCAGCGCGGCACGCAATTCGGCGAGCGGGACGCCGCTGGGGGGCGGTGGCGTCTCGGGCGGCGGCGCGGGGCGCGGGGCGCGTTTGGCCGCACGCGCAGGCTGCGGGAGGGCCGGACGGGCGATGGGTGCAGCGGTTGGCGCGACGATTGCCGGCTCGGCTGGAGTCTCAATCGTGGCGTCGGGTCGGCGGTAAACGAGCAACCCGGCCAGATCGACGATCCGCGCGACCTCTGCGAAATCGGGGCTGGGTTCGGCATGGCCGAGGAACAGATGCCCGTCCACCGCCAACCGGTTGGCCAGCGCGCCGACCATCGCCTTTGCCATCGGCTGGCTGAAATAGATCAACACGTTGCGGCACAGGATCAGGTCGAAATCGACGAATTGCAGCGCGGCACTTTCGCCGAGCAGATCGACCATATTGTGCCGTTCGAACCGCACCAGTCCGCGATAGCGGGGCTTCAGGCGATAGGCAGCCCCTTCGCGATCGAAAAGCCGCCCGCGCTCATCCTCGCCCAGCGTCCGCATCGCCCAGCCGGTGTAGCGCGCCTCGCGTGCGGTATCGAGCGCGGCCTGGTCGATATCGGTGCCGGTGATCGCGATGCGCCAACCGGCGATGCGGTCGCCCAACAGGTCGGACAGAATGATCGCGATCGAATAGGGTTCGGCCCCCGTCGAACAGCCCACGCTCCAGATGCGCAATCGCTTGTCCTGCGCACGTGCAGCAATCAGCCGGGGCAACAAGGTGCGGCGCAGCACGTCGAACTGTTCGGCAAAGCGAAAGAAGAAGGTCTCGTTGATGGTGATTGCGCTTTCAAGCGCCGCCCACTCGTCCGCGCCATCGTCGCCGTCGAGCAGCGCGAGATAGGGGTCGGCCCCCTGCCCTGTCGCCGCCAGGCGTTCGGCGATCCGCTCGATGAGTTGATCGTCCTTGTCGCGGTAATAGTCGTGGCCAGTGCGCGCGATGATCCGCGTCTTGAGCGCCTCGAACGCCGGGTCGTGCGCGGACAGCGCGGGCGGCGTGCGCCGGGTGCGAGTCACGCCGACGTCGGCTCGGCCCAATGGTCCGCACGGGCACGGGCCATTTCGGTCATCTGCTCCAGCCGTTCGCGCTCGAATGAATCGAGCAACCGGTCGAGGTCGATGACGTGCGCCACGCCGTCGTCGAGCGCGATCTCTGCGGTGACCACCCCGTTCAGGCTGTTCACCGGATCGACCGGCGCGATTGCATCCGGATCGACCGCCCGTCGTTCCTCGACCCGGTCGATCAGCAGACACGGCCACGTCGCCGATGGTTCGCTTAGGCACAGGATGTGCGAGAAGCCATCGACCGCGCCGATCGCTTCGCGCCAGCCCAGAACAACCGCCGTCGCGATCACGGGCAGCACGCCACCGCGAATCTCGGCAAAGCCGACGACCGCAGCGGGAAGCGTCGGGGCGCGCCACAGCGGTAGCATCGGCAGCACCGTGGATACCGCATCGGCAGCGATCGCCAGTTTGTGGTCAGCCACCGAACAGATGAAATAATCACGCATCGCACCCATGACGGGCCTTTTCCGGCGGAAATCCGATCGATGCAAGGTCAATGGTGGTGCGGCACGGTTCCGACGACCCCGGGAGTGGACGGCTTCGTGACCACCCTCCCCGTCTTGGCGGCTCGAATGGCCCACCGAACAAGGACCGGAGCACTTAAAAAAGGGCTTCGTCAAATGCCCGCCAGGGCACGTTTGGCCGCAACGCCAAACGATGACAGCCTGCCCCTCCAAATCGCCTAGAATGGCCACTCGCGGGCGATTACAGTACGTTCTATATATGTTCTTACCCGCGAAAGTTCGACCTTTACCTTGTCCGTGAACCAATCCCTCAACGCCAACTAGGGTCACGAATAAGTGCTGTCGATCAAATCGCTTATCGCGCGCTTCAACTCATCGAGGTCACCTGCGAATTTCGCAGGGATTGAAAGCTGCAATCCCGCCCGACGCAATGGCGGCTGATAGGAGAACAGCGGGGCGCCGGATTTGTCCGTATAAATACGAGGCTGGCCCGCCTTGCGTGGCGCGGACGCCTTGGCGCTCAGCAACCGCTTGATCACATCGGCGGCAGGAACCAGCGCACGCCCCTCCCCTGCCCGCTCCCGTTGATCGGCTGCGATATTGCCTGCCAACTCCATCGCGGCATCAAGCGACCCGCCGTTCTTGCCCAGCATCGGCTTCAGTAATCGTGCATGGCCGACGGTGACCACGCGCGGCCCGCCGATCGCATCGATCAGTACAGGATCAAGCCCCGCCAGATCGAGATAACGATAGAGCGCGCGATAATTGATGCCGATCCGCTCGGCCATCATGCTGACGTCACCCTTGTAATGCTCATCGAGGGCATTGGCATAGCTTTTCGCACGCTCGAGATCGGTGACATCCTTGCGCGCACGGTTCTCCAGGTCGGATTGCCGAAACGCCGCCTCGTCATCCAGCGTCTGGATATCGACCAGATATTTGATGTTCGGCAGGCTGTTTCTGCGCAGCCAGGTGATCGCCCAGTGACGTCGCGATCCGGTGACGATCTCGTACGGCGTCTCGGGATCGCCGGTATGCCGCACGACCGCAGGCATGATCTGGCGTCCCTCGGATTTGATCGTCTCGATCAGGTCGGCGCAATCGTCATAGGTCAGCGAACCATATTGCCGCGCATTCTGCGCCGAGGGACGACACAGCGCGGGGTCGATCCGCTCGTAACTCTCATAAACGAGATCATCGCTGAACTGGCGCATCGACTGGCCGCGACTAGCCAACACGTCGCTCTTGGGCTCTGGCGCGAGTGCACCCGATGCGATCTCCGCCTGAATTTCATCGGCGATCCCGGCGAGCGTCGATTTTTTGTTCATAGTTCGATCCTCAACCTTGCTCCGCATGTGCTTTGACAACTGTCGATTTCGCCCGGACTTGCTGGCTTTCGCTCGCGTTTGACCATTGGTCAAAATCGAAAGATCAAAAATTCGGCATCTTTGGAAACCGTCGAATTGTCGTTATATTCCAGAATCTTGACGTCACTCTGACCAATGGTCAAAGTTCGGCGCGCTTTGAAGGCCAAAGACCCTTGATCAGCCCCTCGGTCTCTTGCCCCACTGCGTCGATCTGACGCAGGCAACGGCGGCGAACCGCGTGATTGGTGGTCGATCCGGGTAAATCATAGACGCTTTGCATCTGGACCGAGGCGTTGTTAAATTCCGCCGAGGTCTTCAATTCGCTCGCCATCACCGTTTTCCCGAACACGCCATTGGCCATTTCCACGACCTGGCGCTGCGCGTCGACCGTCGAATCGCTCTTGGAAATCAGCATGTGGATGAAGCCGTAATCGGGGATCATCCCGTGCTCGCTCAGCTCGTCCATCGTCTCTGAAAGCATTCCCAGAAACGACGTGGTCGATGCGAAATCGACCGTGCTGGGTGGCATCGGAATGATCAACGCATTGGCGGCATACAGCACCGACAGCGACACCATTCCCAGCGCGGGCGGCGGGTCCATGATGATGACGTCGTAATCGTCGGCGATCCGTGCAATCTCGCGCGACAATATGCCCAGGATCTTGAACCCGAATTTCGGAATGCGCGCGGCGACCTCATATTCGGCGTTGTAGAGCTTCAGATTGGCCGGAATCAGATCGAGATTGTGGAAATGGGTCGGTCGGATCAGGCTGCGAATGCCGCGCTCGGGCTTCACCTGCAACAGGGCATAGATGCTGTCGAGCGGACCCAGATCGCTGTCGGGAATGTATCCGAACTGCATGGTCGTCGACGCCTGGGCGTCGGCATCGATCAACAGCACGCGGTAACCGTGGATCGCCAGATACTGCGCCATATGGACGCTGATCGTCGATTTGCCGACGCCGCCCTTGAAATTCTGGCAGGCAATGATCGCGGGCGGATCGCTTTCGTCGCGCCACGGCCGAGTGTCGAACACCTCGCGCATATGATCGATTTCGCGTAGGGTGTAGCCTTGGCGACGGCCCAGCTCGTTGCGCTCCTGATGCGGCAAGCGCCCTTCCGCTTCGGCGGTGCGGATCGACGAAACCGATCGATCGATCAACGCGGCAGCCTGCGAGATGGTGAAGGTAGGGCCGGAGCGGGGAGGGGAGGCAGCGATGTTGCGCTCGCGCAGCTTTTCGAGCACTCTTTTGGCCTTCCGGTGCGCCAGATCGATATGCTCGAGCGTGCTGACTTCCGTCTCGAGAGGAAGAGTAGCCATCATGGTCCCCGTTGTTGCGTTTGATGGCGATCAAAAGGCCATTGACGGTTTTTTGTCAATGGAAACCCGGTTTCCGACAACCGAACGTTTGCATCGCTGACAAAGGTATATCGACGCTGATGAGGGTAGGGCGGATCGCTGATCGAGGTAGGATCCACCGCTGGAAAAGGTAGCGAAAGCGCTGATGAGAGTAGGCGATCTAGCCTTCTTCGACCTTCTTCCTTGCGGAAGCTCCTAAGTCAGGATCCGCGAGGATTTGAATGAGGGCGAGCAGGATGGGGCACGCGAGCCGATGGTCGTACCTTCGTCAGCGGCCCATTGGCGGTTTTTTCGGGACGCAATGCGAATTACCGTCAGCGGTGTTGCATTTCCATGCCAATCCGTCAGACATGGGGGCGGACGATCGACTCGGGGGCCATGATTCGATGAGGGCGAAACATACCGAACGGCAGCTGAGCTTGCCATTGGGCGCCCAGTTCGTCGACGCGCTTCAACAGGCGCCGTTCGACGAGGTACGTGCGCTGGCCAAGACGCCCGAAGCGCAGCGCATCTTCGACAGCGTGCAATATACGATGGAGGAGGAATCCCTCCCCAATTTCCTGCATTCGGCGATGTGCGCGATGTCGCTGCCGGTCAGGCGTCCGAGCGACGAGGACGCGCCGATCATCCGCCGCGACGGGAAATTGTCGCTGATCATCCAGCCGCTCGAACGAATGGAGCCGAACGGGCCGAACGGCGAATTCGTGCCGGTGCGCCGCGGCGTCCCCTTCGGTCGCCATGCCCGTCTGGTGTTGATCTACATCATGACCGAAGCGGTGCGCACGCGCAGCCGAACGATCTTTCTCGGCAGCAGCTTTTCGGCGTGGCTGCGCAAGATGGGGATTAGCAACACCGATTCGGGCGGACGGAGAGGGACCCGCAGCCTGGTTCAGGAGCAGATCGACCGGCTGATGAATTGCGAATGGACGATGCGGTGGGACGAAACCGTGCCGGTTCCCGCTGATAAAGGTAGGGGTCGCAAATCGACCGGTGCCGAGCCCGCGGCCATAAATGCCTTCGCGATCAACGACATGCGCTTGGTCAACCAATATGGCGGCGTACGCACGGCAGGCGGTGAGTTCGTCACCCATTTCGTATTGTCGGAGGCGTTCTTCGATAATCTGATCAAGCATTCGGTGCCGCTTAATGACCGCGCGATCGTGACCTTGCAGAAATCTGCGACGCAGCTCGATCTGTATACCTGGCTTGCTTACCGTCTGCCGAGAATCAAGCCCGGGGACGAGGTGCGGCTGAGCTGGGCCGATCTGGCCAAGCATCTGGGCAATGAGTCGTCGAAGATGTTTAAATTCCGCCAGACGGTGCGCGGCGCGTGGCAAGAGGTGTCGGGCGTCTATCAGCAGGCGCGGCACTGCGTCGATCTGGGTGATCTGATCATCAAGCTGCGCCACGCGCCGCCGCCGGTGAAGGGGCATCTGGTCAAGCTTGATCCCAACGATACCGGGGTGGTGACGATCAATCCGCTGCCGGTGCGCGACAGAGCGACGCGCGACCTGGCCGTGGCGAAACCGGACGAGCAGGCGGGCCTGCCATCGCCCGAACTCCGCGCTCTACCTTCATCAGCGGTTCGGTTTCCCGAGGGCGATCACCTAAATTTTACCGCACCCGAGCTTCATCGCATCGGCGCGATTTATGGCAACGGCAATGCGGTGTCGGTGATGGCCGCGGCATTCCGCAAGAAGCTTGGCGCCGAACTTGAAACGCTGGAGGGGCAGATGCTGATCGACCGGTGGAAAGCCTATGTCAGCAAATGGGGCACGGTCTGATTTATCGCTGATAAAGGTATGCGCTGCGTCAACCGACCAGGATGACGTGCAGGAAGCGCGGCCCGTGCGCGCCGCGGACATATTGCCCTTTGATATCGGTCGTTCCTGAAACACCCGTAATCCAGAAGCGACTGCGCGGGATGGCCGCGGGCTCGGGAATATCCTCCAGCTGCGCGACGAGATCGTTCGTGCGGACGATAACGATGTGATGCACCGCCAGGAAATGCGGCAGCATAGGGCAATTTGGACCGGTGTCGATCACCAGCGTTCTGGTCTCGGCCACTGCCGCCACGGCCTGTGCGATAACGACGCCGCCGTCGCTGGGCTGGGCGAGGGCAGGGGGGACTTTCGACCAAGCGATGCCCGGCGACGCGTGATGGACGGTCGCCGGCAATCCATGTTCCGCCAGATACGGGTGATGGCGTTCTCGATATCGGACGCATCGGCGACGGCTTCGAAACTCGCGCCGACCGATGATTTGCCGAGCGCGGCGGCGAAGGCGTCGCCGAGCGGAACGGCAGGGGCAGGGCGCTCGACATTGGCGACCATTTCGGACGCGCGCGGCGCGATAGCGTCGCTGTTGGCGCCATCACCGGAGAGAGCGGCGCGGATCGCATCGCGCGCGGTCAGCGTTCGCCCTTCGAATAACGTTCGACGAAGCTCGCACTCGACTGGGGCGCGGGGAAATCGCGGTGTCGTGTCCAGCCACCGCCGAGCGGGATGGTTTGCAACCAACGCTTGCCGATCTGTCGCAGCGCCCAGTTGGCAGCGCTCACGGCCCTGCGATAGGCCAAGGGGCGCGAAATGAGGCGCGACCATGGGCCGATCCCCCAACGCGCCGAAACTGGCTCCAGACCCTCGCGCCAGCTTTTTTCGCGCCAGCCGCGCAGCAGGGTGGGGAGGGGGATGTCGACGGGGCACACCTCGCGGCATTTGCCGATCGATGTGCTCATTTTCCAGGATCACTAACTATGGTAAATTTGAGGAACGGGTCGGTCGGTCCCAAGCGACGCTTTGCGATTGATCGCGCCGCTCTAAACTGATAGCGCTACCATTTTCATGGATGGGATAGGTCGATTGAGAGCGGCAATCGCGGTGCGTATCGTTGCGCCAGTTCGAGCTGCCGCCGCCACGATTCGTGCCGCGACGATTCAAACGATCTTGATTGCCTCAGCCTTGTTGATCCTTGCGCCGTCCGCTGCGGCGCAGGACGCCTATCTCTTGTGGCTGCAATATCGCGACACCAAATTCCAGCCGACTTCGGTGAATGCCGCACGGGTGATTGCGTTGGGCCAGTCGGAGACTGTTCGCATTGCCCGGACCGAACTGGAGGCCGCGATGGCGGCGTTTGGCGTCGACGTGCCGGTCCCCCTCGCCACGCGCGACCGATCTTCGGCAGTCGCCGGGCTTCCGCTCACACGCGTAGGGGATGAAGGCTATGTCATCCGCCGCCGCGGCGAGGGGATCGTGATTGCGGCCAACCGCGATATCGGTCTGCTTTATGGTGCGTTCGACCTGATCCGCCGGATACGGACGGGTGCGTCGCTGGACACGTTGGACGTCGTTTCTGCGCCAAAGGTCGTTCTGCGCCTGCTCAACCATTAGGGCAATCTCGATCGCACGGTCGAGGGCGGCTATTCGGGTCAGTTGATCTGGGATTGGTGGAAGCTCGGCGACTATGCCGACCCCCGCTACACCGACTATGCACGCGCCAATGCGTCGATCGGAATCAACGGCACGGTCATCAACAACGTCAACGCCAACGCGCTGACCCTGACCCTGGCATAAATCGCCAAGGCGGCGAAGCTGGCCGACATCCTGCGTCCCTAGGGGATCAAGGTCTATCTTTCCGCCCGCTGGTCGGCACCGGTCGAACTGGACAAGCTGAAGACCGCGGACCCGCTCGACCCCGCGGTCGCCGCCTGGTGGAAGGCAAAGGCCGATGAAATCTATGACGCGATCCCTGATTCCGGCGGGTTTCTTGTCAAGGCGAATAGCGAAGGCCAGCCGGGGCCGCAGGATTACAAGCGCAGCCATGCCGATGGCGCGAACATGCTCGCCGCCGCCTTCAAACCGCATGGCGTCGTCGTGATGTGGCGCGCCTTCGTCTATCAGCAGGAAAATCCCGACGATCGCCACAAACAGGCCTATGACGACCTCAAGCCGTTGGACGGCAAGTTCGCCGACAACGTCGTGGTCCAGGTCAAGAACGGAGCGATCGATTTCCAGCCGCGCGAACCCTTCCATCCGATGTTCGGCGCGATGCCCAAGACGCCGCTGATGATGGAGTTCCAGATCACCAAGGAGTATCTGGGGTTCGAAACCCATCTCGCCTATCTGGAGCCGATGTGGGAGGAGGCGCTCGACGCCGACACGATGGCAAAGGGCAGGGGCTCGACTGTCGCGCGCGTGGTGGATGGTTCGCTCGAAGGGCACGCGCTCACCGGCATGGCGGGGGTTGCCAATATCGGCAGCGACATGAATTGGTCGGGATCGGTGTTCGATCAGGCAACTGGTATGCCTATGGTCGCCTCGCCTGGGATCACGGCCTGTCCTCTGAACAGATCGCACCCGAATGGGCGGCGATGACCTTCACCCGCGAACCCGCCTTCGTCACCCCGACGGTGGCGATGATGATGCGCTCGCGCGAGGCGGTGGTCGATTACATGACGCCGCTGGGTCTGGGGCATCTGATGGCGACCGGCCATCATTACGGCCCGGCGCCCTGGGTGTCGGAGCTTGAGCGACCCGAATGGAACCCGGTCTATTATCACCGTGCCGACAAGGGCGGGATCGGCTTCGACCGCACCCGCAGCGGATCGGACGCGGTGTCGCAATATGCGCCGCCAGTCGCGCGGATGTTCGGCAATCGCAAGACGGTGCCCGAGGAATTCCTGCTTTGGTTCCACCGCGTATCGTGGGACGAGCGAATGCCGTCGGGGCGGACGCTGTGGGAGGAACTGGTTGCGCGCTACGATCGCGGCGTCTCCGAAGTCGCGGCGATGCAGGTCGAATGGGCGAAGCTCGAAGCCCATGTCGATCCGGTGCGATACAAGGAGGTCACCGACTTCCTTTCGATCCAGCATAAAGAGGCCACATGGTGGCGCGATGCTTGCCTTGCCTATTTCTCAGACATATCTGGAAGGGCATTGCCGCCGGGGGTTCGTCCGCCCGTGCACGGCCTAAAGCATTACAAGGCAATCCAATTTCCGTTCGCGCCCGGTCATCACTGAGCGCGCGACACAATCAAGGAGCATTTCATGACCCTGACCGGCGACCTGTTCATCGGTGGCGAACGCCGCCAGTCGGCCGAAACCTTTCGCGCCTATGACCCGGCGGCGGGGGCGGAAATCGACGAGGCGGGCTTTTACGGCGCGACCGAGGCCGATGTCGCCGACGCCTGCACGGCGGCGGAGGCGGCGTTCATCCCCTATTCGACCGCGCCGCTTAAGGAACGCGCGTGCTTTCTGGAGGCGATTGCCGACGAAATCGAAGGATTGGGCGACGAACTGATTCAGCGCGCGTCGCGCGAATCCGGTCTGCCGATCGCGCGTATCACCGGCGAGCGCGGGCGCACTGCGGGCCAGCTCCGCCTGTTCGCCAAGGAAGTCCGCGACGGCCAGTGGCAGAAATTGCGCATCGACCATGCCGACCGCGAACGCACGCCCCCCAAGCCCGACCTGCGCCTGCGCATGGTCGCGCTCGGTCCCGTGGCGGTGTTCGGCGCCTCGAATTTCCCCTTGGCGTTCTCGACCGCAGGCGGCGACACCGCCGCCGCGTTTGCCGCCGGTTGCCCGGTGGTGATGAAGGGGCACCGCGCGCATCCCGGCACCGCCGAACTGATCGCCACCGCGATCGAACGCGCGGTCGAAAAGACGGGAATGCCCAAGGGGGTGTTCAGCCTCGTCAATGGCACCTCGCGCCGGGTGGGCGAAGCGCTGGTCGCCGATCCGCGCATCCAGGCGGTCGGCTTCACCGGGTCGCGTGGCGGCGGCGAGGCGCTGATGAAGATCGCCGCCGCGCGGCCGCGCCCGATCCCGGTCTATGCCGAAATGTCGGCGATCAATCCGGTCATCCTGCTGCCCGAAGCATTGAGGGCGCGTGGGGCGGCGCTGGCGGAGGCCTATGTCGCGTCGCTGTCGATGGGTGCCGGGCAATTCTGCACCAATCCGGGCTTGGTGATGGGCATCGACGGTTCCGATCTCGAAGCCTTCGTCGCGCGCGCAGGCGAAGTGCTGTCGGGCCAGGCCGCGCAGGTGATGCTGACCGAGGGGATTTACGACGCCTATGAAAGCGGCAAGGCGAAGCTGGCGGGCAGCCCGTTCGTCACCCGCATTGCCGAAGGCGCCGAGCCTGCCGGTCCGACGCAAGGACGCGCCGCGCTGTTCAGCGTCGCGGGCAAGGATTTCCTTGCCGATCCGGCACATCTGCACGAGGTGTTCGGCGCGTCGTCGGTGGTCGTGCGCTGTGCCGATCTTGACGAGCTGGTCGGCGTGCTGAACGAGCTGGAAGGCCAATTGACCGCGACGCTTCAGGTCGATCCGGGCGATCACGACGCTGCACGCCGGCTGCTTCCCGTGCTCGAACGTACGGTCGGCCGCATCATTGCCAATGGTTGGCCGACGGGGGTCGAAGTGACCCATGCGATGGTGCATGGCGGTCCGTACCCAGCAACATCGGACGGACGCTCGACCTCGGTCGGAACGCTGGCGATCGACCGCTTCCTGCGACCGGTCGCCTATCAGGACTTGCCCGAAGGCCTGCTGCCCGACGCGCTGCGCGACGGTGGCCAGGGCGGCGCGCTGGCGCGTATTGACGGGGCATGGCAGCTCTGATTGAGCATCTCATGACCAGGTCTTTTGTAGCCAAGAACAGAGAGTGTTATGCCGCTTGAGAGAGCCATCGCTCTGTACTCGCGTGATCGCGTTGGGCGCAGTTGCGATGTAGGCGACGGAAGGTCAGTCATCATCTCCCGCGTCGAGCGCAGTCTGGGCATTCGACGACAACTCTAGAGCCGCGTTAGAGCTTGTGCTTTCCGATCGCGCGATTGACCTGCCAATCATCCGTCGGTCCGTGGCGGCGCGCAGGATTCGCGGATCACCAATTCATGCGGCAACACGCGATCGGCCTCTTCCTCGGCATCGTCGGTGCGGGTGCGCAGTCGGGTCAACAGCATGGCGACCGCGGTTTCGGCCATGTCGGCGATCGGCTGGCGAATGGTGGTGAGTTCTGGCCAGACATTGGTGGCGAGCGCGGTGTCGTCGAACCCGACGATGCGCGACGCCGATGGCAGCGGCAGCCATATCGTCGTTCGATGCAAAGATGGCGCTCGGTCGGTTCGCGTCCGAGAGGATTCGCTCGGCGGCGACGATCCCCGATCGATAGGTGAAATAGCCCTGTTCGACGCGAAGCGCGCCCAGATCGATGCCCGCGCCTTCCATCGCGGCGACGAAACCGCGATAGCGCTCGGCACTCGCCACCTGATTGGGATGGCCCTTGATGAACGCGATGTCGCGGTGGCCGAGGTCGATCAGGTGACGGGTCATCGCGAGTGCTGCTTCGTAGTCGTCGATCCGCACGTTGAGCGTGCCGGGGCCGCGCCGCCCCATCGCGATCGCGACGCAGGGGATCCCAGCCGCCGCTAGTTCGGCCTGGACCGGTGCGGATTCGGACAGGGGCGGGGGCAGGATCACGCCCTGAACGTCCGCGCCTGCAAATTGCCGCGTCGCTTCCGCCTGTTCGTCCGCGCTGTCGCCTTCGCAGGGCTCCAGCACCAGATGCGCGCCCGCGCGCCGCGCACCTTCCAACGCGCCGATCACAAATTGGCTGAGATAGGCGGCGGAGGGGTTGGAATAAAGCAGGCCGATCTGGGTTGCCTCGCCCGCTGCCAGCGTTCGTGCCGCGGCATTGGGCCGGTAACGCAGCTTTTCGATGGCATCGAGCACGGACTTGCGTGTCGCTTCGCGGACGTTCGATCCGCCATTGACGACGCGCGAGACGGTCATCGCCGACACCCCGGCTTCGCGCGCCACGTCCTGAACGGTTGCGCTACCCTGACCCCTTCGCGTCGATCGGCTCATTCAAATCTCCTGGCACACGGATATGGAGGCCGCGTCCGCTTGGCAATCGCGCGGTGTTGATCGCAAGGCGCTGACTGCACCCGACATTCCCCGGCTTGGTGATGCACGGGCCTTAATTGCGGATCGACCTGCCACTGGCCCGTTGACGTCGAGCGCGTAGTAATCGAGATCGGCGGCATGGTTGATCCGCACGCCTGCTCCTTGGCGCTTCACAAGGTGGTCCAATGACGTCCGGCGTCGTTATCGTCGGCGCGGGCCATGCGGGGGCGGCGTGCGCGATTGCGTTGCGGCAGGGCGGCTATGCCGACCCGATCCGGGTGATCGGCGTGGAAGCGGACCTTCCCTATGAACGCCCGCCCTTGTCGAAGGAATACCTCAGCGGCGACAAGAGCTTCGAGCGGCTGTTGATCCGTCCGCCGTCCTTCTGGGCGGAGCGCGAGATCGCGTTTCTGCCGTCCACCCGGATCGTCCGGGTCGATTCCGGTAAGCACGGGGTCTGGTCGGATGATGGGGAAGCGTTCGACTACGATACGCTGGTCTGGGCGGCGGGCGGCGATGCCCGGCGTCTGACGTGCGAGGGCGCGGCGCTGGCCGGCGTGCATCATGTTCGCACCCGAGCCGATGTCGATGCGATCATGGCGGCGTTGCCCGATGTGCGGCGCGTGGCGATCGTCGGCGGCGGCTATATCGGGCTGGAAGCGGCGGCGGTGCTTGCCAAGCTGGGGCGCGAAGTGGTGCTGGTCGAGGCACTGGACCGCGTGCTGGCGCGGGTTGCCGGGCCGGTATTGTCGCGCTTTTTCGAGGACGAGCACCGCGCGCACGGCGTCGATATCCGGCTGGGCGTCGGCGTCGATCGCATCACCGGCACGACCTCGGCAACGGGCATCCGGTTTGCCGATGGCGTAGAGGTCGCCGCCGACATGGTGATCGTCGGTATCGGGATCGTCCCCGCGGTCGATCCATTGCTCGCCGCGGGTGCCGAGGGCACCAATGGTGTCGCGGTGGATGGCCAGTGCCGGACGTCGCTCGCCGATGTGTTTGCGATCGGCGACTGCGCCGAGCACGCCAACCACTACGCGGGCGGCTCGCGAATTCGGCTGGAATCGGTGCAGAACGCGACCGACCAGGCGGCGGTCGCGGCAAAGACCATCCTAGGGATCGACACGCATTACGACGCGGTGCCGTGGTTCTGGTCGAACCAATATGATCTGAAGCTGCAAACCGTCGGACTGTCGTCGGGCCATGACGAAGCGATCACGCGCGGCGATCCGGCGACGCGCAGCTTTTCCGTCGTGTACCGCAAACAGGGCCGCGTCATCGCGCTCGACTGCGTGAACATGGTCAAGGATTATGTGCAGGGTCGCAAGCTGGTCGCCGATGGGGCGATCGTCGATGCGGCGTTGCTTGCCGATCCCGCTATTCCGCTCAAAACGCTCGCTTAGGCGCCGCCAGCCCCAGCATCGGCGCTTGGCATCGGCGGCGCGAGCGCGCATCTGGGCGGGCATGGCCGAGACCGATCCGCCTTCGCCGCTGTCCGTCCCCGTGTTTCGGGCGGTGTGGATCGCGAGCATGGCGTCGAATTTCGGCGGGCTGATCCAGTCGGTCGGCGCGTCGTGGCTGATGACTTCGCTGACCCCGTCGTCGCAGATGGTGGCGCTGGTCCAGGCATCGACGGCGCTGCCGATCCTGCTGCTGTCTTTGTGGTCGGGCGCGGTCGCCGACAATCTGGATCGCAGGCGCGTGATGCTGGCTGCGCAGGGCTTCATGCTCGCGGTATCGGTGGCGCTGGCGGTCGTCACCTTTGCCGGGTGGATTTCGCCCTGGCTGCTGCTGGTGTTCACCTTTCTGATCGGTTGCGGCGCGGCGATGAACGGGCCTGCATGGCAGGCATCGGTGGGCGATATGGTGCCGCGCCCCGCATTGCCGGGGGCGGTGGCGCTCAATTCGATGGGGTTCAACATAGCGCGCAGCGTCGGTCCGGCAATCGGCGGCGCGATCGTCGCTGCGGCGGGCGCGGCGGCGGCGTTCGTGGTCAATGCGGTCAGCTATGTCGGATTGATCGCGGTGTTGACGCGGTGGAAGCCCAACCATCCCGAACGCGTCCTGCCGCGCGAGCCGCTGGGTCATGCGATGACCGCAGGCGTACGCTATGTGGCGATGTCGCCCGATATTCGAACGGTGCTGGCGCGCGCGTTGATTTTCGGCGTTGGTGCCAGCGCGGTCCCGGCGATGATGCCGCTGGTGGCGCGCGACGTGATCGTCGGCAATTCGCTGACCTATGGCCTGCTGCTCGGGGCATTTGGAATCGGTGCGGTGGGCGGCGGTCTGATGGTGCGCCGCCTGCGCGACCGGGTGAGCGTGGAAGCGATCGTCCGCGCCGCTGCCGCCGCGCTGGCGATCGGCACGGTCCTGATGGGCGTCAGCGCGACCCTGTGGCTGACGATCCCGGCATTGGCGCTTGCCGGTGGGGGATGGGTGCTGGCGCTGTCCACGTTCAACGTGACGGTGCAGCTGTCGGCGCCGCGCTGGGTCGTCGCGCGCGCCTTGTCGCTGTACCAGATGGCGGCGTTCGGCGGGATGGCCAGCGGGGCGGTGTTGTTCGGTGCCATCGCTGACGCTGAAGGCGTTCAGATCAGCCTGTTCGCGGCGGCAGCAGTGCAGGCGCTGACGATCCTGTCGGGTTACATCCTGCCGCTTCCGATTGCGCGCGACCTGAACCTGGCGCTGCGCGAATGGTCGGAACCGGAGACGGCGGTGTCGGTCGACGACCGCAGCGGCCCGGTGGTGGTGACGATCGAATATCGTATCGCGACGGACAACATCCCGCGCTTTCTGAACGTGATGCACGAACGCAGGCGCATCCGCAGGCGCGACGGAGCGCGGCACTGGACGCTGCTGCGCGACCTGGGCGAGAGCGATCTGTGGGTCGAACGCTATCACGTCGCGACCTGGCTCGATTATGTCCGCCACAACCAGCGCCGAACGTTCGAGGATGCGCAGAACACGCTCGACATTCTGGCGCTGCATGGCGGGCCAGCCAAACCGGTCGTCCATCGGATGATCGAACGCCAGACCAGCACGCTGCCCGGCGTGCGCGACGCGACTCCGCGCGAACTGGCCGATCCGATGACGGACACGGCGCGGCAGAGCTGACCGCCGACACGTTCAATTGACGCACTAAATGGGCCTTGCAGGAAAGATGGGTTGCCTAAGCCAACGTCAATTCTCTTGTTCAATGGAACAGGACGGACTATTATCGTTCCAAAGACTTATGGCTAGCCGAGCGTCCCTATCCAGCGCTAACGCGGCGCGCGTTTTGAGCGAGGCGATTTCGCGGATCGCCGACCTGTGGGGCTTGTCGAATGCGCGGCTGGGTACGATCCTGGGACTGTCGGCGCCGACGGTTTCGCGCCTGCGCAGCGGCAGCTATCGGCTGGAACCGGGCAGCAAGCCGTTCGAGCTGGGGCAGCATCTGCTCCGCCTGTTCCGTTCGCTCGACAGCTGGCTGGGGCAGGACGACCATTCGGCGCGGTCGTGGCTGACGGCCCCCAATCTCGACCTGGGTGCGCGACCGATCGATCTGTTGCCGAGCGTCCAGGGATTGCTCAGGACCGGCGACTATGTCGACGCGCTTCGCGCTCGCGTCTGACATCGGCGGCTATTCGGGGCGTGTTATCCGCGTCGTCGAGGCGCAACACCGCATCTCGACCAACCGCCTGGCGGCCAATGCCGAGGATCAGGCGCTGCTCGAGGCGCTGGCCGATCAAGTAAAGCCCGCGCTTCCCAAAAGCGCCCGCGCGCTGCCGTGGCTGCTGGCGTCGCCGTTCCGATACGGGCTGGGGCGGCCATCGCGATTTCGCGCGCCTGAGGTGCTGCCGGGCATTTTCTATGCCAGCGAGGATGTCGAGACCGCGGTGACCGAAGCCGGATATTGGCGACTGGTCGCGTTTTCGCGGTCGCCGGGTTTCGTACTGCCGACAACCCCGACGCCGATGTCGGCCTTCGCGGTCAAGGTGATGGCGGACCGCACCATCGACCTGACCCGAGGCGCATTTTCGGAGAAGTCCGAGCGATGGATTCATCCGACCGACTATGCGGAAACCCAGGCGCTGGCCGCGGAGGCACGCGCGGCTGAGGTGGCGGCGATCCGAGCGCCGTCCGCACGCCGCGATAATGGGATCAACGTCGCGATGCTCGACCCGGCGGCGCTGATCCCGCCGCCCAAGCCGCATTCGAGCTGGGCGTTTATCGCCACGGCGATCGGGCTGGTGGCGACGCGCGAGATGAGCACTCACGCGATCCGACTTGACCGGAGCGCAATGGGACTGGGTTAGGTCGAGACACCTCGGGCGGGGTCGTCATTGCGAGCGAAGCGAAGCAATCCAGAACGCCGCATATGCCGCCCCTGGATTGCTTCGCTACGCTCGCAATGACGGATGGGGTAAGGCGTTGCTCATTACCGTCGACGCCCGATCAGACCTTGCCCGCCTTCAACTGCTTAGCCGCGTAATCCGCGGCACGAGCAGTCAACGCCATGAAGGTGATCGACGGATTGACGCACGATACCGACGCCATCTGCGCGCCATCGGTGACGAACAGATTGGCGGCGTCGTGCGCTTGGCTCCATTTGTTGAGCACCGACTGACGCGGATCGGCGCCCATGCGCGCGCCGCCCATTTCGTGGATCGCGTCGCCGGGGATATGTTCCTTCCGTTCGCTCTTCACATTCTGAAGCCCGGCGCGACGAAGCATCGCTTCGCCCTCGGTCCGGGCATCGTCCATCATCTTGATTTCATTATCGCGGAACGTGACGTTGAACTGAGCCTGCGGCATCCCGAACCGATCGACCTTGTCGGGATGGAGCGAGATGCGGTTGTCCTCGTAAGGCAGGCATTCGCCGAACGCCATCATCCCGAATTGCCACGGCGCATATTGGCGCATGCCGTGCTTCATCGAGGCGCCGAACCCGACCGGATAGGCGGCGCTGCGATAGGCGCTGCCCTGATAGCCGTACCCGCGTTTGAACCCGATCCCTTCATCGCCGCCGACATTGCGGAACCGGGGGATATAGATGCCGCCGGGACGACGGCCATATTCGATATAGTCGGTCATTCCCGCGATGTCGCCGGAGATATGGACGCGGAAGATATGGTCCATGACATAGCGGCCGAGCGTACCGCTGGTGTCGAAATAGCTGCGGCCTGCGCCTGCGGGCCGCGAATTGAGCAGGATTTGGGTCGATGCCATCGCCGACGCGCACAGGAACACCAGCCGCGCGGGGATGATCTCGGCCTGTTTGGTCTTGGTATCGACCACGCGCACCCCGGTCACGCGTTTGCGCTGCGCGTCATATTCGAGGTTGGTGACGACCGCGTCCGAACGCAGCGTCAGCCGGTTCGTGGCACGCGCGGCGGGAAGGGTGACCGACTGGGTCGAGAAATAGGAACCGAACGAACAGCCGCGGCTGCATTGCGAGCGGTTCTGGCATTTGGACCGACCCTGTTCGGGCTTGTCCTCGGTAATGTTCGACAACCGGCTGTTGATCAGCTTGCGTCCCGGCGACGTCGCCTCCAGCCGTTCCTTCAGCCATTTCTCGGCGATGTTCATCGGCACGGGCGGCATGAACTCGCTGTCGGGCAACTGGGGCAGGTTCTCGCGGCTGCCCGATACGCCGATATATTTCTCGACATAGCTGTACCACGGCGCAACGTCGTCATATCGGATGGGCCAGTCGCCGCCGACATTCTCGCGCTTGTTGGCTTCGAAATCCTCAGGCGCCCAGCGGAACGACCAGCGTCCCCAGATCAGCGATTTGCCGCCCACCGCGCCGGGGCGGATCCAGTAGAATTTGTCGCCCTCGCCATAGGCGTAAGGGTTCAGTCGGTCATTGTTGTAGAATTTCTGGCTGCTGGGCGAGACATAGCCATGCGTGGCGATGAAATAATCGCTGTCGATCAGCGGCTTGGGCATCATGTCGCGTGCGGGAATTTCATAGGCCGCCTTGCCGTCGAAATCATAATCCTCGCCATGCTCGACCATCACGCCGCGGTCGAGCATCAGGACGCGGAGGCCTTTTTCGGTCAATTCCTTCGCCGCCCAGCCCCCGCTGACGCCGGAGCCGATGACGATCGCATCGAATGTGTCGGTCGCTGACATTTGAAATGATCCTTGCGTAGGTCGATCAGACGCCGATGCGGCTGAGCGCCTGGAAACTGGTGGTGATGTCGGGCAGATAGGGGGCCGGGGACTGGTCGTTCTCGACGTAGAAATGCGTCACGCCCGCCACATCGTTGAGCGTGAAGATATCGGCAAAATCGATCGTTCCCTTGCCGACGCTGGTCATGTCGCCGCCCGCGGTCATGTCCTTGACGTGATAGGCATAGATCTGGCCCGCGAGACGCCGGATCAGCGCCTTGGGGTCGATGCCGGCCTTCACGGTCCAGAACAGGTCGAGTTCAATCCCGACCAGTGGGCTGCGCCTGGCGATCAGGAGATCGAACAGGCTCTGGTCGCCGACCATCTCCGTAAATTCGAAATCATGGTTGTGATAGGCAAAGCCCAGTCCCGCTTTCTGCAATTCGGCGGCAAAGCGGTTGAACCCGTCGATCGCGCTGCGCCAGGCGTCCGGCGCGCGTTGCTTTTCGTCCATATAGGGCACGATGACGGTATCCGCGCCAAGCGTGCGCGCCATCTTTACCGTCGCGGCGAAATCATTCGCCAGCATGTCGTAGCCGACATGGATCGACGGCGATTTCAGGCCTAGTCGGTCCATCGCCTGGCGCAGGGCGGCATGGTCCAGCTTTTCATAGCCGCCACCACCATATTCGACTTCGCGGTAACCGATTGCCGCGACTTGCTCGAGCGTGGCGATCGGATCGGCGGTAAACAGGTTGCGGACCGTGTAGAGTTGCAGGCCGATTGCCTTGCCCGTGCCCTGCGCGGAGACCAACGGCCCGGCGGCGCAGGCCGTGACCAAGGCAGCGCCAGCCACCAGCAGGTGACGTCGATCGATATTCATGACGAATAGACCTTGTTGACGTTCGAATAGAGGAAGGCGCCGTCATAATCGCCCGGCACCGGCAGATATTCGCGTTCCTGGGTGATGCCGATTTCGGACGTGTAGTAACCGGTGATGACGAGTTGGCGGAATTTCTCGAAAAAGTCATTTCCGCCGGGCAGCCCGTTGTTCATCGCCAGCGTCAGCAGCGCGTCCTGTTGTTCGGGCGTCGCCTTCGCGGCGGCTACACGGTAGTCCTGCCTGCTGCGCGCCTCGATCGCGTCGAGCCCGGCGAGGATCGGTGCCTTGTCCTCCGGGCTGGCCCAGTCGGCGAGCAGTTTTTCGATGAAGACGGGGACTTCCGCGGCGATCGCGCCCGGCGTGTCGGTGGTCGGGATCACGCGCTCGCTGAGCGCCGTCACCAGCGCGCGCTGGTTCGCGTTGAACACCGCGGCCGATGGCGGCCCGGTGTTGATCGCGGCGACCTGTACGCCCGCGGCGCGCGCGATCGGCGCGAACAGCCCAGCACCGAACATCGCGGCGATGCCCGCCAGCGCGTTTCTGCGGTCGATGATCATCGTGCGGCTCCTTGGGCGTCATGGCTTCGGGCCGCTTCTGGCAGGCGGCGGACCCAGATGTTGCGGAACGATACGGGCGAGTCGTGATCCTGCAGCGCGATCGGTTCGGCGTCGCCATGCGCTTCATATTTGGCGAGCTGTCGCCAGACGGTCGATCCGGTAAATGGCTGGCGGTTCTGCACCAGCACGCCGTTGAGCAAGACGGTGACATAGGCAGGGCGCGTCACCGATCCGTCGGCGGCGAAATGCGGGCGTTCGAAGATGATGTCGTAGCTTTGCCATTCGCCCGGCGCGCGGGATGCGTTCACCAGCGGCGGGGTCGATCCATAGATCGCGCCGACGGTGCCGTCGGCATAGGTCGGGTTGTTGCTGCCGTCGAGGATCTGAACCTCGTAGCGTTCCATGAACCACACGCCGCTGTTGCCGCGATCCTGCGAGGTGCGGGTCGGCGGGTTGGGGGAGCGGAATTCCAGGTGAAGCTGGACGTCGCCGAAGCGCTCCTTGCTGACGAGCGTGCTGGCGTCTTCGCCCTCTTTGCGCACCGGCACGGTCATCGCGCCGTCGGCCAGCGTCCATACCTTGCCGGTCGGCGTCCAGCCGTCCATCGACTTGCCGTCGAAGAGGATCACCGCATCCGAAGGAGGTGCGCCCGGCGTGGCGCCGGGCGTGATGACCTGCGGATGCGGGCGGTCGGCGTCGTGAACCTTCCACGTTGTGCCGGGCAGGGTGGGGGTGTCGCGGAAGCCGGGGCGGTCCTGCGCTTCCTGCGGCTGCGCGAGACTCGCGGTCGCGAGCATGCCGACGCCTGCGATTACCGTCATTTGTGCAACGATCTTCACGTTCAATTGACCCTTCATGCCCGGTCGATGTCGCAATAAGCGGCGATCAGCCGATCCTCGCCTGCGCGGCCATCGACCGAATTGCCATGTTCCATGCCGATGACCCCGGCGAATTTGCGCGCGCGCAGCCAGCGCACGATGTTGTGATAGTTGATTTCGCCGGTGCCGGGTTCCTTGCGCCCCGGATTGTCGCCGAACTGGATATAGCCAATTTCGCCCCAGCACGCGTCCAGCGTGTTGATCAGGTTTCCGGCCTGAATCTGTTCGTGATAGACGTCGGCCAGCACTTTGACTGCCGGGCTGTTGACGGCGCGGGCGATGGCATAGCCCTGGGGGATAGTCTGGAGAAATACGCCGGGATGATTGACCAGCGTATTCAGCGGCTCCATCACCATGACCAAGCCATGGGGTTCGTAGACTTCGGCGGCGCGGCGCATCACGTCGATGACTCGCCCGGTTTGGATATCGACCGGTAATTTGCGGTCCATGAAGCCGGGGACGACCGTCGCCCATTTGGCGTTCAGCCGCTTGGCGACCTCCACCGAAGATCGGATGTCGGCCAGAAACGCTTCGCGCGGGGCATCGTCGTTGCCGCCGAGCAATGGTCGGAAATCGGCCCATTGCGGCATCGATGCGACGAACACGCCCATCGTCATGCTTCGGCTCGAAAGCGCCTTGGCCATCGCATTTTGTTCTGCGACCGAGCGGTCGCGCGCGCCATTGTCCTCCCACGCGCGAAAGCCCTGGTCGGCGGCATAGGCGATCTGCTCGATCAGATTGCCGCGGCTTCTGAAGCTGCCTTCGTGCGGAGCATAGCCGAGGGAAAAGGGCTGGCGGACCTGCGCGGGGGCCATGCCGGACAGGCCGACCACTCCGACGCCGACGACCCCCGCCGCCATCACCGATCGCCGCGAAAGCTTCATTCCGCTGCTTCCGATGCGGCCGCCGCCGGTGGCGTGCCCTTGCGCCGGTCGGCGAGCCACAGCACCCCGAACACGACCAGCAGCACCAGCGGCACCAGCGCAAGCCGCTGGAACGACAGCGACGCGGCGGCATCCTCGACCTGGCGCAGCGCTTCGCCGGTCAGCGCTTCGAACGCGGCGGGACCGCCTGCGAATTCGACCTTTGCGGTGTCGAACATCGCGCCCAACTGCGGCAGGACGAAGAAGATCGACAATGCCCCCGCCGATCCGATCAGCCCGAGCGCCCAGGGGCCGCCGCGCGGATAGCGTTCGGACACCGATGCCAGCATCGTCGGCCACATCACGCACACGCCCAGCCCCCAGACGGTTGCCGCGACAATCGCCGCCACCGGTGATTGCGCCTGCGACAGCATGTAGAGGCCGATCGCGGCGAGCAGGCTCGACACCCAGAGCAGGCCGGGGTTCGACAGAACATGCGCCAGCTTGCCCGCGAAATGGCGGAACACGAACATCAATGCGCTGACATAGACGAGCAGCAGGATGCCGCGCATGCCGACGCGGTTCGACAGCGCCACATCGATCCACTGGCCGGGCGCCAGTTCCGACGCGGCGGTCAGGAACATCGCGCCGAACCAGATGAAGAAGCTGGGGCGGCGGAACACCTCGGTAATCATCTCGCCGAAGGTCGTGCCGGTTTCGCTGGCGAGCGGCGGCGGGAAGCGCGTGGTCGCGGCGATGACGATGACCAGGATCGCCGGGATGAACACCAGCGCCATGATCCCCTGCCACGACAAGGTGGTGGACAGGAAGAACCCGGCAAGCCCGCCGACGATCAGCCCGCCCGGATACCAGGCATGGAGCACGTTCAACCGGTGGGTCATGTCGTCGGGATAAAGCTGCGCAGTCAGTGGGTTGATCGCTGCTTCGGCGAGGCCCCAGCCGATTCCGCTCATCAACATGCCGAGCCACACCAGCGTGTAGATGTTCATGCCGGTGGCAACCGTGCCCGCGCCGACGATCATGCCGGTACCCAGAACGAAGCTGAGACCGCAACCGAGCAGCATCCTCCGCATCCCGATCTGGTCGATGAAGGCGCTGGTCACGAATACGGTGACCGCGAAGCCGAGAAAGGCCGAGCCGAGCGCCGCGCCGATCAGTTCGCCCGCTTCGATGGGCGCGATGGGATCGATCCATTCGGCCTTCAAGCTGCTCGCGATCGCCGCACGGATCGCGGCGCTGGCCGCGGCCGTGAACAGCGCCAGCACCGCCAGCCAGAACAGCCTGCTCTTGTTCAGCCCCATCGTTTCCACGGCTACCCCTCCCGCTTTCGTCTTATACTTGCCCAAGCTGCTCGATCATTCGAGCCCGAGCAATCGCCGGTTCAATGTCGGATCGCTCGCTGCCGCAAAATCGTCGAACGCGCGTTCGGGGCGGCGGATCAGGTGCGCGGCGATGAACGGGGCACCTTCGCGGGCGCCATCCTCGGGATGTTTCAGGCAGCATTCCCATTCGAGCACTGCCCAGCCCTCATAGCCATGCTGCGTCAGTTTGGAGAAGATGCCGGTGAAATCGACCTGCCCGTCGCCCAGCGAGCGAAAGCGGCCCGGCCGGTTCAGCCAGTCCTGATAACCACCATAGACCCCCGAACGCCCGGTCGGATTGAACTCCGCATCCTTGACGTGGAACATGCGAATGCGGTCGTGATAAAGGTCGATGAAATCCAGATAATCCATCGCCTGCAGCACGAAATGGCTGGGATCGTAAAGGATGTTCGCGCGGGCGTGATTGCCGACGCCCGCCAGGAACCGCTCGAACGTCGCGCCGTCGTGCAGATCCTCGCCCGGATGGATTTCGTAGCAGAGATCGACGCCCGCATCGTCGAACGCGTCGAGGATCGGTCGCCACCGACGCGCGAGTTCGCCGAACGCTTCCTCGACCAGTCCCGCCGGACGTTGCGGCCAGGGATAGAGGAACGGCCAGGCGAGCGCGCCGGAAAAGGTCGCATGGGCATCGAGGCCGAAGCGCTGGCTGGCCTTTGCGGCGAGCTTCAGCTGATCGACGGCCCATGCCTGGCGCTCGACCGGCTTGCCGCGCACCGCTTCCGGCGCGAAGCCGTCGAACGCGGCGTCATAGGCGGGGTGGACCGCGACGAGCTGGCCCTGAAGGTGCGTCGACAACTCGGTGATCTCGACGCCCGCCTCGCGACAGACACCGGCGATTTCGTCGCAATAATCCTGACTGTCTGCAGCGCGTTTCAGGTCGATGCAGCGGCTGTCCCAGGTGGGTATCTGCACCCCGACATAGCCCGTATCGGCCATCCAGCGCGCCGCCGACGCCAGCGTGTCGAACGGCGCCGCGTCGGCCATGAACTGGGCGAGGAAGACCGCCGGACCCTTCATGCCGTCACCCCCGCTGCGCGCCGCATCACTTGGCGGTTTCCGCCTTGAGATAGACGATCAGCTGCTTGCGTTTGGCCGGATCGGCGACGCGAACCACCATGCGGGTTCCCGGCACGACCTTTGTCGGGTTGGCGAGATACTGGTCGAGTGTCTGCTCGTTCCAGCGGATGCCGGAGTTTTTCAGCGCCGGGCTGTAATTCTTGAATGTCGCGTCGGTTGCGGCCTGACGGCCGAAGATGCCGTGCAGATTGGGTCCCATGACGCTTTTCCCGCCGGCGTTCAGCGTATGGCACGCCTTGCAAGAGGCAAAGGTGGCGGCACCTTGGTTGGCGGCAGGCGTGACCGGCGCCGACGGTGCAGGGGAGTACGCAAACGCGAGCGACGCTGCCGTGACGGGCAGCAGCCCGATAAGAAATTTCATTATCCTCTCCGCTCTGGCAACGATCGTTCGCTGCATGTAACCCCCCGGCTGTGTTTAGCGCAACCATGCATACGAATTCAGGAGTGACGTCAGTATGAACGCCAGATCGAAAATCCGTTACGGCATGGCGGGGGGTGGCGAAGGGGCGTTCATCGGTGCGGTGCACCGGATGGCGGCGGCGCTCGACGGCGAATTTGAACTGGTCGCCGGGTCGTTCAGCACCGATGCGGCGCGCAATGGGCGCAGCGGCGATGCGCTGGGCATTGCGGCGAACCGGGTCTATCCCACGATCGATGCGCTGTTGGCCAGCGAGCGCGGGCTGCCGGAGGATCGACGCATCGAGGCGCTGGCGATCGTTACCCCCAATCACCTCCATGCGCCGATGGCGATCGCCGCGCTCGATGCGGGGTTTCACGTCATGTCCGAAAAGCCGATGGCGCTGAACCTGAACGAAGCGCGCGCCATCGCCGAAGCGGTACGACGCAGCGGGCGGCTCTATGCGCTGGCGTTCACCTATAGCGGCTATCCGCTGGTCGAGGAGGCGCGGGCGCGGGTCGCGCGCGGCGATTTCGGCCCCATCCGTCTGGTCCAGGTCGAATATTCGCAAGGCTGGCTGAGCGCGCCGATCGACGCGGGCGGCAACAAGCAGGCAGAATGGCGCACCGATCCCGCACGCGCAGGGATGGGCGGTTGCCTGGGCGACATCGGCACCCACGCATTCCAGCTTGCCGAACATGTGTCGGGCTTGCGGGTGGAGGCGCTGAGCGCCGACCTGACCACCCATGTCGAGGGCCGACGCCTCGACGATGACGTATCGGCGCTGCTGAGGTTCGAAGGCGGCGCCCGCGGCACGCTGAAGGCAAGCCAGGTCGCGGCGGGCGACGAGAACGGCCTGCGGCTGCGCATCCACGGCGAACGCGGCGGGCTGGAATGGGCGCAGATGGAGCCCAATACGCTGACGCTGCGCTGGCTCGACCGTCCGGCCGAGATCGTCCGTGCAGGCGGCCCTGCTTTGGCGGAAACCACGCTGGCGCGTTTGCGCACCCCCGCGGGCCATCCCGAAGGCTATATCGAAGCCTTCGCCAACCTCTACCGCGATTTCGCCACCGCGATCCGCGTAGACGCGAGCGCTGCGCCGATCGCGGGCGAGACGCACTGGTTCCCCTCGCTCGATGACGGTCTGCGGACAATGGCGTTTATCGAAGCAATGATCGCCAACGATCGCGGCGCGGAGAAATGGACGTCTGTCGCCTAGTCGCCATCTACGGCCATAACTGTCGGTTTCACGACAGGAAATGAATGCGACTGGCGGTTGCCGAAGCGTCGATCGACACCGTGCAAACGGTGCAGTCGATCGGCATGGCAACAAGAGGGCGGGATGATCAGTCGGATTTGGTTTGGCATTCTGGCGCCGCTTCTGTTCGCGCTGGCGGTCGGCAGCCCGCTCACGGCGATTGCGCAAGGGGTGGTTTCCGCCGCCGACCCGCGCGCGTCCGAAGCGGGCGCTGCGATTCTGCGAGAGGGCGGCAGCGCCACCGACGCGGCGCTGGCGATGATGGTGACGCTGACCGTGGTGGAACCGCAATCGAGCGGGATCGGCGGGGGCGGATTCTTCGTCCATCACGACGCGCGCCAGGGGCTGATCGATACCATCGACGGGCGCGAGCGTGCGCCGTCCGGTGCGACGCCGAACCGTTTTCTGGGAGCGGACGGGAAGCCGCGCGATCATGCCGACGTCTATCCCGGCGGCCTGTCGGTCGGCGTGCCCGGCAATATCCGGCTGATGGCGGATGCGCATCGGCGTTGGGGCAAGCTGCCCTGGGCACGATTGTTCGACCACGCGATCCGCCATGCCGAACAGGGCTTTACCGTCTCGCCCATGATGGCGCGTTTCATCGCGAGCGCGACCCCGCGCTGGAAGGACTTTCCCGAAACGCAGGCACTCTATGCGCCCGGTGGTCGTCCGCTCGAGGTGGGAGCGACGGTCCGCAATCCCGAACTCGCACGGTTGCTCAAACGCATTGCGAGCGAGGGACCAGACGCATTTTACGAGGGTGAGAATGCTCAGGCGATCATCGCGGCCGTCGGCGGCAGTCGGCGCAACCCGGCGACGATGACGACGACCGATATTGGCAGCTATGCCGCCACCCCGCGCAACGCGGTGTGCGTGCGTTACCGCGTGTACAAGGTTTGCGGGATGGGGCCGCCATCGTCCGGTGCGACCACCGTGTTCGGCATATTGGGGATGATCGAGCGGTTCGACATTGGCGCGATGGGCGCGCAGTCGCCCGAGGCGTGGCACGCGATCGCGGAAGCAATGCGCCTGTCCTACGCCGATCGCGATCATTATATCGGCGATCCCGACTTCGTATCGGTGCCGCTGGCGGGGATGATCGACCCCGGTTATCTGGCAAAACGATCGCGCCTGATCCGCAGCGATCGTGCCGCGCCGTCGGTGCGACACGGTATGCCGCCGGGCGCGCCACCGCGCGGTGCGCCCACGCCGTCGACCGAGGCGGGAACCACGCATTTCTCCGCCGTCGATGCGCAAGGCAATGTCGTTGCGATGACGTCGACGATCGAAAGCGTGTGGGGCAGCCAGCTGGTCGCCAACGGCATGATGCTGAACAACGAACTGACCGATTTCAGCCTTCGGCCCGAGCGCGGCGGATTGCCGGTTGCGAACCGGGTCGAAGGCGGCAAGCGACCATTGTCGTCCATGTCGCCGACCATCGTCTATGACGCCGACGACCGACCGATCCTTGCGCTCGGTTCCGCTGGTGGCCCGCGCATCATCATGCACGTGACCAAGACACTTATCGGGGTGCTCGACTTCGGCCTATCGGCGCAAGACGCGATCGCGCTGCCCAACCTGTTCTTTGACGGAAACACGATCTTGATGGAGCCGTCGAACGATACGGGGAGGCTGCTGGCGGGTCTGCGCGCGAAGGGGCATATTGTCAGAGAGGCGTCGATCGGGTCGAAGGTCAACGCGGTTCAGCGCGTCAACGGCATCTGGGCAGGTGCCGCCGACCCGCGAAGCGAAGGCGTTGCGATCCTTCAATAGCCGGAAGCCGGCGCCTTCGCCTGAGCGTCGCAACGATCGACTGCCAGCTTCGGAAGGGGAGCGTCAACTCGCGATGCGGAGGGGATGTTCGACCGGGGTGTCAAGCGGCTGGTCCGGCCAAATCCCGCGCGTGTCATAGACCCGCTTGTCCGCCCGCTCGTCGAGCGGGATGGATTTGAAGATTTCGTGATCGACCAGCACGATGAAGATCGGGCAATCCTCGATCGCTGCATCCACGTCGATCAGGCTCGCGCCGCTGCCGTCGAAGGCGGGAGGCAGGGCGCCGGCATAGGGTTCGACGATGCGGATGCGGTCGCCGAAGCGGTGGGCCAGATGGCTGGCGACCTTCATCGCCGGGCTCTCGCGGAAATCGTCTATATTCGCCTTGAACGCCAGGCCCATGCACGCAACCGGCACGCCGGGCAGGCTTTCGATCAGTGCTTCGGCGCGGCCAATCGTATAGCCGACCTTGGCGTCGTTCACTTCGCGCGCGGTGCGGATGATGCGGGCGTTTTCTGGATCGCCGTGCACGATGAACCACGGATCGACCGCGATGCAGTGGCCGCCGACTCCCGGGCCGGGCGACAGGATATTGACGCGCGGGTGGCGGTTGGCCAGCCGGATGACTTCCCACACGTCGATGCCCAGATTGTCGGAAATGACCGACAGCTCGTTGGCAAAGGCGATGTTGACGTCGCGAAACGCGTTTTCGGTCAGCTTGGTCATTTCGGCCGCGCGCGAATTGGTGGTGACGCACGCCCCGCGCACGAATCGGCGATAGAATTGCAGCGCCTTGCGAGCGCAACGCGGGGTGATCCCGCCGATGACGCGGTCGTTATCGACCAGTTCGACCAGGATACGCCCCGGCAAGACGCGTTCGGGGCAATAGGCGATGGCGATGTCGGGCGTGCCGACGCAGTGGCCGGGCACCTTGAGGTCGGGGCGGAGTTGCGACAGCAGTTTGGCGACTTCCTCGGTCGTGCCCACCGGCGACGTGGATTCGAGGATCACGACATCGCCCGGTTTGACGACGGCGGCGACATTGGTCGCGGCTTTCAGGACATAGCCGATATTGGGCGCGTGATCCTCGTCGAACGGCGTCGGCACCGCGATCACGAACACATCGGCAGGCTCGACCTGAGTGGAGGCGCGAAGATTGCCGCGCGCGACCACGCCCGAGACGAGGCCGTCGAGGTCGATTTCCTCGATATGCACCTTGCCCGAATTGACGGTGTCGACGACCGACTGGTGGACGTCGATCCCCAGCACCTGCGCGCCGGTGCGCGCGATCACGGCGGCGGTCGGCAAGCCGATATAGCCCAGGCCGAGGACGACGACCTTCAGTTCAGAGTCCGAAACCATCCGCAATAATCCCCGAAATCCTAGTCGAGGCATGGCCGTCGCCGAACGGATTGTGCGCGCGCGCCATCGCCTGATAGGCGGCATCATCGTCGAGGAGGGTTGAGATTTCGGAAACGATCCGCGTCGGATCGGTGCCGACGAGCCTGGCGGTGCCAGCCACGACACCCTCGGGACGTTCGGTGGTTTCGCGCATCACCAGCACCGGCTTGCCGAGCGCGGGCGCTTCTTCCTGCACCCCGCCCGAATCGGTCAGCACCAGATCGGCCATTCCCAGCGCGCGGATGAAATGCGGGTAATCGAGCGGGTCGATCCGCGCGATGTTGGCGCGGTCGCCGAGCCTGTCGTCCATCACCGACACGACATTGGGGTTGGGATGTACGGGGAACAGCACCGCAACATCGTCGCGCGCCGCGATGCGGCCGATCGCCTCGGCAATGCCCAGCATTCCGCCGCCGAAGTTTTCGCGCCGATGGGTGGTGACAAGCACCAGCCTTTTTCCTGCGAAGCGCACGGCAATGTCGTCGAGCCCCGCGGCCAGCGACGGATCGCCCTCGATCCGGGCGGTCGTCGCGTGCAGCGCATCGATCACCGTATTGCCCGTCACATGGATGGTAGCGGGCGGGACATTCTCGCGACGCAGCGCATCCGCCGCCGTCTCAGTCGGCGCGAAATGCTGGTCGGCGATAGGAGCGACGATCCTTCGGTTCACTTCCTCGGGCCAGGGATGGTGGATGTCGCCCGACCGCAGCCCCGCCTCGACATGCGAAACGGGGATCTTGCGGTAATAGGCGGCGAGCGCGCCAACCATCGCGGTGGCGGTGTCGCCCTGGACGATCACCCGGTCGGGCCGTTCGCGGTCCATCACCTCGCCCAGGCCCGTCAGCAGCCGCGCGGTCAGCCGGTCTAGGCTCTGCCCCGGCTCCATCAGGTCGAGGTCGATGTCGGGCGACAGCCCGGCAATGTCGAGCACCTGATCGAGCAACCCGCGATGCTGCGCCGTGACGCACACCCGCACGTCGAGATCGCCGCGCGCCTTCAGGGCGGCGATGACGGGGAACAGCTTGATCGCTTCAGGGCGGGTGCCAAAGATGATGAGGGTGCGAGGTGTGGTGCTCATGGGCGGCAACTCTAGCGCGGATCGCTTAAGGACGCGCTAAGCGACGTCGCTATCTCGACGCTTTACATAAGATATATTATCGGAACACTGACAAGTGGAGAGCGGTTCAAGCATGAAGTATAATCCCGATCTACTTCCGCTCCGCGCCCATGAAAGACATTATTGCGTCGTGTGGAAGGGGCTCAGCTGTGCCGCGATGACCTTCAACCCGCGTGCTCGCAAACAACGCGTTGATCGCGGCTTCCTCAGTTGCTTCGGCGACCGCCTGAAAAAGCGGAGTCATCGCTTCGTTGCGTATTTCTGGGCCGGACGCTCGTGAAACCCCTTGTTCACGCCTCACAGCAGAGTTGGTCGAGAACGCTATGGCATAGTCTCCGGAGCCGTTGGAGAACGACGATCCTGTGCGCGCAATTCCGATAAATGCACGCTCCGCAATGCGCCGCAGGTTGCGATCGGAAAGGGGCGCATCGGTGGCAATCACGATTACCACCGACCCATCCGCCATTGTCCGGTCGTTGAAGGCGCTGAACGCATGTTTGCCGAGCCGTTCGCCCACCGGGAGGCCGTCGATGGTCAAAACACCACCGTAATTGGACTGGACGAGAACGCCGAGTGTCCAGCCGCCCATATCGCCGGAAAGGCGGCGCGAGGCCGTTCCAATTCCGCTTTTGAAGCCGAAGCTGACCGTGCCAGTACCTGCACCGACGCCGCCTTCGGCAACCGGTCCGCCGGCTGCGATTTCGATGGCTCGCCGCGCATCGGCAATGGTCACGCGCCGGCGACGAATGTCGTTCAACAGCCCGTCATTGGTTTCGCCAACCACAGCGTTTACCGATCGCACCTTATCATTACCGGGCAGCGCGAGCGTCCATTCGATTGTCGCCGCCGCCGCTTCGGCGACGCTGAGCGTGTTGGTCAGCAAGATCGGCGTTTCGATCTCGCCCAATTCCACAACCTGGGTCGAGCCCATGAACTTTCCAAAGGCGTTGAAGGCGACAAAGCCAGCAGGTACGCGTGAGCGATAAGGATTTCCTCCGTGCGGCAGGATCGCGGTGACGCCGGTGTGGACATCGCGCCCCTCCCGAATCGTGACATGGCCAACCCGAACCCCTTCGACATCAGTGATGGCGTTGAGGGGGCCTGGCGGAAGCACACCGATCGTCACGCCCGCTTCGCGAGCACGCTGCGGCGGCGACTGGGTCTGTGGAGGGGCCGCGGCAATGAGCGATAAAAAGGCAACAGCCGCTGTTGTTCGTTTGGTTCCCACGCCCCACCCCCTGCATCAAAATGTTCTGGCGAGACACTTGCGCGCGTTCGCAAGTCTCCCGAGTTGCTCTGACCACGGCTCTCCTAGAATAAGGGACCTGGCCGCCGCGGCAAGCGTTTGCGTTGTCTGAAGCCGGCTATAGCCCTGCCCAGACTCGCTCTCCAACTGGATTGGATCGAACGTAGGCGCCCCGTAAGCCTCGGACGAGGCGGCAATCTCGGAAAGCCTTGCGCAGTGGCCGGGCATTGGTTTGCAACCGTACAGCCTCGATCGGCGGTCTAATGCGGTGTTGGAATTGGCTCCAGAGGTGGACAAGATTGGCGTTCTCACGGGCATGCGTCGGCGACATAAACGTCCCAGAAAACCGGTTAAGGTTGCGCCAGCGTAAATCCGTCGCTTAAAGGCTGGGTGAACAGGTGGTCGGCGTTCTCGACCGGCGAATTATCGGTTTGGGGAATTTCGCAGTCAGCCAATGGCAATTCCATTGACTCTCTACACGCTTGTCGTGCTGCCGTTCGTTGCAGCCCTGCTGATCGCTGTCGGCAGCGCGCGTGGTCGCGCGCTCCATTCGGGGATCGCGATCGCCGCAAGCGCCATCGGTTTTGCGTTGATTCTGTCGCTGGCGGGCCGGGTGATCGGCGGCGAGGTGTTGTCGGTATCGACGCCGTGGGTGCCAGCTATCGGGCTCGATTTCTCCCTTGTCGTCGATTCCCTGGGGTTGATGTTCGCGGGGATGATCCTGGGGATCGGCCTGCTGGTCTGCATTTTCGCGCATTTCTATCTCTACAAGGGCGAGGCGACCGGGCGGTTCTTCGCCAGCCTGATGCTGTTTCAGGGCGCGATGCTGGGCATTGTCATCTCAGGCAACGTCCTGCTGCTGCTGATCTTCTGGGAATTGACCAGCCTGTCGTCCTTCCTGCTGATCGGTTTCTGGCGGCACAGCGCCGAGGCACGGCAAGGCGCGCGGATGGCGTTGGCGATTACCGGCGGCGGCGGACTGGTGCTGATCGCGGGGATGCTGCTGCTCGGCATCGTTGCCGGGTCGTTCGATTTGATGACGATCCTGAACAGTGGCGACGTGATCCAGGCATCGCCGCTCTATCCGATCATCCTGATCCTGATCCTGATCGGCTGTTTCACCAAATCGGCGCAGTTCCCGTTCCATTTCTGGCTGCCGCACGCGATGGCCGCGCCGACCCCGGTCAGCGCCTATCTTCATTCGGCGACGATGGTGAAGGCGGGCGTGTTCCTGCTCGCGCGGTTGTGGCCGGTGCTGTCGGGCACCGATCTTTACACCGTCATCGTCACCGGCGTCGGGCTGACGACGATGGTGTTCGGCGCGTGGGTGGCGTTGTTCCGCCACGACTTGAAAAGCATCCTCGCCTATTCGACGATCAGCCAGCTGGGGCTGCTGGTCATGCTGCTCGGTTTTTCGATCGAGATGGCCGCAGCAGTGGCGGTGCTTCATATCCTCAACCATGCCGCGTTCAAGGCGGCGCTGTTCATGTCGGCGGGGATCGTCGACCATGAAACCGGCACACGAGACATAAGGCGGCTGGGCGGGCTGGCCAAGGTGATGCCGGTCACCGCCGTCATCGCCACCATCGCCGCCGCCGCGATGGCCGGACTGCCGCCGCTGGGCGGGTTCATTTCCAAGGAGTTGATGCTCGACGAGACGCTGGCGGTGGGATTGTTCGGCCTGCCCTGGCTGGTGCCGGTGCTGGCGACGATCGCCGCCACGCTGTCGGTCGCCTATTCGCTGCGGCTGGCGGGACATCTGTTCTTTGGGCGTCCCCGCGATCCCGAACCGCACGCGCGCGCGCACGATCCGGGGATCGGCATGTGGATATCGCCCGCGTTGCTGGTGGTGATCGCGGTGCTGCTGGGGCTGATCCCGATGCTGATCGCCGGGCCGCTCGTGGCATCGGTCGCGGGCGCGGTGATCGGCGGCGCGGCACCGGCCCTTGGTCTGTATTTATGGCACGGCGTCAACATGGCGCTGATGATGAGCATCGCCGCAGTCGTCATCGGTGCGCTGCTGCTGTGGCGCCATCCCGGGTTGCTGCGCCGGTACGAGGCGGTACGGCACGCCGACGCCAAATCGCTGTTCGAACGCGGCATGGCGGGCGCGGATGCGATCGTTCGCAAGGCCATCGTCGCCACCCATACGCCGTCGCTGCAACGCATGTTGTTCGCGACCTTTGCGGTCGTCGTGCTGCTCGTGGTCGAAGGCGCAAGCATCGGTGGCGGCAGTTTCACCGGCCCGCGCGAAGGCTTGCCCGCATCGCCGGTCGCGATCCTCGCCTGGCTGCTGCTGATCGCGGCGACGGGCGCCGTGCTGGTTGCCGAACGCCAGCGATTCCGGGTGCTCATCTATATCAGCGTGATCGGGCTGATCATCGCGCTGGGCTTCGTCCATTTCTCCGCCCCCGACCTTGCGCTGACGCAGATCTCGGTCGAGGTGGTGACGATCCTGTTGCTGCTGCTCGCGCTCAACCTGTTGCCCAAAACGCCGCCGCTCCTGTCGAGCAAGCCGCGCCGGTGGCGCGATGCCGCGCTGGCCGTGCTTGGGGGATCGGTCGTCGGCGGAGCGGCCTGGGCGATGTTGACGCGCAATCCCAACGATCCGATTTCCGGCTATCACCTCGCCAACAGCTATGCCGGCGGCGGCGGCACCAATGTCGTCAACGTCACACTGGTCGATTTCCGCGCGTTCGATACGCTGGGCGAGATCATCGTGCTGGGGATTGCGGGCCTCGCGATCTTTGCGCTGCTCGACACCACCGCACGCGGCGCGGCAGGCGCGCGGCTGCGGTCGTGGCAGGAAGACATGCCGCATTCGCCCGAGCGCCACCCGGTGATGTTCGTGATGGCGACGCGCATCCTGTTGCCGCTGGTGCTGGCGGCGGGCATCTACATCTTCCTTCGCGGACACAACCAGCCGGGCGGCGGCTTCATCGCCGCACTTGTCGTGGCGATCGCGTTCCTGCTGCAATATCTGGCATCCGGTTTCGACTGGACCGATGCGCGACGGCGGATCGGCGAGCATTTCCTGATCGGCTTCGGCGTGCTGGTGGCGATGGCGACGGGGCTGGGCTCGCTGATCTTCGGCGCCAATTTCCTGTCGAGCGCGTTCGATTACTATACGCTGCCGCTGATCGGCGAGTTCGAACTGGCGACCGCGTTGCTGTTCGACATCGGCGTGTTCGCGGTGGTGTTCGGTGCGGTGATGCTGGCGCTGGCGCAGCTCAGCCACATTTCGCAACGTGCGGCGCGTGCCCATGCTCAGGCCGAAGCGGACAAGAAAAGCCAGAGTGAGGGCCAGCCATGACCCTTGAGTTCCTCGTCGCCAGTGCGATCGGCGTGCTGGTCGCAGGCGGCATTTATCTCGCACTGCGCGGCCGCACCTTTCAGGTCGTGCTGGGCCTGACGCTGTTTTCCTATGCGGTGAACCTGTTTCTGTTCGCCTCCGGTCGCCTGACCGTGAACCGCCCGCCGATCTGGTCGAAGGCGGTCACCGAATACGCCGATCCGTTGCCCCAGGCACTGGTGCTGACCGCGATCGTCATCACCTTCGGCATGACGGCGTTCGCGGTGGTGCTGGCACTTCGCAGCTTTCTTGAGACGGGTAGCGACCAGGTCGATGGCGATCCGTGCGAATCCGGGCTGAACGATACATTGCCGAGCGAACCGGGCGCGGAGGCGAAGCGATGAGCCTGACCGCGCATCTCGCGATCGCGCCCGTCGTGATCCCGGCGCTGGCCGCGCCGATCGCGCTGCTCGTCATGCGGCGCAAGCGGCGGCTGGGCGTCGGCATTTCCTTCGCGTCGTGCGCGGCGATGCTGGTTGCCGCGCTGGTGCTGCTCTCCGCATCGGCGGACGGCACCATCCGCACCTATGAACTTGGCAACTGGCCCGCGCCGTTCGGTATCGTGCTGGTGGTCGACCGGTTGTCGGCGATCATGCTGACGCTCGCCGCGACCCTGTCGCTGATCGCGATGCTGCATGGCGTACTGACCCGCGCCGATCGCAAGGGATGGCATTTCCATCCGCTGTTCCAGTTTCAGATGCTGGGGCTGAACGGCGCCTTCCTGACCGGCGACCTGTTCAACCTGTTCGTGTTCTTCGAAGTGCTGCTTCTCGCCTCCTATGGCCTGATGCTGCATGGTCAGGGTCCGGCGCGGTTGAAGGCGGGCGTCCAATATGTCGTCGTCAATATCGTCGGGTCGTCGCTGTTCCTCGTCGCGCTGGGGCTGCTTTATGCGCTGACCGGCACGCTCAATATGGCCGATATGGGTCTGCGTGTGGCGGCGATCGGGCCGGAGGATCAGGGGCTGTTGCGCATCGCAGCATTGTTGCTGGTCAGCGTGTTCGCGCTGAAAGCGGCGCTGGTGCCGCTGCACCTTTGGCTGCCGCGCACCTATGCGGTCTCCACCCCGGCGGTCGCCGCGCTGTTTGCGCTGATGACCAAGGTCGGCGTCTATTCGATCATTCGCGTGGTGCCGCAAGTGTTTGGCGACGGCGCAGGGGCTGCGGCCTGGGCCCCTGCCCCCTGGCTGCTTCCCGCCGCCATCCTGACGGCGATCGTCGGCTTTGCCGGCGTGTTCGTCGCGCGCAGCCTGTCCGAACAGGCCGCCTATGCGGTGATCGGATCGACGGGCACCTTGTTGATCGCGGTCGCCGGATGGCAGGTCGATACGCTGGGCGCGGCGCTTTATTACCTCGTCCATTCGACGCTGGCGGGCGCGGCGCTGTTCCTGGTCGCCGACGTGGTTGCGCGCAGGCGGGCGAGCTTTGCCGACAAGGCCAGCGCCGGTCCGGTCTTTACCGATCGGCAGACGGTCGGGCTGCTGTTCATGGCGGCCGCAATCGCCGCCACCGGCCTTCCCCCCCTGTCGGGCTTCATCGGCAAGCTGCTGATCCTCGAATCGGTCGCCGATACCGGTGGCTGGGGATGGGCATGGGGTGCGATCCTGGCGACGACGCTGATCGGCGTGATCGGCTTTGCGCGCACGGGCAGCGCGGTGTTCTGGAAGGAAAGCGAGCCGACCGACGGCGCGGAGCCGACAAAGATCGCGCGCACCGACATGATCGCGCCGATCGCCGCGATCCTGCTGCTGGGCGGGCTGTCGCTCGGTGCCGGATGGGCGACCGCTTATGCGAACGACGCCGCCGCGCAAGTGCTCGATTCCGCCGCCAGCGTCCGCGCCGTGCTGGGGGAGCGATGACATGCGCCGCCTGATCCCCCATCCCGGCCTGTCGGTCCTGCTGGTCATCGTCTGGCTGCTGATGGCCAACAGCCTGACGTTCGGCGGGCTATTCTTAGGGATAGTCATCGGCATCCTGCTGCCGATCTTCACCGCGCCCTTCTGGCCGGGGCGGCCCGACGTCAATTACCGCGCCGGTCTCGCCTATCTCGGCCTGGTGCTGTGGGACATCGTGGTCGCCAATTTTCAGGTGGCGGCGATCATCCTGTTCAAACGCAACCGGGACCTGAAGCCCGTCTGGCTGGTCATCCCGATGGAACTGGACACGCCAGAGGCGATCACCGTGTTCGCCGGCACGATCAGCCTGACACCCGGCACGGTATCGTCGGACGTATCGGCGTGCGGCAAGTATCTGCTCGTCCACGCGCTCGACGCCGCCGATCCCGCTGCGGAGATCGCGCGGATCAAATCGCGTTACGAAGCCCGATTGAAAAGGGTGTTCGCATGATCGGCTACGCCGTCATCTTCGGTTTTGCGTGCCTGGCGCTCGCGCTCGCGCTCAACCTGTGGCGCCTGTTGAAAGGGCCGAGCGTCGGCGACCGCATCGCCGCGCTCGACACGATGGTCATCAACGCCATCGCGGTCATCGTGCTGATCGGCATCGCCAAGGCCAACGACACCTATTTCGAGGCGGCATTGCTGCTCGCGATGGTCGGGTTCGTCGGCACCGTCGCCTATTGCAAGTTCATGCTGCGGGGGGACATCGTCGAATGACCGACCTGGGCATCGTCGCCGAAATCGCCACCAGCGTCATGATCGTGCTGGGCGCGGGATTCGCGCTGGTCGGCAGTTGGGGGCTGGTACGGCTGCCAACGCTGATGGAACGGCTGCACGGCCCTACCAAGGCGACCACGCTGGGCCTGGGCGGAATGCTGGTCGGATCGGTGCTGTTCTTTCAGCTCGATCAGGGGAAATGGTCGGCGCACGAACTGCTGATCTCGCTGTTCCTGTTCATTACCGCGCCAATCGCGGCGAACATGATCGCCAAGGTTCACCTGCACCGTCTGCGCGCGCGCGAAGCCAACGAAGCGGAAAGCGCCGCGGGCGCGCCGCCGCCGGCGCCCGGTGACGCCGACTGGGCGACCTTTGAGGCTCCGCGTGATGGTACACCCGTGACCACGTCGGAAAACTAGGGGCCATTGTCGGGCGGTCGCCAAAGGAACGATACGCGGCTCTAAACCCTGTTTTTGTCGCCGCCAGCGTCTATATCCGCGCCGCTATGCCAGTGACCCACAGCCAGCCGACGTATCGCCAAAGCCTGCGTGCCCTGATCGAATCGCGTCGTTTCGAACAGGCTGTTGTCGCGGTGATCGTGATCAACGCGATCGGTCTCGGGCTTGAAACCTCGACGGCAGTGATGGCCCGCTTCGGCGGGGTCATTGCCTTGCTCGATCGCGTGGCGATCGCGATCTTCGTGGCTGAGCTGGCGCTAAAACTGTTTGTCTACCGGCTTCAGTTCTTCCGCAATGGCTGGAATGTTTTCGATTTTGCCGTCGTCGGCGTGGCGCTTGTTCCGGCTTCGGCACAGTTCTCGGTGCTGCGTGCCTTGCGTGTCCTGCGCGCGCTCAGGCTGGTATCGGTGGTGCCCAGCATGCGCCGGGTGATCGTCGGACTGTTCAAGGCGATCCCGAGCATCGGCACGGTGATCGTCATGCTCGCGCTATTGTTCTACATTAGCGCGGTGATGGCGACCAATTTGTTCGGCAGCGCCTTCCCGGAGTGGTTCGGCAGCTTCGGCGCGACGCTCTATTCGCTGTTTCAGATCATGACGCTGGAAAGTTGGTCGATGGGGATCGTGCGCCCGGTGATGCAGGTGTATCCACACGCTTGGGCGTTCTTCGTGCCCTTCATCCTGCTGACCAGCTTCATCGTTCTCAACCTGTTCATCGGTGTGATCGTCAACGCCATGTCCGAGGCGACCGATGAGGAAGCGCACAGCGAGCGAGAGCAAATTCTCCACGAACTGCGTGCGCTGGCCGAGGAGGTCAGCGCGCTGCGCAAGGCGTCGGAACGCGAGCGATAAGGCGGGTTTGTGTGCTAGGGTCCAAACCCAATCACCCTCTTGAAATTTTGCCCTCACATTGATTCAGGGAGTCTCCGCTGAGAGAGGAGGCTTTTAGGAATTTCGCGGTCTTTGTGTTGGTTGTCGGATGAAGCGTGGGCTGCAATCGAGCCGCACTTGCCGAAGAACCAGCCCGGAGCGCGGCGCGTCGATGACCGGCGGGTTATCTCGGGCATCGTGCACATGCTCAGTTGCGGTGGCCGTTGGGCGGACTGCCCATTCGAATACGGCCCCTCGACGACGGTCTATAATCGTTGGAACCGGTGGAGCCGCCGGGGCATCTGGACCCGCATCCTGGCGGCGCTTACCGAGGATGGCTGGATCGCGGAGACCGGTCAGATCGATAGCAGCTACATCAGGGCTCACCGCGCCGCCGGCGGCGCAAAAGGGGGGCGCGGGCCAATGCCATTGGCATCTCGCGTGGCGGCCGGACAACGAAGATCCACGCCCTTGTCGATGTCCTCGGGCGGCCCCTCCGCCTTGTCCTGACGCCCGGCAATACCTCGGATGTGAAAGGCGCTGACCTGCTGATCGGCGAAACGGCTGGAATGAAGCGGGTGATCGCCGACCGTGGCTACGATGCGAACCGCATCAGGGCTGCCCTGCGCGAGCAGGGCACGATCCCAGTCATCCCCGGTCGACGCAACCGCAAGCGCCCGATCCGATACGATGAGCGCCGCTACAAGGACCGCTGGCGCGTCGAGGCCATGGTCTGCCGCCTAAAGGACTTCCGTCGCATTGCTACCCGATACGACAAGCTCGCCCGAAACTTCCTGTCAGCCGTAAGCCTCGCTGCCGCAGTGGCCTTCTGGCTTTGAACGAGTCTCGACCCTAAAACAATCTCGTTAAGGTAGGCGGTGATGAAGAAAGAAATCGATCATTGCGCGTGACGCGTTGGGTCCAGTCGGGTTGGTAAAAGAACCATGGGCATTTCCCCCCGACCATGCATGGCCAGCACCATGAATAGTCCATTGTTCGATGACGATCCTTCCCGCCCCATCGATCGATATCTCCCGCTCAAACGTCTGACCGTTCTTCGTACCGCCATATTCGGTACGAGCCGTAAGTGGCGTCCTCGACCTTGCCGCGGCAATTGCGACTATCTCTTCGCTATTGATGGGATGGACGGTCGGGTCGCAGTCACCATGAAAGGTGATTACGGGAACGATCACGCCATCATTAGCCGTATCCCGTATCCCCCCACCACGACGCATGGCTGAGAAGGCGCTGGGCACATCATGGGCTGAGCCGCAGGCAAGCCCGGAATGGATGCCCACCGCGGCGAAGACATCGGGATAGCGCATGGCCATGATCGCGGCCGCAGCACCGCCTGCCGAAAGCCCCGCGACATAAACGCGCGCAGGGTCGGCACGGTGGTCGCGCACAACGTCCTCAACGATGCCAGCAATTTGTGCAGGCTCGCCGCGCCCCCGTTGCTGATCGCCGGGGCGGAACCAGTTCCAGCATTTCTGGGGATTGGCCGACTGCGGTTGGCGCGGATAGGCGACGATGAAGCCAAGTTCGTCGGCAAGCGCATTCATGCCGGTGGCGGTGGCGAAGTCCTCGGGCGTCTGAGTGCAACCATGCAGCATCACCACCAACGGCAGCCCCTCCGCTGCGCCCGTGGGGATATAGAGACGGTACTCCGTCGACCCATGGCGCTCGCTGGAAAAGACACCCTGGCGGGGCACGGCTTTGGAACCGACGGTGTCCGACGATGGCCGCAACGTCACGCGCGTCGGCGTCAGATCGATGACATTACGATCCATCGTGGGTGTGAAGTCCGGGTTGGGCGAGCGATGCGGGGAAAGCCCCGCCTGAAGGGCCGCGGTCGCGCTGGCGAGATCACCGGATTTCATCAGGCGCATTGCATCGAGCATCGTGGGGGACAGTGTCATGGGGAGGCTTTCGCTATAATCGGAGAGGCAAGGTGCCGGGATCAGGTGATGCGGTCGGCGAGTGCCGCCTTGACTGCGGGACTGGCGTGCAGCGCGCCCAGAACGGTCAAGCTGCGGATTGTCTTGCGGGCAAGCTCGGGCGGAACATCCTCGTCGAAACGGGCGAGGCCCAGCACGCGGACGTCGAGCATCTCGCCGGAGGCCGCCACCACCTCGAGACGAGCGCGGTCGAAATGCGCGATACCCAAATCGAGTTCGGCACGGCGGACCGCCTTTCCCGCTTCGTCCGCATGGCGCGCGATCTGACTGCGGATGGCAGTGCGGATGAAATCGGTGCGGTTGGAATAAAAGCCGTCGCGCACCAGCAGGTCGATATGCCCCAGATCGACGAAGCCGAGATTGATCGTGATCTTTTCGCTGTCGGCGTGCATCTTGCGAACCTCTGGCATTCTTTCCATCCCCAGACCATCCATGTGGATGGTATATGGATGTCACAGGTTGCTGATCAAGGCACTTCAGCAAAGTTTCATCCTGCAAGCCTGCCAGTCGTTCTCGCAGGGATTTGCTCCTGATTTCCGGCGAACGCTGGTAGACCGTCGCCATGAGCGACAATCCCGAACGGGCACAGTGGTGGAAACGGGGCGTCATCTACCAAGTCTATCCGCGCTCGTTTCAGGACAGCGACGGCGACGGGGTCGGCGATCTGGCGGGGGTCGCCGTGCGGCTCGATCACATTGCCCGGCTGGGTGTCGATGCGATCTGGTTGTCCCCTGTCTTCCCGTCGCCGATGGCGGATTTCGGCTATGACGTGGCCGATTATTGCGCGATCGATCCGTTGTTCGGCGACATGGCGGCATTCGACGCGCTGCTGGCCGCGGCGCACGCGCGCGGATTGAAGGTGCTGCTCGATTTCGTGCCCAACCATAGCTCGGACCAGCATCCCTGGTTCGTGCAAAGCCGCTCGTCGCGCGACAATCCCAAACGCGACTGGTACATCTGGCGCGATGCCAAGCCTGATGGCGGCCCTCCCAACAATTGGATCAGCGACTTCGGCGGCTCGGCGTGGGAATGGGACGCCGCCACCGGGCAATATTATCTCCATGCCTTTCTGAAGGAACAGCCTGACCTCAACTGGCGCAACCCCGACCTCCGTCGTGCAATGATGGACGTGCTGCGCTTCTGGTTGGATCGCGGCGTGGACGGGTTTCGCATCGATGTGCTGTGGCACATCGTGAAGGCGGACGGGCTGCCCGATAACCCGCCGAACCCGAACTGGACTGCGGATCAGACCGAACGCGACTGCCTGATCCAGCGTTATTCGACCGACCAGCCAGAGGCGCACGAAATCGCCGCCGAGTTTCGTGCACTCGCCGACGCGTACGGCGACCGCGTGCTGATCGGCGAAATCTTTCTCCCCAACCACGCCCATGCGCGATGGTACGGTACAATCGAGCGCCCACAGGTGCATCTGCCCTTCAATTTCCAATTGATCGAAAATAACTGGGATACGGCGGTTCTGCGCCGGGTCATCGCCGATTATGAAGCGTCGTTGCCCGCCCATGGATGGCCCAATTGGGTAATCGGCAGCCACGACGCACGGCGCATCGCCGAACGAATCGGCGAGGCACAGGCTCGCGTCGCGGCGATGCTGCTGCTGACGCTTCGCGGCACGCCGACCCTGTATCAGGGGGACGAAATCGGCATCGGCAAGGTCGATATTCCCGCCGACCGCATCCGCGATCCCCAGCATTTCCGCCAGCCGAGCCTGAACATCGGTCGTGACCGATCTCGCACGCCAATGGCATGGGATGACACCCCCCATGCCGGGTTCAGCGCGGGCGATCCATGGCTGCCGCTTCACCCCGATTGGCCGACGCGCAACGTCGCGGCGCAGGACGCCGACCCCGGTTCGATGCTGGCACTGTATCGCGCGCTGCTGGCGCTGCGCCGGTCCGAACCGGCGCTTGCACTGGGCGCGATGACATTGGTCGATGCCCCCGCTGGCGTGCTGGCCTATGCGCGCATAGGAGATGGGCGACGGCTGAGCGTGCTGCTCAATCTGACGTCGGAAACCGTCATCTTCGACTGGCGCGGGACCCCGCTTTTGTCCACGCTGGCCGGCCCACCCGAACCGGGCAAGCTGAGGCCCAATGAAGGAATGATCCTGGCGTGAAGATCGCAATGCTCGCGCCGATCGCCTGGCGCACACCGCCGCGCCATTACGGCCCATGGGAATTGGTGACCAGCCTGTTGACCGAAGCGCTGGTCGCGCGCGGTATCGACGTGACGTTGTTTGCCACGCTCGATAGCGAGACCAGCGGCACGCTCGACGGGGTCGTTCCGCGATCCTATTCCGAAGACCCGGCCATCGACGCAAAGGTCTGGGAATTCCGGCATCTGTCCTATTTGTTCGAACGCGCCGACCAGTTCGACCTGATCCACAACCAGGCCGATTTCCCGGCTCATGCATTCGCGCCACTGACGACCACGCCGATCGTCACGACCATCCACGGATTTTCATCGGACCGCATTTTGCCGATGTACGCGCCCTATCAGGACCGCGTGCATTATGTCGCGATCAGCGCCGCGGACCGACATCCTGCGCTGCGCTATGCGGCGACCATCCATCACGGCATTCCGGTCGAATCCTTTCCGTTCAATCCGACCGGCAGCGACGACCTGCTCTTCTTTGGCCGTATTCATCCCGACAAGGGTGCGGCTGAGGCAATCGCGGCGGCGCAGGCAAGCGGGCGGCGGCTGGACTTGTACGGCATCGTGCAAGACGCGGCGTATCACGATCGGCATGTGCTGCCAGCGCTAAACGACAGCTCGATCCGCTATCATGGAGTAGTCGGCGGTCAGGTGCGGCTTGACGCCCTGGGGAACGCACGCGCTCTGCTGCACCTCATCAATTTCGACGAGCCATTTGGTCTATCGGTGGTTGAAGCGATGGCATGTGGCACCCCCGTCATCGCCAACCGCCGTGGTTCAATGCTAGAGATTATTGATCCTGGCGTCACCGGCTTTCTGGTCGATAATATTCATCAGGCAATCGACGCGATCGAACGCGCGGCAGACATCGATCGCACGACCGTCCGGCAGGCCGTAGTCGACCGTTTCAGTATTAACAGGATGGCCGATGAGTATCTTTCATTGTATCTGCGCATCCTATCGGTGTGACCAAGCAAATTTCGCTGAATTCGCGCTGCTTGAGCAAGCGCTTGTTTCGCTCGCGAAGCGTCAGACCTCGACGCGCTCAAGATACAGGAATGCCGGATCGAACTCGGCGACGCCGCGCAGCCCTGCCAGATCATGCAGTTCGACCCGAGATGATCGAAACGTTACCAGCCCCGCTTCGCGCAATTGACGCAACGATCGATTGATATGCACGGGCGTCAGACCAAGGCATTCGGCAAGGTCGGACTGAGTCAACTTCAACCGATATCCAGTGTCGTCCGCCAGCCCAACCAAGGCCAGGCGGGAATGGAGTTCGCAGAACAGATGTGCGAGCCGGGAGACCGCATCGCGCCTGCCCAATGATAATTCCCATTCGCGATGGATCGCCGTATCCAGATTGGTCGAGAACCAATAGATTCGTGTCAGGTGCCGAGGATCAGCAAATACAGGCGGACAATCACCTGCTGACGTCGCGATAATCTTGTCATCTCAGCGGAAGTCGCGCGTCTTGACCCGGACCACATCTTCGGGATCCATTCCACCGTCGTGTGGCGGCCAATAGGAATTGCGAACTGCAGGTTGCCAGCCGGGATCGCCGCGATCGGGACTACCGGAATAGCGCGCTCCATCACCGCGACCCGTAACCGGGCGGAATGACATCTCCCCTACCCTGCTGAGCATAGCAGTGTGATCGGTGATCCGGTCACAGATTACGTGGATGATCTCGCCTTCCTTTTGGACCCGTCCTTTGAGACTGACCATCGCAGAGGTCATGACTGACCGACGCTGCGACTCAAACCGGTCGGGCCAAAGGATGCCGTTGGCGATGCCCGTTTCGTCTTCGATCGTGATGAACAATACGCCTTTGGCGCTTCCGGGCTTCTGACGAACCAGTATGATACCCGCCACCTCGACGTGACGCCCATCGCGGATGGTGGCCAAGTCAGCGCATGTGACGATTCCTCGTCTGCGAAGGTCCTCCCGCAAGAATGTGAGCGGATGAGCGCGAAGCGACAGTTGAAGCGATCGATAATCCTCCACCACCTCCCGACCATCGGTCATTGGCGATAGAGCAACAGCGGATTCGATCCCTTCGGGGCTGAACGCATCCTCACGCGCATCGGCAGCCGCAAACAAGGGCAGCGGTGCTTCGCCGAGCCCTTTGACCTTCCAGATCCCCTGGCGCCGATCCTGTCCGAAAGCATGAAACGCATCGGCTTCCGCCAGCCGCTCAATGGCAGCCCGCGGAACGCCCGCCCGTCGCCACACCTCTTCGACAGATTGAAATGGCGCATCGCCCCGGGCCACCACAATCGCGGCTCCGTGTAAGTTGGCCAGCCCTCGCGTTAAGCGCAGTCCCAGCCGCACCGCCAATTGATTCCCTTTCGCCGGCTCAAGCGTACAATCCCAACGGCTCGCGTTCACGCATACCGGTCGAACTTCCACACCGTGGTCACGCGCGTCGCGCACGATCTGAGCCGGCGCGTAAAACCCCATTGGCTGGGCATTGAGCAACGCCGCACAAAAGACGTCCGGATGATGATGCTTCATCCAGCAACTGACCCAGCAAATCTTGGCAAAGCTGGCCGCGTGGCTTTCGGGAAAGCCGTAGCTGCCAAACCCTTCGATCTGCTTGAACGTGCGCTCAGCGAAATCCCGCGGATAGCCACGCGACACCATGCCTTCGACCAGCTTGCCGTAGAAATGGCTGACGCCGCCGGTAAACTTGAAGGTCGCCATGGCGCGGCGAAGTTGATCCGCCTCTGCCGGTGTGAACCCAGCCCCCACGATCGCTACCTTCATCGCCTGTTCCTGGAACAAGGGCACGCCCAGGGTTTTCTCGAGCACCGCGCGCAGTTCAGGCCGTGGATATTCTGGTCGCTCCTTCCCTTCCCGGCGACGGAGATAGGGATGGACCATATCGCCCTGGATGGGGCCCGGTCGGACGATCGCAATCTCGATCACTAAGTCATAGAAGCGCTGCGGCTTCATGCGCGGCAACATCGCCATCTGCGCACGACTTTCGATCTGAAACACGCCCAGCGTGTCCGCCTTCTGGATCATCGCGAACACGTCCGGATCATCATCCTGCAGATCGGCCATGCCGACGGAGATACCCTTGGCAGTTTCCAGCAGATTGAACGCTCGATTCATGCAGCCGAGCATTCCCAGGCCAAGCACATCGACCTTCATGAACTTGAGCGCGTCGATGTCGTCCTTGTCCCATTCGATCACCTGCCGATCGGCCATCGCCGCGGGTTCGATCGGCACCAGGTCATCCAGCCGATCATGGGTCAGCACAAAGCCGCCCGGATGCTGCGATAGGTGTCGTGGGGTACCGATCAGCTTGCTTGCCAAGTCGAGCGCCAAACGAAGCCGTCGATCCTCAACGTTGAGGTTCAATTCGGTCGCCTGTTTCTCGCCAACGCCGTCCGCGGACCAACCCCAAACCAGACCAGACAGCGCCTTGGTCATGTCTTCGGGCAAGCCCAGCACCTTGCCGACCTCGCGGATCGCACCCCGGGCCCGGTACCGGGTTACGACGGCAGTGAGTGCGGCATGCTGGCGACCATAGGTCTCATAGATCCACTGGATGATCTCCTCGCGGCGCTCATGCTCGAAATCGACATCGATATCTGGCGGCTCCTTGCGCTCACCAGAGATGAACCGCTCGAACAGCAATTCATGCTTGATGGGATCTATGCTGGTGATGCCCAGCACGAAACACACGCAGCTGTTCGCGGCCGATCCCCGACCCTGGCACAGGATACCGCGACGCCGAGCCTCGGTAACGATGGCGTTGACCGTGAGGAAATAGGGTGCGTAGCCCTGTGCCTCGATCAGCTTAAGCTCGTGTTTGATCTGCCGAGCATGGGCTTCCGGCACGCCATCTGGAAACATGCGATCGGTCGCGGCAGTCGTGAGCTGGCTCAACGCCTCCTGCGCGGTCAGCCCCTCGATGACGGTTTCGTGCGGATACTGATAGCTGAGCTCGCCCAAATCGAACGTGCAACGCCGGGCAATGTCCAGCGTAGCTGCCAGCGCATCAGGAAAGGCGGCGAAACGTCGGCACATCTCCTCGGGGCTTTTAAGCGCGCGGTCACCGTACCGTTCTCGCCGGAACCCCAACGTGTCGATCGTGCATTTCTCTCGGATCGCGGTCACCACATCCTGCAGCAACCGGGCCTCGCGGGCATGATAAAAGACGTCGCCGGTCGCGACCGGACGCACGCCCGTCTTACGCGCCAGATCCGCTAATGCATGTAAGCGCACAAGCTCGTCCGGACGCCGCCTAAAGGTCAGCGCCAGAAAGGCGCGGTCTCCGAACGACTGCGCCAATGCCGTGAGGTCCGTACGCAGCCGATCATCCACCTGATCGGGGATCAGAATCGCAATCAGGCCGTCGCTATGCGCCACCACGTCTGACCAGTT
>NZ_JBTKVV010000007.1:0-103740 GCF_054457155.1 Sphingomonas aestuarii | reverse complement strand
GAGCCGTCAGGCCGGTGTCAGCGTGATCGGCCGGTCGGCAAAGCGCCCGAATTGTCGCCATTCGGTTGCTCGGCGGGTGACAACAAAAGCGATCATTCGCTCAACGTGCAGGCGCGCCAGTTGCAGCATTGTCGGCTTCACGCGCCCTTGCCTCTGCTTCGCGTGCCTTCAATCGCGCCACGTTGGCCTCGTGGCTCTGGCGGGTGATCGGATAAAAAAGCAGAATTGCACAGCCGATAAGCCATAAGGAGGCAGAGGTCGGAATATAATGTGCAAGCAAACTTTGCATCATTTCGGGGGTGACCTCACCTTGGGCGGCGCGTGCCGGGAATTCGGCCCAGGTTAGGATCACGCCGCTCATCATCAGCCCGAGCGCTGTCGAGCATTGCTGCATGAAGCTGGCGGCGGCGAAGAAGATGCCGGCTTCGTGCCGTCCGGTGCGGACCGCATTGTCCTCAACCACGTCAGCGAGCATGGACGATGTGTTGATGAGCGAAATCGCGATTAGGGCGCCGTTTAGTGCACCGATTATGAACATCACTGGTAACAGCATGGGATCGCCAGCCGTCAGAAAAAGTCCGAAATAGGAAAGGATGAGCGGGGAAAGACTGACACTGACGCCCGCAATGGCAAAGATCATCGAACTGGCACGCTTGCCAAGCCAGTTGGACACTTTCGGGGCAAGAGGGGCGGCAATGGTCGCTGCCAACAGGCTATCGACCGTCAGCAGCGCAAGTTCCTTTGCACCAAAGCCGAACAGATACGTCTGAAAGAACAGCGCCGTCGCCGCGAACAGCCCGATGGCCGTGAATTTGAGCACGCCGAAGCCGAAGATCGCGAGAAAAGCACGGTTCCGGATCGCGCCAAACATCTCGCGCAGATGCACCCCTGCCGTTGCGCGGGTGGCTCGCTTCTCAGCTTGTCGCAGGTAGGGGATGCGCTTGTGCGTGCCCAGCCCACAGACCAGCATGGACACAAGGATCAGTGCAGACCCGAGCAGTGCGAAGCCGGTATAGCTATCCGGATTGAGCTGGCCTCGCGGATATTCGGGCGTCGCCGCGAAAAAGACCAGCAGGCAGAAAGCGCTGAAGCCATATTGGCCAACGTAGAGGAACCAGTAGCGCAGCGAAAACAGCTTTGTACGCTCGGTATAGTCATCCGTCAGTTCGGCAGTCATTGCCTGCGTCGTGATCTCGAACGTGCTGATCGCCACCCGCGTCAACATCGCGGTCACGAAAATCCAGATGCCCGATTGCATATCGCTGAAACCGGAAGGGGGGAACCAGACTAGCGCGAAGAACACGGCGGTCGGTAGAATCGATCCGTAGATGAAAGGGTGACGACGCCCCCAGCGGCTGCGGAAATGGTCGGACCAGCGGCCAAGAAAGGGATCGAATACGGCGTCGATCAGCAAGGTCAACGCAATGGCAGTTGACACGACCGCAGCTGATACTCCCAGCACCTGATTGAAATAGAACATCAAATAAGCAGAAAAAGCGACATTCTTGACCCCGTTCGCAACCGCACCGGTGCCATAGGCTAGGCGCGTCGCGCGCGTGAGCGGCGGTAACGCCGATGACCGTGCGGCAGCGACGGCGGAAACAACTGCGTCTTCGGGTTGCTTCACGTTCTTCCCTCTCTCGCTTCGGACACCTGATCCGGCATGACTAAATCGCGACCCGTTGACCGGTCCTGCGCTGCCTAATCCACGTGACCGAAGCCGGTCACCGCCGATTTGCAAAGTGGACGCTAGACATTAATGGTGCGTATATCAACACGGTTCCGACACGGAACCATCAGGGTGAGGGTATGGGACGGTGACCGAAGCCAGCACGGCCGATAAGCGCGTAAATGATCCGGCGATCGATCCCGAATCGGTGAGTGTGGACTATGGCGCGCTTGCCGCCCAGGGCATGTTGTTTTCCCATTGGGCAGGCCGACATCCCCACCGTCCGGCGATACTATCACGTCGTGGAAACCGCAGTTTTTCTGAACTAAATGCCAATGCGAACCGCCTATTGAGGCGACTGCGCCACGCTGGTCTGGCGCCGGGATCGGCTGTCGCGGTTGTGCTTGGCAATGTACCACAATTTATCGAAGCCTATCTTGCCTGCCAACGCGGCGGGCTTCGTTTTACGCCGGTAAACTGGCATTTGTCGCCGGCCGAAGTCGCCTATATTCTGACGGATTGCAAAGCCGATGCCTGGATCGTTCAGCATGATCTTGGTGCGCTTGTAGGTGAATGCGATTCGACCAATGTCGGTTGCAGGCTGGCCGTCGGCGGCACGATCGACGGGTTCGAGGATTATGCGGACGCCATCGGGCAAGGAGATGGCAGCGATCCGCATGCGCCGGTGCTGGGGCGCACTATGTTGTATACATCGGGCACGACGGGGCAGCCAAAGGGCGTACTGCGCACGACAAGCTGGAAGATGCTCCCCCAGCGCGAAGGGACGATCAGCGGCTATCGCGATGGCGACGTGGTGCTGTTGTGCGGCCCAGCCTATCATGCTGGGCCGTTGAGTTTCGACATCGCTTTTCCGCTGGCATCGGGCGTGACCATCCTGATGATGGAGAAATTCAATCCCGCGCAGGCGCTGGCGCTGATCGAACAGCATCGCGTGACCCATAGCCATATGGTCGCGACGATGTTCCAGCGACTGCTTGCCCTGCCGAACGACGTGCGTGCGCGCGCCGATACATCCAGCGTGCGACTGATCACCCACGGCGCTGCGCCGACGCCCGTCGAGGTGAAGCGCGCAATGATCGAATGGTGGGGGCCGGTCCTGTTCGAATATTACGGCGCGACCGAAGCCAGCCCGAATATTGGAATCCGGTCGCAGGACTGGCTGGAAAAGCCGGGAAGCGTCGGTCGCGTGCCGCCGGGGGGCGGCACCGTAATACTTGATGATACGGACACCCCATGCGGTCCAGGCGAGGTGGGCCGAATATGCTTTCGCGTTCCGGCCGGGCAGAGCGTCGAGTATTTCAACGCGCCCGAGAAGAATGCCGATGTTTTCGCGCGCGAATATTTCACCGTTGGCGATCTGGGATATGTCGATAGCGACGGGTTCCTGTTTTTGACCGGACGATCGGCGGAAACGATCATCTCCGGCGGCGTGAACATCTATCCGCAGGAAATCGACCATATATTCCTGGTTCATCCTGCCGTGCGGCAAAGTGCGACCATCGGTGTGCCGAATGAGGAATGGGGCGAGGAGGTGCGCGGTGTGATCGCGCTTTCCGCCGGTTATCGACCGTCGGACACGTTGGCCGCCGAGCTGATCGATTTCGCGAGCCGGTCGCTGGCCCGATACAAATTGCCGCGCCGCATCGACTTTGTGAACGAGGTGCCGGTTTCCGAAGCCGGCAAGGTCCTTCGTGGGCAGGTACGCGCGGGTTACTGGAGCGGACATGACCGGGCGATCTGAGGGACAGGCCATCGCCGATGCGATCGTCCCGGTGCATGATCCTGCATTTCGCGAGGCGATGGCCCGGCTCGCGGCGACGGTGCATATCGTCACCACCGCCTATGCAGGCCAGCGTCACGGCATGACAATGACGGCCATTTGCTCGCTCAGCCTCGATCCTTTGTCGATCGTGCTGTGCGTCAACCGCTCGGCAGCGTCGCATGATGCGTTGCGCGCTGCCGGGGCGCTGTCGGTTAACATGCTTGGCAAGGGTCAGGCGGGAATGGCGGCGCGCTTTTCAGGCGCACTCGGTTATCGCCGGGAGGCGCGGTTCGATGGCGCGGAGTGGCAGGACAATCCCGGATATGGGCCGATGCTGACCAGCGCACTTGCGCGGCTCGATTGCCGGATCGCTCTTGTCGAGCCCTTTGGCACGCACAGCATTCTGGCCTGCCACGTCGATCGCGTCGTTCTGGGCCTTGCACGACCGGCATTGATCTATGCCGATCGTCGATACGCTACCGTCGCCACGGAGGACGCCTGACGTCCGTCGCGGCCCCGTAAGATCCACTGATACCGGAGAGATGTTATGCCTGGTTCCGCCTTGTCCTTCGTTAAGATATTCGTCGCCGATCTCGATCGATCCTCGGCATTCTATTCGCGCGCTTTCGGCCTGTTTACGGGGCAACATGTGGCGACACCTGAGTTCGACGAATGTATTCTCCGTCCCGCGGATGGAAATGGCGGCAGCCTGGTCCTGTGTCAGAGGAAAGATGGACGCGACCTGTCCCACGGCAATGCCAACGGCCCGATCGGGTTCATCGTCGATGCGGTCGATGGCGTTCATGACGCGGTGATCCACGCTGGCGGGGTCAGTCGCATGAAGCCTGTCGATTTCGGAGCGGCCCGTGTCGCCTTTGTCCGCGATCCCGACGGGCACGCCATTGAACTGCTCGCGCCACAGGGTGCCAACAGAACCTGACCAACAAACCATCATGTTTCCATTATGTGCCCTTCGATGCCGCACACTAGGTTTTAAGAAATTGACTCCACGTAGTCCTGTTACGTATATGTCTATCTGACAAACGCACCATATAAACTGAGGAGCTTGGATATGACCTATGCCAATGGCCGCATCATCCACGATGCCGACAGTCACACGATGGAAACCGGCGAGTGGCTGGCACCCTATCTTGACGACGACATGCGTGAATCGCTGGGCGCTCTGTACGGCGATGCGGAGGTCGGCAAGCGCATCCTGTCGATCATCGACAAGTCAAAGGCCCGCAAGGCGGATCCTACGCTGGACGCCGAGGCGCGCGAAAACATCATTTCCGGGGCCAAGGGCTGGGCCGGTTATGGTGCGTTCGATACCGAAGAGCGTGTGAATGCTCTCGACTGGCTGGGCTTTGGGTCGCAACTCGTGTTTCCGACATTCGGCCTAGGCCTAGTCCGTCGCGCGAAGGACGAAGACACGCTGTACAAGGCGGCGGAGGCGCTCAACAATGCGCAGGCCGATTTCTGCGATGCCGACCCACGACTAATTTTTGTGGCGTTTATCCCGCTCGACAATCCGGATCGTGCAATGGAGGCGCTCGACAAGGCGCTGGAGCGCGGTGCAGGCGCCGTATTGCTGCCCTCGAACGCGCCCGCTAATGTGCGGTCGCCCGGGCATAACGTTTATGACGCATTCTGGGGGCGGCTGGTCGAACGGGATATCCCATTCACGCTTCACATCGGACCCGGCACCCTGTCGCAGCCCAAAGCCTATCATGACAATGGTCGCGAGCGTGCGCCCGACCTGCACGGCGGTGGGGAAAACCTGCGCTTCGCCGATTATCCCTGCCTGGGCTATGCGCCACAGATGTTCCTGACCGCGCTGGTCTATGACGGGGTGTTTCAGCGGTTCCCGACGCTTCGCGGCGCGGTGGTCGAATGCGGGGCGGGGTGGGTGCCGGAATGGCTGCGCCAGCTCGATGGTGGATACCGGTCGTTCAAGAAAACCGATCCCTATCTGCAGGCGATGGACATGCGCCCGTCGGAATATATTCGCCGTGCGGTGAAGTTTACGCCGTTCCCATCGGAAGATGTCGGGCGGATGATCCGTGACGCGGGCGCAGAGCTGTTCCTTTTTTCCAGTGACTATCCCCATCCCGAGGGCACTAAGGACCCGATCGGTAAGTTCGAGGCGACGATGGAAGATATTGATGAGGGCGCCAAGGACGCTTTTTATCGCCGCAACTACGAGCAGTTGATGAACATCAACGACAATGGCGCACTGGTTGTTGCCGCCGAATAGCGACGGCGCGAACGGGCTGGCTTGCTTGCTCAGCAAGGGAGCAGGCTAGCCCGTTCGACCCGGTCAAACGAACCTCCTCTCCGAGGCATCTGCGGTTCCGGTTCGTCCGGAGCCGCTTTTTTTGTTTGCTGATTGTGCGGTTGCCAGCTGAGATGCGCTTGCCTAGCAAGTTCGACGATGGCGGACGGACAAGAGGCGGATGGCGCACAGCGCCGCAAACGGTCGAAAGACCGGATTGCCCAGATCATCGATCTGGCAGAGCGACAGATTGTCGAGACGGGCGCGCTGCCGCTGTCCATCAATCTAATTGCCGAGGAAATGGGAGCCAGCCGGGCGCTGGTCTATGCCTATTTCTCCGACCAAAACGCGCTGGTCGACGCCGTGGTCGATCGCGCGATCGATCGTCTGCGGGATGCGGGGTTGGACAAAGCGATTTCTGCAGGTAGCGGGACCGACCGTGCGCTGGCCGCAGCCGCGATCTATTACGATCACATCGTCGCCATTGGCCCGGTGCTGCATCACGTGTTTCGCGATGCGCCGCGATCGGTGCGTTTGTCAGCGAAGACATCGCGTTATCGTGGGCGGCTGCTCCACGCGCTCGCCGGGGCGCTGAGGCGTGAACTGGATTTGCCGGTGCGCGAGGCGATCCTGATGGTCGAGATGTTGTTGGCGATACCCGAAGAGCTGGCGCGGCTGGTGCGGCGTGGTGAGTTGTCAGATTCAGACGGTGCGGTGACGTGCCGACGGCTTTTGCTGGCCGGTATCGATTCGCTGCGTCCCGCGGCCCAGCTTCAATAGGCGCGATTGGGGGCATCACCCTCGTTACTTCTGGCGCCTGCCAGCACTACCGAGAGACACAGCCGCTCGATGGTCGCAAGGTCGCCCCGTCCCGATGCGATCAGGCCGCCTGCGCGAAAGCATATCGCGGTCAGCGCAGCTGTCGATGCATTGGCAACGGACCGTTCCATTGCGAACCGGTCCGATAGTGAGCGCAGGATCGGTTCGCGTGCGCTGACCGCTGCCTGAGCACGCTCGGCACGAAGGCCGTCGCGGATTTCCGGTGTGCGGAGGAGTAGTTGGACCAACGGTCCGCGCTGGGCTGCCTGATGTAGATAATGGGCAGTAGAAATAGCGATGCTGGCGATCCGGTCAGTGCCGCGAGTGACGATCGATTGCCGCTTGTTCTCGACCGCCGAGATTTCTCGGCGCGCCAGATCTAGCAACAGGTCTATGCGACCGGGAAAGCAATTATGGGCCTGCGCCTCGCTGATCCCGACATCGCGGGCCAACCGCTTTAACGTAACCTCGCCCACGCCTGCGGCGAGTGCCACCTGGGCCGCCCGATCAAGCAACTGGGTCCGCCGATCTGCGATCGACATACGCGACCGCGGCCTGCGTGCCGCAGTTCGGTCGCCACCGAAAACAATGCGGTCGTCCGCGCCAGGTGGCAGCGGTGGCAGTGGAGCGGTTTCGACACGCTGAGTGGTTGGGCGCGTCCAATGACCGCGCGGCGGGCGGGGAATGGCCAGCCGGTCGCAAATCTTCGCGATACCATTCGCGCTCAGCCCGAATCGTTCGGCGACGGCGGCCAGCGGCTCGTTCCATACCAGCGAATGGAGATCACGTCGCGATATGTCGGTGGAGGACGGCATAGAGTGAGTGGATAGCCCTAGCGATGAAGAAGCGCACCCTAGCGCCTCGCAAGATTACATACACCCACCAATGGCCCCTTGGGGGGCATTAATGCTCAAGCGGCATACCAGATAATCAAAACACTAATAGTTCGTATGAAAATTGTCTTGACCCTGGCGTCGAAAACGTCATCCTAAGATTGAAGCATCGCACAAGATCGGTGACTGGGAGGATGACAATGCGGGCAATTCGCGACGCGCTGCGTGCAGGGACGGCTTGCGCCATGATTATGGCTGCACCCCAAGTGATGGCCCAGGTTGGCATCGAAAATTCCGATGTTGCGGAAGATGAGCCAACGATGCGTGAGGCGACTGGGCCGCAAGAAATCATTGTGACGGCGACCCGCCGGGCCGAATCCCTTAGCGACGTGCCGATCGCCATTTCTGCAGTGGACGATACCATGTTGCGCAACTCCGGCGCGAATGACATTCGTCAGCTAAATCAGCTTGCGCCCTCGCTACTAGTTTCCTCTACTGGTTCTGAAGCCAACACCTCTGCCCGTATCCGTGGGGTCGGAACGGTCGGCGACAATGCAGGCCTCGAAAGCTCGGTCGCGATATTCGTGGACGGCGTTTATCGCTCGCGCACGGGCGTCGGCATGAACGAACTGGGCGAGGTCGAACGGGTTGAGGTACTGCGCGGTCCGCAGGGCACGTTGTTCGGTCGCAACGCTTCGGCAGGCCTGATCCATGTGATTACTAAAGCACCAGAATTCAGTTTCCGTGGCTATGGTTATGCGACCTATGGCAATTACGATTATGTCCGCGCCGAAGCCGGTGTCACGGGTCCAATCAGCGACACGATCGCCGCCAAATTGGAAGGCGTGTATGAACGCCGCGACGGTTTCTACACCGACCTGACCTCTGGAGACCGGGTCAATACGCGGGATCGGTTTTTGGTGCGCGGCCAGTTGCTGTTGGAGCCGTCGAGCGATTTGTCGCTACGCTTGATCGGGGACTATTCGGAGCGCGACGAATCCTGTTGTGCAGCGGTCTATGCCACCGATGCGGTCGCACCGGGAAATTCTGCATCGCTGAACCCTGCGAATAATTCGCTGGTCGGCATTCTCGCCCAACTCGCGCCGGGTGGTTATAATGCGCTCTACCCTTCGATCGACGATCCTTTCGAACGCCGGATTTCGATATCTCCTGGGCGCGGCTATGGCGGCAAGACCAAGGATTATGGCGGATCGCTTGAGGTGAATTGGACACCCGGCGATATCAGCCTGACATCGCTGACGGCTTACCGCGAATATTCCAATGCCCAAGGCGCCGACGCTGATTATAGTCTTATCGACCTGCTGGAGATTTCGCCGGGCGGGCCAGGTCGCCTGTTTTATACATTCTCGCAGGAACTGCGCGCGCAAGGATCGGCGTTCGGCGACCGTGTGGATTGGCTGGTCGGTGGATATTTCTCGCGCGAAATTCTCAATACGGGGTCAGGGCTGAAATTCGGCAGCCAATATGGCCAGTTTTCGGCCTGCCGCGTCGTATCTGCGATCAACGCCGGGCTGGTTTCGGCGGGGGCGCCCGGATGTCTTACGGCGGGCGGGCGCGCAGCATTGGGCGGAAACGCGGCCCCGACCGTGCAGGCCCTGGATCTGCTCAGTCAGGTGAACAATGTCGGCGATGAGGGGACCCGATATCGTCAAGAAAGCGAAAGCCTGGCCGCGTTCACGCACAACATCGTTCATATGACAGATACGGTCGATCTGACGGTTGGATTGCGCTACACACGCGAGCGTAAGGATTTGAGCGCCGATTTCGAAAATTCCAACATCTTCTGCCCGCAAATCCGAGCACTGGTACCAGCAAGCTCCGGGATACTGACGCTAGGCTGTCTAGGTAATTCGTCGACCGAACTCAACGGCCTAAACATCGCCAATGATTTTTCGGAAAGCGAACTGACGGGAACTGCGGTGCTTTCGTGGAAGCCGACGCCCGACCTCCTCGTCTATGGCAGCTATTCGCGCGGTTATAAGGCGGGCGGCTACAACCTCGATCGGGGTGCGCTCGGTTCACCAAATACCACTAGGCAGGAAAGCGATGTTTCCCGGCTGCGGTTCGATTCAGAACAAGTCAACGCGTACGAACTGGGGATCAAATATTCGATTCCGGAATTTACCCTGTCGGTTGCCGGGTTCCGGTCGGAATTCAGCAATTTTCAGCTCAATACCTTTGACGGCACCACCTATATCGTGGCGACGATCAATGGCTGTGGCACCGATCTGGGTGGTGCCGACCGCGATACCGACCCCGCTACCGGTGCCTGTGCACCAGGCGATGTGCGCGCAGGAGTCATCGCGCAAGGGATCGAAATCGAAAGCGCGCTGCGCCCCGCCCGCAATCTCAGCATTGGTCTGGGGCTGACCTATGCGGATACCCGCTATGCCGACAATTTGGTAGGCGATGGCGAGGGCAGTGCGCTAAGTCCGTCGCTTCGCCGACTCCCGGGCGAACGGCTGTCCAACGCGCCTGAATTCGCAGTGACGAGTTCACTAAGCTGGACGCCGCCGATCGGATCGAGCGGGCTGTCGGGATTGTTCTTCGTCAATGCGCGGACCACCGGCGATTACAACACTGGATCGACGCTGGGCGACAACAAGATTCAGGACGGATACACGGTGGTCAATGCCCGTGTCGGAGTACGTGGACCCGATCAGCGCTGGGCGGTCGAATTGTGGGCGCAGAACCTGCTCGACACCGATTATGCACAGGTGATTTTCGACAGCGCGTTTCAAAACACCTTCTCGGCCTATCTGGCCGAACCGCGCACCTACGGCGTGACGTTGCGGAGCAGGTTTTGAGGGCAAGTTAAGCGATAGCAGGAACAGGTCTCTCGCTTCGGCTGTCCGACCGTCCGCTTTGTTCACGCCCGCGCATAGAACCTGCCGTTCAGCAACCGGCCCATAACCCGTCGCTGGCGGACAGGGCCTAAGCACAAAACTTGTGCTTGGCATTCCTACCGGGTGCTGAGCCGACACGAGACCGATCTTTCAATGGCAAAAGACGAAGGGTATCGGTCCCTCGAATGTGAGCAGTCACGTTGGGCATCTGCTTCACCATGATGTCCAACCGCTCCTGAAGTTCGACCACCTCCCCTAAGGCCAACGACCGCCGATCGTAATTTCGACGTCCGGTGCCTTTCTGTGCGTGCCCCATATGCTTGTCCAAGATCGATTGACTGACCTCCGGGGATGCCAAAACCGAATTGTTATAGGTCCTCTGTGAGTGAAAATCGGCCTTTTTGCCTGACGCGGTTTCTGGCAGCGGCATGACCGAATGAGTAGCGTCGACCAGAAAGCACCATGCGATTGCGTAAAAGCGCCTGCCTCCGATTGACGGCGCCTTTTGACCGCGTTCGGTACCAGCTACTGCCCCATCGCAGTAAAGTTCCGGGAAAATCATATCATGACCTTCCGCGGCCATTGCTGCAACATAGTCTTCCAGACCCAGTCGGAGCAGTTCCGGGTGAAGTGGCATTACCCGGTTGCGGGATTTGCGCTTCAAACCCGCCTTGTTGATCCCGTCTTTGCTTCGGGTCATGTTCGCTTGAACAAGCACATACGGAACGCTGCCGTCGAAATTAAAATCGACAATTTCGAATCCAGCACCTTCTTCACGCGCAACCCCCATGTACGTGCCGAATAACGGAAGCCAATAAGCAGCATCCTGATAGACCGCGGACCGATGGTTCGGCTTCAGCCGAGCAAGAGGGCCTCCCCCACCCTGCCACAGCGGCAATGAATACATCGCTCGAAGATGATCGGGGGTCCACGGGACACGACTTGGATTTTGATCGTCGACCTCGATCTTGATCCACTCGGACAGGAAATCCATAACCAGTCCGTTGTTATATCGCGATCTCCAATGGCCTTTGGATAAGGTCGTCGATACCTTTCCGAAAAAACTCAGATCCCTATTGATGGTTCTGTCACTGCGTTTCGTTTCTGCGGTAAACGCAGGAATGATTGCATCGGCGTACGGGGTGGCCATGGCTCCAAACTTGTGGAGCTTACCGAACCTAAAATCTTTCGGAATGTTCGCCATAGCAGTAACGTAGGCTTGAATGTCGCTTGGTTCGTAGTCACTCATCGCTTTGTCACCCGTAATCCAAGCGAACGTTTCGAGCATACGGCGTCGTTGGCCATTGTCCGGCTTGTATCGATTCTTCAGAACCGTCTGCGCCAGTACGTTATCAATTTGCTCGCTGAAACGGACGGGGGTAGATACCGCAAATAGTTCTTGCGACCGTTCATTCGAAATGGACGGCTGCCCGGCAAAATTCGCCGATATAGCCCCCGCTGAATTCTGTTCCACGGGACGCGTCGTGAAAGCATCATTTGCTTCGATCGGAACAATGCGGCGTGCCTGTTGCACCAAATCATCGTCTAGCAGGAAGTGCGCAGGAACATCGCGGTCTGCGAACAGCGGATGACTCAGCAAGCCAGCACGACGCTGAGCCTCAATGCGCCCGTCCAACGATATCTTACGCGCTTCGGAAAGCGTGCCGGCGTTGACTGGTGCCTTCAACTCCTCGAGCAACGCCTTTGCATCGCCACGACTGACCGTCATCGGCGTTACATAAAGCGTGATCGTCTTGATCAGCAACGCTCTATCTGCGGCGCTCCAACTGCTGTCCATGACAGCTTCAATATCGCCCCGGCACAAAACTGCGGCATTGTGCTCAAGACTTGCCGCCACGGAGTAGGCTGCAATCAAAATTTTGCGATGGCGCCTATCGACAGCCAAATCTGCCGACGTACTTAAACCTCCCCGCGTTGCATGGGTCAGCTCATCGACTAGCGAATGACGAGATAACGCTCGCTGCTCATCAATCGTAAGCGTGCCTCGCTCGAAAGTGTGTTCAACTTTCACAACCAAATCATCCCACCTGGAAGCCAAGCGGCGAGTGAGGCACTTTGCCTTCTCTGGATCCGCGGTACCCAAGGCGACCGTTATAGGATGGCTGTTGCCGCAAACTGGCGAGAATCGACGCCGAAAATGATATCGCGCACCTTTTCGCAAAAGATAGGTCTGTCGACGCATGCTCACGACCACCGCGCGGATTGCGTGGATGGTGCGGACGTCTGTCGATTTGGGAGTCTGGCGTGACCCGCTATGTGTCCCACCGTGTAATCAGATGTCTGCATTTCCGCCTCTAAATGGCGGTTTTCTGCGGCTTTAGCGTAAAAGTGGAGCGGGTAGCGGGAATCGAACCCGCGCGTTCAGCATGGGAAGCTGACAGGCTACCATTACATCATACCCGCCTGGTGCGCGCCGGATTAGCCGCCGCGCGGCTTTAGTCAAGCGCCCCTGCCCCCGCAATCGCCGCGGGCACGATTCCCTGGTCGAGCAGCGCGTGAAGTTCGGGCAAATGGCTTTCGGCGCGCGGATGCGGATTGGGATCGGAAATCATCACGACGGTCAGCGCCAGATCGGGCACGATGAACAGCATCTGCCCGCCATAGCCCCAGGCGAAATGAACGTCATGACCGCCCGATTGCTTGGTGAACCAGCCATAGCCGTACCCATTGCCGCTCCAGGGCGACGATCCGCGCGATTGCCAGCTAGTCTCGATCCAGTCGGCGGGGACGATGCGCCTGCCGTCGATCGTGCCGCCCTGCCGGATCATTTCGCCAAAGCGCAGCAGCGCCTTGGGCGACATCAGCATGTCGTTGCCACCGAAATACACACCTTGCGGGTCGCGTGGCCATTCGGGGATACGGATGCCCAGCGGCTCGGCCAGCCATTCATTGGCAAGCGCGTGCGTGCTGCGCCCCGATGCGCGGGTCAATACGGCGGACATCAGATGCGAGGTGCCGGTCGAATAGAGCATCCGCCCGCCGGGTTCGTCCACGAACGGACGCGACAATGCGTATCGCACCCAATTTGGGCTCGCGACCCAGGCGCCGTAATTGGCGCCCGATGTGCGATCGAGCCCGGCGCGCATCGACAGCAGGTCGCCGACATCGATGTTCGCCAGCCGCGGATCGGGATTGGAGGGCAGGTCTGCGCGGAGCACCGGCGCGATCTTCTGGTCCGCGCCGGTCAGCACCCCGCGTTCGATGGCAATGCCGGTCAGGGTTGCGAGGATCGTCTTCGACGCAGACTTGATGTTGACCGGGGTGTCGAGGCTCGGCCCGCGAAACCGGTGTTCGGCGATCGTCCGGCCATGTCGCGCGATCACCATCGAATGAAGCCGCGGCAGGCGTTCCGCAGCGGCAACGGTGCTCGCCATCGTCGCGGGATCGAGACCCCGAGTCTCCACACGCGCGACTTCGGCGCGCGGGGTGTCGGGCGCAGGCTGCGAACAAGCGGGAGCGGCAACGGCGATCAGGGCAAGGGATAAGCGGTACATCAGCGTTAAGTAGGAACGCCAACCCCAATGTCACCCCGCCGCCGTGCCGGGGTCCACCAAGCCCTTACGCAACGCAGACGCCTTGACGGTCCGCGCGCCGCCCGGTGAACCCCGGCACGATGGCCGGGGTAACGGAAGGGAATTACCCGATCGCCTCCAGCAGCTTGCGCGCCGTCTCCGCTGACGACGCGGGGTTCTGCCCGGTAATCAGCAATCCGTCGCGCAGGACATGGACGCCCCAATCGTCGGTCTTGGAATAGATACCGCCGCGCTCCTTCAGCATGTCCTCGACCAGGAACGGCACGACATCGGTCAGCCCGACCGCATCCTCCTCGCTGTTGGTAAATCCGGTGACCTGGCGGCCTTTGACCAAAGGCTGGCCGTCCTCGGTCTCCGCGTGACGAAAAACCGCTGGCGCATGGCAGACCGCCGCGACCGGCTTGTCATCGCGAATCATCGCCTCGATGATCGCGCGCACCGTCTCGTCCTCGGCCAGATCCCACAAGGGGCCATGCCCGCCGGGGAAGAACAGCGCATCGAACTGCTCGGGATCGATTTCAACGAGCGCGCGGGTATCGGCTAGCGCGGCCTTGGCTTCCGTATCGGCCTCGAAACGCCGCGTATCGTCGGTCTGCGCGTCGGCGTCGGCGCTCTTGGGGTCGAGCGGCGGTTGACCGCCCTCGGGCGACGCCAGCGTAATCTCTGCCCCGGCATCCTTCAGCACATAATAGGGCGCCGCCAGCTCCTCGAGCCAGAAGCCGGTCTTCTTGCCGGTATCGCCCAGCCGGTCGTGCGAGGTCAGGATCATCAGGACGTTCATTTGGCACTCCATGCGTTTGCAGCCCTTCAGATAGGAACGCGCCGCGCCGCCGCCAGCGCCTTGCCCGGCCAGCGTGCAGATTAATCGCTCATGCTCGAAAAACGGGCAGGCTGGAGACGAAATCGCTGTCGAAACCGCCGCGTCGCCGCGAACCTGCATCTGGCACGCGCTTTGTAAGGGCGGGGTGGCGAAGGACGCATGCGTCGTTATGATCGGCGCAAACGTCCAGGCGGGGAGTTTCGCGTGAAGAAGATCGAGGCCATCATCAAACCCTTCAAGCTCGACGAGGTGAAGGAAGCGCTGCACGAAGTCGGCGTGTCCGGCATCACCGTGACCGAGGCCAAGGGATTTGGTCGCCAGAAAGGGCATACCGAGCTGTATCGCGGCGCCGAATATGTCGTCGATTTCCTGCCCAAGGTGAAGCTGGAAGTCGTCGTCGAGGACGGCCTGGCCGACCGGGCGGTGGAGGCGATCGCCGCTTCCGCCCAGACGGGCCGCATCGGTGACGGCAAGATCTTCGTCATTCCGGTCGAAACCGCGCTCCGCATCCGCACCGGCGAACGTAACGACGACGCCATTTGACGCACCGCAGCAATATGTGAAACACAAGCGGCGACGCGACAGCAAATTACGCGATTCGCGATTGCCGCTTTCGATAACGAAAAGGAATGCCTTTCATGGCCAAAGACGCCGGCGCCATCCTGAAGCAGATCAAGGACGATGAAATCGAGTGGGTCGACCTGCGATTCACCGATCCCAAGGGCAAATGGCAGCATCTGACGATGGTCGCATCGGGCCTGGACGAAGACCAGCTGACCGACGGCCTGATGTTCGACGGTTCGTCGATCGAGGGGTGGAAGGCGATCAATGAATCGGACATGGTGCTGAAACCCGATCTCGACGCCGTTTACATCGACCCCTTCTCGGCCACGCCGATGATGATCCTGTTCTGCGACGTGGTCGAACCGTCGACCGGCGAGCTTTACGCGCGCGATCCGCGATCGACCGCGAAGCGTGCAGAGGCCTATCTGAAGACCACCGGCATCGGCGACACCATTTATGTCGGGCCGGAAGCCGAATTCTTCATGTTCGACGATGTGCGATTCGAAACCGGCTACAACACCAGCTATTTCCAGATCGACGATGTCGAACTCCCGACCAATTCGGGCAAGGAATATGAAGGCGGCAATCTGGGCCACCGTCCGCGCGCCAAGGGCGGCTATTTCCCGGTTGCGCCGGTCGACAGCGCCGTCGATATCCGCGCCGAAATGGTCTCGACCATGCTGGAAATGGGTCTGCCGTGCGACAAGCACCACCACGAAGTCGCCGCCGCCCAGCACGAACTGGGCCTGACCTTCGGCACGCTCGTGGAAACCGCCGACCGGATGCAGATCTACAAATATGTCGTGCATCAGGTCGCGCACGCCTACGGCAAGTCGGCAACCTTCATGCCCAAACCGATCAAGGACGATAACGGATCGGGGATGCACACGCATATGTCGATCTGGGACGGCAAGAAGCCGCTGTTCGCGGGCGACGGCTATGCGGGTCTGTCGGACATGTGCCTCTATTTCATCGGCGGCGTCATCAAGCATGCCCGCGCGCTGAATGCCTTCACCAACCCGTCGACCAACAGCTACAAGCGGCTGGTTCCGGGGTTCGAGGCGCCGGTGCTGCTCGCCTATTCGAGCCGCAACCGTTCGGCATCCTGCCGGATTCCCTACGGCTCGGGCACCAAAGCGAAGCGCGTCGAGTTCCGTTTCCCCGATGCGCTCGCCAACCCCTATCTCGCTTATGCGGCGCTGCTGATGGCGGGCCTGGACGGCATCCAGAACAAGATCCATCCGGGCGAGGCGATGGACAAGAACCTCTACGACCTGCCGCCCGCCGAGCTGGTCAACGTGCCGACCGTCTGTGGATCGTTGCGCGAAGCACTGGTCGCGCTTCAGGACGATCACGACTTCCTGTTGAAAGGCGACGTGTTCACCAAGGACCAGATCGAGGCCTATGCCGACATCAAATGGCAGGACGTGATCAATTTCGAAACCACGCCCAGCCCGGTCGAATACGACATGTATTATTCTTCGTAAGGTTCACACTGTGTTTATCCCCGCGCGGCCATAGCGGCCGCTCGGACAGCGGGACGCCCGGGCAGCAATGCCCGGGCGTTTCGCGTTTGGGGGGGGGCGACCAACCATCGCCTCATTCACACCGTCATTGGTTCAGCCTGACGCCCACCAATCTCGACCAACCGATACCGGAACGGGATCACACCCCGTTCGTCTCTCCAGGGCTGAACCAGCCGGAGAGAGATCATGCCCGTCACCGCCATCGCCCTGAATTGCACGCTGAAATCCGACACGAGCGCGGAGTCCTCCACCGACGCGATGATCGCGGTGCTAGGCAAGGCATTCGGCCAACATGACGTGAAGATCGCCGAAACCATCCGCATCGCCGCGCACAACGTAAAGCCAGGCGTAACGTCGGACGAAGGCGAAGGCGACGACTGGCCGTCGATCCGCGCGAAAATCCTTGCGCAAGATATCGTCATTCTCGGCACGCCGATCTGGATGGGACAGATTTCCAGCGTCGCCAAGCGCGTGCTCGAACGTCTCGACGCCTTCCTCTCGGAAACCGATGATGCGGGCCGGATGCCAAGCTATGGCAAAGTCGCGGTGGCGGCGATCGTCGGTAACGAGGACGGCGCGCACTGGTCGTCGTCGCAAATCTTCCAGTCGCTGAACGATGTGGGCTTCACCATTCCGGCGGTCGCCGCCTGTTACTGGGTCGGCGAGGCGATGGGATCAACCGATTTCAAGGATCTCGACAAGACGCCCAAGAAAGTGACCGAAACCGCGAACATGGTCGCTTCGAACGCCGCGCATCTCGCCGGATTGCTCAAGGCCAAGCCCTATCCGGGCTGAACCGCGCGCCTTTCGTCTTGCAACGATGCGGGCACGGGGCGATGATGCATTCCATACCCAATATTCAAACCACCGGAGCGCGGCCATGAAAAGCTATCTGAAGCATTATATCGACGGCGCATGGGTCGATAGCGAGAGCGGCACCCGGCACGAGGTGATCAACCCGGCAACCGAGACGGCATGCACCGAAATCACCCTCGGTTCCGCCGCGGATGTGGATCGCGCGGTGGCCGCCGCGCGCGCCGCGTTCGATGGCTTTTCGCAGACGTCGGTGGACGAGCGCGTCGCGCTGCTCGAAGCAATCCTCGCCGAATACAAGAACCGCGCCGACGATCTCGCCACCGCGATCGCGACCGAGATGGGCTGCCCGATCGCGATTGCGAAAATGGCGCAGGTGGGGGCCGGAATCGGTCATTTCACCGCGGCCATCGATGCGCTCAAGAATTTCGAATTCACCGAGAAGGTGGGACGCAGCACCGTCGTCCATGAGGCGATCGGCGTCGTCGCGCTGATTACCCCGTGGAACTGGCCGATGAACCAGATCGTCGCCAAGGTCGCGCCCGCGCTGGCTGCAGGGAACACGATGATCCTGAAGCCCAGCGAGGAATGCCCCGGATCGGCCGCGATCTTTGCCGAAATTCTCGACAAGGCGGGCGTGCCCAAGGGCGTGTTCAATCTGGTCCAGGGCGATGGCCCCGGCGTCGGCGCGGCGCTGACCGCGCACCCTGACGTGGACATGGTCAGCTTCACCGGGTCGACGCGCGCCGGGATCATGGTCGCCAAATCCGCTGCCGACACGGTCAAGCGCGTGCACCAGGAACTGGGCGGCAAGTCGCCATCGGTCGTGCTGGAAAGCGCCGATATCGGCAAGGCGGTACAGGGCACGCTGATGAGCGTGCTCGTCAATTCGGGGCAAAGCTGTATCGCGCCGACGCGCATGCTGGTTCCCGCCTCCAAACAGGCCGAAGCGATCGAGGCGGCAAAGGCGATGATGGCCGCGACCCGGACCGGCGATCCGATGGAGGAAGGCCGCCATATCGGGCCGCTGGTCAACAAGGCGCAGTTCGACAAGGTACAGGGCCTGATCCGCAAGGGCATGGAGGAAGGCGCGAAACTGGAAATTGGCGGCCCCGGCCGTCCCGACGGCGTGGAAACCGGCTATTTCGTCAAGCCGACGCTGTTTTCGGGCGTCACCAACGACATGACCATCGCCCGCGAGGAAATCTTCGGCCCTGTCGTCACCATCATCCCCTACAAGGACGAGGAAGAGGCGATCCGCGTCGCCAACGACACCGAATACGGCCTGTCGGCGGTGGTGTTCGGCGATGCCGAGGGCGTCCGCCGCGTCGCGCCGCGATTACGCGCAGGCATGGTCTATGTGAATGGCGGCCAGCCCGATCCTTCCGCACCGTTCGGCGGTTACAAGCAATCGGGCAATGGCCGCGAATACGGAAAATTCGGGCTGGCCGAGTTCATGGAGGTCAAGTCGGTGGTGGGCGATTATGGATGAAGGCGACCCAGAGCATAGTCACCAACTCCGTTCGTCCTGAGTAGCCGCTGAACGAAGTCGGAGTGGCGTATCGAAGGATCGTTGCTTTGGGCGATCCTTCGATACGGGCTTTCGCCATGCTCAGTCCCTTCTCAGGACAAACGGAATGCGCAAAATTGGGGGCTTCATGCCCCCGCCCCGGCAGACTTCCCGGTTGCGCCGCTCCGCACGCGGCCTTAACACCCGCCTTCCCTTTCCGCGCAACCACGGAAAAAACCTGCGAATGACCCAGCCTCCCATCGTCGGCATCATCATGGGCAGCACGTCCGATTGGGAGACGATGAGCAACGCCGCCGACGTGCTGACCGCATTCGGCGTGGCGCATGAGACCAAGGTCGTCTCCGCGCACCGCACCCCGCGTCGCCTGGTCGATTATGCCGAAAGCGCGGTCGAACGGGGGTTGAAGGTCATCATCGCGGGCGCAGGCGGCGCGGCGCACCTGCCCGGCATGGCCGCGAGCATGACGCGGCTTCCAGTGCTGGGCGTGCCGGTGGAATCGAAAGCGCTGAAGGGCATGGACAGCCTGCTCTCCATCGCCCAGATGCCCGGCGGCGTTCCCGTCGGCACGCTGGCGATCGGCAAGGCGGGCGCGATCAACGCCGGGCTGCTCGCGGTTTCGATCCTCGCAACCCACGACGCTGCGCTCGCCGCCAAGCTCGACGAATGGCGCGCCAACCAGACCGCCAGCGTGGCGACCGAGCCGCAATGAAGACACCCGATCACCGGATGCTCCCCCCCGGATCGACGATCGGCATCATCGGCGCGGGCCAATTGGGCCGCATGATGGCGGTCGCCGCGGTCCAACTCGGCTATCGCACCCATATCTACGCCCCCGCCTCCGGCCCCGCCAACGATGCGAGCGGCGCCTTCACCCAGGCCGATTATGACGATCCGCAAGCGCTCGCGCGGTTCGCGGCTGAGGTCGATGTCGTCACCTATGAATTCGAAAACCTGCCTGCCGACCCGATCGCGGCGATCACGGGCGCGCCGGTTCGTCCCTCCGCCGCGTCGCTGCGCGTTGCGCAGGACCGGATCGAGGAAAAGCGCTTCGTCGAAGGGCTTGGCGGTCGCCCCGCGCGCTGGGCGCCGGTGTCGAGCCGCGCGGAACTCGACGCCGCGATCCAGAGCATCGGCTGCCCGGCGATCCTGAAGACCACCCGCTTTGGGTATGACGGCAGGGGGCAATCACGCCTCAAATCCCTCGCCGACGCCGACGCCGCCTGGGAAGCGCTGAACGGCGCGCCCGCGGTGCTTGAGGCGTTCGTCGAGTTCAGCCATGAATTTTCGATCGTGCTGGCACGCGGCGGGGACGGGACGATCACGCATTATCCGCCGCCGCACAATGTCCATGTCGGCGGCATCCTCGCGACATCGACCGTGCCCGCGCCTGCCGAGATCGCCAGCCAGTGGACCGAGGCGGCGGCGCTGGCCGGGCGGATTGCCGACGCGCTGGGCCATGTCGGGGTGCTGACCTGCGAATTCTTTGCCGGGAGTGAGGGTCCGGTGTTCAACGAAATGGCGCCGCGCGTCCATAATTCGGGCCATTGGACCATCGAGGGCGCAGCGACCTCGCAGTTCGAAAACCATATCCGCGCGATTTGCGGCCTGCCGCTCGGCCCGACCACGATCACCGGGCAAAAGGTGGAGATGACCAATCTGATCGGCAGCGACGCCGACGACTGGGCGGCGATCCTGGCCGATCCGGCGGCGCACCTGCACCTCTATGGCAAGCGCGAGGTGCGCGACGGCCGCAAGATGGGGCATGTGACGCGCGTCTGGCGCGACTGAACCGGCGCGGCTAAAGCCTGCGTCCATGCAGCCCCTCGACCCCCAGCAAACCGCCGCCCGCACCTGGTTCGAAACCCTGCGCGACCTGATCTGCGCCGAGTTCGAGGCAATCGAACGCGAGGCGGGATCGGACGCGGCGTTCGAATACACCGCGTGGGACCGCACCGATCCGTCCGGCGAGCCGGGCGGTGGCGGCGTGCGCGGGGTGATGAAGGGGCGCGTGTTCGAAAAGGTCGGCGTCAACGTGTCCACCGTCGGCGGTACGTTCGAAGGCGAGTTCGCCAAATCGATCCACGGCGCTGGCGACGATCCGCGCTTCTTTGCGACCGGCATCAGCCTGGTCGCGCACATGGCCAATCCGCACGTTCCCGCGGTCCATATGAACACGCGGTTTCTGGTCACGACCAAGCGCTGGTTCGGCGGCGGCGCGGACCTCAACCCGCCGCTTCCCTATGCCGAGGACACCGAGGATTTCCACGCGCGGATGAAGGCGGCGTGCGATGCCCACGACCCCGCGCACTATCCGCGGTTCAAGCAATGGGCGGACGATTATTTCTACATCCCGCACCGCCAGGTGCACCGGGGCGTCGGCGGAATCTTCTACGATCATCTCGATGGCGACTGGGCTGCCGATTTCGCCTTCACCCAGGATGTCGGGCGGGCCTTTCTCGACATCTACCCAGCGCTGGTGCGGCGGCGGATGGGCATGGCGTTCACCGATGCCGACAAGGCACAGCAGCTCGAATGGCGCGGGCGTTATGCCGAATTCAACCTGGTCTATGACCGGGGCACGCTGTTCGGTCTGAAGACCGGCGGCAACATCGACGCGATCCTGATGAGCCTGCCGCCGGTCGCGACATGGGGGTGAGGGCAATCCCCTGCACCTCTTCACCCCGGACGCGTTCCGGGGTCCATTCAGCCGCTTGCGCAATGCTCTCCTCTTTGGCCGCATCATTTACCGCCCGGTGGACCCCGGAGCGCGTCCGGGGTGACGGATGGTGGGTGCGATGACCCTGACCCCCGTCCCCGACGATCATGTCGCCACCATCGTCACCGCGCTGGAAATGACCCAACGTCCGCCCGCGCGACCGCTGCCCCCCAGCCCCTATATGCTCAAACGCTGGCACACACCCGACAGCGAGCGGTATCGCACGCTGTTTCGCCGCGTCGGCGCCCCTTGGCTGTGGTTCTCACGGCTGGTGATGCCCGATGCGGAACTGCGCGCGATCCTCGATGATCCGGCGGTCGAGGTCTATGCGATGATCGACCGGTCGGGCGTCGAACTGGGGATGCTCGAACTGGATTTCCGTGAAGAGCGCGCGTGCGAGCTATCCTATCTGGCGGTCGTCCCCGAACTGGCGGGCAAGGGGCATGGCGGCTGGCTGATGGCGAACGCGCTTGCCCTCGGCTGGCGGCGCGGCGTTACGCGGATGTGGGTGCACACCTGCACGCTCGACCATCCGCGTGCGCTCGGTTTCTATATCCGCCACGGCTTCGTGCCGTTCGCGCGTCGCGTCGAGACGTTCGCCGACCCACGGCTGACCGGGCATCTGCCGCCCGATTCGGCGCCTCACGTCCCGCGCTTCGACCCCGCCGTGCGGCGATAGACGACGATTTTCACCAGCAGGATCAGCAGCGTCACCGCCGCCCCAGCGACCGCTGCGATGCCATCGACCAGCACGGTTCCCGCGATCCCCAGCGGCGCCTCCAACGGGCGCAACAGCAGATTGGGGAATTGCCCGGTCAGCCAGATCGCCGCGGCGATCACGAACAGCATCCAGCCCATGCCCTGCGTCCGGCGGATCGATTCCTCGAACGCCTTGATCGCCGTCGTTCCCGGCTCGGCGATCAGGATCGGCGCGACCAGAAAGGTGCGCCCGATCACGTAGAAGCCGGGCGCGAGGAAGAACAGCAATCCCGCAAAAGTGAGCAGCCCGACCAGCACCGATGCGACCAGAAACATCGGCAGCAACGCGATCGCGCGACCCAGCGACTGGCCGAGCGACGGCTTGTCGCGCCCGAGCAGCCAGGCATAAAGCCACGCCGACCCGAACAGTTCGAGCAGCTGGACGCCCAGCAGCGACGGCCAATTGTCGGCCATCATCGCCCGCAGCGCGTCGGTCACCGACTGGCCGTCGGTCGCGGGCGCGGTCTCGACGAAGAACAACAGCGCCAACGCAGGCACGAAGAAGAACAGCCCCGCGACTGCATGCAGCGCGGGGCGTTCGGACTTATACCGCTGCACGGCTTCGGCGAGCAGGCCCGCCGGTTCGAGTCTCATTGGGTCATGGACCTTATTCGAACACCGCGGCGGGCTCGGCTTCCTCGATCAGGCTCTTGTAGAGCTTGGTCAGGAATATGGTGTAGATCACGGTGAAGACCACCGTCAGCAACGCGCTGATGATCGCCAGCAGCACCGCGCCGACGGTCATCCCCTGAATACCGCCCGCCGCGATCGCGAAGATTGCGCCGAACACGCCGACCACCGCCATGCTGGCGACGCTGAAGACGATCAGGAACAGGATGAAGATGCCGACGATCTTGAGCGCATGGCCCTTGGTCAGTCGAAAGGTGCGGGCGATCGCGCCGACGCCCCGCCGTTCCCACACCACCACCGGCATCACGACCGACAGCCGCGCCGCCAGCCAGAAGAGGATCGGGATCAGCACCAGCGTGTAGAGCCCCAGGAACAGGGCGGTGCCGCCGCCCAGTTCGGGCATCGCCGAGGTGTCGCCCGCCTGCAGCGCCGCGAAATCGACGCCCGATCCGAACAGGACGAACACGAACGGCAGGAACAGCAGGAAAAAGATCAGCGCGACGAGGATCGACACGCCGATCACCGGCAACAGCCGCCGTCCGGCAACCGAAAAGGCGCCGCCGGTGCCAAGCGTCGCGTCGATCGCCAGCGCAACCAGCGCGACCTGACCGAAAATCGTCACGATCGTCGTAATCAGGCCGATAATCACCCCGACCCCGCTCATTTGCGTGGGATCGTCGCCCGCCAGTGCCAGTTGGGCGATCTGGCTGACCACAGTGGGCAGGAAAATCGCCAAAGCGGCGATCGTCATCACCGCGCCGCTATTGGCGCGCAGGAATTTCGTCGTGCGGTCCCAGACCGCCCCCATCTTGACCACATGCCCCTCCATGCTCAGTTGGACCCAAGTTCGTCACTCGTAGCCATGAGCCCCCCGCTTGCCAATGCCCGCTTCCCCCCCGACCGTTCCCGACGCCATCGAATGGCGCACCGCGCCCGCCCCGGTCGATTATCCGACCGCGATGGAGGCGATGGAGGCGCGCGCCGCCGCGATCCGCGACGCGGACGCGCGCGAACTGATCTGGCTGCTCGAACACCCCGCGCTCTACACCGCGGGCACTTCGGCTGATCCCATTGAGTTGATCGATCCGCGCTTTCCGGTGTTCAAGACCGGGCGCGGCGGGCGCTACACCTATCACGGACCGGGCCAGCGGATCGGCTATGTCATGCTCGACCTCGCCCAGCGGGGGCGCGACGTGCGCTGCTATGTCCACGCGCTCGAACGCTGGGTGATCGCGGCACTGGGCGAACTCGGCATCCACGCCTATGCCGTGCCCGAGCGGATCGGCATCTGGACCAAAGATGGCGGCGCGGAGGCGAAAATCGGCGCGATCGGCGTCCGGGTGAAACGCTGGGTGACGATGCACGGCTTTTCCGTCAATCTGTCGCCCGATCTCGACCATTTCGGCGGAATCGTGCCGTGCGGGCTGCCCGAATTTCCGGTGACGAGCGCCGCTGCGCTGGGCAAAATCGTAACACCTGCAACCTTTGACGCCGCTCTGGCGTTGAGCCTTCCGACGTTCCTCGAATATGTCGAGAAACCGGCGCGGTTTTGACCACTTGAGGGCGAGGCCGTTAGCGATTACTGTCCACGCCGATTTGGGTCACCGGGCCACCAGGCCATTTTCCAGATCGAATTATCTAGGGAGCTTTCAATGCGCGCATTCATTTCCAAGGCTGTTACCGGTTCGATGATCGCCGGTGCGGCACTGCTCGTCGCAGCATGCGGCGACACCACCGAAGTCACCACCGAAAACACCACGGTCGTCGATCTGAACACCACCGATCCGATGCTCGACGGCACGATGACCGACAACATGACCATCGTCGACGGCGCGATGGGCAACGACATGATGATGATGAACGACACGATGTCGAACGACATGATGATGATGAACGACACGATGACCACCACCAACGCGATGTAATTCGCGTCGGCCCCGCCACTGCGGCAGGGCCGGTCACCGTCGATCGAACGATCGTCACGAAGAGGCCGTCCGGGCGACCGGGCGGCCCTTTTTGTTACCCGGTGAGGCGACGGCGAGGGGATCGTTTCGCGGGCATGCGAAAAAGGGGCTTGGGGGCGGAGTCAAAAGCGCTTAACCATGCTCGCACAAGCTGAACATTACGCGCTTTGTGGCGAGGGGAATTATGAACGTGTTGCGTCTGATGGCGGCGGGGCTGGCCGCTGTCGTGTTCTTGGGGGCGGCACCCGCCCAGGCCCAGTTCTTCTTCAAATCCGCCGACCTGACCGGTCCGCGCGTCACGGGTGCCGAACCTGGGATGGTCAGCGCCGAAATGCCTGGCGCAACGCCGGAGGAATTGAGCGCGGCGCTGGTGTGGAACCTGCGCGCGGCGATCAATGTCGCGGCACTGCAATGCGATTTCGCGCCGACGCTGCGGCTGGTCAGCAATTACAACGCCCTGCTCAAGAATCACGATCCCGAACTCGATCGCACCCAGGCGACGCTCCACAATTATTTCAACCGCACGCTAGGTAAGGGACGTCCCGGCCAGACCGGGCTTGACCAGTATTTCTCGCGCGTTTGGTCGGGCTTTTCGGTGGTGTCGGCGCAATATCCGTTCTGCGAGACGGCGGGCAAGGTCGGCTATGCCGCCCTGTTCGCACCGCCGGGCGGGCTGGCCGACGTCGCCCACAACCATATGCGCGAGCTGCGCAACAGCCTGGTGCCGTGGGGCGAACAGCAATTCCTGTTCCGCTACCCTGCGCCGATGCCGGTGCTGAAGGAGTTCTCCAACCAGCGCTGCTGGCGGCGGAACGTGTGGCAGGAACGCCGCTGCGGGAAATTCTACGCGGGTTAGGTCGCCCCACGCCTGCACCGTCACCCCGGACTGGTTCCGGGGTCCACCGGTCGGCGCGGGATACCGCCAGAATTCGGGCGGAAACCCGCCCCGTCATTGCGAGCGTACCGACGCAATCCAGAAAGCCGCGCGCCAGACTGGGTTGCTTCGCTACGCTCGCAACGACGGCTGAAACGTTGCCGCCCGGTTCCTCAGCGCAGTCCCAGCATCTTGTGCGTTTGAAGCGTCAGCCGCCATTTCGGCCGCGCCATCGCGAAGTCGATCGCGGCGCGGACATTGGCCTCGCCGCGCACATCGTCCATCGGCTGGATCAGGAAATTGGCGAAGTCCCAGCCCTCGATCGCATCGATATCGCTGCCCGGCTGCGGCCACACCAGTTTCAGTTCGTCGCCGCGGGTCTGGACCACATCGCTCCCCGCCTTGGGGCTGACGCATATCCAGTCGATGCCGGGTTCGACGGGCAGCGTGCCGTTGGTCTCGATCGCGATGCGGAAACCGCGCGCGTGGAGCGCATCGACCAAAGCCGCATCGACCTGAAGCATCGGCTCGCCCCCGGTCAGCACCACGAAGCGCTTGTCCGCTCCCTCGCCCCATTCCGCCGCCACCGCATCGGCCAGCGCGTCGGCGTCGGCGAAACGCCCGCCGCCGGTGCCGTCCATCCCGACGAAATCGGTGTCGCAGAATTTGCACACCGCGCTCGCCCGATCCGCCTCGCGCCCGGTCCACAAATTGCACCCGGCAAAGCGAACGAACACCGCGCGCGCGCCCGCATTCGCACCTTCGCCTTGCAGCGTCAGAAAGACTTCCTTGACCGCGTAGCTCATACGATCACGGCATAGCGGGTCGGATCGGGCAGCCCGGCTTCCTCGAACCCCTTGTGGCGCAGGCGGCAGCTGTCGCACAGCCCGCAATGCACCCCGCCGGGCGCCGGGTCGTAGCAGGACCAGGACATCGCCGCGTCGAGCCCCAGCCGCGCGGCTTCCTTGGCGATATCCGCCTTGGTCATATGCTGAAGCGGCGCGTGAATCTTGAACGGCTCGCCCTCTACGCCTGCCTTGGTCGCGAGGTCGGCAAGATGCTCGAACCCGGCAATGAATTCGGGTCGGCAATCGGGATAGCCCGAATAATCGAGCGCGTTGACGCCGATGAACAGGTCGCGCGCGCCCGCGGCTTCGGCCCAGCCGAGCGCCAGGCTCAGGAAAATGGTGTTGCGCGCCGGAACATAGGTCACCGGAATGCCGGGCTCGACGCCGCCCTTTGGCACATCGATATCGGCGGTCAGCGCCGATCCGCCGAATGCGGACAGGTCCATCGGCATGACGATATGGCGTTCCGCGCCCAGTTCGGCGGCGATGCGGCGCGCGGCGGCGAGTTCGACCTGATGGCGCTGATTGTAATCGACCGACAGCGCGAGCAGGCGGAAACCGGCTTCCTTGGCGAGCGCGGCGGACACCATCGAATCGAGGCCGCCCGAGACGAGGACGACGGCGTAAGGCTGGGGGGAAGTCATCGGCGCGCGCCTAAGCCCATCGGCGGGCAAAGAAAAGGGCCGCTCTGGGAGCGGCCCTGAAAAGGCTTGGGAAAAACCCTGTCAGACAGGGGAGCTGTCGCACCCACCGGGTGAGAAACACGCTCTTTCCCTAAGGCATCGGGGGTAAAGATCGGATTAACGTGCATGGTCGTCATCCGCACGCGCCGACGCGCCGCCCGGCATAATTCTGCTGGAACGGGAGGCCGCCCGTAATCCCCTGCGTTTCCAGCTTGATCGAGCGCGGGGTGACGATGCCGATGGTGGTGCGGCCATGCCCGGCGCCGGGACAGGTATAGTGGACGGTCAGCTCGCGCGGCGATTGCGACACCACGAAGCGCGAACATTGGGCCGTGCCGGGATGGCCGAGTTGGAGCAGCACCCGCGGATCGCGCACGCACAGGCTGCGGCTCGCATCGCTGTCGGTATCGGTCAACTGCCACTGGCCGGGTTCGATCATCGCCAGAACGGAGGTTTGCGGCGCATCGGCGCGCGCCGTGGTTCCGACCAGCAATCCCAACCCCAGCACGACAGCCGCGCCCGCGCGCGTCATCCGCCCGCTCGTCATCGCCCTTGTCTCCCAAGCATGCACGCACGCCCGGACCGCCCCATCGTCCGGCCAACGCCCGATCCGTCATGTGGGAAGACGGTTCGGGCTGTGCAATCCCGGAAGGACACGAATATCCCCGTTCGTCATTGCGAGCGCAGCGAAGCAATCCAGCGGGCCAAGCGCAGGTGCTGGATTGCTTCGCTGCGCTCGCAATGACGGGGGACGAATCGTGCCTCAATCAGGCGTCGGCGCTTTCCACCGGCACCGGGAATTTCTTCGAACAAAAGGCGCAGTCGACGTGAATCAGCCCGTCGGCCTCGGCCATTTCGCGGCGTTCCTCGACCGGGAATTTGGCCAGCACCTGGCGGATGTAATCGGCGTCGCAGCGGCATCCCCGCGACAGGGCGACGCCGGTTTGCACGCGCACCTCGCGCTCTTCGTTGAACAGCCGCCACACGATCGTCTCCAGCGGCAAGGCCGGATCAGCGAGTTCGTCGGCACCCATCGTCGCGCCCAGCGCCTCGACATGCTCCCATTCGGGATGGTGATCGCGCGTGTGGAGCCGCTCGCGCCCTTCCTCGCCTTCGGGCATGTGCTGGAGGAACAGACCGCCCGCGATCAGCGCGCCGTCGGCATCGCGATGGGCGCCCAGCCGGATCAGCGTCGGGATCTGTTCGGACTGGTCGAAATAATTCTCCGCCGCCTCCGCGATGGTCGCGCCGTCCAGTGCAACCACGCCCTGATAGCGTTCGCCGCCGGTGCCGAGGTCGAAGGTGATCGCCAGGTGGCCGGTGCCGAACAGCGCATAGAGGCTCGGTTCCTCCGGTCCCTCGCTCAACCGCTCGGCGTCATATTGCAGGTAACCGCGCAACGCTCCGTCCTGATAGTCGCAGACCATCAGCGACACGATCCCGCCACTGGTCTGCGCCTGAAGCGTCAGCTGGCCCTTATTGTCCTTGAGCGTCGCGCCGAGCAGTGCGGTCAGCGTCAGCGATTCGGCCAGCAGCCGTTCGATCGCGGGCGGATAGGCGTGCGCGGCAAGGATTTCGCCCAGCGCCGGGCCAAGCCGCGCGACACGGCCCCGCGCGTGGCGATCGGGAATGGTGAAGGCAGTGACCCGGTCGAGATCGGGGGGGGTGATGGCCTTGATTTGGTCGGTCATATTCTCTCTTTCGTCACCCGCGTCCCTGTTCCGGCGTCAACCATCCGTTCGTTTCGAGCGAAGTCGAGAAACGTGTCGCACGCGCTTGAACCACGTTTCTCGACTTCGCTCGAAACGAACGGGGGCTAAATCAAACCGAAATCGGGTCGACGGGAATGACGGAAGATAGGGGGCAGAGCGCGCCTTACAATCTCATCCGATCTGGCCCAGGCACCAGCGCAGGATCGATTTTTGCGCGTGCAGCCGGTTTTTGGCTTCCGCCCAGATCAGCGACTGCGGTCCGTCGATCACGCTGTCCACCACTTCCTCGCCGCGATGCGCGGGCAGGCAATGGAGGAACACCGCGTCGGGCTTGGCGTGCGCCATCAGCGCTTCCGTGACCTGATAAGGCATCATCGCCGCGAGCTTGGCATCGGCATGGTCCTGACCCATCGAAATCCAGGTGTCGGTGACGATCACATCGGCGTCGCGCACGGCTTCGACGGGATCGCGGGTCAGCACCGCGCGGTTGCCGCCCTTCGCCATGAAGGCGGGATCGGGATCATAGCCCTCGGGACAGGCGGCGAAGACGTCGAACTGCATCAGCCCGCCCGCCTCGACAATCGAATGCAGCACGTTGTTGCCATCGCCCAGCCACGCCCATTTCAGGCCGGGGAGCGCCTTGCCGCTTTCGATGACGGTCAGCAGATCGGCGACAATCTGGCACGGATGGCTGTCGTCGGTCAGCCCGTTGATGACGGGGACGGAGGCATAGTCCGCCATCTCCACGACCTTTGCGTGATCGTCGGTACGGATCATGATTGCATCGGCATAGCCCGACAGCACGCGCGCGGTGTCGGCGACGGTCTCTCCGCGCCCGAGTTGCATGGTTCCTGCGTCGAGCACGATCGATGCGCCGCCAAGCTGGCGGATCGCCATGTCGAAGCTGACTCGGGTGCGGGTCGAGTTCTTCTCGAACACCATCGCCAGCGCGTGCCCGGCGAGCGGCGCGTCCGTGTCGGACTTGCCCTTGGGGAAGCCCTTGCGCGCGGCCTTGCGCTCGATCGCATCGTGCAGGATCGCGGCGATGCCGTCGGGTCCGGCGTCGGACAGGTTCAGGAAATGGCGGAGGGTCATGGGCAATCCCCAGAAAATTCCGTTTGTCCCGAATAGCCTTCGAGCTTGTCGAGAAGGCGTATCGAGGGATGGCTAGGCTGTCTCGATACGGCTTCTCGACTTCGCTCGAAGTCTACTCGACACAGACGGATTGGTGGATGGTACAAACCACGGAGAGCTTAATCATCGCTCGCAGGCACATAGAGCCGTGCGGCGTCGCTCAGTTTTTCGATCGCCTCGGCGATGTGACTTTCCTCGATCACCAAGGGCGGCAGGATACGGACGACATTGTCGCCTGCGGCCACCAGCAACAGCCCGTGATGATCGCGGCAATGCGCGACGAAATCGCGCGAGACGGCCGGATCCTTCAGCTTCAGCCCGAGCATCAGGCCCATGCCGCGAACGCTGTCGAACAGATGATCGTGATTGGGGATCATCTGTTCGAGGCCCGCGCGCAGCCGTTCGCCGCTCGTCTTGACCTGATCCAGGAAACCGTCCTCCAGCATCACGTCGAGCACCGCCTGGCCCGCCGCGCAGGCGAGTGGTCCACCCCCGTAAGTGGAGCCGTGGGTGCCCGCGACCATGCCCTTCGCCGCTTCCTCGGTCGCCAGACACGCGCCGAGCGGGAAGCCGCCGCCGATGCCCTTGGCCGCCGCGACGATGTCCGGCTTGATGCCATATTGCTCGTGCGCGAACAAAGTCCCCGTGCGGCCATAGCCGCATTGCACTTCGTCGAGGACCAGCAGCAGGCCATGCTCGTCGCACGCCTTGCGCAAGCCTTGCAGAAACGCCTGCGACGCCGCGCGGATGCCGCCTTCGCCCTGCACCGGCTCGACCAGGAAGCCCGCGGTTTCGTCGTCGATCAGCGCCAGCGCCGCGTCCAGATCGTCGAACGGCGCATAGCCGAAACCGGGCAGCAGCGGCTCGAACCCGTCGCGCAATTTGTCCTGATTGGTCGCCGAGATCGTACCGATCGTGCGACCATGAAAGGCATTGTTGAAGGTAATCAGCTTGTGCCGTTGCGGATTGCCGTTCGCATGATGATAACGCCGCGCGGTCTTGATCGCGCATTCGACGGCCTCGGCGCCCGAATTGGTCAGGAACACGGTGTCGGCGAACGAATTGTCGACCAGCCGCTGCGTGAACGCCTCGCCCTGCGGGCTGCCATAGAGGTTGGAGACGTGCATCAGAGTCGCGGCCTGATCCGCGATCGCCTTGGTCAGATGCGGGTGGCCGTGGCCCAGGCAATTGACCGCAATCCCGCTGGCGAAATCCAGATAGCGCTCGCCGCGCTCGCCGATCAGATAACATCCCTCGCCGCGCACCGGCCGCACATCGCACCGCGGGTAAACGGGCATGAGGGCGGTGATGGTCATCGGGGTCACTCCTGAACGAAGATGGGTGCGGGAAAAACTCTGCTGAAAACGCGAAAAGGCGGCCCAGCGGACCGCCCGGATCGCATCTCTACCGGGGGCGGCGGGCGCGCGTCAACACCGCCCCCCGCGTGCTCAATTCTTGATGTTCCAGCCGCGCTTGAGCAGCGTGTAACAGGCCAGGCCGAGCGCGATATTGACGCCCAGGATCACTACGCTGCCGACCAGGATCGGAGAGTCCGCCGCACCCAGAAAGCCGTAGCGGAAGCCCGAGATGACATAGAAGAACGGGTTGGCGTGGCTGATCGACTGGAACAGCGGCGACAGCCGCTCGACCGAATAGAAGGTGCCCGACAGCAGCGCGAGCGGCGCGACGACGAAATTGGTGACGGCCGCGGCATGGTCGAACTTTTCCGCCCAGATCGACGTCATCACGCCGAGCAGCGCGAGGAACAGCGATCCCAGCAGCCCGAACCACAGGATTGCCCACAGATGCACCGGGGTCACGTCGACGCCGGGCCACAACGCCATTGCCAGCCAGACCGCACCGCCGACCAGGAACGCGCGCGTCACCGCGCCGCCGACGAGCCCTGCCAGCAATTCGCCGGTGGAGAGGGGCGGCATCAGATAATCGACGATCGTCCCCTGGATCTTGCCGACCAGCAACGAAAAGCTCGCATTGGCGAACGCATTCTGGAGCATCCCCATTACGATCAGGCCGGGGGCGAGGAAGTCCGCAAACCGAAACACCTGGCCTTCAAGGCTGACGGTCCGCCCGCCGCCGCCCAATGCGACCGAAAAGATGACCAGAAAAAGCAGCGTCGTGACGGCAGGTGCCCAGACGGTCTGGAGCTGCACCTTGAAGAAGCGCCGCACCTCCTTGATATAGAGAGTCTTGAGGCCACCCCAATTGACGTTCCGAATCACCGGATCGCCGGGTTGGCCAAATCTGATTTCGCCGTGTTTGGGCTGTTCGGTCATGGGTTCGTCGCGTAGTGCGACCTTTGCCCCGCCGCAACCCGGCACGGGCATGGCTGGACTTGAGGAACATTATGAGCTGGACCGACGAGCGGATCGAGACGCTGCGCAAGATGTGGGAATCGGGCAATACCGCCAGCCAGATTGCCGAGGAACTGGGCGGCATCAGCCGCAACGCGGTGATCGGCAAGGCCCACCGCCTTGGCCTCCAGTCGCGCCCCTCGCCCGTCAAGGCCAACGACACCAAGGCAAAGGCCGCGCCGAAGACCGCCAAGCCCGCTGCGACCGCATCCGCCGCAGCGCCGCCGCCCGCGCCCAAGGCTGCGGCCCCGGCCCCCGCCGAGCGCGCACCCGCGCCTGCCCCCACGCGCGCGCCCGCCGCACCGCCCCAGCCTGCCCCCGAACCGTTCGATGCGAGCGACGACGCGGATGACACGCCGCCCGTCCGCAAGCCCGACGGCCCGGTGCTGCGCTCGGTCGGCCCCGGCGGTTTCGTGCGCCAGAACCCCGGCGATCAGGCTCCGCCTGCGACCCCCGCGCCGCCGCGGCGCCTCGTCCCCGCAAAGCCGTCGGCGGAGATTGCGGGCAAGACCAGCCTGCTCGACCTGAACGACCGCATCTGCAAATGGCCGCTGGGCCATCCGGGCGAGCCCGATTTCCATTTCTGCGGCGAAGCGGTGAACCCCGGCTTTCCCTATTGCGTCGAACATTGCGGCCACGCCTATCAGGCGCAGCTCCCCCGACGCGATCGCCGCCCGCCGCCGCCGCTCCCCTATGGCGGCCCGCGGGTCCGGTAAGTCGGCTTCGACCTTCCGGCGAACACGCCCCGTCCTTGCGAGCGAAGCGAAGCAATCCAGCAGCGGTTCGCGCTCAGGCTGGATTGCTTCGCTTCGCTCGCAATGAAGCCCGGCCGGGAAGCACGGGCTAAGCCAAACCCCGCGGATCACATAAAATCCGGTCCATTCCGGTTGTGTGAACCGCCATCGGGCCTGTCTCCTTACGTAAATCCCGCATTTCCACTGCCCAGCACGCTACCGCTCCGCTAACCCGCACCGCGCGATGATCGGCGGCATGGCAAAGCGCATTCCCCATTGGCCCGATGCCCCGTTTCGCGACCGTCGTGGTGCGGCGCTGGTGGAATTCGCGCTCGCCTTGCCGCTGCTGCTGGTGCTCGTCATCGGTATCCTCGCCTACGGCCAGTATTTCCTGGTCGCGCATGAGGTTCAGCAAGCCGCCAACGACGCCGCCCGCGCGGCGATCGGTGGGCTGAACAGCGCCGAACGCGCCGCGATCGCCCGCGACAGCGTGGCGGCATCGGCCAGCGCCGGGTCGCTCGATCCCGTCATCACTCAAAGCGAAGTCGCCGAATCGGGCACGCTCCTGACGGTGACGGTGCGCCACGACGCCAGCGGCATCCCGCTGCTCGACACCCGGCTGTTGCCCGTTCCCGACACCCTGATCGAACGCCGCGCCGTGGTGCGGATCGGCGGTGGCCTTTGACCATCGCCCGCCGCCGGATTCTGTGCGACCGCCGGGCCGGGATCGGACCGCTGGTAGCGCTCGCCATGCCGGTGCTGATCGGCGCGGGGGCGCTTGCCGTCGATGTCGGGTCGGTGCAGCTGGAGACGCGCCGGCTGCAGGGGCTGGCCGATTCCGCCGCGCTCGCCGCCGCGACCGACCTGCCGACCGCCCAGTCGCGCGCCGATGCGCTGGTCGCCGATGCCGGGTGGGGTCGCGATTTCGCCGTCATCGCCACGCCGGGCCGCTACGTCGCCGATCCGGCGATTGCGAGCGCCGAGCGCTTCACGCCGGGCGCGACCCCGGCCAATGCGGTGCAGGTTGCGCTGGAGACCCGGTCGCCGACCTTCCTCGCGCGGATTTTCGGAACGCGCGATGTGGCGATCGGCCGCCGCGCCCGCGCCGCGCGCATCGATCTGGCGGCGATTTCGGTCGGCAGCCGCCTTGCCGCGCTCGATGGCGGGCTGGTCAACGCGTATCTCTCTGCGCTGACGGGGTCGAACGTGTCGCTGTCGGTCGCCGATTACAACGCGCTGGCCGGGGCGGACATCGACCTGCTCGGGTTCGTCGATGCGCTGAATACCACCGCCGACCTTGAACTCGGCAGCTACGACCGCATCCTCGACAGCGATGTGGCGCTGCCGCAGATCGTCGAGGCGATCGGGATGGCATCCGCCGACGATGCGCTGGCGAAGGCGCTGCTCGCACGGATCGCGGCTGGGATGAACGTGGGGGACACCGTCAATCTGTCGACGCTGATCGATCTCGGCCCGGTCGGCGCGCAGGACCGCGCGGCGGCGGGGATGGTCAAGGTCAATGCGCTGGCGATGCTGACCAGCGTGCTGCAACTGGCGAATGGCGAGCGCCAGGTCGCGCTCGATCTGGGCGCGGGCATTCCCGGACTGGCTCAGACGCGGGTGTGGCTGGCGGTGGGCCAGCGGCCGGAGGGTAGCCCGTGGATCGCCATCGGCGATGGCGGCCACCCGATCGTCCGCACCGCGCAGGTCCGCGTCTATGTGGAAACCCGGCTCGCCAATGTATCGCTTCCGGGTCTCGGCTCGCTGGTCGGCATCAATGTACCGCTGTTCGTCGAGCTGGCCGAGGCGGAGGCGCGGATCGACGCCATCGCCTGCCCCACCCCCGCCACCGCCCGCGTCGATGTCGGCGCGCGACCGGGTCTGGGAACGATCGCGCTGGGCGAAGTCGATACCCGGCGGCTGGACGATTTCCCGCGCGCCATGGCCGTTCAGCGCACGAAACTGGTCGATACGCTACTGGTCGATGTCGAAGCGCGCGGCGTGATTGCGCTGGGCAGCGCGGAGCCGTGGCAGCGCGTCAGCTTTTCGAGCGCGCAAATCGGATCGGGCGAACCGCAGACCGTATCGAGCGGGGCCGCCGTGCAGGGCCTGACCGCCAGCCTGATCCAGTCGACGACGCTGACGCCGCGCGTGCTGGGATTGCCGATTCCAACGGGTCCGCTGATTTCGGGTGTCGGTCAGGCGCTGAACGTCGCCGCGCCCGCGCTCGACGGAGTGATCAATCTCGCGACCGGAACGCTGGGCGTTCGATACGGCCAGGCCGATGTGTGGGTGAATGGCATCCGCTGCGGACAGCCGGTGCTGGTGGGTTGAATGTGGAGGCGGCACCGGGCCGCCTGTCCGCGGGAGCGGATCAAAAAAAGGCCGGCGGGAAATACGCCCCGCCGGCCTTCCATACGCTCACATCGTGACGGGACGCTTTAGAAGCGCAGACCCGCCGTCATGCGAATGCCGTGATAGTCGAACCTCGTGTCCGAGCGCTGCATGTTCGTGCCATTGGCGTTGACCAGCAGGAAGGGGTTGGTCACAGGCGCCGTGCCGCGACCGACCGCAATGCCGCTATCGTCGTCATAATAGCGCGAGTACATGTACTCGAGGCCGAAGGTCAGGTTGCTGGTCACCTTCACTTCGACGCCGCCACCGCCGGTCACGCCCCAGGCGTGGTTGTCGCCATATGCGGTGAACGAGTTGGCCGTGTTGGTGCTGGTGAATTCACGATCGATCTTGGCATAGGCCGGACCGCCCGCGACGTAGAAGAGCGCGCCGTTGGTGGCATAGCCTGCACGACCGCGGATGCTGGCCTGCCAGTCGAGTTCGCGGTTGAACACATAGTTTGCGGGCGTGGTCGAAAATGCCGTCTGGCTGTCGCGGATTTCCGCACGGCCGAATTCGCCCATGATGCCGACGACGATGTTGCCCATCTGCTGGTCGTAACCGACGCGTGCGAAATATTCGAGGCCGTCCTTGTCCTTCACGCACCCTGCGGCGCGGGTCGAACCCTGAGACTGGCCATTGCAGAAGCCGGTCGAAAAGGCGTTGGCGCCTGCGGCGGTGCGAACCGTGTCGTTGAATTCGCCGTCCAGATTGGTGTCGAATACGACGAACGAGCCCGCATCGTTGCTCTGCGCGGCATAACCGAACGAGCCGCCGACATGGAAACCGGTCCAGTTGTCGTTATAGTCCGACGACTGCGCGGCGGCCGGAAGGGCTGCACCAAGGGCCAGGGCGCCGATACCGGCGCCCATCAGGGAACGTAGCTTCATGGGGGGTAGTCTCCGTACTTGTTGTTACGCGGGTGAAGATTCGGAAGCACAACGACGATGGATGCAGATTCGATCCCTTGACGGTGTTGATGCGGATCAGTCGTGTTATTTTTGCCACAGCATTGCCGATTTGCGAGGCGCGGGCGGCGGGATATAGCTGGCGGCGATGTCCGACCTTTTCGCCGCAGCGCCCCCCTCGCCCTCCAGTGATTACGACGCTTCGTCGATCGAGGTGCTCGAAGGGCTGGAGCCCGTTCGCCGCCGTCCCGGCATGTATATCGGCGGCACCGACGAGCGCGCGCTGCACCACCTCGCCGCCGAAGTGCTCGACAATGCGATGGACGAGGCGGTCGCGGGCCACGCGACCCGGATCGAGGTGACGCTGGAACCCGGCAACCGGCTGACCATTACCGACAATGGCCGCGGCATCCCGGTCGATCCGCATCCCAAATTCCCCGACAAGTCGGCGCTGGAGGTGATTCTCTCCACGCTCCATTCGGGGGGCAAGTTCACCGGCAAGGCCTATGCGACCTCGGGCGGCCTGCACGGCGTCGGGGTCAGCGTCGTCAACGCGTTGTCGGTCGATACCGTGGTCGAGGTCGCGCGCGACCGGAAACTCTATCGCCAGCGGTTCAGCCAGGGGCAGACGCTGGGACCGCTTGAACCTCTGGGCGGCACCCCCAACCGGCGCGGCACCAGCGTCGCCTTCACCCCCGACCCGGAGATTTTCGGGCCGGAAATGCATTTCAAGCCCGCGCGGCTCTACAAATTGGCGCGGTCGAAGGCCTATCTGTTCGCCGGCGTCGAAATCCGCTGGAAATGCTCGCCCGAACTGATTTCGGACGAAACGCCCGCCGAAGCCGTGTTCCAGTTCCCCGGCGGGCTTGCCGATCATTTGCGCGAGCAGCTGGGCGGGCGCGAATGCGCGAGCGCGGAGTTCTTCGCCGGGCGTCAGGATTTCCCCGACGGCCAGGGCCGCGTCGAATGGGCCGTAGCTTGGCCGCTATGGAGCGACGGCAGCTATAGCTGGTATTGCAACACCATTCCCACCCCCGATGGCGGCACCCACGAAGCGGGTCTGCGTCAGGCGCTGGTCCGGGGCTTGCGCGCCTTCGGCGAGTTGACGGGGCAGAAAAAGGCGAAGGACCTGACCGCCGACGATGTGATGGTCGGCAGCGAATTGATGCTGTCGGTGTTCATCCGCGATCCGCAATTCCAGAGCCAGACCAAGGACCGCCTGACCTCCCCCGAGGCGACCGGCCTGATCGAGCGCGCGGTGCGCGACCATTTCGACCATTTCCTGTCCGACCATATGGACCGGGGCAAGGCGCTGCTCGGCTATGTGCTCGAACGCATGGACGAACGCCTGCGCCGCAAACAGGAACGCGAGGTCAAGCGCAAGACCGCGACCAGCGCGCGCAAGCTGCGCCTGCCCGGCAAGCTGACCGATTGTTCCGCCGACGCCACCGAGGGCACCGAACTCTTCATCGTCGAAGGCGACAGCGCCGGAGGTTCGGCCAAACAGGCGCGCGACCGCAAGACCCAGGCGATCCTGCCCATCCGCGGCAAGATCCTGAACGTCGCTTCGGCCACCGCCGCCAAGATCCTCGCCAATCAGGAAATCGCCGACCTGACGCTGGCGATGGGCTGCGGCACCCGCAAGGACTGCGACCCCACGGCGCTACGCTACGACCGCATCATCATCATGACCGACGCCGATGTCGACGGCGCGCATATCGCGACGCTGCTGATGACATTCTTCTTTCAGGAAATGCCCGATCTGGTGCGGCGCGGGCACCTCTATCTCGCCCAGCCACCGCTCTACCGGCTGACCGTCGGCGCGAAATCGCTCTACGCTCGCGACGACGCGCACCGTGCGGAGATCGAGGCGGGACCGTTCAAGGGCAAGAAGGTCGATGTCGCGCGGTTCAAGGGCCTGGGCGAAATGAACCCCGGCCAGCTTCGCGAAACGACGATGGACCCCAAGACTCGCAACCTGATCCGCATCACCCTGCCCCAGGAATATGAGGAACGTGCAGGCGTAAAGGATCTGGTCGACCGCCTGATGGGCACCAACCCGGCGCACCGGTTCCAGTTCATCCAGGAAAACGCCGCGCGGCTGGACGAGGACGTAATCGACGCGTGAGACGAGCAAAAAGGGGGGAGTTATCGATGATCCGCAACATGATCCTGCCGCTGGCACTGCTGGGCGCATTGCCCGCCGTCGCCCATGCTCAGACGCCCCCGACCACGACCGCACCGTCGCCAGTCCTCCAGCAGCGGCTCGACCAATTGCCCGCGATATTGAACGGCGAAGGCGATTTTAACGCCTTTTTCGCTGCCGGCTTTCGGGATCAGGTGCCCGAGGCGAAGTTTCGCGAATTGGGCAGGCAGCTCGCCACCGCGATGGGCAAGGCGACCGGGGTCGAACAGGTGACGCCGATCGGCGCGACCGACGCGACCATCGTCGTCGCGTTCGAACGCGGGATCGCGCGCGGTCGGATCAGCGTCGATCCCAATGCGCCGCACAGCGTCGTCGGACTGTTGTTCACCGGCACCGAGATGCGCGACGACAGTGCGGCAAAGCTGGACGCCGATTTCCGGGCGCTGCCGGGCAATGCCGGATATGGCGTCTACCGCCTGGGCGGCGCCGCGCCGGTTGCGATCAACGCGCTGAACGGCGACCGCGCCGCGCCGCTCGGTTCGGGCTTCAAGCTGTGGGTACTGGCCGAAGCCGCGCGGCAGGTAAAGGCGGGCAAACGCCGCTGGTCCGACGTGGTGCCCATCGGCGAACGATCGCTGCCGGGCGGGGTGATGCAGACCTGGCCCGAAGGCGCGCCGGTGACGCTGCATACGCTGGCCACGCAGATGATGTCGATCAGCGACAATACCGCCACCGACACGCTGATGATCGCGCTTGGCCGGGCGCAGGTCGATGCGATGGTGCGCGCCAGCGGCATCGCCGACGCCGACGCGACGCTGCCGCTGCTGACGACGATGGAGGCGTTCCGGCTGAAGCATCCGTCGAACGCCGCGCTCGCCGCCGACTGGGCGACGCTCAGCCCCGATGCGCGGGCGAAGCGGCTGGCCGATCCGAAGCTCGCGGCGACGTCGGTCAGCGCGGGGATGTTCGGCGACAAGCCGCTCGCGCTTCAGATCGAATGGTTCGCCTCTCCCGCCGACATGGCGCGACTGCTCGACACGATCCGCAAGACCGGCGACGAACAGGCGCTGGCGATCCTGGCGGTCAATCCGGGCGGCGACGCGTCGCGCTATGCCTATCAGGGGTATAAGGGCGGGTCGGAGCCGGGGGTGATCTCGGCCAGCTATCTGGTGCGGACAAAGGCGGGCGAATGGCGCGCGGTGACGGGTAACTGGCACCGCGCGGATGCGGTTGTCGATCAGGCACAGTTCTTCGGCCTGATGAACCGCGCGCTGACCCTGGCGGCGGAATAGGCGCGCTGACGACCATCATTTGAACCAATCGTCATTGCGAGTCCTAATACGCTTCCCGCGCGCAGACCTTGCATGTGCGAGGAGACATATTTACCCCCGCCGAGCCGCCCACTCATCCTTGAGCAACCCATAGATCACGCTGTCGCGCACGCCGATATGCGTTTCCCATTCGCCGCGCAGCACGCCTTCCTGCTTGAAGCCCAGTTTTTCGAGCAGGGTGCGCGAATGGAAATTGTCCGGATCTGTATCGGCGAACACCCGGCGATGCCCCTGATCGACGAACAGATATTCGATCACGCGGTTGACGGCCTCGACCGCGATGTCGCGGCCCCAATGCGACCGGGCGAGCATATAGCCGACTTCGGACACGCCTGAGCGACGCGCGCCCGCCGACACGAAACCCACCGCGGCATCGCCTTCGTCGCGCACGGTGATCGCCCAGCTTTGCCACTGATCGGCGTCCGCACGCCCCTCGAACGCGAGATAGGCGCGGGTTTCCGCCACGTCCCGGTGAGCGGCGGACGACCACCAGGTCATCAGGCTTTCGTCCGCGAGCGTAGGATGCAAGGTCTCGGCATCGTCGGGCGACAGCGCGCGCAGCACCAGCCGCGCACTTTCCAGCCGCGGCGTCTCCCTCACTCGCCTAGCGCCTCGACCAGTGCCTGAACCTTTTTCTGACGCCATTGCGGGAGCGGCGCGACCAGCCAGTATCCGAGCCGCGACGCCGCGGGTTCGCCGATGACGACCACGCGCCCCGACTCGATGTCCGCACGCGCCAGCAGTTCGGGGACGCTCGCGCAGCCCAGCCCTGCCGCCGCCGCATCGATCGCGAGGCCCGCATCGGCGACGCGCACCAGCGCCTGACCCTCGGTCACGTCGCAGCCGGGCCAGGCGATCACCTGATCCAACCCGCCGTCGGGTGCGGCAACCTTCACCATGCCGTCGGATTCGAGCGCCTCGCCCTCATGCTCGCCCGGCCCCTCGCCCCAGCGGATGGCGAGATCGAGATTGGCTTCGGTAAAATCGACCGTGGCATCGTCGGCGGCGATCAACTGGAAACGCAGTTCGCCGTCGCCCGCCGCGATCTTCGACAGGCGCGGCATCAGCCATTTGTTGGTCAGATCGCGCGGCGCGGCGATGGTCAGCGATTTGGACGATTGTCCCGCCTGCATCGCGCGCACGGCTTCCTCGAATTGCAGGAAGCCGGTGCGCAGCGCGACCAGCCCGGCCTCGCCTTCGGGCGTCAGTTCCAGCCCCTTGGTGGTGCGGCGGAACAGGACGACGCCCAGCGTATCCTCCAGCGCGCGGACCTGTTGGCCGACCGCGGCTGGCGTCACCGCGAGTTCGTCCGCGGCACGGGTGAAGGACAAATGGCGCGCGGCGGCATCAAGCACGCGCAGGCCGTTCAAGGGGAGGTGCGTGCGCTTCATTCTTTTCGCCCCGCGCTCCGCAACCCGTTCGTTTCGAGCGAAGTCGAGAAACGCTTGCGTGCGCCCAGCCCACGTTTCTCGATTTCGCTCGAAACGAACGGATTTGGGTGGCAGAAATAAGTCATTCCGCCACCGCCGGTGCCACAAGCTGGAACTTGGGAATATCCACAGCGAACACCTCGCCATCTTCGGCCAGCATCTGATAGCTGCCCTGCATGGATCCCGCCGGGGTCGAGAGCGGACAGCCGGAGACGTAGTCGAAGCTGCCATCGGGCATGATCATCGGCTGTTCGCCAACCACGCCTTCGCCCTCGACCGAATGCCGCGATCCGCGTCCATCGGTAATGATCCAGTGACGAGTCAGCAGTTGCACCGCCTGATCGCCCGCATTCTCGATGCGGATGTGATAGGCCCAGAACCAGCGCCCGCGCCCCGGCTCCGACTGTTCGGGCAGATAGCTGACCGACACGCGGACGGTGATGCCGCGCGTCGTCGCCACTTCGGAGAACAGCGATTTCATGCGGTCTGTCCCCCAACCGCGCTCAGGCTGAGCCTGTCGAAGCCGAGTGAGTCCCGACACCCTTCGACAAGCTCAGGGTGAGCGCGGCGGGCGTTCGTGACGATCATCACAGCCCCGCCGCCGTCAATGCCTGTTCGAGGTCCTCGATCAGGTCGGCGGGGTCTTCCAGCCCGACGTTCAGCCGCAGCATCCCCTCGGTCACGCCCATCTCCAGCCGCTTTTCCTCGGCGACGCTCGAATGGGTGGTGGAGGCGGGGTGAGTCATCAGCGATCGAGAGTCGCCGATATTGTTCGAAATGTCGATGAGCGCGAGCGCATCGAGCAGCCCGTGCGCCTGCGCGCGCCCGCCATCGACCTCGAACGAGAAGATCGGGCCGGTCATGTCCATCTGGGCCATTGCCAGCGCGTGCTGCGGGTGGCTTGGCAAACCGGGATGGTTGATCCGCGGCACGCGCGCTTCGAGGAAACGCCCGACCTCCAGCGCATTTTCCGATTGTTTGCGGATGCGCAAGGAGAGCGTCTCCAGCCCCTTCAACACCACCCAGGCGTTGAATGCGCTGAGTGTCGGCCCGGTGTTGCGGGTGAAGGGCAGCAGCGTGTTGGTGATGAACTCCTCGGTCCCGCACACCGCGCCCGCCAGGACGCGGCCCTGCCCGTCCATCATCTTGGTCGCGCTGTAGGCTACCACGTCCGCGCCATATTCCATCGGTCGCTGGAGCGCGGGCGTGGCAAACGCATTGTCGACGACGCTGACGATTCCGCGATCGCGGGCCAGTCCGCACACGGCTTTTAGATCGACCACGTCCATCGTCGGATTGGCGGGGGTTTCGAAGAACCAGACCTTTGTGTTCGGCGTCGATGCATCCGCGAACCGGTCGGCATCGCGCGCATCGACGATGGTCGTCTCGATCCCGAATTTGGGAAGCAGCGTGTCGGTCAGCCAGCGGCACGATCCGAACAGAGCCCGGCCCGCCACCACATGATCGCCCGCCTGCAACTGGCATAACAGCGCCGCAGTCATCGCCGCCATGCCGGACGCGGTGGCGCGGCAAGCCTCCGCGCCCTCCAGCAAGGCGATACGCTGTTCGAGCATCTCGACCGTCGGGTTCTGCAACCGCGAATAGGTCATGCCCGCCTGCTCGCCCGCAAAGCGCGCCGCCGCGTCGCCCGCGCAATCATAGGCATAGCCCGAGGTGAGGAACAACGCCTCCGACGTTTCCCCGAACTCCGACCGCGCCGTGCCGCCGCGCACGGCTTGCGTCGCGGGACGCCATTTCGACGTGATCGAGCGGTCTTGGCCAGTGAACCTTTTCATGCCCGCCGCTTTGCCGGTGAAGGCGGGGTGCGGTCAACAAGAGAGAGGCGCCGGCTCACAACCGCGCAAGCACCGCGTCGGTCATCGCCTGAGTCGACAGCGTCCCGCCAAGATCCGCAGTTCGCGCCCCGCCCGCGATCGCAGCCGCGACTGCGCGCTCGATTCCGGATGCCGCCGCTTCCTCGCCCAACGAATGGCGCAGCAGCATCGCCGCCGACAGGATCGCCGCGCACGGATTGGCCTTGCCCTGCCCGGCAATATCGGGGGCGGAGCCGTGGATCGGCTCGTACATGCCGAACGGCCCCTCGCCCATCGCGGCGGACGGCAGCATCCCGATCGACCCTGCGCACATGCTCGCCTGATCGGACAGGATATCGCCGAACAGATTGCCGGTGACGATGACGTCGAACTGGCCGGGCGCGCGCACGAGTTGCATCGCGGCATTGTCGACATAGAGATGGTCGAGCGTCACGTCGGGATAATCGGCGGAGACCGCGATCACCGTTTCGCGCCACAGGCGGGACGTTTCCAGCACATTGGCCTTGTCCACCGAGGTCAGCTTGCCGCGCCGTTTGCGCGCGGTCTGGAACGCGACGCGGGCGATGCGCGCGACTTCGTTGGCGTCATAGATCATCAGGTCGGAGGCGCAGGGCACGCCGCCCCGTTCGCCACGCTTCTTTTCCCCGAAGTAGATATCGCCCGTCAGCTCGCGAACGATGACCATGTCGATTTCCGCCGCGATCTCTCGCTTTAGGGCGGAGGCGTCCTCCAGCCCCGCAAACAACTTGGCGGGGCGCAGATTGGCGAACAGCCCCAGTTCCTTGCGCAGTCCGAGGATCGCCGCTTCGGGACGCAGTCGCCGATCCTCCAGCGCATCGTAGCGCGGATCGCCGACCGCGCCGAACAGCACCGCGTCCGATGCACGGGCGAGGTCGAGCGTGCTGGCGGGCAACGGATCGCCGAGTTGCGCATAGGCGGTGCCGCCGACCGGTGCCTCGACAAAAGTCAGATCGAGATCGATCGCCTCCAGCACCGAACGCGCGGCGGCAGTCACCTCCGGTCCGATCCCGTCCCCTGGCAGAATGGCGATTTGCGGCATCGACTAGTCCCCTTCAACTCCCCAACCCGTTCGTTTCGAGCGAAGTCGAGAAACGCTCACACGCGCCTCGCCCACGTTTCTCGACTTCGCTCGAAACGAACGGTGGTTGATGTTGCTCTAATTGACGAGGCCCCTCGATCAACCGCTTCTCCGCTTACCCCCCTCAAGCTGCCCTTTTCAGCCGTTCGACCAAACGTTCGCGCGCCGCGAGTGCCTCGCCCGTGCGCCCGATCAACAGATCGCGCGCCAGGAAATGTCCGGTCAGCGCCAACCCGTCGAGAATATCCGCCCATTCCGCCGCCCCGCCCGCGACCAGAAACGCGGGCAAGCGCAGCAATTTCGTCTCATGGCCGACCGCCGCCCCGGCACCGACCGCGCCTCCGCTCTTGGGGCTGACATAGCGTAAATCACCGCGCGCGCCGGTCACCACACACTCGTCCAGCGCCAGGCCGAAGCCCAATTCCGCCAGCAGCAGCAGTTCGTAGCGCACCAGCGCCACCGCCCAGCCCCGCGCGGCCGGCGCCGCCTCGATCGCGCCGAGCAGCCCGTCCAGCCCTGCATGGATCTGGCGATAGCCCTGCCCCTCCGGCAAAGTCGCCGCGGTCAGCGCGCTCGCCCAATCGAGCGCGGCGGCGGCCAGCGGTTCGGAATAGAGCGGCGCACGGCTGGCGATCAGTTCGACCGTAAGCCCGGCCAGTTGCTCGTCCGTCCGCGCCCGCCACTCCCCGCGCACGACATTGGCAGGTTGCAGGATCGGGCGAAGCTTGCGCGAATGCCCGCCGCGGACATAGCCGGGCTGGACGCCATCCTCGGGCGTCAACGCCCGCACCACCGCCCCATGCTCGCCATGCGCGCGAACGGACAGGATGATGGCAGGCGCGATCAGGTGCATGGGACGCTTTTATTGGCACGCCGGGATCGTCATTGCGAGCGCCGCGAAGCAATCCAGCGGCCCCTTGCGACACATTCTGGATTGCTTCGCTTCGCTCGCAATGACGGGCTTATAGGCAGCCCGCATTTCTCAACAACTACCCCCGCCGCAAGCGCTTCGCGACGGCCTCCAGCCCGAGCCATCCCACCGCGCGCTTCGCCAGCGCGACGCCGCCGTCGAACCCCGCCAGCCCCGCCGCCGCCGCACGATTGCCCAGCGTCGGGGCGAGCAGCAACAGGTCGCACGCCGCCACCCCGCCGGTCGAAAGCGCCCGCTTGTGCTGGCCTTCGCCTTCGGTGAAGTCGAAGCGGATCAGATCGTCCTCGCCGAGCAGGTCGCGCATCGCCTCGACATGCAGCACGGCGCCGGGCGACAGGTCGGCGAATTGCGGATCATGGCCGACATATTCGTAGATCACCGTGCCCGCATCGATCGGGCAGTAGAGATAAGCGGCGGGCTGATCGGCGACGTAGAGCAACCACGCCCGTGCCGTGCCGCCTGCGCCGCGCTCCGCCATTTCGCGGAGGAACGGTGCGTCGGTGGGCAGGCCGCAGTCGAGCAGCTTTTCCTGATAGGTCTTGGCCGAAACCCCCCTGGCAATCGCATGGAAGGCGGCGAGTTCATCGGCGCTGCGATAGCGTTCGATCCGCAACTGCCCGCCGCTGGCGCTCGCCAGCTTTTTGGCCTTGCGCTTCATCTGGCTGCGGGTGTTGGCCGACAATTGCGCCCAATAGGCATCGAACCCGCCCGACAGATCGGCGAAATAGCGGGTGTAGCGTTGCCGCACGCGCGGGATCATGCCGCCCGCCGCCCACGCAAGCGCGCCTGCCCGCTCGGCAGGAAGCGAGGTTACCACATAGCCGTCCGCGCCCGCAGGCAGCGGCGGCAGCACCGGCAACCGCCCGTCGAGCGCCTGATCGAGCGTCAGCGGCACCCGCACCAATGCCTTGTCGAGCGTGAACAAGGTCCGCGCGCCGATGCGGAAGTTGAGGCCGTCGGACATCGCCAGCGTCATGCTGCGCGCTCCTCGACCCAGTTCGACCAGAGCTGTTCGGCCTGCCGCCAGCGCGTGCGCAACTGGCTGGGACCGAGTGGCTGGTCGTCCTGCCCCAGCCGCAGCACCGGGCGGTCGGCGAAATGCATCGTCGGCAGGGTTTCGCGGCGCTCGGCGAGTATCTTACACAGCCGCTCGAACCGCGAACGGTGGACGCCATTGGCTCGCGTCCCCGCGCGATTGGCGAGTTCGAAGCCGTGGCCGACAATGGTGACAGCGGCATGGGCTTCGCGTGCGGCATGGTCCAGCGCGGCGCGCATCTCGCCTGCCGACAGTGCACAGATCTGGAAATGGCGCAGATGGCCGGGCGTGTCCTCGATCAGCGTCACCGGCACCTCGACGATCCCGCGATGCGCGACTGGCGCGATCTGGCGCACCGGTAGACCGATATTGCTGGGCCAGGGATGTTCGGAGCCATTATGGCTGCTGTCATAGGCAAAGCCGAGTTCGACCAGCGCGTCGATCGTCGCGTCGTTCGCCGAATAGCTACCGCTGCGGAACGCCACCGGTTCGGGTGCGCCGCACGCCGTGAGCAGGTCACGCGCGCGGGCGATCAGATCGCGTTGCGCGATACGATCGAAGTCGATCAGTTCGAAGCTGCCGTGTTTCGCCCGGTCCTGCGCGCTCGCCCCGGCCCAGTTGGGATGGAGGTGAAGCTGCACTTCCTGCCCCGCCGCCTGAATCGCATCGACGACCCGCGCGATCGGGTCTGGACCGAACACCATCGCCGGCATCGGATCGACGAAGAAGGTGGCTTTGAGCCCTGCCCGCCCCAATTGCGCCAGTTGCCAGCCCACACCCACCCCCGCAGGCTCCAGCGACCGCGCCGCGATTTCCGCGACCGGCAAGCCCGCAGCGTGGTGTCGCCACATCAATTCGGTATCGATGGTGATGAAGACAGGCGTCGGCATGCTGCCCGGTTAGCGGCAAGCCGTGAAGATTCGGCAAATTCGCGCGACTGAAACGACCAGCCGTCATTGCGAGCGTAGCGAAGCAATCCAGGGCATCGAATACGGCATTGGATTGCTTCGCTACGCTCGCAATGACGTAAGTGGGCAATGGCGCCCGCCCCTCCCCGTTCGTTTGGAGCTAGGCCAGCCCCTCGATCGCCTGCACCTTCGCACTGTCCGGGAACAGCGCCGTCATCGCCCGCGCCGGGTCCAGCCCATAATGCGCCGCCACCGCGCTGGCGATGAACGCGTCCAGCCCCATCGTCGGCTTCAAATCGCGGCCTTCATAAAGCGCCGCCTGACCCAGCCCCGGCCAGTCGGACAGGACACGCCCGCCCTTCACCGCGCCGCCAACCAGCATTGCGCTGGCTCCCGTGCCGTGATCGGTGCCGCCGGTGCCGTTGACCGCAACGGTGCGCCCGAATTCGGTCGCGACCAGCACCATTGTCTGCCCCCAGGCATCGCCCAGCCCCGATTGCAGCGCGCCGATCATTGCATCCAGTCCGCGCAACTGCGCGCCGATCCGCGCCCGCTGCCCGGCGTGCGTATCCCATCCCCCAGTCTCGATCATCGCGATCCGCGCGCCATTGCCGGGGGTCATCAGCCGCGCCGCGAGCGCGCCGGTCGCCGCCGCGTTGCGGCCATTGTCGGCGGCCAGATCGCCTGCCAGCAGCCGCGTCGCGGTCGCCTGTTCCCAGATGCCGTGGAGTTGCGCATCGCCCTGATAGAGCATGGCGACGCGCTGGAGCAGATCGTCCGACGCATCGGGGAGGTTGGAGGGGGCGTAGGACGCGACCTCGCGCTCGCCACGAAGCGCCATCGGCACGGTGGCGGCGACCGCGATCGCGCGGGCGCTTTCGCTCGGCAACAGCGCGAGCATGCGGTTCATCCACCCGTCCTTGCGCGCATAGGCCCGGTTGCCGCCCGATTCGAGGACGTTCTGCCCGTCAAAATGCGACCGGTCGCGATAGGGCGAAGCGATGGCATGCGCGAACAGTGCCTGTTTGGATTGATAGAATTTGGCCAGCCCGCCAAGCGACGGATGCAGTGCGAACATCGGATCGATCTTGTGCGCGGCGCTGCCTGCGAAATCCTCCGCCAGCGCACCCCGAATACCCGTGAACGCCGGATCGCCGATTGGCGCGAGCGTGGAAAGGCCGTCCGCCGCACCCCGCTGGATGATGAAGACGAAGCGCTTGCTGGTCGCCGCCTGAGCGAATGCCATGCGCGGGGCGAAGGACAGCGACAGCGCGCCTGCCGCACCGCCCAGGATGAATTTGCGTCGATCGAACATGGGGTTACCTCCGCAGCATTTCAGGGGAGACGAGCATCAGTGCCAGACCCTGCGCGGGACTTTCGGCGCGCGAAATGGCCTGCGCGGTGGCATCCGACAGTGCGTCCGGAAACAATTGCGCGGCGCGGGCGCGGGGATCGACATCGCCCCGGATTTGCGACGCGATGCGCTCCGCCGCCTCGACCCGGCGCATCAGCGCGTCCGGCCCCGCCCAGCTGGCGGCGATATCGTCATAGCCTGCGGGGGAGCCCGGTCGCCACACCGGCTGGCCGAGCTGGGTGAGAAGCCCCGTCATCGCCTGCCCGTCGACGCTTTGCGCGCCCAACGCCCGCATCGACGATACCGACCATTCCCATGGCGTCCTGAATTTGGGCGCCCCCGCCACCCATGCCTCCGGCGCGTCGATCAGTGCGCGATAGACGGTGGGCAGGTCGCCGCCCGACGACAGGAACGCGCGCTCCAGCCTGGCGACCAGCGGCGCGGGCGGCGCATCGCCCGCGAAATGCCGTGCCAGCTTGGTCGAAATGTGTTTCGCGGTCGCCGGATGCGTCGCCAGATCGGCGAGCACCGCATTCGCCTGCGCCACGCCCTGCTGGTCGTAATTCTTGCCGAGAATCGTGCGCGCGCCGGGCTCGTGCAGCCGGGGTGCGAACACGAAGCTGCCAGGCTCGCCGCGCGTTCCCGCGATCCGCGCCGCCTGGCCGTTACCGATTCCCGCCACCGTCCACCCGGTCATCGCCCGCGCAAACTCGGTCACATCGGCCTGCGCATAGCCGCTGCCGACACCCATCGTGTGCAATTCCATGATTTCGCGCGCGAGATTCTCGTTCAGCCCGACCCGGCGCACGCCCCGCCCCGCGACTTGCTGGCCCAGCGGGCTGTTCGGTCCGACCGACTGCGCCTGATCGAGATAGAGCAGCATCGCCGGATGCCGTTCCACCGCCATCAGCATATCCGCGAACGTGCCCAGCACATGCGGGCGGATCGCGTCGAACTCCATCGTGCCCGCCAGCCCGACCACGGTCAGCTTGTCGGCGGAAACGGCAAAATGATTGGCCCAGAAATGCACAAGCCGTTCGACGAAGGGCGCGGGCGTCCGCATCGTCGCCTCCATCCGCGCGCCCACCGCATCGATATAATGGCCGCGTCCGTCGGCGCGGGTTTCGCGGGCGGCATCCATGCGGATCGATCGCATTGCCGGGTTGCGCTGGCGCTGGCCGGGCATGGCTGCGGGCTGCATCGTGGCGGACGGTTCGGCCTGCATGCCGCCCGCCTGCCGCAACTGCATCCGGCCCTGGCGGAGTTGCTGGAAATAATCCGCCAAACCCTGCGCGACCGCCACCGTGGTCGGCGCCGCGGCGATGGCGGGCGGTCGCGGCTGGTATGCGTCGAACTGATCCAGCAACCAGCGTTTCGGTTGCACAGGCGGGGCCTCACCCGGTCGGCCGCCGAGCGCGAAACGATTAAGGGCGATACTGGCTTCCATCGCGTCCACCTTTCCCGGTTTGGCTGAGGAAGATGCGCCGCATTTGTCGCAGAATTATGCCGAGCAGGCGGTTGGTCGCGGGTTTGGGGCGGCCAACCTCCGCCAACATTAGCGCCCACCCCTCCCGTTAGGCGCAAGCAGGACGCACGAAACGCGCCTAAAACCCCTCCGGCAACTCGATCGGCCCGACCACCTCGCGATAGCGCGACACCGCGTAGCGATCGGTCATCCCGGCGATGAAGTCGGCGATGTGGCGGCTGCGTTCGGGCTCGCCATCCGGCATCCGGTCGCGCCATTCCGCGGGCATCGTCGCGGGATCGGCGGCATAGGCGGCGAACAGTCCCGCCACCACCACCCGCGCCGAATCCGCAGCGGCCAGTTGCCGCGGATGGTGATAGAGATTGGCGTACATGAACCGCTTCAGTTCGCGTTCGGCATCGCGCATTTCGCCGGAAAAGCCCGACAGGCATCGGCCCGCCGCGCGCACATCATCCGCGCGCTCGATGCGATGTTCGGCCAATCGGCTCCGCGTCTCCTCGATCAGGTCGTTGACCATCGCCCCGATCTGCGACCGCACCAGTTCGCCCACCAGCCGCTCGCGCGCCACTTCCGGAAACCGCGCGCGCACCGCATCCCACCCGCGCGCGATCAGCGGCACCGCCATCACCTGATCGAGCGTCAGCAGGCCTGCGCGAATGCCGTCGTCGATGTCGTGATTGTCATAGGCGATGTCGTCGGCGATCGCGGCCACCTGCGCCTCTAGCGACGAATGCGCGGTCAGATCGAGCAGGAAATCCGCGTCCTCCGCCGCCAGCGCCCAGCCGGGTTCGAACACCGGGCCGTTATGTTTGGCCAGCCCCTCCAGCGTTTCCCAGCTCAGGTTCAATCCCGGCCACATCGGATAGGGGCAGTCGAGCCGGGTCAGCGCGCGCAGCGTGTGGCCGTTATGGTCGAACCCACCCGCGTCGCGGAGCGCTTCCTCCAGCGCTTCCTCGCCCGCATGACCGAACGGCGGATGGCCGATATCGTGGGCCAGACAAAGCGCCTCGGTCAGATCCTCGTTCAGCGACAGCGCGCGCGCCACCGTCCGTCCGATCTGCGCGACCTCCAGACTGTGAGTCAGGCGGACACGGAAATGATCGCCGTCGGGAGCCAGAAAGACCTGGGTCTTGTGGCGCAACCGGCGAAAGCTGATCGAATGGATGATCCGGTCACGGTCACGCTGGAACGCGTCGCGCGGCCCACGCGCGGTCGTGTTTTGTTCTTCGTGGCGACGGCCTCTGCTCGCGTCCGGGTGGGAAGCCCAGGGCGCGAGGCTCCGTTGCATCAGCGTTTGAGCGGTTCGATCTTCTGACCCTGTTCGCTTTCCCAGGCGAATGCCGAGATGCCGTCTTTTGCGATTGCGTTCACGAAGTTCTGCGCCTCTGCCGGAGTCTTGAATGGACCTGCCAGCAGGCGGTTAGTCGCGCGCAACGGAGTCGTCCAGCCCTGCTTGCCCTTGAACGCGGCGGGCGATTGCTTCGCCAAGCGGTCCCAGTCCTTGTAGAGATCGGCGGCCCGCGCCCCGCCCGCGACCTGGACCCAGTGCCGCGCCGGATCGGCCGGAGCCGCGGGCTTTTTCGCAGCCGGTTTGGGCGCAGGCTTTGCCGCTGGTTTGGCGGCGGGCTTCTCGACGATTTTTGCGGGGGGCGGCGTCTCGGCCTTGTCCACGGGCGCAGGCTCGGGCGCTGCATCGATCGGGCTCCCCGCGCCCATCGCTGGTGTTGCGCCCGGCATCGGCGCGACCCCCAACTCGCTGCCGGGCACCGAAATCCCGCGCATGATCCGCGCGAGCGCATCGTCCTCGCTCTCGGCGCGCAGGTTGGCGGGCGCGGTCGCGGTCGCGGGAGCGCTGACCGTGGCGACCGGCGCGGCGGCGGTGCCGAAACCCGGTTGCGCGGGCGAGGTCGACACCGGCGCGCTGGCCGCTGCGGTCGGTGCGCTTGCGACCGGGTTCTGGGTCGGTCGGCTGAGGCGCAGCACGCCTTGCGGACTGGTCGACAGCCGCGCGCCGACCGGGCCGTCATTGTCGGCAGCGGCGAGCGTTACGCCGGGTGCGGACGCACTCGGCACCGCCTGCACCATCGCGCCCGGCGGAGTCGAAGCGGAGGTCGGCGCGACCGATGCGAGCTGGGCGAGCGCGGCGCTCGACTGGCGCGCGGGCGGTGTCGGGATCGGTGCAGGTGCGGGTGCGGGTGCGGGTGCGGGCTGCGCCGCCGCCATCTGAACCGGCTCGCGCGCATCGGTGACGACGGCGGCGCGCACCGCGCTTTGCTGGTTGCGCTGCGATCGACGGCTCGACCGGTTGTCGGCCAGCTGGGTGCGGTCGCGCGTGCGCGTCGGGCGCGCGTCGGGCTGGCGTTCGGCCTCGCGCCGCGCATCGCCCGCATCGGCAAGCATCGTCGGCGCAGCGGGGGCAGCACCGATCGCAGGTGCCATCGACGCATCGGCCATCCGCTGCGGGGTGCGCTGCAATTGCCCGAAATGCCCGGCAAAGGCGCGGTCGCCCGGCGACAGCGCAGGCAGGCGGCGGAAAAACGGCGCGAGGTTAGGACCAAAACCGGGCATCATGCTGGCGGCGATCCGGTCGGCGGTGGCGAAATCGCCGTCCATCGCGACGACCATCGCCTGCACCCGCCATGCCTGACGATCGTTGGCGCGCAGCATCGTATCGAGCAGCCTGGCGGCTTCCTCGCGCTTGCCGCTGATCCCCAGCGACAGCGCCAGCCGCCGCGTAATCTCGTCATCGGCTCCGCGCGACAGCGCCAGCCGGTAATCGGCCTGCGCGTTCGCGGGATAGCCCATCAGGTCGTAGGCCAGCCCGCGATCCCCGGCATATTCCACCGGCGATAGCCCCAGCCGCTCGGCCTCCGCGAAATATTTGAGCGCCTCACCCGGTCGCTCCATCGCGACCAGCGCGCGCCCGCGCCCGGCGGCAACGCGCGGATTGCGCGGGTCGATCTTTTCGGCGCGCGAAAAGAACTGCATCGCAGCCGCCCCGTCGCCCAGCTTGGCGCTCGCCTCGCCCGCGCCGATCAGTGCGCGAAGATCGCCCGGATTGGCCGCCAGCGCCCGCATATGCGCCGCGAGCGCGTCGGCAGTCGGGGTCGACGTCGGCGCGATCATCGCCTGCGCGGCCACCACCGACGGCGCCGCAACACCGGCCAGCAACGCCAGCGCAATCGCACCCTGTCGCAAATTGGGGCGGATTCGGATTGAATGTCTCATGATTGCCCACCGTTAGAGCGGTTGGCGGCTGAACCGGCAATGACCTCGCGCAACCCCATCGGCCAACCGAGCCCAGCGGGCGACGAGATGCGGTCTGGGAACCGGAGAAGCACGTATCGTTGAAACCCCGTGGCCCACACGCGGGTGATCTCGCAGAACCCGCTGGGCACCTGATGACGCGACCTCAACGCGCGCACTTGCCCCACCCGTCATTCCCGCGAAGGCGGGAATGACGGATGGGTATAGAGACCCCGCTTCGACCCTTCCCCCCGCTTGTTTCAAGCCGAGCCGAGAAACGCGGACGGAGCGTTGAAGTCAGCGCTTTTCGACCCCGCTCGAAACGAACGGACAGAGCGCCCCACCCCAAAACACAAAAAGGCCGGGCGTTGGGCCCGGCCTTTTCGCGCTTGTCCCTGAGACGGGATTTACTGGTTGTTCTGGCGGTGCAGGAAGCGCGGGATGTCGAGCGGGTCGCGTTCTTCGCCATCGCTCGACCGGGCTTCGCGGCGCGTGGCGGCGGCCATGCGTTCGAACAGCGTGCCGCCCGCCGACTTGGCGGTGGGAAGCGGCGCTGGCGCTGCTTCCTCTTCGCGCGTGTCCGCGCCATTGCCCAGCCAGCGGCGCTGCGGGGTTTCGTCGCCCAGCACCGCATCGTCGACGAAGGTCGCGGCGGGCTTCGGCGCTTCGGCTGCCTCGGGCATTACCGCTTCGCCGCCCAGCAGCAATTCGTCGCCGTCCTCCGCCACTTGCGGGTCGACGAAGCTCGGCATCGGTGCCGTCGTTTCTTCGCTGCCTTCGGGCGCTTCGAGATGAAGCGGCGCATCGTCTCCGGTCGACGCCGATTCCGCGGGTGCCGCATCGGCGGCAAATGCTGCTGCGACCGGTGCTGCCGCCGCCTCGCGACGCGGACCGCCGAATGCGAAGCTGCGGGTCTGTGCCGTATCGCGCGCCTGGACCGGCACCGCGACCGCGCCTTCCTCCGCCTCGATGCCGGTCGCAACGACCGACACGCGGATCTTGCCTTCCAGGTCGGGATTGAACGCCGAGCCCCAGATGATGTTGGCGTCGTCGTCGACCAGTTCGCGAATATGGTTTGCGGCTTCGTCGACTTCGAGCAGGCGCATGTCCTCACCGCCGGTGATCGAAACGATGACGCCCTTGGCGCCCTTCATGCTGACGCCTTCGAGCAGCGGGTTGGCGATCGCCTTTTGCGCCGCCTCGATCGCGCGCGTGTCACCGCTCGCTTCGCCGGTGCCCATCATCGCCTTGCCCATTTCCTGCATCACCGACCGCACGTCGGCGAAGTCGAGGTTGATGAGGCCCGGCATGACCATCAGGTCGGTGATCCCGCGAACGCCCTGTTGCAGGACTTCGTCGGCCATTTCGAACGCTTCCTTGAAGGTCGTGTTCGCATTGGCGATCAGGAACAGGTTCTGGTTCGGAATGACGATCAGCGTGTCGACATATTTCTGAAGCTCTTCGATCCCGCTTTCGGCGGCCTTCGAGCGACGCTTGCCTTCGAACGCGAAGGGCTTGGTCACGACGCCGACGGTCAGGATGCCCATTTCGCGCGCGGCCTGCGCGATCACGGGTGCCGCACCGGTGCCGGTGCCCCCGCCCATGCCGGCGGCGATGAAGCACATATGGCTGCCCTCAAGCGCCTTTTGCACCTGATCGATCGTTTCTTCCGCAGCGGCGCGCCCGATTTCGGGGCGTGCGCCCGCGCCCAGCCCTTGTGTGATGTTCGCGCCAAGCTGAATGCGTTGCGGTGCCGACGACTGTTTCAGCGCCTGGGCATCGGTGTTGGCGACCAGGAACTCGACGCCCTGGACTTCTGCCCGGATCATGTTGGCGATGGCGTTGCCCCCAGCGCCGCCAACCCCGATCACCGAAATGCGCGGCGTCAGTTCATCGACGTCGGGCGGAAGGAATTCGATCGTCATCGTAAGAGTTCTCCCCGCGTGCCGTCCGTTACGCCGACGACACAAGATAGTGCGTTATTGCCCCGTGTTGCACGAACGACCCTACCGACTCTAGTAGCAAAGTCATCGTCGCGAAGCATATCCTTAATAATTTGTTTTGATCGCCGTCATCAGTCGCTTGAACATGGTGGTCGGGCTGGGCCGGGTCACGACCTGATGCGCCGCCTGAATGCTGCGAAGATCGACCGGATCGGCTGCGGCGAACATGGCAAGTCCGGCAAGCGTCGCAAAGGCCGGCCCCCCATGCGCTTCGGGCAAAGCGGTCAATCCGCGGGGCCGACCGACGCGGACGGTGCGCCCAAGCGCCTGTTGCGCATAGTCGGCGATGCCCTTCAATTCCGCACTGCCGCCGGTCAGCACGACTTGCCGCCCGACCGGATCGTCGAAATTGAGCTTGCGCAGTTCCTTCTGGATCTCCGCCATCAACCGGTCGAGCCGCTGGCGCACGGTCGCGATCAACTGTGCGCGGGTGATGCGGGTGCCCTCGACCCCTTCCTCGGCATTGACCGGCGCGACGTCGATCATGTCGTGATTGTCGCGCGGGCTCATATTCGCCGAGCCATAGAAACACTTCATCCGCTCGGCATAAGCGCGCGACGTGCCGAACGCGGCGGCGATGTCGTCGGTGATGTCCGCGCCGCCGATCGGGATTGAGGCAAGGCCGGTCAGTACCCCGCCCTGGAACACCGACACATTGGTCACACCTGCACCGATTTCGATCAGCGCCGCACCCAGTTCGCGTTCCTCCTCGGAGAGGCAGGCAAGCCCCGTCGCGACAGGGGCCGCGATGATCGACTTCACGTCGAGATGCGCCGAACGCACCGAAAGGTCGAGGTTGCGGACCGGCGATCCGTCGGTGGCGACGACATGGATTTCCACCCCCAGCCGGTCGGCGTGCAGCCCCAGCGGCTGCTTCACCCCCGCCAGCCCGTCGAGCAGATAGCGGGTCGGCTGCGCGTGCAGCACCATGCGCCCTGCCGGGTCGATTGCGTTACGCCCGGCCTTGAGCAATTCGTCGATGTCCGATTGTTCGACCCGGTGGCCGCCCAGATCGACCTCCAGCTTGACGATGTCGGAGATCAGGCCGCCTGCGGAAAAGCTGACCCAGACATTCTCGATGTTGAACCCGGCAATCTGTTCGGCCTGTTCCACCGCCTCGCGCACCGCGATTTCGGTCGCGGTCATGTTGGCGATGTAGCCGCGCTTGACGCCGCGGCTCTCGCGCTGGCCGGTGCCCAGCACCACCAGTTCGCCGCCATCGCCCTTTTGCGCGATCAGTGCCGAAACCTTCGACGATCCGATGTCGAGGACCGTGATCAACCCCTCGGGTGCCGTTTTCGCCATTTCCCCAAACTTCCCCAAATGCGGCCAGTTACTCAGCCGCCACCTTCACCTGAAATCTCGCGCGTCACCTGCCCCGGCATCCGCACCACCAGCCGCGTCGGATCACGCATGTCGAATCGCACATATCCGCGCCCCAGCAAACCCTGCGTCCCATCACGGCGTGCGAATTCGACCAGTGCCTTGGCCGCTTCGCGCTCGCCTTCGGGCAGCGCCAGCACTTCGCCCGATTCGAACCGCAAGTCCCACCGGCGGCTGCCCACCCAGGTTGCGGCCGTTACCTGTGGTTTCAGCGCGGGCGCGGCGGCGAGCAGACGCTGGAACGCCGGTTCCTGCGCATTCGCCCCTTCCCCGATCACCAGTGGCAGATCGGGCATCGCACTGGCCGCGACCGGTTCCAAAAGCACGCCGGTCGCATCGATAAGCATCAACTGGCCTTCATGCTGCCAGATCGCCGCAGGCTCTCGCTCGACGATGTCGATCACCAGCGTATCGGGCAGGCGGCGCGACACGCGCGCGTCCGCAATCCAGCCATAATCGAGCAGCCGTTCGCGCACCTGATCCAGATCGACCAGCGGCATTGCGCGCGATTGCTGGTCGAGCGCGATGGCATAGACCGACATGCGTTCCATCCGGTCGATGCCGGTGACCTCGATCTCCTTGACCTTGAAGCCTGCGCGCCCGATCCCCTCGGCCATCGCCGTTCCCGCCGCCCCCAGCGCGCCGGTGACCGATGCGATCAGCAGCGCCACCGCCCCGACGAAGCCCAGGATCGACCAGGTCGCGATCTTCCTAAGCGTCGCTTCCTCGAATGGAAGCGCGGCGATGGCATGATCCATCATCGATGCCTTGCGCGCGCGCGACCGCTGCGGCCGCCGCTTGGGGCTGACCTTTTTTCGAGCGGAGGGGCGGCGCGCGGCGCTCATGTCGCGGGCGCATCCTTCATCGCTTCATCGACGATGCGCTGGACCAGCTCGGGATAATCGATGCCGCAATGCCGCGCCTGTTCGGGAACCAGGCTGAGCGGTGTCATGCCGGGCTGGGTGTTTACCTCCAGCAGGAACAGCCCATCGACGCCGCGTTCATCATCCCAGCGGAAATCGGAACGCGATGCACCCTTGCAGCCGAGCAGCCGGTGCGCCTCGACCGCCAGCGCCTTGCACGCCTCGGCGATGTCGTCGGGGATTTGCGCCGGAAAGACATGCTGGGTCAGCCCGTCGGTATATTTGGCGTCGTAATCGTAGAAACCATTGCGGACGATCAGCTCGGTCACACCCAGCGCCTGATCGCCCAGCACCGCCGTCGTCAATTCGCGCCCACGGATAAAGGGCTCGGCGAGCAGTTCGTCGAATTCCTGCCACGGGCCCTTTGCCTCCGCCGAGATCGGGTTGCCCATATTGCCTTCGTCGGTGACGATGGCGACGCCGACCGATGAGCCCTCGTTGACCGGCTTCAGCACATAGGGGCGCGGGATCGGATCGCGTTCGAACAATTCCGCCGATTTGACGATCCGCCCGCCGGGCATCGGAATGCCGTGCGGGATCAAAGCCTGCTTTGTCAGGACCTTGTCGATGGCGATAACCGAGGTGACGAGGCCGGAATGGGTATAGCGGATGCCCATGAGGTCGAGCATCCCCTGCACCGCGCCGTCTTCGCCGGGGGTGCCGTGGAGCGCGTTGAACACGATATCGGGCTTGGCTTCGGTCAGACGCGCGGCGAGGTTGCGGTCCATATCGATCCGCGTGACGCGGTGCCCACGCGATTCCAGCGCATCGGCGACCCCAGCTCCGCTCATCAGCGACACCTCGCGCTCGGCGGACCAGCCGCCCATCAGGACGACGATGTGCAGGGGGTTACCCTCGGACACTGGCACTCAACTCCAAAACCTCATCAACGACATCCACATCGTCATTCCCGCGAAGGCGGGAATCCATAACCTCCACGACTGCGCTTCGATCGGAACGATAGCGCCTATGGATTCCCGCCTCCGCGGGAATGACGATGAAAGAGGCAGGAGTGATGCTCACGCCCTCTCCCCCACGCGCTGAATCTCCCACTCAAGCTCGACTCCGCACGCCGCCTTCACGCGCGCGCGCACCTCATCACCCAGCCCTTCGATATCGGCACTGGTCGCATCGCCGGTGTTGATCAGGAAATTGGTATGCTTCTCGCTGACCTGCGCCCCGCCGCGCGTCAGCCCGCGACAGCCCGCCGCATCGACCAGCCGCCACGCCTTGTCGCCGTCCGGGTTCTTGAAAGTCGACCCCCCGGTCTTGCTGCGCAGCGGCTGCGACGCTTCGCGCGAGGTGGCGATGCGGTCCATCTCGACCTGAATATCGGCAGGTTCGCCAGACGAACCGCGAAAGGTCGCGGACACGACCACCGCACCCTCGGGCAGTTCCGAATGACGGTAGCGATAGCCAAGCGCATCCACCGCCAGCGTCCGCACCTCCCCCGAGCGCAACACCACCTCACATTCGACCAATATGTCCGCCGTCTCGCGCCCATAAGCCCCGCCATTCATCCGCACGAAGCCGCCGACCGTGCCGGGGATCGAGCGCAGGAATTCGACTCCCGCAATGCCTGCATCGCGCGCTTTGGACGAGACAAGGATGCCCGACGCGCCGCCGCCGCACCGGAGCGTGGTCGCATCGACCTGATCGACGGTCGCGAACGCCTTGCCCAGCCGGATCACCACCCCGCGCACCCCGCCGTCGCGAACGATCAGGTTGGAGCCGAGGCCGAGCGCCATCACCGGTGTTGCGGGATCGAGATCACGGAGAAAATCCTGGAGGTCGGCCACATCCTTCGGCTCGAACAGCCACTCGGCGACACCGCCCGATTTGAACCAGACGAGCGGGGCCAGCGGGACATCCGGCGTCAGCTTCCCCCTCACCCCGTTCGTTTCGAGCGAAGTCGAGAAACGCTCGCGAGCGCCAGGCTCACGTTTCTCGACTTCGCTCGAAACGCACGGAGAAGTGGCGGCAGACCCACTCACTTCTTCACGCCCCACAGCCCGGCCCAGGCCTTCCACGCCGCCATATTCGCCTCGGCCGCCTTCTGCCCGGCCGCCTGAAACTCGGTCATCTGCTTGCCCGCATCGAGCATTTTCTGCGCGGCATCGACCTGCGCCTGTTGCGCGCGCAGAATCTCGCGCTGCATTTCGATCGCTGTGGAGAACCAGTCGCTCATGCCGCCACCTTTCGCTGGGCATTCACCGCATCGGCAAGGCCCGCTGCCCATTTGGTGATGTCGCCCGCGCCCAGGCACACGATCAGGTCGCCGGGCCGCGCATGTTCGGCGAGCGTTGCCGCCAGCGCATCCGCATCGGCCACCGTCTCCACCGCGCGGTGCCCGCGTTCGGCGGTGCGCGCGACCAGGGCATCGGCATTGACACCCTCGACCGGCGCTTCGCCCGCGGCATAGACCGGGGTGACATAGACCTGATCGGCGTCGTTGAACCCTTGCGCGAACTCATCCATCAGATTGCCCAGCCGCGAATAGCGATGCGGCTGGACGACCGCGATCACCCGACCCGTCGCACTCTCGCGCGCGGCCGACAGCACCGCACGGATTTCGACCGGGTGGTGGCCGTAATCGTCGATGACGATCGCGGGCGGCCCGGCATCGAAGCCGATCTCTCCGACCTTGGTGAAGCGTCGCTTGACCCCGCCGAACTGCGCGAATCCGTTCTGAATGGTCGCATCGTCGATGCCCATTTCCAGCGCGACGCCGACCGCCGCCAGCGCGTTCTGGACGTTGTGCCGCCCCGCCATCGGAAGGTCGATGTCCTCGATCGATCGCGTGGTGCCGTCCCGGTGGCGGATGATCGCCTCGAACCTGTTGCCGCCCGGATAGGGTTGCACGTTGACCCCGCGCACGTCGGCCGACGCCGCAAAGCCATAAGTCACGATCCGGCGGTCGCGGACGCGCGGGATGATCGCCTGCACCTCCGGGTGGTCGAGGCACAACAGCGCCGCGCCGTAAAAAGGCACGTTCTCGACGAACTCGACATAGGCGTCCTTGGCGCGCTCGAACGAGCCATAATGGTCGAGATGTTCGGGATCGATGTTGGTCACGACCGCAATCGTGCCGTCCAGCCGCAGGAAACTCCCGTCGCTCTCGTCGGCCTCGACCACCATCCATTCGCTGTCGCCCAGCCGCGCGTTGGAGCCATATTGGTTGATGATCCCGCCATTGATGACCGTCGGGTCGATATGCCCGGCGTCGAGGATCGCGGCGATCATGCTGGTCGTTGTCGTCTTGCCATGCGTGCCCGCGACCGCGACGGTCGATTTCAGGCGCATCAATTCGGCCAGCATCTCCGCGCGGCGGACCACGGGGATGCGGTTGGCGTAAGCGGCTTCGACTTCCGGATTGCCGCGCTTGATCGCGGTCGAGGTGACCACCACCGCCGCATCGCCCAGATTGACCGGATCCTGGCCGATGGCAACGGGGATGCCGCGCTTGCGCAGCCCCTCGATCACATAGCTGTCGGCGGCGTCCGATCCCTGAACGCTATAGCCCATATTGTGCATCACCTCGGCGATGCCCGACATGCCGATGCCGCCGATGCCGATGAAATGGATCGTGCCGATGTCGGTGGCGACCCCCCTCATGCCGCCGCCCTCGACAGCGTAACCGGTCCGGCGGTCTGCGATCCGTCGATCCGCTCGACCAGATCGGCGAGGTCGCGCACCGCATCGGGTCGCCCGCAGCTTTTCGCGCGACCGGCGGCGTTTTCCAGCGCGCGCGGCTCCAGCCCCAGCTTCTGCATCTGCTTGGCAAGTTCACCCGGCGTGAATGCGCGCTGCTGGATCGTGCGCGCGCCGCCCGCTTCCGAAATCTCGCGCGCGTTCGCGGTCTGGTGATCGTCGGTAGAGGTCGGAAGCGGCACCAGAATCGCGGGGCGTCCGGCCGCCGTCAGCTCGGCGATGGTCGATGCACCCGCGCGCGCGATCACCAGATGCGCCCAGGCCAGCCGCTCGGGCATGTCGGGCAGATAGGTCGCGATTTCCGCCGGAATGCCATGCTCGGCATATTTGGCGCGCACCGCGTCAATGTCCTCGATCCGCGCCTGATGCGTGACCTGCAGGCGACGGCGAAAATGGACGGGCAGCATGGCAAGGCCGTCGGGCACCACCTGACTCAACACGCTCGCGCCTTGGCTGCCGCCGGTGACGAGGACACGGAAAATGCTTTCCTCGTCGAGCATTGGATAGGGTTTGTGGCGAAGCTCCAACACTTCAGCGCGCACCGGATTGCCGATCAGCCGCATCTTGGCGGCAAATTTCGGCTTCAACCGCGCGACATCGGCATAGGAGGTGGCGATCGCATCGACCTTGCCCGCGACCAGCCGGTTGACGCGGCCGAGCACTGCATTCTGTTCATGGATGACGGTCGGGATTTTGTGATGGAACGCCGCGAGCAGGGTCGGGAACGCCGGATAGCCGCCGAAGCCGATGACGGCGGCGGGCTGGAAACTGTCGAGCAGGCGGATCGCCATCGCGCGACCCTCCGCCATCTTGCGCGCCGCCCTCAGATAACCGATCGGCCCGCCTGCAAACCGCCCGGCGGGCAGGACATGCGTCTGCACGCCGTCGAACAGGCCGGGAAAACGCACGCCACGCTCGTCACTGACAAGGGCGACGTGATGCCCACGCGCGCGCAATTCCGCCGCGAGCGCCGCTGCGGGAACCATGTGGCCGCCGGTGCCCCCGGCCGCCAATACGAAATGCCGCGAACGGCTCATCCACCATATCTCACATTATAGGTTGATCGCGACAGATACGGGTTCCGCCGCGTGAAGGCGAGCAATAGTCCCATCGCAATCGACAGCGCCACCATCGACGATCCGCCATAGCTGATGAAGGGCAACGTCATCCCCTTGGACGGCGCGATCCCGACATTGACCGCCATGTTGATCAGCGCCTGTAGCCCGAATTGCGCGGCAAGGCCTGCTGCGGCGAGCACGCGAAACGGGTCTTCCTCGTCGAGCAATTTGACGAACACGCGGATGACGATGCCGAGAAACAGGAGCGCGACGATGGCGCAGGCGATCAGCCCGAATTCCTCGCCGATCACGGCAAAGATATAATCGGTATGCGCCTCGGGCAGCAGGAACTTGACGCGTCCGCCCCCTGGCCCGGTGCCGACGACGCCTCCGGCGGTCAGCACCGAATGCGCCATGTCGGTCTGATAGGTGTCCGTCACCTGCCCGCCTTCGCCGAACAGATAGCCGTCGATGCGGATGCGCGCGGTGTCGTAGAAGAAATAAGCCGCGACCACCCCGCCGACGCCCGCGCCAAGCAATGTGCCGATGATCTTGTGAGAGGTGCCCGCGACCGTCAGCATCGTCAGCCAGATGAGGCCGAACACCACCGTCTGCCCGAAATCGGGCTGGAGCATCAGAAGCCCGCCGATCACCGCAGTCAGCGCGCCGGTGATGAGCACGACGGGAAGCGTCTGGTCCTTGGCGCGGAACGACAACAGCCAGGCCGTCGTCACCACGAACATCGGTTTCAGGAACTCGGAAGGCTGGAACTGGCCGATCCCGACCGAAATCCAGCGCTTGGCACCGTTGACGGTCACGCCCAGCACCGGCGTCAGCGCCAGGAACGCCGCGAACACGACGAGCCCCAGCAGCGCCAGCCGCCGCGCCAGCGTAATCGGCAGCATCGACACCACCAGCATGACGGGGATCGACAGCCCGACCCAGCCCGCCTGTTTCCAGAAAAACTCCATCGGCGCGATACGGTGCTGGATGTCCGAATAACGGTCGGCGGAGGCAGGCGAGGCAGCGGCGACCGCGATCAGCCCGATCGCGATCAGGAACAGCGCCATCAGCAACAGAACGCGGTCGATTTCCCAGAACCACATCGCGATCGGCGACCGGCTGGAACGCCCGACCCGGCGGTCGAATTTCTCGCGCAGGCGACCGGTCGATACGCCTCCGGTCCCGCGCAACACATCGGTCATGTTCCCGCCCCCACGGTTGGCGCGGCCGTCGATACGGCAGCGGCGCCGAAACTTTCCAGACCCTTGTCGATCATAGACTGATCCACGTCCAGCGCTTCGCACGCGGCAATTGCGCACAGCGCGACCAGATCGTCGCCCGGTCCCTGCAATCCCGGCCAGCGCGATGCGTTCAGGCACACGCCCGGCGCAACCTTGGTCAGATCCTCGCCCCGACCTGACATCGCAACCTGACGCGCAATCGTGCCCGCGCGCACGTCACCGATGCCGACCACCAGTGGCGCACCCTTGGGCCGCGCCAGCAGATGCTGGACAATCAAAGCGTCACGCGAAACATCGATGCCGGGATCGACCCCGGTCAGCACCGTCACGCCGCCTGCGGGTTCGTCATCGGCACGGATCAACCGCACCGCGTTTGCATCGCCCAGGATATGCGCGATCAGCTTCGCGGTGCGCGGCCCGACCCCGCACACGAACACGGTGACGCGAAGGGCTGCGCCCTCGCTCACCGCAGTTTCAGCGTGGACAGGCCTGCCAGCGCCAGCACCAGCGCGATAATCCAGAAGCGGATCACCACGGTCGGCTCGGACCAGCCCAATTGTTCGAAATGATGGTGGATCGGCGCCATGCGGAACACGCGTTTGCCGGTGCGCTTGTAGAAGAACACCTGGATGATGACGCTCAGCGCCTCGACCACGAACAGTCCGCCGATGATCGCCAGCACCAGTTCGTGCTTCGACACCACCGCGATCGCTCCCAGCGCGCCGCCCAGCGCCAGGCTGCCGGTGTCGCCCATGAACACCGCCGCAGGGGGCGCGTTGAACCACAGAAAGGCCAGCCCAGCGCCGACGATCGCCCCGCAGAAAATGGCGAGGTCGCCTGCGCCCTCGACATAGGGGATGCCCAGATATTCGGCGAAGCGCGCGTTGCCGACCAGATAGGTGATGACCATCAGCGCCACCGCAGCGATGATGACCGGCATCGTCGCAAGGCCGTCCAGTCCGTCGGTCAGGTTCACCGCATTGCCGAACGCAACGATCGTAAAGGCCGCGAACAGGATGTAGAAATAGCCGAGATCGACCGAGATATGGGAAAAGAACGGCAGATACAGGTTCGTCCCCGATTGCTGGATGATGATCCAGCTTGCCACACCCGCGATGAGGAACTCGCCAAGCAGCCGCACCTTTCCGGGAACGCCCGCCGTCGTCGCTTTCCTCACCTTGTCGTAATCGTCAAGGAAACCGATCATGCCGAACCCGATCAGCACGAACAGGCACGCCCAGACGGACGGATCGGACAGGTCCATCCACAGCAGCACAGAACAGGTCAGCGAGGTCAGGATCAGGAGACCGCCCATCGTCGGCGTGCCGCGCTTCGCCAGATGCGATTGCGGGCCGTCCTCGCGGATCGGCTGCCCCTTGCCCTGGCGAACGCGCAGCCAGCCGATGAATTTGGGACCGATGATCAGGCCGATGAACAGGGCGGTCGCGACCGACGCGCCCGCACGGAACGACAAATACCGAATCAGGTTCGATACGCTGGGAAAGCCCAGATATTCGGCAATGAGGTAAAGCATCAGCCCCTTCCCGACAGGCTGGCGACGAGTGCCGACAGCCCGACTGCGTTCGAACCCTTGATGAGGACGGCGTCGCCCGGCGACAGAATCGCGTCCAGCGCGTCCTGTGCCTCGGCGGCGGTGGCCACATGGACGAAATCCATCTGACCCTCAAGCGCCTTCGCCAGCGCCGTCATGCCGCCCCCAACCAATATGGCGCGGGAAATGCTCGCTTCGTCGAGCGGACCGGCAAGCGCCGCGTGATAGGCATCGCTGTCGTCGCCCAGTTCGCGCATCTCGCCGAGCACCGCGATGCGCCGCGCGGCCGTCTCGGCACCCAGCACCTTCAACGTCGCGCGCATCGATGCCGGATTGGCGTTGTAGCTTTCGTCGATCACCAGCGCGTCGCCGCCGGGCAGCGCAACCGTCAGCCGCGCGCCACGCCCGGCGAGTCCTTCGAGTTCCGCGAGCGCCAGTCCCGCTTGCGCCAGATCGCCGCCCACCGCATCGACGGCGGCGAGGATCGCCATCGCGTTCGCGACCCAATGCTCGCCCGGGAGCGCAAGCGTAAAGCTCAGTTCCTTGTCCCCCACGCGCGCGGAAACGAAAGTGCCGCCGCCCAGCGCCGCCATCCGTTCGATCGGATGGACATCAGCGTCCTTGCTCAGCCCGAACGTGACGACCCTGCCCGCATGAGGCGTCGCCGCGGCGATCAACCGGTCGCGGTGCGGGCTGTCATAAGGGATGATGGCGACGCCGCCGGGTTCCAGCCCCTGAAAAATCTCTCCCTTGGCATCGGCAATCGCTTCCTCGCCGGAGAAAAACTCGGTGTGCGCGGGCGCGATGGTGGTGACCAGCGTGACATGCGGGCGCACCATCCGCGTCAGCGCGGCCAGCTCGCCCGCATGGCTCATCCCCATTTCGAACACGCCGAACCGGGTATCGGCAGGCATCCGCGCGAGGCTCAGCGGCACGCCGGTATGGTTGTTGTAGCTTTTGACCGATCGGTGCGCCTGCCCCCGCGAAACGCGATCGAGACAGGCGAACAGGGCCTCCTTCGTCCCGGTCTTCCCGACCGATCCGGTGACACCGATGATCTTCGCATCGGTGCGGACGCGGGCGGCTCGACCCAAATCCTCGAGCGCGGCCATCGTGTCGGCGACGCGGACGTGCGGGTGGTCGCAATCTTCGGACACGATCGCACCCGATGCGCCGCGATCGAAGGCTTGGGCGAGGAACTTATGCCCGTCGGTCGCCTCGCCCTTCAATGCGATGAACAACGTGCCGGGGGTGACCTCCCGCGAATCGAACGCGACCTGCGTGGCGGTGAAGTCGCTGGACGCTGTTCCGCCGGTAGCGGCAGCGATCTCAGCGGAGGTCCAGAGAGCGATCACGCTACAGCCCCTCCCCGTTCGTTTCGAGCGAAGTCGAGAAACCTATCGCACGCGCAGGGAATGCGTTTCTCGACTTCGCTCGAAACGAACGGGTTATGGAAGGCCCGCGCATCCATCACGCCGCTTCCTCGCGCGCGACCACCACATCGTCGAACGGCAACACCATATCGCCGACGATCTGGCCCTGTTCATGCCCCTTGCCCGCGATCAGGACGATGTCCTGTGCGCCCGCCATGTCGATCGCCGCGCGGATCGCCGCGCGCCGGTCGCCGATCTCGGTCGCGCCGACCGCGCCAGACATCACCATCGCGCGGATGGCGGCCGGGTCTTCGGTGCGGGGATTGTCGTCGGTGACGATCACCACGTCCGCTTCGGCCACCGCGACCTTGCCCATGTCCTCGCGCTTGCCCTCGTCGCGGTCGCCGCCCGCGCCGAACACCACGATCAGCTTGCCGGTGGCATGGGGCTTCAATGCCGCAATCGCCGCCTCCAGCGCGTCGGCGGTGTGCGCGTAATCGACATAGACGGGTGCGCCAGACCGCGCGATCACCGCACGTTCCAGCCGCCCGCGCACCGGCTGAAGCCGCGCGAGCGCCGCCAGCGTCGCCTTCGCCTCACCCCCGGTGGCAATCACCAATCCGGCGGCAACCAGCGCATTCGCCGCCTGATACGCACCGATCAGCGGCAGGTTGACCTTATGCTCGACGCCCTCATGCTCGATCACCAGCCCCTGCCCGAGCAGAGTCGGCGCGCGACTGACCAGCCGCAACGTGTCGCCATGCGTGCCCACCGTCATCAGGCGATTGCCGCGCGCATGGGCCAGATCGATCACACGCTCCGACTGGGGATCGTCGGCCCACACGACCGCGGTCCCATCGGCGTCGAGCACCTCGGCAAACAGCCGCAACTTGGCGGTGAAATAGGCCGCCATGTCGCCATGATAGTCGAGGTGATCGCGGCTGAGATTGGTGAACGCCGCCGCCCGGACTCGCAACCCTTCGGTGCGATACTGGGTCAGCCCGTGACTCGATGCCTCGAACGCCAGATGCGTCACGCCTTCGCGCTGCAACCCGGCGACGTTCGACAGGAAGGTCACGACATCGGGCGTGGTCAGCCCGGTCGTCACCCGCTCGTCGGGCGTGATGACGCCGAGCGTCCCGATCGAGGCGGCGTGATGCCCCGCCATCCGCCACAATTGCCGCGTCAGCTCGACCGTCGATGTCTTGCCGTTGGTGCCGGTGACCGCCACCGCCGTTTCGGGAAACGGCCCGAAGAATTGCGCTGCCAGCTCGGCGAAACAGGCGCGGGGAGAATCGGCGACGATGTGCACCGCGCCTTCGACCTTCGCCTCGCGCCGCGCGACGACCGCGATCGCCCCCGACGCCACCGCCGCGTCGATAAAATCCTCGCCATTGACGCGCGCGCCTTCGAACGCGCCGAAGATCGTGCCCGGCGCGACCTTGCGGTGATCGATCGCAAAGCCCGTGACGGTCGCATCGCCGCCGCCGGGCACGAGGGCGGACAGCTTCATTCCGCGTTCGCCATCGCTTCGCGCTCGCCCGGCGCACGCCACATCAGCGCCTTCAGTTCGGCGGTGTCGATATCGGTGCCGCGATCGGGGATCACCCCCAGCATCGACCCGGTGCGCTGGATCACGCGCGACACGACCGGCGCGGCAGTCCAGGCAGCGCCCGTGAACCCGAACGTGTCCGACGTGCCCTTGGGCGCGTCGAGCATCGCGATCACGACATAACGGGGCGAATCCATCGGAAAGGCGGCGGCAAAGGTAGAGACGTTCACGCTGCGGCTATAGCCGCCCGATCCGGGCTTTTCAGCCGTCCCGGTCTTGCCCCCGACGCGGTAGCCGGGCGCTTCGGCGCGACGCCCGGTGCCTTCGGTGACGATCATCCGCAGCATCTGGCGCATCCGCCAGCTGGTGTTCTGCGAAAAGACCCGCTTGCCCTCGACTGCCTTGCCCGGCTCGACCTTGAGCATCGTCGCAGGACGCAGAATGCCACCATTGACCAGCGCCGCATAGGCTTGGGCCAGATGCAGCGGCGTCACCGCGATCCCGTGGCCGTAGGCCGTCGTCATGATCGTGGTCCGGCCCCAATAGCTCGGCCAGATCGGCTTGCCCTTTTCGCGAATCTCGATCTTGGGCGCTTCGTCGAATTCCAGATCGCGGAACAGTTTTTCCATCCGCGCCTGGCCCATTTCGTCGGCGATCCGCGCGGTGGCGATGTTCGACGAATGGACCAGCAATTCGGGCACGTTCAGCCAGCGGTTCTGCGCGTGATCGTCGCGGATTCGAAAGCGTCCGACCTGAAGCGGCGCGGTCGCATCATAGCGTTTCGACATCGACGTGACGACGCCCGCATCCATCGCCCCCGCCATCGCGATCGGCTTGAACGTCGATCCCAGCTCATACTGGCTCTGCGTCATGTTGTTGCGCAGCATGTCGTCGGTCGCGCCGGCGATATTGTTGGGGTTGAAGGTCGGCAGCGACGCGATCGCGACGACCTCGCCGGTGTTCACATCGAGCACGATGCCTCCCGCGCCGGCCGCCGAATGTTTGGCCATCGCGCGCGACAATTCGCTTTGCAGCGCCGCCTGAACACGCACGTCGATCGACAATTGGGTAGGCGCGGCGCGTGCCTGCGGATCGACGAGCTGCGCGTTCAGCGCACGCTCCATCCCGCGCATCCCCTCACCCTCGCGGTTGAGATAGCCGAGCGCGTGCGCCGCCATCGTGGCCTGCGGATAGAGCCGTTCGGGCTCGCGCGCGAACGCGATGCCGGGCTCGCCCAGCGCATTCACATCGGCCACCAGTTCGGGCAACGCGCGGCGCTTGAGATAAGTGAAGGTGAAATCCGATTCGAGGATCTGGCGATACTGCGCCTCGGTCCGGTCGGGAATAACGGCGGCGAGTTGTGCGGCAAGCGCCGCCTTGTCGCCGATCACCTTCTTGGGATGAATCCCGATCGACCAGGCGTCGATGGTGCGCGCCAGCGGCGCGCCGTTGCGGTCCACCACATCGCCGCGCAGGGGAACCAGCGCATTGGCTGCGGTCGCCGCACTCGCAGGCTCGACCGTGATCGCCAACAGCGCGAGCCGGAACACCACCACCGCGACGCAGGCGGTAAAAACGAGCATCAGCACCATCAGCCGCGCGTGCGCGGCGACGACCATCGGGTTGCGTGCCCCGGCACCACGCCGGTCGATCATCTGGGGGGCGGTCAGGACGATCAACGCCCGGTCCGCGCCTCTGACCGCGCGGCCTTCATCAGATCGCCCATCGTCGAATCGCTCAACAGCTTGCGGTCGAGCGACGCGACTTCGGCGCGCTGGGCCGGACGAGCTGCGGGTTTCGCCTTTGGAGCCGCCGCAGTGCGTTCGGGCACGGCCTTCACCGTTTTGGGTGCAGCTAGCTTGGCAGGTGCAGTCTCGGGCGTCGCGTCGGACAGCTGGCGCGCCGGGGTCGCTGCCGCAACCGAAGCCGTCTGGACGGGCGCCGCCGCCTGGCTGGCCTCGCGCGCCGCCATTTGCGCGCGCTGGATGCCGCCGCGCACCGCGTCGTCGATCTCCGCGGTCATCGTCGGCACGACATAGCTGGCATAGCGCATCTGCGCGTCGCCCTCACCCATCCCGCGCGCCGCCAGTTCGGCGATGTCGCCTGCGAATTGTTCGGGCTGGGGGGCGCCGAGCGCGAAGACTTCGCCATTCCAGCGCTCGAGCTGCGCAAAATTGGCGCGCGTCTTGAACTCGGTTTCCAGGTTGCGGATGTCGCGTTTCGCCTGACGGATCGCGCGGTCGACGCTTTCGACGCGCGCGCGTTCGGCCGCGACCTGCGACATGACCACGTAGCAGCCGGGTGCCACCACGAGACCGCACAGGAACCAGCCCATCCCTTTGAAGCCCAACGCCATTTCTCAGCTCCCCTTCGACCAGGCTTCCGCGTCGGTCCGGCGCGCGACCCGAAGCGTCGCCGAACGCGCGCGCGGATTACGCGCCAATTCACTCTCGCTTGCCCGCACCGCACGGGCCGGTTTGTCGAAACTGGGGGCGCGACCAACCCCCAGCTCCGGGCGGTGCCGCGATCCCGCCGGTTGCGAGCCCGAACGCTCGCGGAAAAACTGCTTCACCAGCCGGTCTTCCAGGCTGTGAAAGGTGACGACGGCCAGCCGCCCGCCGGGCTTCAGCACACGTTCGGCAGCTTCCAGCCCATCGACCAGCTCGCCCAGTTCGCGGTTCACATGGATACGGATCGCCTGGAAACTGCGCGTCGCCGGATCCTTCTTGTCGTGCGGCTTGTGCCCCAGCGACTTGCGGACGATGTTGGCGAGTTCCGCCGTCCGGGTGATCGGGCGCGCGGCGACAATCGCGCGCGCGACGCGGCGTGACTGGCGTTCCTCGCCATAGTTATAGAGCACGTCGGCGATCTCGGCTTCGTCGGCCTCGTTGACGAAATCGGCGGCACTCGGCCCCGACTGACTCATCCGCATGTCGAGCGGACCGTCCGACTGAAACGAAAAGCCCCGCGCCGCCTGATCGAGCTGCATCGACGACACGCCGATATCCATCGTCACGCCATCAACGGGGATCGCCTCCAGCGCCGCAAGTTCGCGCTCCATCGCGGAGAAATCCGCCGCGACCAGCGTCAGCGCGTCGCCGCTTTCGGCCTCCAGCGCACGCCCGTTCGCAATCGCATCGGGATCGCGGTCGAACGCGATCACCCGCGCACCCGCCGCGATCATCGCACGGCTATAGCCGCCTGCACCGAAGGTCGCATCGACATGGCATTCGCCTTCGACAATCGCCAGACCCTCGATCACCTCATCGAGCAGAACGGGCCGATGCGGCGCATCGCGCGGGATCAGATCGACCGCGCTCACAGCGTCACCTTCTTGTCGTCGAGGCAGAAGGCGCAGATTTCCTTCAATTCCTCGTCGTCGCTGGTCGCCATCAGCACTTCGGGCGCCCAGATTTCGAACGTGTCGCCGAGCCCGACGAAAAACGCCCAATGGTTGATCCCCGCCTTCATCTTGAAGAAGCGCGGCAGGATGAAGCGACCGGACGGGTCGAACGGCGTGCGCTCCACCTTGCCGAACGCATTGGCCTTGGCGCGGGTGGGCACGACTCCCCCGTCCAGGCCGGCCGCTTCTTCAGCGGCGATTTCGCGGTTGTGGATACGCCCGAATTCGTCCTTCGACCGCTCGACATCATAAGCGGTCAGGCAGTCACCGTTGCGGCGGACAACGATCGTGCGGCTGTCCGAATTGCGCTCCATGGCAGCGCGCAAGTCGGCGGGGATGGCGACGCGACCCTTCGCATCGACCGCCTGCAGCGCAAAGCCTTCATAGAGTTCACGGTTCGTCACGCTTCACCCCAAAGCGGCGAACACACACCTCTCCCGTTCCGGGAAACGGCCCTGTCCGTCGGCCCGGTGAAGATCAGGAAATAAGGAGCGTGCCCCCTCGGACGAATTTTCTAACTCAAAGCAGGACGGGTCGCAACGCCTCTTACGGGGATTTTATGGGATATAGCCCCACTTTATCCATATAGGTTCATAGTTTTTGTTATCATTCGCTTTGTTCCCTTTCAGTTTCAGTTGAGGCGACGACTTCCAGACTTTGACGTTGGCAGCATCGACACGCACGCCCCTTCCGCAGTCGAATGACGTTTCGCCATTGTCGGCGCGGGCGCGAGTCGCCACATTCGAGCCATGAGCCGCGCCGATCCGCTCGATCCCGAATTGCTGCTCCGCGCCTATGCCATGGGCGTTTTTCCGATGGCGGACGATCGCGAGGCGACGAGCGTTTACTGGGTCGAGCCCAAATGGCGCGCGGTGATGCCGCTCGAAGGATTTCACCTGTCGCGATCCTTGCGGAAAACGATCGCGCGCGACCGGTTTCGGGTGACCACTGACCAAGCCTTTTCGGACATCATCGCGTTATGCGCCGAAAGCGCGGAGGATCGCCCCAATACCTGGATCAACGCCGCGATCGAACGCGCCTTCGTCGATCTGCACGCTGCGGGCTTCGCGCATTCGGTCGAATGCTGGGATGGCGACCGGCTGGTCGGCGGGTTGTACGGCCTGGCGCTCGGCCGCGCCTTCTTCGGCGAATCGATGGTCAGTCGCGCGACCGATGCGTCGAAAGTCGCCTTCGCCTGGCTGGTGGCGCGGCTGAACGCGGGCGGCTTCACGCTTCTCGATTGCCAGTTCCAGACCGATCACCTCGCCTCGCTCGGCGCGGCGGAAATCAGCCGCGACGATTATATGGCGTTGCTGAGTTCCGCGCTCGGCGCTTCCTCGGCCGGGCTTTCCTCGGGCTCGCCGTCGGTCGATGGCGACTGGCGCGCGCTCGACCGGCTGGGTGCCGACGATCCGCTGGTGCCGCCACCCAATTCCTCACCGCCTTCGGGAAAGGTCATCGCGCAGCTTTTGGGGAAGACGTCGAACAACGGGTGCTGAACGACGTTGAGCGCGGGCTGTTCGGCGTAGAGCCAGCCGGAAAACGCGCGCGCCCAGCGCCCGTCAGCCTGACGTACGTCAAGCTGGACGAACGCACCGGTCAATTGGTCCGGCTCCCACGGCGCGGTGCGCTCGCACGCGCGCAAATGCACGACCGCGTCGCCGTAGCGCAGCGACTGGCCGGGACGCATCGTCAATTCCCATGTCTGGCTGTTGCGCTTGTTGAGCAACCCCAGCACCGCGACGCGTTCGGCCATCGGCGTCGTGCCTTCGACCACCACCTCGACGGGGCCGGTGTCGAACTGCACCTCGTCGCCCGTCTGGTTGTCCGCGCCGCCAGGCACCGGCAGCGTGACGCTCGAACCGGCGGCAGGCGCGGGCGTCGCGGCACGATCCTGCCAGGCGCGCCAGCCGAACCAGCCCGCAATGCCGATCACCAATGCGATCAGCAGGGCGATGCCCGCCCGGCGCGAATTCACGCCTCGGGGCTCCAGGCTTCGTAATCGCCGGTCGCGGCGACGCGCTTGCCGCCTGCCTCCAGCGCACCCGGCGGGCGATAGGCGAGCGCCGATCCGGTCAGGTTGGGCACCGCCGGCTGTTCCCAGCGGCGCGCGGGCGGCATCGACTGGTCGGGTGCCGAGTCGACCTGATGGTGCAGCCACGAAAACCACTCTGGTGGCACCCGGCTGGCGTCGTTCGATCCGTCATAGATCACCCAGCGCCGCGGATTGCCCGCCGTATCCTTGCCGCCTTCGTAATAGACGTTGCCCAGCGCGTCGGTCCCGACCTGCTTCTTGCCGCGCAGGCCGACCATCGTCCCCCATGTCGCGCCGTTCCACCAGGTGAATGGATTGAGATTGATGCCCATGCCTGTGCGCTTACAGCGCGCAGCGGAGTGGGGCAACTGGGTTGGAGGTGTCCCGGGAGGCGGAACGGTAACCAGTGTCGGGTTCAGGTTCGACGACCGCCGATCAGGACGCGGACCAGATCGCCTCTCTCGCGAAACGTTAGAAACAGGAGATAGGGCATCAGAAAACCCGCCCCGCCGAAAAACGCCAGAACCGCGAGCAACAGCGCCCCCGCCGAAAACGCGTTTCTCCAAGCGGTCCACACCGCCGACAGGATCAGAAATCACAGGAAATCGAGATTGAACTGGCCCGGCCATGCAAGCGTAGCGATGTCGCCCAAGAAAATGGGCAACAGCCCGATACCATGTTGCGAAATCACGACTGCCGTGTAGGCGGCCAGTGCGATCCAGAGCAGGATCAATAACGCGCGAAAAGCTGTCATGCGACGATCACGCTTTCCGACCCGACGGGATGTGACACCTGCGACGCCACTACCACCCTACAGCCCTCCCCAACTCACCTTGTCGCCCGCCGCAATTCCCAGTTCCGCCGATTTCCCCGCGTGCACCTCAAGCACCGCCGCCACCGGCTCGCCCGATCGCAGCGTTGTTTCGTCGAACGGCACCGCATTTTCCGCGATCCGCGCGATCGTTCGGTCTTCGCGGATGAAGATGATATCGAGCGCGGTCGGCGTGTTCTTCATCCAGATACCCGATTCGCGCGGCGGGCCACCGTCACCGGGATAGGGATAGAATAGCATCCCGCCGTCCTGCGGAATGTCGGTGCGGAACATCAGCCCGCGATCCTGTGCTTCGGCAGTGCTGGCGACCTCGACGCGGAAAGTTCGCGGACCTTGCTGCGTGGCGACCGTTACATCGACCAACCGTTCGGTAGCCGCCGCATTGGCATTGACGCTTTCGCTCGAACACGCGGTGGCCAAGGGCGACAGCGCCAGCACCAGCGGCAACGCCCGGATACGAACCCGCATAAGTCTCTCCCCTTTCCACGCCCCACCCGTTCGTTTCGAGCGTCGTCGAGAAACGGCCTTGGCGCTTGCATCACGTTTCTCGACCTCGCTCGAAACGAACGGGGAAGAAGCGTTCAATGACCGTGGAGAGGGCCTTAAAGCCCCTCCCAGCTCACCTTGTCGCCGACCGCGATGCCATGCTCGGCGGCCTTGCCCGCTTTCAGTTCCAGCACGGCGGCGACCGGTTCGTAGGACCGCACATTGGTTTCATCGAACGGCACGGTGTTTTCGGCAATCCGCGCGATCGTCCGGTCCTCACGGATGAAAATGATGTCGAGCGAGGTCGGCGTGTTCTTCATCCAGAAGCTCGCCTCGCGCGGGGGGCCGCCTTCGGCCGGATAGGGGTGGAAGATCATGCCGCCATCTTCGGGAATGTCGGTACGGAACATCAGCCCGCGGTCCTGTTCCTCGCGGGTGCGGGCCGTCTCCACCCGGAACGTCTTCGGACCCGCCTTGGTCTGGACGGTCACGGTAACCAGCCGGTCCTGCGTCGTCGCATTGGAGGCAGCGGTCCCGCTTTCGCTCGTGCAACCGCCGACCAGCGGCACCATCGTCGCGGCCATCACCGCACCCAGCAATTTTACCGACAACATAAGCGTCAACTATCCCTTTCGACCGCAACCGCCAGTGGCCCCTTGTCACCTTCGACGATGCGCGCTTGCAAGCGGTCATCGGGCTCGACCGTCTCGACGCCCGCACGGCGCAACGTTTCCATATGCACGAACACGTCGCCATCGGTCGAATCGCGAACCAGAAAGCCGTATCCTTTCAACCGGTTGAACCATTTGACCGTCACGCCTTCGAACGGCCCCGCTTCTTCGACCAGCCTCAGCCGTTCGGGCCGGTCGCCCTGGCGTTCGCGCGGCGCCTCCACGGCATTCGACAAGTCGATCGCGACGATCTCACGCGCCTGCATCCCCCGATTGCGCTGTACGGCGATGCAATCGACGCGCGCGCCTTCGGGGAGGCTGCGGCGGCCATGCGCCTGAAGCACGGAAAAATGGACGAGCACGTCGCCATAATCGGGATCGTCGGACACGACGAAGCCGAAGCCGCGAGTCACGTCGAACCATTTGACCACACCCGAAACCGGCACCCCGGCGGGTTCGTTTCGCTCGGTACTGGAATGCACGGCCGCGTCATAATCATGCGGCGCGTGACTCATTTCGGCACGCATATTGTTCATACCCCCGCCACACTATTATCATGCGCGTTCGCAAAAGGCGAAAAAACTTTATTCACTTCGTTTCGAAAAGAAACGCAACATCCGCGCCCGGCCCCAGTCGCACGATCCGTCGGGAGAGATCGGGGGCATGACCCGCGCGCACCATTGCGCCGACCTGCTTTTCCTGAACCGGGCGATCGACTTCGACGCTGCCGAACGGCCCGAATCGCCGACGTTTTGCGAATTTCAACGCCGTATCGACGGCGGCTTCGGCGACGTCGGGGAGGATTTCCTCACGGTCTTCACCCGGCACGCCCGCCTGGGCCAGCGCCATCGCCACCCGCCGCATCCCCAGCCCCCGCCTGGTCAACGAGCGCGCCCGCGCCTCCCCGAACGCACGATCGTCGATATAGCCCAGTTCGGCAAAGCGATCGGCCAGCGCCACCGGATCGGGCGAATCGCCTTCCCACCCCCGTTCGCGCACCTTGCGGTTGAGATACTGCACCAATTTCGCCCTTGTCGTGGCGAAGCGTTCGACATAGCGGAGCGCCAGACGTTCGAGCGCGGCATGGTCCAGCGGTCGTGCGGGGCGGTCGGATCGGGCCATCGGCCATGATTGTGCCACACTGGCAACCGAATTTGAACGATGGCGTAGTGCATCGCGCCGCCGCCTTTGGCCGTATCTGTCGGACAAGGGCGGGGGACGATAGGCCGCAACACGGGGCGCAAGGGTTACGAATGAACGATAGCGAAACGGTTAAGACGGATGATGCACGGGCGGCACTGGTGCCGACGCCCACGCAGGATTCGGTCGCACGCCGCTGGGCGGACTTCGAAACGCTGGGTGCGGCACTGGATTACGCCGCGACCGGAGAACGCGGGCTGAACTTTCACGACGCGCGCGGGGCTTTGGTGCGTCCCTATCCGTTTTCGGAAATGCGCGACGACGCACTGGCGCAGGCCCGCCGCCTGATCGCGGCCGGCGTGAAGCCCGAGGACCGCATCGCGCTGATTGCGGAGACCGGCCCCGAATTCGCGTCCTTGTTTTTCGGCGTGGTCTATGCCGGTGCCTGGCCCGTGCCGCTGCCGCTGCCCACCAGCTTCGGCGGCAGCCAGCATTATATCGACCAATTGTCGGTTCAGCTTTCGAGCTGCGATCCGAAAATGCTGTTCTATCCGGCCGAACTCGCCGCGATGGCGGGCGAAGCCGCCCAGGCGAAGGGGGTTGAGGGCATCGACTGGGAGAGCTTCGCGACCCGCGAAGCCCCCGACGTGGCGCTCCCTCAGGCGAAGGGCGACGACATCGCCTATCTCCAATATTCCAGCGGCTCGACCCGATTCCCGCACGGCGTCGCGATCACCCACCACGCCCTGCTCAACAATCTGTCGGCACACAGCCACGGGATGGAGCTGGAGCCGACCGACCGCTGCGTATCCTGGCTGCCCTGGTATCACGACATGGGACTGGTCGGCTGCTTCCTGTCGCCGATCGCCAATCAGGTTTCGACCGATTATCTGAAAACCGAGGATTTCGCGCGGCGCCCGCTCGCCTGGCTCGACCTCATCAGCCGCAACACCGGCACCACACTCTCCTACTCGCCGACCTTCGGCTACGACATCTGCGCGCGCCGCATGTCGTCGCAGACCAAGGCATCCGACCGCTTCGACCTGTCGCGCTGGCGGGTGGCGGGCAACGGCGCCGACATGATCCGCCCCGACGTGATGCAGTCGTTCGTCGATGCCTTCGCGGACGCGGGGTTCAAGGCCTCGGTCTTTCTCCCCAGCTATGGCCTGGCGGAAGCCACGCTTGCGGTGTCGATCATGCCGCCGGGTGAAGGCATCATCGTCGAGCTGGTCGAGGAAACCGAACTATCCGGCATGGAAGCACATGGCGACCGCCCGCAACGCTACCGTGCGATCGTCAATTGCGGAAAGCCGGTCAAGGATATGACCGTCGAAATCCGCGAATCCGACGGCACGGTCCTCCCCGAACGCGCGATCGGCAAGGTCTGGTGCAAGGGGCCGAGCGTCATGGTCGGCTATTTCCGCGATCCGGAGGCGACCGACGCGTGCATGGCCGACGGCTGGCTCGACACCGGCGACATGGGTTATCTGTCCGACGGCTATGTCTATATCGTCGGCCGGGCCAAGGACATGATCATCGTCAACGGCAAGAATCACTGGCCGCAGGACATCGAATGGGCGGTCGAACAGCTGCCGGGGTTCAAGGCGGGCGACATCGCCGCCTTCGCGATCACCACGCCGGGCGGCGAGGAAACCCCCGCGGTCCTCGTCCAGTGCCGCACCTCGGACGAGGTCGAGCGCAAGAAGCTGCACGACGAGATCAAGGAACGCGTGCGTTCGGTCACCGGGATGAACTGCGTCGTCGAACTCGTCCCCCCGCGCACCCTGCCGCGCACCTCATCCGGCAAGCTCAGCCGGGCAAAGGCGCGCAACCTTTATCTGAATGGGGAGATCAAACCCTATTCGATGGCGGCGTAAGGGCGGACAGCCGCTTTGGTAACCGTCTGCAACTCCTGACGTGCTGGGCGACTGACAAGAAGTTCGAATAAGGGCGGGCCGCGTGGCTCGGCCGCGATCACACGCGCCCTATCCGCAGTGCTCGTGTGGATGACGCTAAATGGAAGGACGACGGGTTAAACCAAGAAAAAGAGCGCCGCCGGTTACCCGACGACGCCCCCTCGACTGCAAGTGTGCGACCCGCAGCGAATACGAGAAATTACTGGATGACGACGGTCACCGCGCGGCGGTTCTGTGCCCAGCTGCCTTCGTCCGAACCCATCGCGATCGGGCGTTCCTTGCCATAGCTGACGGTGGTGATCCGCGTCGCGGACACGCCACGCGCCGACAGATAGTTGGACACCGAATTGGCGCGACGGTCGCCCAGCGCGAGGTTGTATTCGCGGGTGCCGCGCTCATCCGCATGGCCCTCGATCGAGACGCGGACGTTCGGGTTCTGGCTCAGCCACTGGGCCTGGCGATCGAGGATCGCGCGGGCGGTGCCGTCCACATCATAGCGATCGAGCGCGAAATTGACCGTGTCGTTGCCGACGGCCTGACGGAACTGGTCCTGAAGCCCGCCCATGCCCGCATTCGGATCGGTGTAGCCGCCATCGCCGGGCATCGCGCCCGTATCGCCCGCAGCAGGCGGCAGCACGTCGGGGCGCTTCTTCGCGCAACCGCTGATTGCGACCGCAGCCGCGACCACCAAAATGAGCTTCTTGTTGACCATCATCGTGTCTCCTCGGATTTTTGGGGGTCGCGCTAGGCGACCCCGGTTGAACGCAGCTACTCAAAAAAAGTTCAGGGGCGTAACGGTCCCCAATGCGGATCGGAGCCGTCGATCGGCGTCGGGATGCGGCGCGAGGCCTGGCCGGTCAGATCGACCGCCCACAATTCGGCGCGACCCGACCCTTGCGCCGCGCGGAAATAGGTAAGCACGCGGCCATTGGGCGCCCAGCTCGGTCCTTCGTCGCCCCAGGCGTTGGTCAGCAGCCGCTCGCCACCACCGCTCGGGTTCATGATGCCGATGCGGAACGCGCCGCCACCCATGCGGGTGAATGCGATCAGGTCGCCACGCGGACTCCATACCGGGGTCGCATAGCGCCCACCGCCAAAGCTGATGCGGCGCTGGTTCGATCCGTCCGCGCCCATCACATAGAGCTGCTGCTGGCCCGACCGGTCGCTTTCGAACACGATCTGGCTTCCGTCGGGCGAATAGCTGGCCCCGGTGTCGATCCCCGGCGCATTGGTCAGCCGCGTCGGCTGGCCACCGCTTGCAGACACCCGGTAGATATCGGTGTTCCCGGCCGTCGACATCGAGAACAGGATCCAGCGACCATCGGGCGAGAAGCGCGGTGCGAACGCCAGGCTGACATTCTGCACCAGCGCGCGCTGCGACCCGTTGTTGAGGTCGTACACATAGAGCGCAGGGCGGTTATTCTGATAACTCATATAGGCGATGCGGCGCTCGTCCGGCGACATGCGCGGGGTCAGCACGATCGACTGTCCGTTGGTCAGGAAACGATGATTGGCCCCGTCCTGATCCATGATCGCAAGCCGCTTGATGCGCCGCGCCTTGGGTCCGGTTTCCGAGACATAGACGATGCGGCTGTCGAAATAGGCGCCCTCGCCCGTCAGTCGCGTATAGACGGTGTCGGCGCATTTGTGCGCGCCGCGCCGCCAGTCGCTCGGCTGCACGACGAAGCCCTGCCGCGTCAATTCGGTGCGCGCGAAGGTGTCGTATAGATAACAGCCGATGGTCAGCGTGCCGTTGGCATTGGCCTGAACGAACCCCTGGACGAGCGTCGCGGCACCGGTGCCGGTCCAGTATCCGTAATCGGGTGCCTGAACCTGCGCCATCGTCGGCGCGGAGATGCCGGTCGGCCCGACGGGTTTGAACAGCCCGGAATTGCGGAGATTGTTGGCGACGATTTCCGCCACCTGACGCCCCAATGCGTCGGTCGCGCCAGCAGGCGTGCCCTGCGCATTCGGGGTTGGCATGGCCGGGATCGCGATCGGCGCGGGGTCGTTGACGCCGCCGACGATATCGACTTCGACCTGCGCGAGTGCAGGGGTCGCGGTCAGCATCGCGAACGGTGCCGCGATGGCGATGGAGAGCCGGGTTTTGAAGCTGGGCATGGGGTTCCTTCTCATCTGCGTCAGCCGGGCAGTCGGTAATTGATGATGATGTCCTGCCAGCCGCCCTCATAAAGTTCGGCGGGCAATTCATAGGGCGCGCACTGGATAACGGCGGCGCGGGCAAGTTCGCCGACGCGCTCGGCATAGCGGCGATTGTCGTCGTCCACGCCGGTCTGCCCCCGAATTTCGGGGCGCGCGGCAAGCGATCCGTTGCGCTGCATCTGCATGCGCAATCGGGTGCGGATCTGGTTCGCGCCGGGACCGGGGCTGGCGATGCGATTGGCGCAAGGCTGGACCTGACGCGCGATCGCGTCGGCCAGACCGGCGACGGCGGCGCCGCTCACCGCCTGGGCGCGCGGCGTCTGCGCTTTGCCTTCGCTTTGGTTGGCGACTACGCCCTTCAGGAAATTATCGCCCAGCCGCGAGCTGCGCGGGGTAGCCTTGGCGGCGGTGCTTTCCCCTGTAGCCTTGGATTTTTCCGCTGTGCGCGTCGGGGTCTTGGGCGCAGCCTCGCGCACTGGGGCAGCCTTGGGCGCTGCTTTTTCGGGCGCAGGCGCCGGGCGTTTCGGGGCGGCCTTGGGCGCGGCCTTGGGTACCGGGGCGGGCGCAGGCGCGGGTTCTGGCTGCGGCGCGGGCGGTTGCGGCTCGGGCGCTGGCTCGGGTGCGGGTGCAGGCGGCGCGGCATCCTCCAGCGGACCAGGATCGGGCGCCATCGATTCCGCCGGTGCCTCAACCGAAGCCGGTGCCGCCGCCTCGAACGCGACTTCATCCACCAGCGAAATGTCGATCGGCTGCGACTTCAACTCATTGGCGTTAGGCGTCGCTAAAAAGCCGACCGACAACACGCCGAACAGCACGGCATGGCCGATAATCGCGACCGCAAGCCCGGTGCCCTCGCCCCGGTTCATGGACTCCGCCCCTGCATCACTGGCCCTGCGCGTCCGTCACCAGCGCCACGCGGTTCAGCCCGGCGCGGTTGAGTTCGCCCATCACCCGCATCACGCGCCCGTAGTCGAGTGCACGGTCGGCACGCAGAAAGATTTGCGGCGGCGTCTCGCCCCCATCGGCAGCAATCCGCGCGAACGCGTCGGCCAGACCCGCCTCGGTCACCTGCTGTTCGCCGACGAAAATCTGGCCGCCATCATCCAGCGACACCTGGATCGGCTCCTGCTCCTGATCCAGCGGCTTGGCACGGCTGTCGGGCAGGTTCACCGGCACGCCCGCCGTCAACAGCGGCGCGGTCACCATGAAGATGATGAGCAGCACCAGCATCACGTCGACGAACGGCGTGACGTTGATCTCCGCCATCGGCGCGGCGCGCTTGCGGCCCTTGGCCGAAGGGAGTTGCATCCCCATCGCGCTTAGCGCCCCGCGACGTCGAGCTGGCGGCTCAGCGTCGAATGGAACCCGTCGGCAAAGCGATTGAGACGGGATTCGATGCGGTTGATCGAATGGCCGAAGCGGTTGTAGGCGATGACCGCCGGGATCGCCGCAAACAGGCCGATCGCGGTCGCGAACAACGCTTCCGCCAGCCCCGGTGCCACGACCGCCAACGACGAATTCTGCTCGGCCGCGATCGCGGTAAAGCTGCGCATGATGCCCCATACGGTGCCGAACAGCCCGACGAACGGCGCGACCGAACCCACCGTTGCCAGCACGTTCAGCCGGTCGGACAGATTATCGACCTCGTTCGCTACCGCCGAACCCATGGTGGTCGCCAGCCGGTCGCGCACGCCGTCGCGGTCGATCGGCTTGGTCGTGGTGGAACGCCGCCATTCGGCAACGCCTGCGGTAAACACCCGCGCGATCACCAGGTCGCTGTTCGAATGCATCCGGTGGAACGCGTCGACATCGTCGGCCTTGTTGAAATCATCCTCGAACTTGACGATCGACTTCTTCACGCCGCCCAGCCGCCGCCAGAAGCTGACGATGATCGCCCAAGTCCAGATGCTGGCCGCGAGCAGGCCGATCATCACCGCCTTCACCACCCAGTCGGCCTGAAGAAACAGCCCGAGCGGCGACAGTGTCGCGGCTTCGGTATTGACCATGAAATCCATTGCGGATCAGTTCCCCTTCCAGATCAGCGGCTGAAACGCCTGGACCCAGGCAGCCGGTTGTCGTGTTGGCCGCCCGGATGCGGAGACGAAGGCCGCCTCCACGTTCGCGTCGGTCAATATCGTATCTCCGCGCATGACTCTCTGATGAATGAGCACGCTGGCGGCACGAATTTTGGTCACGCGGCTGACGACGACCAGTTCGTCGTCGAGCCGCGCGGAAGCGTTGTAACGGATATTCAGGTCGCGCACCGCATAGACGCCCTCGCCAGCCTCATGCGCGCTACGCTGATCGACCCCCAGCACGCGCAGGAAATCGGAGCGTGCGCGCTCCATATAGCGCAGGTAATTGGCATGATAGACGATGCCCGACAGGTCGGTATCCTCGAAGAACACGCGCAGCGGAAAGCGATGCTCGCCATCGGCGACGCGGCCCGATTGGGGTTTGTCGAGATCAACCATCGCATCCATCGCCGCTGCGCCTACCCATAGGTCGTGGCGGAAGGAAGGCATTCCGTAGCGTTCCGCGTATTTTCCTCAGTCGAACAGCCCGTCCTGCACGGTGGATGGCGGCTCGATCCCCAGATGCTTCCACGCCGCCCCGTTCAGGCACCGCCCCCGCGCCGTCCGCGCGATCAGGCCGATCTGGATCAGATAGGGCTCGATCACCTCTTCGACGGTATCGCGCGGCTCCGAAAGCCCCGCCGCCAGCGTCTCGACGCCCACCGGCCCGCCGCGATAGATGTCGGCGATCATCGTCAGATACCGCCGGTCCATCGCATCCAGCCCCAGCGCATCCACTTCCAGCCGGTTGAGCGCCGCGTCCGCCGTCTTCGCATCGACGATCCTTGCCCCCGCGACATTGGCGAAATCGCGCACCCGGCGAAGCAGCCGCCCGGCGATCCGCGGTGTCCCCCGCGCGCGCCGCGCAATCTCCTCAGCCCCATCGGGCGACACCGCCAGATCGAGCAATCCCGCCGCGCGCTCGATCACGCGGCGCAACTCGTCCACCGAATAGAATTGCAGCCGAATGGGAATCCCGAACCGGTCGCGCAAAGGCGTGGTCAGCAACCCCTGCCGCGTCGTCGCGCCCACCAAAGTAAAGCGCGGCAGATCGATCCGCACCGACCGCGCCGATGGCCCCTCGCCGATCATCAGATCAAGCGCGCGGTCCTCCATCGCGGGATACAGCACCTCCTCGACCGCAGGGGCAAGCCGGTGAATCTCGTCGATGAACAGCACGTCGCCATCCTCGAGATTGGTCAGCAACGCCGCCAGATCGCCCGACTTGGCGATGACCGGCCCGGACGTGGCGCGAAACCCCACCCCCATTTCGCGCGCGACGATCTGCGCCAGCGTCGTCTTTCCCAGTCCGGGCGGCCCGAAGAACAGCACATGGTCCAGCGCCTCGCCCCGGCCCTTCGCTGCCTCGATAAAAACGCGCAAATTCTCCCGCGCCGCCCGCTGCCCGACGAATTCGTCAAGCTGCTTGGGCCGCAGCGCAGCGTCGATATCCTCGGCCTTGCGCACAGGCGCGATGATGCGGTCGGTGTCGGTCACCGATTAGCGGCAGAGACAAGCTCAGCCATTCCGTCTTCAATGGCTTTTGCAAACCATTCCATGTCCATGCCGATCGCTTCCTGAAGAACAGTTATCTCTGTTTCAATTTAGTCGTTCGCCGCTTCAAACAAGCTAACAGAGTTTTCATACAACTCTATAAGTTCGGCACGTCCGCTAGCAGAGAAAATATCCGCGGCTTTATCGCGCTGAACATGATGCACAAGATTATTTCTGACGATGGTGCAAGCATCCAGAATTTCCGAAAGATCGGGCGAAAATTTCCCAGACGACTTTAACCTTCTTACCAATTTTCCAAAAGTTTGAGAAAATCCCTCATCGTAGAACTCGTCGTAAGCCTGCTCCCAGGCTGCTTTATTCGAATAAGATCGTATGCGGGGAAAGATTTCGACCATAAACAGGGCGTTCAATACCGCGTACTCGACCACGCAGGATGCATGAACGGCTAAACCGAAGTTCGCCATCACCTCTTTTGACTGCTCATTTGATAGAGAATCATCAATGTAACCTGTTGCAGAGAAGGGTCGAACTTTCACCGCGCCATCGCCTTCTCCAGCCGCCGCCACAACTCCGCGACCGCCTCGACCGGCATGGCCGAGCGCCCCATCAGCGCCCCCACCGGCGCGCGTTCCTCGCTCATCCGTTCATAGGCGCTGGCCATCGGGATCACCGGCCAGCCGGGGTGTTTCTCCAACTCCGACCGGTGCAACGCGCGTCTGCGGTCGACCATCGAGAAAACGGGGGCCAGGTGCACCTTCGGTCCCTTTTTCCCTGCGACATGGTCGGCGATCACGTCGAGCGCACGGCGTGATAGTGCTGCAGGGATGACGGGGACGACCACCAGATCGGCAGCGCGCAAAATCTGGTCCGACGTGTCGGTCAGGCCTGGCGGGCAGTCGATGATGATACGATCGTAATCCTTCGCCAACCTCTCGGCGATCTTGGCCAGCCGCTTGCGCTTGCCCAGCCCGTGAAAGGTCACGTCGAGATCGCGCAGCGATTCGTCGGCAGGCAGCAGGTCGAGCCGGTCATAGGCGGTTGGGCGGATCAGCTTCGCCGGATCGCGGTCGCCGGTGATGCCGTCCTCCGCCTTAGCACCCTTTGGATCGTGCCCCAGCATGAAGGTCGCCGCCCCCTGCCCATCCAGATCCCACAGCAAGGTCCGCCGCGACGACAGCGTCGCACTCGCCCAGGCGAGATTGACCGCCAGCGTCGTCTTTCCGACCCCGCCCTTCATCGAATAGACCGCAGCAATCATTTCGCCGCCTTTCGAAGCGCCAGCCGCACCAATGCGTCGAGCCCCGCGCCTGCGCCCAGTTCGTCACTCGCCGCGCCCACCGCAGCACTCGCCTCTGCCGGCTTGAACCCCAGGTTGAGCAGCGCAGACACCGCATCCGCCGACGCGCCACCCGCAGGCGTCGCTCCCGGACTTGCGCCGCCCAAAGCGATCCCGCCCGCCTTGTCCTTCAATTCGCGGACGATGCGTTCTGCAAGTTTCGGCCCGACGCCATTGGCGCGCGCGACCATCGCCTTGTCCTGACGCGCAACCGCGGTGTTCAACTCGTCGGGCGACAGCACCGACTGGATCGCCAGCGCCACCCGCGCCCCGACGCCCTGAACGCTGGTCAACAGACGGAACCAGTCGCGCTCTTCGCCACTCGCAAAGCCGACGAGCCGGATGAAATCCTCCGCCACCAGCATTTCGGTGTGGATCGTCACGATGTCGCCGGTGGCCCCCAGCGCATCGAGCGTCTTGGCCGATGCGCCGACCAGATAGCCGACCCCGCCGACATCGATCACCGCATGGTCCGACGCGGTGGATGCGAGGATGCCTTTCAGGTGCGCGATCATGGAACGGACTTAGAACGAAAGCGCCGGGCGGGGGAAGGGGCTTTGCCTGCCTAGGGTCCAAACTCAATCAGGAGGTCGACGTGATCGCCCGGAGCGGCGGATGGGCAAGGAAGGTCGCGCAGACGCGTAGCGGCGCTACGCGCAAGCGGCCTGACGCCGCCCACCCGTCGCTCCGGGCGACCGCTTTGCGGCGGGCCGATTTCGGCGCCAGGCAGCGTTGCTCGTCGGGCACGATGCTCAAGCATCGCGCCTTCCTCGCGCCTTGCCTGACACCAAAATCGGCTCCGTCACGTCGATCTCCTGATTGAGTTTGGACCCTAGCCTCACCCGTTCGTTTCGAGCGAAGTCGAGAAACGTGGGTCAATCGCTTGTGGCGTGTTTCTCGACTTCGCTCGAAACGAACGGAAACGGGGGCGAGAAAAAATCAACGCATCCCCATCCGCGCACTCGCCGCATGATGCGCGTGGCAGATCGCAACCGCCAGGGCGTCCGCCGCATCCGGCCCGTCGATCTTCACCCCCGGCAACAGCCGCCCAACCATCGCATGGACCTGCGTCTTGTCGGCATTGCCGACGCCGACCACCGACTTCTTGACCAGCCGCGCGGCATATTCGCCAACCTCGATCCCGGTGCGTGCCGCCGCGCACAGGATCACGCCGCGTGCCTGGCCCAGCTTCAGCGTCGATTGCGGATTGGCGTTGACGAACACTTCCTCGACCGCCGCCGCCTGGGGCGCATGATCCGCGATCAACGCGGACAGCATCGCGTCGAGATGCGCGAGACGGCGGGGCAATGCCGCCTGCGCATCGGTCTTCAACCGCCCATTGGCGATGTGGGTCAGGCGATTGCCCTCGGCGCGGATCAGGCCCCAGCCGGTGGTGCCGAGACCGGGGTCGAGGCCGAGGATGATCACGGACAATTCCTCCCCGATTGGGGGAGGAGCTTGCTCACCCCAATTTCTCCATCACTTCGTCGGACACATCGTAATTGCCCCACACCGTCTGGACGTCGTCGTCATCGTCGAGCACGTCGATCAGCTTGAAGAGGGTCGCGGCATCGCCCTCGTCCACCGACACCGTCAGTTGCGGGCGCCAGGCGAGCTTCGCGCCTTCGGCTTCGCCCAGCACCGGTTCCAGCGCCTTGGCGACTTCGTGCAGCGATTCGACCGCGGTCCAGATTTCATGGCCGTCCTCGGACGAAGATACATCCTCCGCGCCTGCTTCCAGAGCCGCTTCGAACACCTTGTCGCCGTCGCCGACGGTGGCGGGATAGGTGATCAGCCCCATCCGGTCGAACCCGTGGCTGACCGAATTGGGCGCGCCCAGATTGCCGCCATTCTTGGCCATCGCGGTGCGGACGTTGGTCACCGTGCGGTTGCGGTTGTCGGTCAGCGTTTCGATGATCAGCGACACGCCGCCGGGACCGAAGCCCTCATAGCGGATTTCCTCGTAATTCTCGGTATCGCCGCCCGAGGCCTTGTCGACCGCGCGCTGGATATTGTCCTTGGGCATCGACTGCGCCTTGGCCGCGTTGATCGCGGCGCGCAGGCGCGGGTTCATGTCCGGGTCGGGCATCCCCATCTTGGCCGCCACGGTGATTTCGCGGCTGAGCTTGGAAAAGAGCGATGAGCGCTTCTTATCCTGGGCACCCTTGCGGTGCATGATGTTCTTGAATTTGGAATGGCCTGCCATGAGTCTCTCGTCGTCGGCGGCGACGCTCAGGCGATGCCGAGCGCGGCCTTGTAGGTTTCGAGCAGCATTTCGGCTTCTTCGCGATGATGCTTTTCCATCTTCCGCAGGCGGATGATGGTGCGCATCGTCTTGGTGTCGAAACCGGTTGCCTTGGCTTCGCCGTACACGTCCTTGATGTCGTCGGCGATGCCCTTCTTTTCTTCTTCCAACCGCTCGATACGCTCGATCAACAGGCGCAACTGGTCGGCGGCGACAATCTCGCTCATGCGAAAACTCCAAATGAATAGCGTTGAGGCGCGCGTCTAGGGCAAGCCGCGCGCCTTTCGCAACCGCATGTCGCGCGGTTTATCGCACGCCCTTGTGGACAACCCCGTGGCGCATGACGAAATCGACGCGTTCGAGCCGCCGGACATCGTCGAGCGGGCTGCCGGTCACCGCGATGATGTCCGCCGCGCGGCCCGGGGCGATGACGCCCAGCGACTCGCTCATGCCCAGCGCGTCGGCGGCATCGACGGTCGCGGCGCGGATCGCGCGCGCGGGCGTCATCCCTGCCTCGACCATCAGCGCGAATTCCTGCGCATTCTCGCCATGGGGCGACACCCCGGCATCGGTCCCGAACGCGATCTTCACGCCGCTCGCGATCGCGCGCCGGTGGCTTTCGAGCGCGGCGGCGGCGGCTTCCTCGGCCTTGGGAATGGTCGCCGGGGGCAATTGCCCTGCCCGCGCCTGCGCCAGTGCCGCGCGCGGGGCGAGCATGGTCGGGACCAGCCATGTCCCCTTCGCCTTCATCGCGTTGATCGTCGCCGCATCCAGGAACGTGCCGTGGTCGATCGTGTCGACGCCTGCCTCCACCGCTGCGCGCGTGCCCTCCGCCGCATGGCTGTGCGCCGCGACCTTGCGGCCCAGCCCGTGCGCGGTGTCGATGATCGCCTTCATCTCGTCGGGCTCCATCGCACGGCCAAGCCCGCCCGAGACGTTCGACAGCACGCCGCCCGTCGCCATGAACTTGATGACCTGAGCGCCGAGTCCGACCTGTTGGCGCACCGCGCGCCTGCAATCCTCGACCCCGTCACAGGTATTGATCTGATGCTGGTGGACCATATCGGCGATATCGGCGCGCAGACCGTTGGTGCCGTCGCCATGCCCGCCGGTTACCGAAATGCCGTTCCCGGCCTGAACGATCGTGGGCCCGACAACGTCGCCGCGCGCGATCCCGTCGCGCAGCGCCCGCATGCCCCTCGCGTGTCCGCCCAGGTCACGGACCGTGGTGAACCCGGCCATCAGCGTGTCGCGCGCATTGCCGGTGGCGTAAATAAGGTCGTCGACATCCTCGCGGCTCATCGCCGTCGCGCGCCGCTGGAGCGGTTCGCCGCGAAAGCCCCAGAGATGGACGTGCAGGTCGATCAGGCCGGGCAGCACGAACTTGTCGGAGAGGTCGACCAGCATCGCCCCGCCTTCGGGCGCGACATGGCCGTCGCGAATCTCGACCACGCGGTCGTCGCGGACGATGATGGTGGAAGCGCCACGCGGGCGCTCGCCCGGCCGGTCGAGCAGCTGTCCGGCATGGATGTAGCTGACCGTCGTTGTCGCGGCAGCGGACGGCGGCGGCGTCTGGCCCCGAGTCGCGCCCGCAAGCAGAGTCCCCATCGCAACCCCTGCCCCCACGAACAGCGCCATTTTCAAGCGCGAACAGCGCGTCCCCGTCCCTGTCGTCATGTGATCCTGCCCCTTTTTCGGTTGGAGTAAGGCGCAAAAGCCGGGCACGCGCAAGCGCCAGCGAAAGGGGGCTGAACCCATACTGAAACATCGAAGCCTTTTTCGCGCCGCAACAGAAAAATAACGCAGCGTCAACGGGGCTCTTGACGATTCCCTTCGCGTGCGCGAAGCAGCCACCCGCTATGCACAAAACCTCCCTTTCGATTTTCGCCGCGACGGCGATGCTGTCGCTTGCCGCTTGCGGCTCCAACGAACCCGAAGTGCTCGACGGCCGCGCGCCCGATCCGCTCGCGTCGCAGATCGCGAATGCGCCTGCGGTCGAACTGCCGCCCGCAATCGTCGCCCGCACGACGCTGCGCTGTGGCGACAACAGCCTGATCTATGTCGATTTCTTCCAGGGTGACGAACTCGTCAATTTCCGGGCCGAGGAGGGCGACGCGCCGACCCAGCTTCGCGCCGAAGCCGCTGGCCAGCCCTACACCAACGGTGACATCACGATCGAAGGCAATGCGCAGCAGGTCAGCGTGACTCGCGGCGGATCGACGCTCAACTGCAAGGCCTGACCGGGGCCAGAACGTATTCACGTTAAAGAAGGGTCGGCGGAGCAAACCGTCGGCCCTTTATTGTTTCGATAAGGTCGCATCCGGGAAAGGTGCCGCGCGGGCACCCTGTATTATTGAGCGGGAACCGGAACCGGTGTGATTTCGGTCGCAGGCGCAGCGGTGTTCGCCGTGCTGGGCGATACGCCCAGTTCCGCCAGCGGCTCCTCGGTCTTGGGCGCGGTCGTCGATGCGGAGGGTGCAGCGGTCAGGTCAGCGACCACATTGGGGCGTGGCGCACCGATGGCGGTCACCGGTTCCTCGTTCGAGGCCGATGTATAGATGGCACTTCCGACACCGATCAACAGCACCACCGCCGCCAATCCCGTCATGCCCACGCGGATGCGTTGCATCGCCTGCGTGCTATCGTGCGAACCCGACTGCATAAGCGTGGCATCCGGGTAACACCGGAATTGAAAACTGTCCAGTTTTGCCGTCAAGCGCGACTCAGCCGCGGGCCGGCAAGCCCTTTTCGGCAAGCCAATCATCGTTGTAGAGCGTCGACAGATAGCGGAAACCGGTATCGCACAGGATCGTCGCCACGCGCTTGCCCGGCCCCAAATCGCGCGCCAGCCGCACCGCGCCCGCGACGTTGATCCCCGACGACAGCCCCAGGCACAGACCCTCTTCGTCGAGCAGGCGGCGGGTCCATTCCAGCCCCTCCTCGTCCGAAATCCGGTATTGGGTGTCGATCGGCGCGCCTTCCAGATTGGCGGTGATCCGCCCCTGCCCGATGCCTTCGGCCACCGAATTGCCCTCGGCCTTCAACTCGCCATGCGCGTAATATTCGTAGAGCGCAGCGCCATGCGGGTCACTCAATGCGATGGTGACAGATTCGTCGAATTCCTTGAGGCCGAGGCCGACGCCAGCCAGCGTCCCGCCGGTACCGACCGCGCAGGTAAAGCCATCGATTCGGCCCTCCATCTGCTCCCAGATTTCGCGCGCCGTGCCGACGATGTGCGCGCGTCGGTTGGCGATATTGTCGAACTGGTTGGCCCAGACCGCATTTTCCGTCTCCTCGGCGATGCGGCGGCTGGTGTGGACGAAATGGCCGGGGTTCGAATAGGGCGCGGCGGGAACCAGCACCAGTTCGGCGCCCAGCGCTCGCAGCGTGTCCATCTTTTCGCGGCTCTGCGTCTCGGGCATGACGATGATCGTCTTGTAGCCCTTGGCATTGGCGACCAGCGCCAGCCCGATGCCGGTATTGCCCGCCGTCCCCTCGACGATCGTCCCGCCCGGCCGGATCGCCCCGCGTTCCTCGGCGTCCTGGACGATGAACAGCGCCGCGCGATCCTTCACGCTCGCGCCCGGATTGGCATATTCGCATTTGCCGAAAATATCGCATCCGGTCGCCTCGCTCGGCCCGTTCAGGCGCACGAGCGGGGTGTTGCCGATCAGGTCGAGCGTGGTGTTGGCGGTGGTCATGCCCGACTAGATGGCGCGACTGCGCAGCCGGGGCAAGCAAGGTTGGTTTCGATCGTTACAATCGCTTGTTGTGAACGCCCTTCCCCGTTCGTTTCGAGCGAAGTCGAGAAACGTGTTGCGGGCGCAGTGAAAGCGTTTCTCGACTTCGCTCGAAACGAACGGAAAGACCGGGATAAGATCAGTTCAAGATCGCACCCCGGCTGCCTTCAGATGCGGTCCCAGCCGCCCGGTCAGCCACAGGAAAAACATGCGGTAATCGCTGACCAGCGACCAGAGCGGGTGGGTGAAGGTCGCGGGGCGGTTCTTCTCCACTCGGAAATGCGCGAACCAGGCGAAACCATATCCGGCAAGCGGCACCGCCAGCCACCACCACCCGCCCGACAGGATCGCGAGCCCCAGAAACACGAAGGTCAGCGCGGTTCCGGCATAATGAAGGTTGCGCGTCTCCGCCCGCGAATGCTCGCGCAGATAATGGGGCCAGAACTCGGCATAGTGTTGGATGCGGTTCAACATGGCCGCGATGCTAACCCCAAATCGTGCTCCCGTCACCCGTCACGCGTCGCTCTTCGAAGCGCCGCGTGCCGCCACCCATGCCTGCCAATCCGATTGCAGCGTATCGATATCGGTGGCGATGCCCAGCGACGCACCATGCCGCGCCAGCCAGTCGGCGGTCGTGCCCCCGGCCGCGAACGTGTCGGCCGCCGTCACGAACGCCCGCGACGGCCCGGCGCGCTCGATCAGATAATCGGCGAACAGCCTCGACTGGAGATAGAACAATATGCCTTGGTCGGCGGCAAACCGAGACTCTTCTGCGCCAAGCACCATGATGCTTGCGGTCCGCTTGGCCTCTGGCGACGAAGACGTCGCAATCGCTGCCAGCGCAGGGTGCGCCATCGTCAAATAGGTTTTCAGATCGAGCAGGCGATCCCGCGTCGCCGACCCGGTCGTCAGACGTCGGTCGAAATCGTCGCGCCGATTGCGCGCCGTTGCCTCGTCCTCCATCAGCACCGCCGCCAGTTCGTCCATCCAGTCCGGTCCGGGACCCCCGTATCGACGCGGCGCGCCTTCCGGTTGCGGCGGTGCATCGGGCCACCAACCGCGCATGAGCCAGCCATGTCCCAATTCGTGGGGGACGACGCCCCGTTCCCGCTGCACAACCGCTTCGGGCGAGAAGCGTGACGCATTTTGAGCCAATGCAGCAGCAACCATCCGCTCTGCGGCGTCGGGCGCCAGCCCCTGCGCCTGTGCGCGTGTTTCCACCACGCGACGAAGCGATTCGTTGATCCGTTCGGCAAAGAAAGCGGGCGACAGCCACGGCATCCGCCAGACATAGCCCGCCGCCGCCAGCGCATCGCCGATCGCAGGGTCGAGCGTGCCGTCGCCCTCAATCACGGCATAAGGCGGGGGCGTGCGGTCAAAATGGCGGGCAAAGCGCACCTCGCCTTCCGCCGCCAGCGCCGCGAGCGCGGCGGCGCGATCCGCGGTTGCCGCCAGCACGACGCCGTGAGGAGCGTCCGCACACTGCCCGACCTGCGTCGTGATGCCCGCAATCGTGGCGCATCCGCGCGGTTCGTCCTGCATGGCACGTGCCGGCGTGCCCATCAGCGCCAGCAGCGCCAGACTTGTCAGACAGACCCGATGGCTTGGCGACGTTCGCATACCCTTCCTCCCTCAATCGAAGGGAGGAAGCTAGATTCGACTACATCTGTAGTCAATAGCCATCGCAACTCGTTACGCCGAACGCTTGATTCGCGTTACATCGTCCAGCCCATCGGCGAACAGCCAGGTTTCCGCCGACTCGACATCCTCGAAGCATTTCGCCTCCCGGCCGTTTAGCGCGCGCATCAACTGGCTGCGCGCCAGCGTCGGCGCGGCGACGAACGCCAGCTTGTGCGAACGATGGACCGGATCGGCAAGCATTTCGCGGAACGCCACCACGCTTTGCTGCGGCTGGATTTTCATGTTGCGCAGATCGGTGAGCGTCCGATGCCGGTTCGGCCCGCACGTCAGGCGGCGATGCGCGACCGTGCGTTCGCGCAGGAACCGGTGAATATCCTCCGGCTCGAACAGCCCGTGCATTTCGATCCGCACCAGATCGCGGGCGGGATCGACTTGAATCGCAAACGCTGCACTCATGGGAGGAATTCTACCGATGGCCGCGCTACCAAAATGCTAACGGCGCCACCGCGATGACACCGTCAGCCATAACCTCAACTCATGCCTTGCGCCCCGCTGCCCATCGATCCATCAGCGCCTCCAGCACCGAAACCGGCATCGCGCCCGCGCCCAGCGCCGTGTCGTGAAAGTCACGCAGACCCAACCGGTCGCCCAGTTCCGCTTCAACCGGCCGCGCAAGGCCACCCAGCGCTTCTGTCCGAGGCGGAACCTCTAGGGTCAGGACCCACTAACGTCGCGGATCGTGATGTCGCCCTGCGGGTTCGTGGCAAGGAGGGCATTGCCCCGTCGAGGGGGTTTGACGCCGCCACGGACCTGCATGGCGACACTCCGAAGGGGCGGGGCGGGAAAGCGGCCTGACGGCGTTGCGCGATTGCCACATAGCGTTGCGATCTGCCGCACGCGCGCCCTGCCAGCCCATTTTTCCGCCACCGTCACGACCGCGCCGTTAATGGGTCCTGACCCTAGCTTGCAACCGGCAGAGCCTGCACCCGCTCGACTTAGGGTCCAAACTCAATCAGGAGATCGACGTGACGAAGCCGATTTTGGTGTCAGGCAAGGCGCGAGGAAGGCGCGATGCTTGAACATCGTGCCCGACGAGCAACGCTGCCTGGCGCCGAAATCGGCCCGCCGCAAAGCGGTCGCCCGGAGCGACGGGTGGGCGGCGTCAGGCCGCTTGCGCGTAGCGCCGCTACGCGTCTACGCGACCTTCCTTGCCCACCCGCCGCTCCCGGCGATCACGTCGACCTCCTGATTGAGTTTGGACCCTAGGGCGCGGTTGACCCTGCCGCCGCCTGCTTCGGCAGAATCACCTCGACCCGCCGGTTGCGCTGGCGCCCGGCCTCGTCGTCCGAACCGTCACTATTGGCGTTGGGCGCGACCGGACGCATCTCGCCCAGCCCGATCGTGTTCAGCCGCGCGGCATCGATGCCCTTTTCGACCAGATAGGCCTTTACCGCTTCGGCGCGCTGTTCGGACAGCCGCTTGTTATACGCATCGTCACCGCGCGCATCGGTATGACCCTCGATGGCGATCTTCCCCTCGCCACTCGCCGCGATCAGCTGCACCAGCCGGTCGAGCGTGGGTTGCGCGCCTGCCTGGATCGTCGCCTTGTCGAAATCGAAGGTCACGTCGCCCGGCAGCGAAACCAATGTCCCGCGATCGGTGTCGACCGCACCCAGTTCGGAGCGCAGTTCCTGCACCGCGCTCAGGCTGCTGGTCGCCTGCCCCGCCGCGCCGAACTGCGATCCGCCGCCGGTCGCCGCACCGAAGCGCCCGGTCGGCGCGGCCTGCATGTTCGACAGCGCCGACGCCTCTGGGATCGAGCCGCCGCGCGATCCGGCCAGCGGCAGCGTGACTTCCAGCCTCGGGTTGCGGGTATATTGCCCGCCCGAATCATGCTCGTTCAGGATCATCGTCGCGTTGCCCGACGACGGCAGCGCGCCTGCGAACACCAGTTCGCCGTCCATCATCCGCCCCGGCTGCACCGCCAGGTCGGGGTTGGTCGTCGACGGCACCAGCATCAGCTTCTCGCCGCTGTCGGTGACGATGTAGCTCCTGTCGGTCAGCGCATCGAGTTCGATTTCGCGGTCCCGCCCGTTGATCACTCGGATGCCGACCACCGCACGCTCGCCCGATGCCCGCACCGACAGCACCTGGAGCACGACGCCGCTTTCGTGCGCGATCTGGGCATCGACCGCCGCGCCATCGCCGCCGCCGATCCCCGCCATACCGCCGTCGCAGGCCGTCAGCGCGATGGCAGCGACAGCCGCCCAGCCCGCGCGCTTCACTGCGCGCCCTCGGTCAGCGGCAGGTCGATGCGGAAGCCGGGGTTGGTCGTATATTGGTTGTCGCCCGATGACTGGTCATTCAGCACCATGACGCCGGTGCGAACCTGGGGCAGGCGACCCAGGAACACCAGTTCGCCCTCGAACGTCTGGCCCGCAGGCACGGTCAGCCGCGCATTGCTGGGCGGCGGCGACAGGAACAGCCGCTCGCCGCTTTCGAGCAGCAGGAATCCGTTGCGATTGTTCGGAAAGCGGTTGAGGTCGATTTCCCGGTCGCGCCCGTTGATAACGCGGATTCCGACCGCGGTATCGGTCTGGCGCGATTGCAGCGAGGTCACCTGAAGCACGACGCCGTTGGGGTGTGCGACCTGCGCGTCCATCGGCTTGGCCTGTCCGCCATTCCACAAGTTCGCCGCGCCCGCGCTGGCGGTCACGCCGCCCGGTGTCGTCGGATCCAGCACCGCATTGGCGCTTTCATTGCCGTCAGTACCGGAATTGCAGCCAGCCAGCGCCAACGCGCCAGCGAGCAGGATAACCGCGTTTTTCGAAGTCATGTCCTGCACCACTCCCTTGTTCGTATCGAGCGGGCAAACGCTTTCGCACCCGAAACGTGCCGCCAAGGGAGTGGAAACAGGCGCATTTGTGCGCGGCAGGACAGCCCTTACCGACCAGACGGTCTAAAGCCGCGATGGCCGGATGGCGTCAGGCGGCGACCTTCTCCAGCACTTCGCTGATCTCCAGCCATTTGGCTTCCAGCGTATCGAGCCGATCGGCAACCTCGGCGCGCTGCTTCATCAGCTCGGTCATGGTCAGCTTCGCAAGGTCGCCTTTCGCCTGATCGGGCGCGAACATCGCCTCGTCCAGCGCCTTGCGCCGCGCGGTCAGCTTCGCGATCTCGCTCTCGGCATCCTTCGCGTCCTTGCGCAGTTCGGCCTGTTTCTCGCGCGCTTCCGCCGCCGCCTTCTTCTCGGCCTTGCGATCGGCCTTGGACAGCCCGTCGGACTTGCCCGCATCGCCCTTCAGGATCATCGCGATATAATCGTCGAGGCTGCCGTCATATTCGCGTGCGGTGCCGTCATCGACCAGCACCAGCCGGTCGGCGGTGAGTTCGACCATGTGGCGATCGTGGCTGACCAGAATCACCGCCCCCGAATAATCGTTCAGCGCCTGGACCAGCGCCTCGCGCGCATCGACGTCGAGATGGTTGGTCGGCTCGTCGAGGATCAGCAGGTGCGGTGCGTCGCGGGTGATGAGCGCCAGCGCGAGGCGCGCGCGCTCGCCGCCCGACAGCTTGCCCACCCTGGTCGTCGCCTTGTCGCCCGAAAAACCGAATCGCCCCAGTTGCGCGCGCACGGCGGCGGGGGTCGCGCCCTTCATGCTGTGCGTCATGTGCTCCAACGGCGTGTCCTCGGTATCGAGTTCCTCGACCTGATACTGGGTGAAATAGCCGACCTTCATCTTGGCCGACGCGTTCATTGCCCCGTCCATCGGAGTCAGCTGCGCCGCCAGCAGCCGCGCGAGCGTCGTCTTGCCGTTGCCGTTCCGGCCCAGCAGCGCGATGCGGTCGTCAGGGTCGAGCCGCAGGTTCAGCCGCTTGAGGATCGGCACCTCGCCATAACCGACGCTGGCGAGGTCGAGGGTGATGAGCGGCGGGCGGAGTTCGCTCGGATTTGGAAAGCCGAACGACAGCGTAGGATCGTTCGCCATCTCTGCGATCGGCTGCATCTTGGCGAGCAGTTTGATGCGGCTTTGCGCCTGCTTCGCGGTCGATGCGCGGGCGGAATTGCGTGCGACATAATCCTGCAACTTGGCGCGCTGCGCGTCCTGATTGGCCTTGGCCGCGGCCAGCTGCGCCATGCGTTCGGCGCGCTGCTTTTCGAACGAATCGTAGCCGCCGGGATAAAGCGTCACCTTGCCGCCCTGCAGATGCAGGATGTGGTCGACGACATTGTTCAGGAAATCGCGTTCATGGCTGACGACGACGATCGTCGCCTTGTACCCGCGCAGGAAATCCTCGAGCCACATGACGGCTTCGAGGTCGAGATGGTTCGACGGTTCGTCGAGCAGCAGCAGATCGGGCTGCGAGAACAGCAAGGCCGCGAGCGCCACGCGCATCTTCCACCCGCCCGAAAAACTGTCGAGCGGCTGCGCCTGCATGTCCTCGTCGAAACCCAGCCCCAGCAGGATCTGTGCGGCGCGCGCGGGCGCGGTGTAAGCGTCGATCGCGATCAACCGCTCATAGACGTCGCCCAGCCGGTCGGGGTCTTCGCACGTCTCGCTCTCGATCATCAGCGCCGCACGCTCGGTATCGGCGGCAAGCACCGTGTCGAACGGCGTCGCGGTGCCCGACGGCGCTTCCTGCGCGATATAGCCGATCCTCGCGCCGCGCGGCATCGTCGCCTCGCCGGTGTCCGGCTCCAGCATTCCCGCGATCACCCGCACCAGCGTCGATTTGCCCGCGCCGTTGCGCCCGATCAGCCCGACACGACTTCCCGGCGGCAGCGAAGCCGTCGCGCGGTCGAGGATGACACGCCCGCCCAGGCGCACCGTGATGTCGTTCAGGTTGAGCATGATGCGAAAGGCCGTTAACAGATGCAGCACGGATTGGCGAGTGGGGGTGGATTTGTTCGGCGCGCCAAGAACTCGACTCAGTTGCGCTTGCCTCATGATCGAACTCTGAAAGCCTTCACACCGTTCGTTTCGAGCGAAGTCGAGAAACGTGAACCACACGCCAGCCCGGCGTTTCTCGACTTCGCTCGAAACGAACGGTGGATGGGTTCCAAATGCGTCATCCCAGCGAAAGCTGGGATGACGCACATCGAGCCCGCCCTTACTCCCGCCGCTCCAGCCACCAGTCCTGCCGCCATCCGCGCACTTCCGCGACCGGCTGACCATCGGCCCCGCGCGCCGGGCGATAGCGGAACCGCCCCTCGATCAACCGGCACGTCGTCGCATCCAACTCGGCATTGCCGCTCGAACCCGTCACCGTGCATCCCCGCGCCCGGCCATCGGTGCCGACGGTAAAGCGCGCGGTCACGCTCCCTTGCGCCCGCGCCCGCCGCGCCGCGCGGGGATAGTCGCGATCGACAATCGCACCGCTGGTCTTTTCCGCGCGCACGCCGCCGCCCCCGCTGCCCTGTCCGTCACCCCCGCGCCCGCTGCCGGTGCCGGTGCCGACTCCGCCGCCGCCCGTCCCCGGTCCGGGCACCGGCGCCGCCCCGGCCGAGCCTTCCGCGCCCACCCCAGCGACCGGCGCGGCGACCACCGGCGTCGGCTGCGGCATCCGGACCGGCGGCGCCACCACCGGCGTCGCCACCGCCTCCAGCGCCGGCGGCGCGGCAGCCCCTTCGTCGCGCGGATCGGCGGCGGGTTCGGGTGCAGGCGGGATTTCGGCGGGCGGCGGGGGCACGCTCAGGTCGAACGCGGCCAGCGACGCCTGCTCGGGCGCATCGAACCGCACGGCCAGCCCCTGCACCAGCACCAGCGCGATCAGCGCGTGAATAGCCGTCACCGCGATCGCAGCGACCACGCGTTCGCGCGGCAAGGTTCGACCCACCCGTTTCATCGCGCGTCTTGTATCATGGCTGCCTGAACGCGACTGGAACATTTGCGCGCCAACGCCCATCTTGGCGCGCATGGAGAGAGCATCATGAGCGTCGCCTTCCGCCGCGAAAGCGACGAGGAACACAAGGAACCCCGGTTCGAACTGCCGCTGCCCCCCGGCCCCAATCTGGTGACCGAACGGGGCCTCGCAATGATGCGCGAGCGGGTGGCGCAGTTCACCGCCGCGGTCGATGCCGCGCCCGATGACGACACGCGTGCGGCGGCGAAGCGCGACCTGCGCTATTGGCAGACGCGCGAGACCAGCGCTCAGATCGCCCAAATTCCCGCCCCCGGCGAGGTCGCGTTCGGCACCCGCGTCACCTTTCGCCTGAACGGTCAGACCCGCACGCTCGATCTCGTCGGCGCGGACGAAGCCGATCCCGAGGCCGGCCGCATCACCTTCACCGCCCCGCTTGCCCAGGCGATGCTCGAGGCCGTGGTGGGCGAGACGGTCGCCTTCAACGGCAAGCCCGACGCGATCGAAATCCTGGACGCCCAACCGATCCCGAAGGACGCCTGATGGCCGACAAGTTCGAACGCCACCGCCAGCCGTGGAAGCCCGACGAGTTGCAGAAACTCCATCGCTTGGCCGCCAAGGGCATGGCCGTGCGCGCCATCGCCAAGGCGCTCAACCGCAGCGAGGAATCGGTAAAGGACCGCGCCAAGCAGGACGGACTGAAGATCGCCAAACTGCATTGAGGGGAAGCCCCCAACCGAATCCGTCATTCCCGCGCAGGCGGGAATCCATAACCCATGTCAGCGCGTATGGATTCCCGCCTTCGCGGGAAGGACGGAAGTGGAAGGGGAACGGAACAATCCCCGTCACCGTTTCCTCGACCTAAAAAATAGGGAGAGGTCGTATGCGTATTATCCTGTTGCTTGCCCTGCCGCTGGCAGCCTGCAATTCATCGCAGGACGAACAGGCGCAGTCCAATGCGACGAGCACAGACAATATCGCGAACGAAGTTCCCGCAGCATTGCCGGAACCGTGGCGGCAGCCGACCGAAGACAATGAATATTTCGTCGCGACCAATGAGCCTTTCATCTCTGCCGAGACCAAAGGAGAGGCGCTCCTGCTCCGCGCCGTCGGCGAAGGCGACCGGGCGATGCGGATCGTGACACGCACGCCCACCCCGGACGGGCGGCGCTTTGTGGCCCGCGATGACCGGGGCGAGGTTATCGTAACCATCAGCGGAACGGCGTGCGAAGACGACATGTCAGGCGCACGCTACCCCCTTACCGGAGCGATCGCGATCGCTGGCCGGCGCGTTGCAAACGGCTGCGCGCGTCCCGCCTCCGCCCCACCCCCAGGCGAACCCGCGCCCGAGGAAACCGCAGACGCCCCGCGCATCCCCGCCGCCTATGTCGGTCGCTGGGACAAAGACCGCGCCGCGTGCCGCAACCCGGCAAGCAGCATCGAAGGCCTGACCATTTCCCCCCGCGAACTGCGCTTCCACGAAAGCCTGGGCATCCCCACCCGCGTCACCCGCCGCGATGCCGACACGATCGCGGTCACCTCGGCTTACGAAGGCGAAGGCTTGGAATGGACTGCCACCCAGACACTGCGTCTCGACGACGGCGACCGGTTGATCGTCACGACGCGCGGGGAGAATTTCGAACGGGTGCGGTGCGGATAACGGGGACAGAAGATTCGCCGACACCCCGCCGCGTGAACCTGAGGGTCAGTCGTGAAGGCTAAACAAAGCAACACGCCCTTGGTCGCATTTGAACTGAACTCATCCGGTGCGGAGCGGGTCGCTGTTCCGCACCGGATGGCCCCCTGACTGTCAATCGAGCGATAAATGCTCGTCCAACAGTCCTAGCTGGACTCGCCGGGCGTAATTGCGGGCAAAAATGCGATGCACATTGGCCGCATCGCTACAGGCAGACCTGCGAGCGCTCTCTTCGGAATTGGCCTGGCGAAGTCGGAGATAATCGAGATCGGTCATGGCAAAGCTCCGTCCGATGGATAAGCGGGAGCATGTTGCCAAGTCTCTCAGTCGTCAGCGCTCAATACACGCAAGTAGCGATAAGCTGACGATGAAAGAACAGTAGAATATTTTACGAACGCAAGATAGCGAATTCGTTCCGTCTACAACCGCCTCATATCAAGGCACGCTGCTGCGCAATTCGGCTATCGAGCGCACAACTGGCAATCGAGCCGAAAAGCGAGACCGCTACGCAATGTCAGGTCTAACCCAACCTCACCGCGCCGGATCGGTCATCGCGGGCGGATCGCTCGCCGGAACGCTCTCCTCCAGCCTTTCGTCCAGCGCATCCTCGCGCGCATTGCGGGCGACGCTTTCCGCCATCCGCCGCAATTGCTCGTCGGTCGCGGGCGATTGGTGCCGCGCTTTCCATTCCTCCGGCGGCATCCCGTGGATCAGCGTCCGCGCCGCGTGCTTGTCGAGCGGGTGATCGGTCCCGGCTGACGGTTCCTCGACCCAGTCGGCCAGGCAATTGCGGCAGAAGCCCGCCAGCCCCATCAGGTCGATGTTCTGCGCATCGCTACGGTGACGAAGGTGTCTGACCAATCGCCGGAAGGCGGCGGCGGCCACGGCATCGTCCAATTCGTCGAGTTCGGCCATTTTCTTGGCTCCTTCCGGTTGATCCGTCGCAAATAGCGGTTAGACCAGCGACCGCACAAGAAGGCGGAACGCTACCCATGACCAAATCGATCCAGCCCCGTACCCGCAAGGTCCGCGTTCTCGCCACTCTCGGCCCCGCCAGCTCGACGCCGGAGATGATCGCGGCACTGTTCGACGCCGGCGCCGACGCCTTCCGCGTCAATATGAGCCACGGCGACCAGGAATCGAAGGTGCCGCTGATCCAGGCGATCCGCAGCCTTGAAAAGAAATATGGTCGGCCGACGACGATCCTCGCCGATCTTCAGGGACCGAAGCTGCGCGTCGGCAAGTTCGAAGGCGGGCGCACGATGCTGGAAACCGGATCGACCTTCACCCTCGACCGCGACCCGACGCCCGGCGACGCCACGCGCGTCGAATTGCCCCACCGCGAGATTTTCGCCGCGATCGCCCGCGACGCGCGGTTGCTGCTCGACGACGGCAAGCTGGTGCTACGCGTGACGGATCACTCGGACGACCGCATCGAAACGGTGGTCGAGGTCGGCGGCGCGCTGTCCAATTCGAAAGGGCTCAACGTCCCCGACGTGGTGTTGCCGATGGCCGCGCTCACCGAAAAGGACCGCAGCGACCTGGCGTTCGCGGTGGAACAGAATGTCGATTGGATCGCGCTCAGCTTCGTCCAGCGGCCCGAGGATCTGGCCGAGGCGCGCAAGCTGATCGGCGGCAAGGCGGCGCTGCTTGCCAAGATCGAAAAGCCCTCCGCCGTCGCGCGGCTGGATGAGATCGTCGAGGCGTGCGACGGCGTGATGGTCGCGCGCGGCGATCTCGGCGTCGAACTGCCGCCGCAATCGGTGCCGCCGATGCAGAAGCGCATCGTCGAGACCGCGCGCCGCCTGGGCCGCCCGGTGGTGGTCGCGACGCAGATGCTCGAATCGATGATTACCTCGCCCTCGCCGACGCGCGCGGAGGTGTCCGACGTCGCTACCGCGGTTTATGACGGGGCCGACGCGATCATGCTGTCGGCGGAAAGCGCCGCAGGCCAGTGGCCGATCGAATCGGTCAGCATGATGAACGCCATCGCGGATGCGGTGGAGCGCGACCCCGCGCACGGCGACCGCGTCCATTTCACCGTCATGCGTCCCGATCCAACCACCGCCGACGCACTGGCCGAGGCGGCAAAGACGATCGCCGCGACGGTATCGGCGAGCGCGATCCTGTGCTTCACCATGTCGGGCTCAACCGCGCGCCGTATTGCGCGCGAACGCCCCTCGGTGCCGATCATGGTGCTGACCCCAAAGCACGAAACCGCCCGTCGCCTCGGCCTGCTCTGGGGCGCGCACGCCGTCCACACCCGCGATGTCGAGTCGTTCGAGGAAATGGTCGCCAAGGCCAAGCGCATGGCTTTGCGCCACAACCTGGCGAAGGGCGGCGACCGCATCGTCGTGTGCGCCGGCGTCCCGTTCGGCGTGCCGGGATCGACCAACGTGCTGCACGTCGTCCAGATCATCGGCGACGAGTTGAAGGGGTATAAGGGCGCAAACTGACGGGCGCGTCCCGTCCTTTCCTAGGGTCCAAACTCAATCAGGAGGTCGACGTGATCGCCCGGAGCGGCGGGTGGGCAAGGAAGGTCGCGCAGACGCGTAGCGGCGCTACGCGCAAGCGGCCTGACGCCGCCCACCCGTCGCTCCC
>NZ_JBTKVV010000006.1:0-121293 GCF_054457155.1 Sphingomonas aestuarii | reverse complement strand
TTACTGACTGGCGGCTCCTGCCAAAAGCAGCCGGACAGGTCGTGGGCCGCTTGCGGTCTGGCAACTTCCGGGCAGCCGACTTGGAATAGCTGCCATTCCCAAACACATCTCGCGGTGACGGCTTCCGACCACCTTCGGTCGTGAGCATCAGCCACAATGAACGTCCGCTGACACGGGATCCCGTCCTTGACGTGCCTCCGTCCTAAACGACATTCGACAAATCAGAATTTTACTATTCTGCCTATCAATCGCGGGCAATCTGAACCGAGAAGAGCCGCCGCGCACAGCGTCAAAGACGAGGGAGTTCGGCAGACCTCCGTATATGACAAGCCTGAAGGCACTTTTTACCACCGGGCCGAGCACATCTTTGTTGAGGCAAGCCGATTGCAATCCCCGATCTGCGTTCAACCTAAAGAATTGCAGTAGTGAGCTAAGTGTTTATGGTATTGATCAACGATGCAGACGGCCCAGGCGCATTTCTCGGTTGTAGACGACCTTCTCAGAGAAGCGACGAGTGGCCATTTGCATGGCCACGGTTCGTTTCTGATTGAAAAATCAGGACGTATTGGGCCACTTGTCGAGTTACTGGCCGCTGCCCAGCAATTTCCGGCCGAGTATGCATCCGTTTCTTTTGCGGGGTCATTTGCCCCCAAAGTTCGCCATGCTTGGGCAACGGGCCAGCCGTTCGGCGGCGGCTTCAGCGATCAAGCTGGGGCGTTTCCATTGCCGCTAGAGAATCCTGTAGAGACCCGTGATCCGATTTGGGAGCAATGGCTCCTCCACGCAGAAAATGCTGCCAAAAATAAAGGCTTTCCGTCCGGGCTCGTCGGATCGCTGGTAGGGGCATTGGGTGAGATGCAGGACAATGTCTATGAGCATAGCGGCGCGGCTCAAACAGGGCTGGTCGCGTACGCAGTTACGGATCGCACCTTCGAATTTGTGGTGGCGGATCGCGGTATGGGTGTGCTGGAGACGCTGCGGCAAAACCCTGATTACACGCATTTGCCGGACGCGGGTGCGGCGCTGACGGAGGCGATTCGACCTGGGGTTTCGCGGTTCCCTGCTTCCAGCGGACGTGGCCAGGGATTTATCCAGCTTTGTAAGTCAATGGTGACAGACCGGGTCGAGCTTCGCTTCCGCTCCGGTGATCATGCGCTCACGCTATGTCCAACAAATGATCCCCTTAACGGGCACCAGCGGCTCAGCCATACTTCAGCCCTCGCGGGTCTGACGATCAGCGCGATTTGGCGCGCGGCGACTGCGTGAAGCGGCGTCGTGCCGTTGTTCTGCGTGGGTGCGCTCCAAAATAATGTGGTGACTGTGAAGCGCTGCGACGTTCTGCTGTAGCAAGGCGTCGATTGGGGCACCGTGCGGCGTTGGGCGCTTGCGCCACACCAATTTCCCGTCGGGGCGGAATTGCGCTTCTTGGCGGCATCGGGTCTTGGTGAAGGCGTCGGTATCGATCATCGTCACTGCCGCAAACGATGCGCGCAGCGGTTCCAGTGCCCGCATGCCGCCACGCACCACCAAACCCAGCGGTTGAGGCACACGGGCAGCAAGTGCGGACAGCTGCGCCGCATGCCAATCGAGCCGTTCGCCACGGCCCGTACCGGTCGCGAACTCGAAGGCTAGGCATTGAATCTCCGGCCGCTCGGCGATCAGCTCGGCCCAGCGCTCGTAATCCCGTTCCGTCCGAGCGTTGACATGCAGCGCGGACGGAAGCCCTGCCTGCATCATCTCAACCGCCGCCATCAGAATGCGCTTCATGGCATGCATGTTGTCAGTGCGGGGCACATCGGTCAGCACGCTATAATTGGGTGGTGTGATCAGCGCGATATCGAGGGCTGCCAGCTGCTCCAGCATGGCAGCCCTGTCTGTCGCCGCCCAGTAGCGCTCGATCCTCCGGTCGCGTGCTACGCCTGAAATCACCAGTCGGGCGTTCCGATCGATACCGAACTTCTGACTCAGCGCGTCCCTGTCGGGATAGCGCAGCGTACCCGCGTTAATGTTCAAAAGCGCATGGAGCGGCAGCGCGACAATCGGTGAGTTGAGTGTGCCGACGCGCGCCGTCGAATGCTCGATCAACGGAACCATGGGCGGCAGTGCCTCAATGGGGACGATTGGGGCGCGGGGCGCGTTCTTGAGGTCTAGGCCATTGACCTCCCGCAGGCGTTCTACAAACTGTTTGGGGTTCCCTCGGCAGACCAAATCGCAGGTCGCTTTGTCATCGCAGCGGCAATAATCGCTACAGTCGAAGAAGCTGGCGCTGTTGTGCGCACCGCCACAGTTGGGACGATCTACGCAGCTCACGCAACCCAGCGAACAGGGCATCGTGGCTGCATCGTCCCACAGGCGCTGCGAGTTGCGCACGATGCGGGGCAGTGAATTGTTGTTGGCACTCTTCATTGCAAACGAAGCTCCACGCTGTTGCCGAACAGGCTGACCCGTTCGACAATCCCGAGTGCGACGCCGCCGCAGTCGGTAATCGTTGTGCGCATGTCGGACGGCAGGCCTTTGACGGCACCGATGCGGCTTTGCCCCCGGCACACCATGGCGTTGCCGGACCCACACTGAACTACGAGCTCGTCGCCCGCCCGCACGCTCGTGCCGGGGTCGATGTCCGCCGTAATAGTCCGCTGTTGTGACCCGAACCGGACATCGAACAGGCCCGGCTGCTTGAGGCGGTCCACGCCCTTATTCCAGCGCTTGCGCCAGGGCTGGCCAGACTGTTCGCGGATGAAATCAGCACCCATTACACGGCCTCCATAACCGGGCTGAAGAGTTTGGTTTTGCCGTGCCGCACTTCCTTCAGCATGCCCTTGGCGGACAGCGTCGCCAGCCGGTTGTTCCAAGCGGTAGTGCCGATCTTGTCATCGGGGCGGAGCTTGGCCAGCTCAGGCGCTGAAATCGGATGGTGCTGGGCAATCAGTTGGATCGTGCTTAACTGCCCTGCGTCGAGCTCCCCAAGAATGTGCGGGTCAATGGCTGCGCCGTCAGCGTCTAGGTCACATGCCCAAATGGCGTCGTTGCGGCCCCGAAGGTAGGTCGCCAGTTCTTCCTCAATGCTCGCATTGGCATTGGCGACCACCGGATAGATCATGCCAACGGCGTTGCGGCAGAAGTCGCGAAAGCCCATGACGGCTTCGCGAAGAAACGAACCCGTCGCGATGTCCACCTCCGCGAAATCGAGGAAGGCGAGTGTCGGCTCGGCCACCGGCTTCGTCTTCTCGATCAACTGCGCAAGCATCTGCCGCCCCATCGCGCTACCGGCCAGCGTTGCGCTGCCGTTTGGTCTGGTCAGCATCGGGTATCGAATCATTTCACAATCCTCACTCATAAAAGTGAGATAGGTGAGAGGTTCGATTTGTCAAGGTTCGTCTACCGAGCAGGGGCCCGCTGCCCATTGGTCAAACTTACCTAGCCTTGTGCGAAGGTAGGCCACCGCTTCCGTCAGCAAGCGACCAGGTTCAGCCGTTCACCGCCCACTGATTGAACGGCAGCTTCCGGCAGCAGCTGTCGGGGCAAGGGATGGCTGTCCGGCAGCAGCGTCACCCTTGATGATTGCTCCCCCGTGTTGATCAGCTACTAACGAGCCGGGCTGCGCTTAATTGCCGCAGGCTCGATCCTTGGTTGCCGGGGGGCGCATGACACCGCACGAATTCCTGAAAAAATGGCGCAACGTGGAGCTGAAGGAGCGGTCCGCATCCCAGAGCCATTTTAACGATCTGTGCGCGCTCCTCGGCGTGCTCGATCCGGTCTCGGCGGACCCCAAGGGCGAATGGTTCACGTTTGAGAAGGGGGCCAACAAGACGAGCGGCGGCAATGGCTGGGCCGATGTGTGGCGGCGCGAATGCTTTGGATGGGAGTATAAGGGCCGCCACGCCAATCTAGACAAGGCGTACAGCCAGCTCCTGCAATATTCGGTAGCGCTGGAAAACCCGCCGCTGCTGATCGTGTCCGATATGAACCGGATCGTGATCCGCACCAACTGGACCAACAGCGTCCAGGAAACGCACGAGATCGCGCTGGAGGACCTGACCGATGGCGCAGTGCGCGATCGGTTGAAGGCGGCGTTTGTCGATCCCGAGCTGTTCAAGCCTGCCAAGTCGCGCCAGGAACTGACCGAGGAGACGGCGCGCGAATTCGTCGGCATCGCCCAGCGGCTTCGCGATCGCGGGCACGAGGCGCATCGCGTAGCCCATTTCGTCAACCAGCTCGTCTTCTGCATGTTCGCCGAGGATGTCGGGCTGCTCCCCGACAATCTGTTCACCAAGATGCTGAGCGCCAGCAAGGCGCGGCCCGAACGGTTCGAGGGGAATGCCGCCAAGCTGTTCGGCGCGATGGCAACGGGTGGCGACATCGATTTTACGCCGATCGACTGGTTCAACGGCGGGCTGTTCACCGATGCCGGCGTGCTGCCGGTCGAGAGCGAAGACATCGACCAGCTGCTCGCCGCCGCCCGGCGGGACTGGTCGCAGATCGACCCGTCGATCCTGGGCACGCTGTTCGAACGCGGGCTGGACCCCGCCAAGCGCAGCCAGCTGGGCGCGCATTACACCGATCGCGACAAGATCATGATGATCGTTCGCCCGGTCATCATCGAACCGCTGGAGGCCGAATGGGCCGAGGCACTGGCAAAGATCACCACACTTGGCGAAAAGGCGCCCAAGCGCACCGCCGAAAAGCTGCTGACCCCGGCGGAACGCGGGCGGGCGACGCGGATGCTAGCCGAGGCAACGGCGATCCATTCGGCGTTCATCGAACGGCTGGCCAATTTCCGCGTGCTCGATCCCGCCTGCGGATCGGGCAATTTCCTGTATGTCGCGTTGAAGGCGTTGAAGGACATCGAGCACCGCGCCAATCTGGATGCCGAGGCGCTGGGCCTGCCGCGCGGCTTTCCCCGCGTGGGGCCGGAATGTCTGCTGGGCATCGAACTCAATCCCTATGCCGCCGAATTGGCGCGGGTGAGCGTGTGGATCGGCGAAATCCAGTGGATGCGGCGCAACGGATTCGACGCCGCGAAAAACCCTATCCTGCGCCCGCTGGATACGATTGAGTGCCGGGATGCGGTGCTGAACGCTGATGGTACGCGGGCGGAGTGGCCGGTGGCGGATGTGGTGGTGGGCAACCCGCCGTTTCTGGGCAATAAGAAGATGATCGGAGAGCTTGGCGAGGAGTACACCGTCGCGCTGCGTAAGGCGTGGCCGGAAGTGCCGGGCGGTGTCGATCTCGTCTGCTACTGGTTCGCGATGGCGCGGACGATGATTGCAGCTGGGCGTCTGCAGCGCGCAGGGCTGGTATCGACCAACTCGATCCGGAGCGGAACGAATCGTGAGGTCCTCGCTCCTGTAGTCGAGCACGGTCGGATTTTCGAAGCTTGGAGCGACGAGCAGTGGACCGTGGATGGCGCTGCGGTTCGCGTTTCGATAATCTGCTTCGATCGCGGGGCCAACGTCCGAGCGACGCTAGATGGCGTAAGCGTGGAGCGAATTTTTGCTGACCTATCGGCTAAGCGCGGTGGCGTCGATCTTACGTCCGCAGGCAGATTGCCGACGAACCGGAGCGTGGCATTTCAAGGTCCGGTGAAGGTAGGCGCTTTTGACATCGACGGCGCCCGTGCGCGACATTGGTTAGTGTCGCCACTTAACCCAAATGGGCGACCCAATCGAGATGTCGTGCGCCCCCTCCTTAATGGCCAGGACATAACGCAAAGGCCGTCGGATCGGTGGATCATCGACTTTGGGACTGCATCGGAAGCCGACGCGGCGGTCTATGAAATCCCGTTTGAGCATGTCCGGGAGTTTGTGAAGCCCTTTAGGGATACTAATCGCCGCGATCGACGACGCTTGTTTTGGTGGCAGCACGGTGAAACCGTTCCGGGCATCAAGAAGGCTTCGGTTGAATTGAGTCGCGCGATTTTCACACCCCGCGTCGCGAAGCACCGCCTTTTCGTCTGGACGGCTCCAAGCGTAGTTCCAGATAGTCGGGTGGTTGTCGTGTGTCGCGACGACGACACCACCTTCGGGGTACTGCATTCGAAATTCCACGAGTATTGGTCGCTCGCGCTCGGTGGTTGGCATGGGGTAGGCAATGACCCCCAATACACGCCCTCTCTAGGGTTCGAGACCTTCCCCTTCCCCGAGGGTCTGACCCCGAACATTCCCGCCGCCGACTATGCCGATGATCCCCGTGCGCAGGCGATCGCGGCTGCGGCGGCGCGGCTGAACGATCTGCGCGGGAACTGGCTCAACCCCGCCGACCTAGTGGTGCGCGAGCACGAAGTCGTGCCCGGCTACCCGGATCGCATCCTGCCCCGCGACGAGGCGGCGGCAAAGGAGTTGAAGAAGCGGACGCTGACCAACCTCTACAACGCCCGCCCGCAATGGCTGACGAACGCGCATGCCGCGCTCGATTCGGCGGTGGCCGACGCCTACGGCTGGGGCGAGGACTGGCACGCCGGCCGGCTGGACGAGGACGAAATCCTCGCCCGCCTGTTCGCGCTGAATCAAAGCCGTTCGGCTGCGAAAAAGTAACGCCCGCCACGCGCAGCCGGAAGCTGAGCTGGACGTCAGCTCCAAGCGGGAGCCGACGTTCGCCATACCGCTCTGGACCGGCAGGTAGGTCCCAGCGCCCGTGCTTGGCTCGCCCGGGCACGGGCGCCAGTAGGTTCAGATCTCAGTGTTTTCGGCAAGGGCAAGCGTGTCCTCCACATCGATTCCGAGATAGCGCACCGTGTTCTCAATCTTGCTGTGGCCGAGTTGAATCTGGACAGCCCGCAGATTTCCGGTCGCCCTGTAGATGATCGATGCCTTCGTTCGCCGAAGCGAGTGGGTGCCATACTCGCTTCGCGTGAGGCCGACACCTGTTACCCATTCGTCGACAAGCCGAGCGTACTGCCGTGTGCTCAGGTGCCCATTGTGATCAACCCGGCTTGGAAAAACATAGTCGTCCACCGTGCCGCCCCGGCGTTCGAGCCATGCCAGCAGGCTGGCCCGAGCATCTGGCAGCAGTTCGAATTGAACGGGCCGGCCTGTCTTCTGCTGCATGACGATCGCCCGCGTTCGGATTTGCCCACCGCTGACAAGGTCGCCGATCTTCATTTGCACCAGGTCGCAGCCCCGAAGCTTGCTGTCGATCGCCAAGTCGAACAGCGCCCGATCTCGCAGGCGGCGGCGCTGGTTGAGGTAGAAGCGGATTTCCCAAATCTGCTTCGGCTTCAGAGCCCGCTTTGCGCCTACGGTCCTTCCGGCATTCCAGACCGGGCGTTTGGTGGCGGTGAGTTCAGTTTCAGACATCTCCATGATCGTTCTCCTATGGCCACTTTGGCCACCTGCAGAACGCTTACCGAAGAGGATTCGAAGGAGTGGGTCTGGGGCTCGTGCCGACCAACATGCGTCGTTCCGATGCGGCGCCCCGAATGTCCGCTCGCACGGGAAGCGGCCGGTCGCGGTGGCCACAGCTGTCGATCGGCAAGGGATCGCCGCCAAAGCTGTCGCGGGTGCGAATATGGCCGTTGCGGTCATGTATCGACAACTCGCTGTGCTGGTTCTGCGCAATGTCGCGTGCGCCTCAATGGTAGCAGGCGGCGTCTCGTGAGCGGAAATAGCGCGTTAGTTGCTTCGATTGACGGTTGGCTGGTTGGCGAGCGCGCTCAGCGCCCGCAGCAATGCTTGTATTTACGGTCTGATCCGCAGGGGCATTTCTCGTTGCGTCCGACCTTGGTCCTGCGTGGCGAGGTCGGCGCGGGTCCGCCGCGCGACTTGAGAAATGCTTGCATCTGCGGCGTGATTTTGACTCGCACTTGCTGCGGAGCACCGAAGCGCTGGATTTCCAAGACACGCCGTCGCTGATGCCTGAGCTGGCGCCTCGCTTCCTGGCCAAGGCCCGGTTCGTAGGGCGCGAGGCGACGCAGCTCTCGGTCGGCGCCTGTTAGATCGCCGTCATAAGCGAGCACTACGGCATATAGTGCGCGGATTGGGACTACCCAGGAGACCAACCCAAGTCCTTGGATCGTCGGCAACAGAGTCTTCTCGACAACGTCGCGTGCACCGGCATAGTCGCGGTTCTCGAGATAGTCTTCGACGAGGTCCTGACCGACGCGGACAACCGACTGCGGCGCGCGCGCGAGGTCGTAGAATTTCATCGCATGGATGCGCGCGAGAGGAGCCAGCGTGCCGGACTTCTGCATCGCCTGCGCGTGGAGATCGAGGACATCGGCGAGGTGCTTGAGGTTGTCGGTATTGTCGCGGCCTTTGGGCAGCATCGGCCGGATTTCTTTGGGGTTGCGTGCGAAGATATCGGTCGGGTTCAGCCCGAGCAGGCCGTAATATTCGTCGCCGAGCTGCTCGGTCGCTTCGAGCGTGCGGTCATACGCCTCCAGCTTGAACATCGCGAGCGCGCGATTGTACCGGAAAATCCGCTGATGCGCGCCGCTCGCGGGCAGCCGTGCCTCAACTTCGGCGAGCATCGCATCGACTCCGCTGGCATCGCCCGTCTGAGATAAAGCGAGCATCCGCTTCATGCCCCAGGCGAGCCATTCGTCCGCACCGAGTTCCTCCTCGTCGAGCAGCGCGCGCATCGCATCGATCCAGGGAGTTGCACGATCGACATCGCCTTCCCTGAGGTCGTTGAACACCAGGCCGTCGAGCGCCCAGAACCGGGTCTCGGAATCTTCGCTCGGGTTCTGCGCGATCACGACGAGGAACGGCGCGATCTCGCGCCACACGCCCATCTCGTGGAAAATCTCGTCGGTCGCGAACTCGACCAGAATCTTGACTTCGCCGAGCTGGCCGAGGAGCCGGACGAGCAGCGCTACGCGTCCGATACTCCAGTTCTTCTGGAGCGTGCCGATGATCCGGTCGCGCAACATCCCCCTGATCTCGCGCTCGCGCTCGGCGCCCTGCGCGGCGATATGCGCGCGCCCCAGCACCCGGACCGCGTCATGGACTTTGATCCCGGCATTGCTGAACAGTTCGACCGTACCGCTGTCGGGCAGGCGGCGGACTGCTGCCGGGGCTTCCTGCGGCGACAGGCCGCACGCGGCGACCAGCAAATCGACCGCTTCGTCCTTCGATAGCGGCACGTCCGCCATGCTGAGAACTGCGATCACATCGCGCGTACGCTCGGGCAGCGTCTCGAACGCGCGCCGCAGGATGATTTCCTGAGCAGTGGCAACCAGATGGGTCTGCGCCTCCAAGTCAGCGCAGAAACTCGCGATCGATCCGTCATATTCGCGGCGCGCGATCGCGGCCGCGTTGAGCACGTAGAAAGGCAGCCCGCCGGTCAGGCGCGACAGGCGCTCGCAGTCGGCAAAGTCGGCCACGCACCCGTCATCGCTGACCGCCGCAGCAATCGTGTCCTCGTCCCAGCCGCCCAGCGTCTCGATCTCGACGCCGAGCAGCGAGGCGAGTTCCTGGGTCTCGGCACCCGGCTGGCACAGGAACACGAAGCGCACGTTCGGCGCGCGCTCAACGATCGGCTTGAGGTCGGCCGCGGGGAGACGGTGGGCATTGTCTATGACGATATCGGCGACGAGCCCTTCCTCGCCGAGCTTCGCGCTTAGCGCGCCCAGCGTATCGAGGCCCGAGGCGCCCGGCAGCAGGATTTCGCCGAGAGTGCCATGGCTGCGGCCGAACATCTTAGCGGTCACTTCGCGCGCGACCGCCGCCGCCAGAGCGGGCCCCGGCATGTCGCCGACGTCCATGTAGACGGCAGGCACCGCAAGGTGCGTCGCCGCCTCGGCAACCCATGCAGTCTTGCCGGCGCCCGACAGCGCCGCGACGATGCGGATACGCTCCTCGCCGATCAGGTCGGGTTCGCCGATCTGGACCCGGTAGTTTGCGGGAGGCGAGGGAAAATCCTGCATCTGGACAACGAGCTGCTCGAACAAAGCCGGCAACTCGCCTCGCTCGAATGCGTGATCCTGCCGCGGCGGCGTGCCCGAGGCCGCCAACAGCACCAGACCGGCGAGCTTCCAGGTCAGTGTCTCAGGGCGGAGCATCGCGAACGGGAGCTGGCCGGCAAGCGCATTGCAGGCGGCGAGCGCGGCGTTCACATTGCCAGGCGGGGAGGGCAGTGCGGAATCGTCCGCCGCGGGTCCGCCCGGCCAGTATAGCTGGACGTCGCTCGGCCATGCTTTGATCTGTTCGGCCAGCCTTGGACCGGGCGGGGCATTGGTGGCGATGACGAACCGCGCCGAACCCTGCCGCGTCCCGCTAGCGTGTTCGGCGCGGAGCGCGTCGAAGCGCAGCAGCGCGTCCTCAATATCGCTGAACGTCAGCATTTCGAGACGGGACTTTATCTGGACATAAGTCCGCTCAGAGCCGCGCTGGAACTCAACATCCTCATCGCCTTCGACGACGATCCGATCGACACCCGCCGGTCCGGCAAGCAGCAGGCAAAGCGCCGCGTAGAGATGCTGGTAGAGAAAGCCGCGATGCACGCTTTCGATGCGTGCAAGCTGCCTCGCATTGAGCACGACAAGGCGAGCATCGCCTTCCTCGCCCTGGGATGCGTCCTCGGGCGACGAATCAGCCAATCGAAGCCTTCTTGGTTCTCGCGCGCGGCTTGGGTGCCTTCGCCTTGACGACGACCGTCCGCGTCACCGCCGCCGGCCGCACCGGCTGCTTGCTTCCCGACGGCTCAACGAAATAGCTGCCGGCTTCCTTGCGTTTTGTTTCGAGACCGGTCTTGATAAGCTCGCGGATCAGGTCGCCCTTGCTGCGCGAGCCACGGATCGCAGCCGACTTTAGCGCCTGATCGACATCGGGCGGTAAGTAGATCGTGCGAAGCACCATATTGTTCGTATCGTCCGCCATCGGAACCTCCAGTTACCTGTACATATGTACATACGGGGACGAAATTCAAGGCTTTGCCGCGTCGTAATAGGGGCTGAGGATTCTGTCAGCCATCGAGCCGAGCACCATCAGCGAGCCATAGCCTGGTCCCTGCGCATCAGCGAGCCCGGGGGTGTGAATCCGCGGGAAGTCTGTGATCGGCAGCGACAGGTCGTCGCGAATGTCGTTCGCCAGCGTCTCGCGGAGCGGCTTTACGAGTGCAGCGCGAACCTCGGGCGGCGTTAGCACTTCGAACGCCCAAGGGTCGAACCCGGTCGCGTCGATCACGAGGCCGGCGGGCAGGGGATGGGTGCCCTTGTGATTGGTATATTCGACTTCGAGATCGGGTAGCGCGCTTGCGGTCGGCGGTGCGGAGTGGCGAATATTTGTTGCGGTCCCGGGAAGCAGCGTCAGGTTCTCGGCATCCGCGAGCAAGCTGCTGATCGTCTCCCAGACGACGCCGCGATTGAGCCGTTTAGTAAACTCGCTGCGGATTCTGGGATCGAGCGCGAACCAGGTCTCCTCGTCGTCGAACAGACTATTCTCGAAGAAATTGGTCGTGCGCGTGAACAGCATCGCCTGGCTGTTGATCAGATTGATCGGCTGGGTGCGCACGCCCTCGCGAACGAACCACGCCGTGATCGCCGCAGCGGTTCCGCCGCCGCCGACGATGACGATCGGTTTGTCCTTAATGGTCGCTAGCAATTTGCGGACGCGGGCAAGGTGGCTCCAAAAGTCCACGCCGGACAGTACGCGGAGATCCTTTACTTGGGGCGGCTTCTTCGAGGCCGGGCCCGGGCCGGTGAACACGACCCCGTGAAATCCAGGCCACTCGACGATGTCCTTGGTCGCGGCGTCGATCTGTCGGATCTTCCAGGTGCCGCCATCTTCGATGATCTTGGTGACGCGGCCGAGCGCCGGTTCGACGAGCGCCTGCTCAAAGGCGAACCGCAGATAGTCCTTGAAGTCGCCATGGCTGGGCGGCCGGCGTCCGCGATTGACCCAATCCGAATAGCGGTCCGAATCCTTGGCCTGCGCGACGAGAAACGCGCTCCAGGAGAAACGCGACTGCATCAGTTCGACGACATCGGTGCCGAACGTCGTTCCATAGGGAAAGCCAAGATCGCGTTCGGCGGGTGTACAAAGCCGCTGAAGTCCGTCGGTATATCCATGGTTGCCAGACCAATTCGCACCGATCTCGGAGCGTTCGAAAACGCTCACCGCGACTTCATGGCCCTCCTGCTGAAGACAATAGGCCTTAGCCGCGAGTGCCGCTGCCTTTGGGCCGGCTCCGACCACGGCGATATTCTGTTGTGGCATCGAATCGCTTCACCTTCACCCTTCTTCACTATGACTGGCTGCTGTCTCGCACGGCGTCGCTCGCGTGCTCAGCGCTCGCGATCGCCGCTTGATGTTAGACTTGCGGAGCCACGCGGCGCTAGGGAGTCGTGCGACAGCTGGGCGACTGATGGACAGCCACGTGTGCGACGTCAACTTGGCGGGTCCACCCTAAGGATCACCGGCCCCGCACCGGCGACCCACCGAAATCCTGGCGGTGTGAAATCCGCATGCACCGTTGCCAAAGGCCCTCCGAGGGTAGCGCGGAGGGGGCGCCAGCACTGAAAGCCTCGTAGAATGTCTTGGCGCCTAGCGCCGGGGCCAAGTGCAACAGGCGGTGCGCTGTTTACTGATGCTCCGCCGACTTCCGTGTAATTCTTAGATGCCGGTCAGGCGAACGCAGAACGTCGGTTTCTGCCAGAACCTGTCATTCAACACGTCGCTAAGAACGGCAGCTTTGTCCCAAAGTCGGTCGTTCCCAATACCGTGAACTTACGACGGTTTTCGGGGTCGAAGATTTGCCCGGCGAATGACCGACATTGAGGCGCAAAGCTGCCGGTAAACTACGCCAGCATCGAATCGGCTAAGACGGCCATGTAGCGTCATGCCGAGCATGTAGGGAACAAAAATCCGGAAAAGTGAGGGTCAGAGAGGAGGAAGTGCTCCGCTGAAGAGAATGAAAAAAGTCTCGGAAGCGGGGTGCTTATTCACCCCTTAAAAGGCTAGAAAAATGTCCTTTCACGGCGCGATCGCGCTTCCCGCAAATCTCAGTTCCGGCCCGGCGGGGCTGGTGGCCGCACTCCAACAAATCCTGATCGTGACAGGTGGTTGGCAGCCGCCACATCAGACCAAATCACCGCTAAGATCTCTGATCGCCAGTTGCGAACGAGATAGCTTCGATGAACGTCAGTTGTTGAAACAGGCTCGCAAATCCGGTGCGAGCCTCATCGCGGTACGAGAGCGCGACAGCTACGGACTGTTCGCGGACATCGCGTACAACGCAGACGGTTTCTGGCTCTGGCATCGTAATCTGGAGCTCTGGCTCAATGGCGAAGACGGCTGCTGCTGGTTCGTCCCGGAAGACCCTTGTGCAACTGGCATGCATTGGACGGTCGTCAACGGCGCATTATTTGCCGACGACCTCCCGCCGTTCATTTGTGGCGAAGGCCGCATGCATGGCGTGGACGCCGGTACGCGGCTCGTCCGTCAGCTCATCGGGGGAATGTAAATGGCCCTCGATTACAAGCCCGACAATTCCAAGTGTGGCGATGTCGATATCGTCCACGGCGCGATCCTTTCGGAACACGAAGGTCAGCCCAACACCGTTCGCGGTGCGATCGATCGACGTTTGAGGCTTGGCGGGGCGGCTGAGATCAACACGCGCAATGCGCTGGTGCTGCCGAGCGATGCGGCTGATCTCTTATATGGCGTTGAGGAGATCATCGCTGACTATGAGCGACGGATGATCAAGGATCAGCGTGATCTGCTGACGATCACCGCAGTGCGTTTCGACCCAATCATGGCTCGGCATCGCCAATTCGAATTGGCCCGTCGCTTCGCGCTCAGGTCGTTTGCTGAAAAGCGCAGTCTGGCGACGATCCTGATCCAGCATGTTCCCTCCCAACTTGGCTACGATCACAAGCCGCATGTCCATCTCGTTGCGTTTTCCCGAGCTCTGCAGGGTAGCAATTGGGGCGCCTTCACAGAGGTTCGCAACTTCGGTTCTCGCACCATTCTTGCTGGCGAATGGGCTGAGATCTTGGCCGCCGGCTAATCGGCACAGCTGCAACCTTTCTTAAATTCAGAATGAAAAGGGGGGCGCGATGTCGCTCACGAGCTTCAAACCTATCTCTGACGAGCAAGCGCTCTCACGCCCCGAAGCGGTTGCAAAAGCGCTTGCCGATCACCTGGCCCATCTCAGTGGGTCCCCGACCGCGCAGATCGCGGGTGGCGCTTGCTTTGCCAGAGACGATCTGATCGTCTGCGTGGCCGGGGAGGGCGGCGATCTGTTGGCCGCCGCTGGCACAAAAGATTGGTCCGCGGTTATCCTGTTGTGGAGCGCCGATCGGCCCGCCAGCAGCCGGTTTAATATCGTGGTGCACGAGAATGGCCGGGCTGAGTATTTTCCATTCATGCGGCTGCTGATCGACGACAAAGATCGGGCGCAATTCATGCCCACGAACAGAAACGGTTCGTGCGTGATGATCGGGCGGGCCGCCCCGGTCGCCGGCGCAAGGGCCCACATCTTGGAAGGGGATGGTTGGGCGGACGCCGAGCAGCGAGCACTCGACGTGCTGTTTGCGCATGAGGATACCCAGCCGCCCAATCCCGTGGACATCCAACGCGACATGTCAGGGGCCGGGCTCCGCACGTTCAGGAACATCGCTCGTTACTGGGAGCTCACGGTCGACGAGGAGATAAAGCTCCTCGGACCCGAAGCAGCGGTGATCGCCGAGGCTGAGCGATCATTATCCCCCGTCACAATGACCAAAAACACGCTGCTCAGGATCAGCGCTACGTTTGGAATCTACGCGGCGCTCGAAAGCCTGTTGCCCGGACGCTCGCGACACTGGATCCGGCACCCTAACTGAGCGGGGCTGTTCGCTGGGCGAGCCCCGCTCGAGCTGATGATAAGCGATAACCTGGACGACCTTCTCAGAGTTCGCCGGTATCTCGACGCGCAGTTCGTCTAGAGGCACGAGAATTCCTTAGCGGCGCTTTCTCGATGGATTCTTGTTAAGCAAGACGCTCTGGATGTAGCTGTTGATCTGGTGGGTTTCGTGCGCATTAAGCGATGCGAGCGACTCAGCATCGATGCCATCGCGGTCCAGCAGGTCTAAAAATTGCCTCGCGCCTGCATACACGCGACCATCGGCGAGCCGCTTCCAATAGTCCGATGCGGCTTGCCGCCTTTGGTCCATCACGATGCCAAGCTCTACCTCGTCCTTGTGGACCTTGAACAGGACCTTCGCAAATTTCTCGGATAGCTCTTGCAGTTCATCCATGTTCCTCATGAGATTGATCTTCAAGACGCGTTCACGAATTGCTGGCATTGTTGTCTTGAGACGGATGTTCTTCAAACGCTTTTTTTCGTTGTAATCTGTGCTAGACATGATTTTCTCGAGCTCGGCATGAATCGCTCGGATCTCCTCGTCACGTTCTTCGCTGAAACGCCCGAAATTTTGCGGATCATATTCTTTCGTCATTTTTCCCTCCTGTTGTGTTGATTGGCGACCATTTTCCAATCGATTGAACTCGCAGCGAGAATGAGCGTATCCCAAGCTAGGAACGACCAATCGATGCGATGCAAAAGCTCGTGAAGCTTGGGGACGCGAACACCGCGGCCATATTTGCCGCCGACCGTTGTCGGTGCGTGCCCGCATATCTGGCTTATTACCCGGCCGCGAAGCTCCGCTTCGCGCGCATAATCTATGAAGGTGTGTCTGAAGCTGTGAAATACCAGCCGGCTGTCTCGCGACACAGCGCTGTCGATTAACTGGTTTGCCCGTCGGGATGCATCGTGCGTATGCTTGCTCAGAGAATTTGTGCTTAAGTCCGGGAAAACCTTCGTTTGTCCGCTTGATCTTAGTCCCGCACAATAGTCGCCGAAACCCAAAGCAAAAAGATTGCTGTGGATAGGAATGACGCGGCGCGAACCTGGTGTCTTGATGGATTTGGAGGCGTCACCATCCTCAGCGCTAACATAGTCGTCGATGTCGATGTATGGAAAGCGATGTGCGTCTTTCACATCTCGCAGCAGTGCCTGACCAATCTCTTCTAGCCTAGCCCCAGTGGTTAAACTAATCAGGAAAATCCAGTATAGTGTGCAGTGGGTGGTCTTTAAATTCCACCTCCAAGTGGATGGTTTGCAGAAAATATCTGACGAGAATAGAGCTTGTAGGTGATCTTCGGTGAACGTTAGCCGGGAATCCTGAGAAGCCTTGACGTAATCGGAAATGGCTATACCCTGACCTACATTTTGCTTCACCCAGCGTTGCTGGAAAGCGAGATTTAACAGGGCTTGAATTGCTCCGACTTGCTTCTTGACGGTTGTGGGTTTCACACGCGGAACGTCTACAGACTTTGGGGCATTGGCAGTAGCCAGCCTTTCCGTGAACGGAAGTTTGCGCTCCGCCTTCGACATTCGGGATGGTAGCGACGCGACCGCATCCCGAAAGTTTAACACGTCGTCGTAGGTTATCTCGTTGACGGGGATGTCGCCGATGAAATCGATGAAGGCAATTACAGATTGACGGAATTCGCTCGCGGTTTGCACACTCGGTTTGCGTCGCGTTTGCCATTCTTCAAACAGTTCCAAGAGTCTCAGGTCTGGTCGATCTCGACGCGGCGTTTCGCGTTGCTTCCGATTTTGGACCGTGCCCACTGGCAGTTTATTCAGGAACTCTGCGGTCGCGGGTACGATCTGATCAGGTAAATCAGAGACCTCACAACCGTGGTAGCGAGCAATCTGTTCGACCACTCGTTCGACTTGAGCGATGCGGGCGTGCTCGTCGCGAAACTTCGTATCATCAAACTGCCAGATGGCGCCGACCGGGTGTCCTGCAACCAAACGCGAAACGCCTGGATATGCGCGGTATGTTGCCGCATTGTTCGATAACAACCACCAGTGGTCAGTGGAGGCAGGGCCGGGGGTCGCGCAGCCATGCTCGGTTTGATTCCACAGGCCTCGGTCAATCTCGGTTCGAGCCAGCAGCAGTCTCTCCGGTCCGGCCACGCCCCCCTCTGAGAGAGGAGGTCCTAGGAAATAGCTGCTGACCATTTCGTCCGCGCGATCGCGCGAGGAGCGACCTGCGCTCCCCGTACGACGCAGACGGTCCCGCGCCTCTTCAAACTTGTTTTCGAGGTCTGCGTTGGCTTGCAGAAACAGAACCGTCGCCTGACGCAAATCTTTCGTACCAAGTGATGCCTTATGGAGCGATCGGTGATCGAAGGCTTCACGGATGGCGGTTGGGATCTGCCGCCGCAAATAATAGACGCCCGTTTGGGGATGTTTCCATGGCTTTGCCATTTCGGCCATATCTTCCTCGCTGTACCAGCTTGCTGTACCAGCGAAGAAGTAAAGAACGGCCAAATCACGCAATTCCGCGCCATTGAGGGCGGATGGTGACCCCTACGGGAATCGAACCCGTGTTTCAGCCGTGAAAGGGCCGCGTCCTAACCGCTAGACGAAGGGGCCATGAAGGCGTGGCGGTGCAACTAGGCAAAGCGCGCCCGGCGGTCAACCGGGTTTTTTGCCCCAATCGACATCAATCGGCCCAGGCGGCGTCGTCGATGTGCAATTCCGCCGCCGGGCGGCTGCCCCAGTCGTCGATCCTTGCGCGACCCGCGAGCCACAGGCGGCGGTGTTTGGGCGCGCCGAGCAGGGCTGCGCCCAGTTCGCTTTCGGCCTGGCGGAAGGCAACGGCCTTGAGGCTGCGACCGTCTTCGCCCGCGACGACCAGCCGGACATGGCCGTTGCCGACCACATCGGCCTTCAGGATGCGAACCGGGCCTGCGACGACGCGCGGGGCGGGCCAGCCCATGCCGTAAGGGCCGCCGGCCTCCAGCGATTCGACCAGCATCGGGTTGACGCCGCCGGGGGCGAGCACCGCGTCGAGTAGCAGCGCGCGATCCGAAATCGATTTCGCGACGCCGTCGGCCAGGCGCTCGTCGAGAAAGTCGGCAAAGGCTTCGATATGGTCGGCATGGACCGTCAGCCCCGCCGCCATTGCGTGCCCGCCGCCGGCGGCCAGCAGGCCATGTTCCTTGGCCGACAGCACCGCTTGCCCCAGATCGACGCCGCTGATCGACCGGCCCGATCCCTTGCCGACGCCGTGTTCGTCGATGGCGATGACGATGGCGGGGCGACCGAGCTTTTCCTTCAAGCGCCCGGCGACGATGCCAATGACGCCGGGATGCCAGCCTTCGCCCGCGATCACCGCGACCGCGCGGGGAGGGGCCTGGGCGGCGATCCGTTCGGCGGCAGCCTGAACCTCCGCCTCGATCGCGCGGCGCTCCTCGTTCAGCCGGTCGAGTTCCTCGGCGATCACCTGCGCTTCTGCCGGGTCGCTGGTGGTCAGCAGCCGCACGCCGAGATCGGACTTGCCGACGCGCCCGCCCGCATTGATCCGCGGGCCGAGCGCGAAGCCCAGATCGGTGCAGGTCGGCGCGCGCGTCAGCCGCGATGCCTGAATCAGCGCGTTCATGCCGATGTTGCGGCGTTGCGCCATCACCTTCAACCCCTGAGCGACGAAGGCGCGGTTGAGGCCGCGGAGTTGGGCGACATCGGCGACGGTGCCCAGCGCGACGATGTCGAGCAGGTCGATCAGCCGGGGTTCGGCGCGGTCATCGAACCAGCCCCGCGCGCGCAGGGTGCGGATCAGCGCGGCGCCGAGCAGGAAGGCGACGCCGACCGCCGCCAGATGCCCGTGCGCCGCCCCTTCGCCTTCGTCGAGCCGGTTGGGGTTGACCAGCGCCAGCGCTTTGGGGAGTTCGGCGGCGCATTTGTGATGATCGACGACGATCACGTCCGCCTGCGCTTCGGCGGCCATGTCGAGCGCCTGGAAGGCCTGCGCGCCGCAATCGACGGTGACGATCAGGTCGGCGCCGTCGCGCTTCAACCGCACCAATGCTTCGCCCGAGGGGCCGTATCCCTCCATCAACCGGTCGGGGATGTAGGGGCTGGCGTCGTGGCCGAGCTGGCGGATGAGCAGGATGAGGAGCGCGGCGGAGGTCGCGCCGTCCACATCGTAATCGCCGAACACCACGATCTTCTCGCCCGCCGTCACGGCGTCGGCCAGCCGTTCGGCGGCGCGGTCCATGTCGCGGAAGATCGACGGGTCGGGCATGAAGCCGCGAATCGTCGGGGTTCGGTGGGCATCGAGGTCTTCGCGGGTGCAGCCGCGGGTCAGCAGAAGCTGGGTAATCAGATCGTCGGGCGCGAAACCGGGGTCGCGCGCATCGGCGGCGAGCCCGCGCCAGTGCCAGGGCTGGCCGAGGATCGAGCGTTCGATGTTGAGGACGAGACGGGACATCCGGCCAGGTTGTAGCGGGTGGGGTGGGGAGGGCCAGCAAATGATGACGCGCGATCGGCCCTTATCAACGTAATCTGGTCCCGCGCCGCCAGATTCACTGAATTACCGCAGCCACGGCCCCTCTCTGAACCATTTGGTCACGATGTATTTCGTGCCCGCAACCACCGCCATGCCCTCATGCAGCGTATTCGGATTCGCCGACCCGTCGGGGCGCATGTTGTTCCACGCGAGCAGCAGACCCGGCTTGGGCTTCATGCGAATGCCCGCTTGGGGGAACCAGGTCGCGCCGCCCTGTTCGACTTCGTTCAGAAAGATCATCGCCGTCCAGGTGCGCTGCCCGCCCTCGGCCAGCATCCGCGCCCAATAGCTCTGATCCTCGTGGAAATAATCGTGGTGCGCGCGGAATTGCTGGCCGGGCTTGTAGCGCTGCCCCTGAAGAGTCTCGCCATGTTCCAGCGGGATGCCGAGCAGATGCGCGACCCGTTCGTCGATCGCGCGGATCTTGGGATCCCACCGGTCGAGGTCGCTCGAATCGCTGGTGCGGAACTCGGGATCGGGCGAATCGGTCAGCAGCGTCGAACGGCGACAGCTGGCGTCGATGCTGGAGATCAATGTCCGGCATTCCTGCTTGGTCAGGAATTCGGGGATGTAGAAAATGTCCGCGCCTTCGACCTTGGCGCGCTTCGCTCCTGGATGCGCCTCAAGCCGTTCGACGCCAGTCCGTCCGAATTTCGCGCGCAGCGGCGACGGCGGGCCGCTGTGATGCTTCCATTTGCTCATGGTCGTGCAAAATGTCGCGGTCCCCGCGAAAAGCAAGAGGCCCGACAGCTTGCGCTGCCGAGCCCCTCGCGTGACGACCTTGGTTCCGGCTTACCAGAAGATGTCGTATTCGATGTCGACCACCGTTCCGGTGATCGTGTCGACCAGCAGCGCGTCGTTGTAATAGCGCACCCACTGATACGGGTAGTAAGCGGGCGGCAGGCGATAGGTATAAGGATCGTTGATCCAATACTGGTTCGCAAACAGCATCGACCCCAGCGTGATCCCGACCGAAAAGCGCTGATAGCCGTAGCGATAGTTACGCGGCGCGTAATAACGCGGCAAGCGATACACGTTGCGGTTTACCTGACGATGGTTGCGCCAGTTGTAGCGGCTGTTGTTGCGCCATTGGCGATCCCAGCGGCGATCGTTCCGCACCCCGCGATTGTCGCGTTGCCAGTCGCGGCGGAAGTCCTGCCGGTCGTCGCGACGATCCTGACGAAAATCGCGCCGGTCGCCGCGGCGATCCTGACGGAAATCGCGATTGTCGTCGCGGCGCTCCTGACGGAATTCGCGGCGGTTGATCTCTCCCTGACGGAAATCCTGGCGGTTCTCGCGGCGATCCTGACGCAGCTCGCCGCGATCCTCGCGACGTTCCTGACGGAAATCGCGGCGATCGTCGCGACGCTCCTGACGGAATTCCTGGCGCGGCGTTTCCGCGCGGTTCTGCCAGTCGCGGCGCTGCTGCGGGACGGCCTGTTGCGCGGGCATCGGTCGTTCGAAGCTGCGCTGCGGGCGGTCGGGAAGAGTCTCGCGGCGCTCGACGCGCTGTTCCTGACGTTGTTGGCGAATGGCCTGACGCTGCTCGCGCATCTGCGGGTTCGCCTGACGCTGCGTCTGACGCGCCTCGCGGGCCTGCTGGCGCTGCTGCACCTGTTCCGCGCGCGGACCGCGATTGCCGCGCTCGCCGCGATCCTGCGCGAGCGCTGCGGCGGGGACCAGGGCGGTGGCGCCGATCAATGCGATCAATAGGGACTTTTTCATATTGCCTTCTTTCCGCTCACCGGCGCACGAGCCGGCCCTTAGGATGAAGCCTTTCTACGGCGAGTCGAGTGATCGCTTGCTGAACTCGCCTGTCAGCCAATTGAAAGAAAGTGTTAGCGCGGCGCAACGAGCGCAGGGACGTCGCGCGCGGCCTCTTCGGGCTCGATGCCGGGGCGCGGGGCGGGGGCGACGGTTTCGTCGCCGTTCGCGATGCGTATCGCCTGCTGGATCGCCTCGGCCAGCCTGGGGTAGATGCCGCAGCGGCAGATGTTGGTGACGACCCGCTCGATCTCGTCCTGCGAGGGGCGGGGCGACCGCTTCATCAGGACCGCCATGTTCATGACGATGCCGGGGATGCAGAACCCGCACTGGACGACGTTCGATGCGAGCAGCGCCTGTTGCATCGGATGCGTGCGATCGCGCGACAGCCCCTCGATCGTAGTGACGAACGTGCCCTCGGCCGCTTCCAGCGTGAAGCGACAGCTTTTGACTGCCTGGCCATCGACATCGACGATGCACGCCCCGCAATCGCCGTTGCCGCAGCCATATTTGGTGCCGGTCAGGTTGGACGCATCGCGCAGCGCCCACAGCAGCGGCGTTTCGCCCGGCATCAGATATTCGACGGGCTGATTGTTGACGGTCAGGCGCGGCATATCGGTGGCTTAGCGGGTTGGCGGTGTTTGACGCTACCGGAAAACGTTCACGTCGTTCCCGCAAAAGGGGGAACCCATCTCCTGCCGGTCCGGCAAGCGGCACGGGCGGGATGCACTGCCGCCTGCGCGGGGGTGACGGATTGGAGTCAGTCCCGCCAGCTCCGGTCGGTCTTGTCCACCAGCCGCACCATTGCCGCGAAGTCCGCCGCGCCGGGGCCGCCGGGGACTTGCGCCATGTGCAGGTCGCGCTGGTGCACCGCCACCACCTCGTCCGACACGACCAGCGGCTCGCCCATGCTGGCGGTGGCGACCTGAATTTCGCAGGCGCGTTGCAACGACCAGTGTTTGATGAATGCCTCCGGCACCGTGCGACCCATCACCAATATCCCGTGGTTCCTGAGCAGCATGACGCGCTTGTCGCCGAGATTGGCGAGCAGCCGTTCGCCTTCCTCGTCGCGCACCGTCACGCCTTCGAAATCGTGATAGGCGATCTGGCCTGCGAAATTGCACGCGTAGAAATTGGTCGGGCGCAGGCCCCCCTCGACCGAACTGACCGCCATGCCCGCCGTGGTATGGGTATGCGCGATGCAATGCGCGTCGGGCAGATGCCGGTGGAACAATGCGTGCTGGACGAAACCGGCGCGGTTGACCGGATAAGGGCTGTCGTCGAGCTTGTTGCCGTCGATGTCGATCTTGACCAGATTCGACGCCTTCACCTCGCTGAAATGCAGGCCGAAGGGGTTGATCAGGAACGCGCCATCCTCCCCTGGAATCTTCAGCGTGATGTGGTTGTAGATCATCTCCGACCAGCCGAGATGGTCGAACACCCGGTAGCAGGCGGCAAGCTGCTGGCGCGCCTCATGTTCGGCGTCCGAAATACGGGTGTCGGGTTTGAAGGCGGTGGCCACGGCGTCTCTCCGATATTTTCGTGGAACGAGTATGCCATGCCTCCACCAAGGCGTCACCCCCGGCCAACTTTGAGGTTGATCCGGCGCGCACGGCCCTTCAGGGAGAATGCCAAAACACGAACGAAAGTCAGGCGAGAGCGATGTCGTCAACGATCCAGGAACTCGAACGCAAGCGCGCCGGTGCCAAGCTGGGCGGCGGACAGAAGCGCATCGACGCGCAACACGCCAAGGGCAAGCTGACCGCGCGCGAGCGCGTGAACGTGCTGCTCGACGAAGGATCGTTCGAGGAACTCGACATGTATGTCGAGCATAACTGCGTCGATTTCGGGATGCAGGATCAGGTGATCCCCGGCGACGGCGTGGTCACCGGTTCGGGGACGATCAACGGACGCCTGGTATTCGTGTTCAGCCAGGATTTCACCGTGTTCGGCGGATCTTTGTCCGAGCGGCACGCGCAGAAAATCTGCAAGATCATGGATATGGCGATGAAGGTCGGCGCGCCCGTGATCGGCCTGAACGACAGCGGCGGCGCGCGCATTCAGGAAGGCGTGGCGTCGCTGGGCGGTTATGCCGAGGTGTTCCAGCGCAACGTGCTGGCATCGGGCGTGGTGCCGCAGATCAGCCTCATCATGGGGCCGTGCGCAGGCGGTGCGGTCTATTCGCCCGCGATGACCGACTTCATCTTCATGGTGAAGGATTCGAGCTATATGTTCGTCACCGGTCCCGACGTGGTGAAGACGGTGACCAACGAGGTCGTGACCCAGGAGGAACTGGGCGGTGCGGTGACGCACACCACCAAATCGTCGGTCGCCGACGTCGCGTTCGAGAATGACATCGAAGCGCTGCTGGCGGCGCGCGATTTCTTTGATTTCCTGCCCGCGTCCAACCGCGATGCGGTGCCAGAGCGTCCGACCGACGATCCCTGGGATCGCATCGAGGACAGCCTCGACACGCTGATTCCGCCCAACGCCAATCAGCCCTACGACATGCACGAGCTGATCCGAAAGGTCGTGGACGAGGGCGATTTCTTCGAGCTGCAACCGGCGCATGCGGGCAACATCATCATCGGTTTCGGCCGGATCGAGGGGCGCAGCGTCGGCATCGTCGCCAATCAGCCGATGGTGCTGGCCGGATGCCTGGACATCAATTCATCCAAGAAGGCTGCGCGGTTCGTGCGCTTCTGCGACGCGTTCGATATTCCGATCGTCACCTTCGTCGATGTGCCGGGCTTCCTGCCCGGCGTCGGCCAGGAGCATTCGGGGATCATCAAGCACGGCGCCAAGCTGCTGTTCGCCTATGCCGAAGCTACGGTGCCCAAGATCACGGTCATCACGCGCAAGGCCTATGGCGGCGCCTATGACGTGATGGCGTCGAAGCATCTGCGCGGCGATCTGAACTATGCCTGGCCGACGGCCGAGATCGCGGTGATGGGCGCGAAGGGCGCGGTCGAGATCATCTTCCGCGGCCGCACGCCGGAGGAGATTGCCGAGCGGACGGCGGAATATGAGGCGCGCTTCGCCAACCCGTTTGTCGCGGCGGCAAAGGGCTTCATCGACGAGGTGATCATGCCGCATTCCACGCGGCGGCGCGTGGCGTTGGGCTTAAGGAAACTGCGCGGGAAGCAGCTGGAGAACCCGTGGAAGAAGCATGACAATATTCCGTTGTGATAGCCCCCGTCATTGCGAGCGCAGCGAAGCAATCCAGGGCGACAAGCATATCACGGCTTGGCTTCGCTGAACTCGCCATGACGGACTAGCGGTACATTGAAGCAGCCTGCGGTTTACATCATGGCAAACAAGCGCAACGGGACGCTGTACGTCGGCGTAACATCGAGCCTGCCGCAGCGCGTGTGGCAGCATCGCGAAAAGGCGACCGAAGGGTTCACGTCGCGCTATGGCTGCAAGATAATGGTTTGGTACGAACCGCACGAGACGATGGTGCACGCGATCGCCCGCGAGAAGCAGATCAAGGGCGGATCACGCGCTAAAAAACTGGCGTTGATCGAGGCGATGAATCCCACATGGAAGGACTTGTATGAGCAAATCGCGCATGGCTGAGCATCGTGTCTCGGCCTCGTTGCGAGCGCAGCGAACTATTCCACGGCCGGGAAATCCGTCGCTGGATTGCTTCGCTACGCTCGCAATGACGGAGGGATCTATATGAAACTCGGCCGCCTCAACCATATCGGCGTCGCGACGCCGTCGATCGAAACATCGGTCGCCTTTTACCGTGTAGTGATGGGTGCGACGACCATCCACGAACCCTTCGACCTGCCTGCGCAGGGGGTGAAAGTGTGCTTCGTTGATACCCCCAACACCCAGATCGAGTTGATCGAGCCGCTCGGCGAAGGTTCGCCGATCCACGGGTTTCTGGCGAAGAACCCGAATGGTGGGCAGCATCATCTTTGCTACGAAGTGCCCGACATCCATGAAGCCAAGGCCTGGTTCGAGGCGAAGGGCGCGCGGGTGCTGGGCGAACCGCGGATCGGTGCGCATGGGACGCCGATCTTCTTCGTCCACCCCAAGGATATGGGCGGGGTGCTGACCGAGATTATGGAGACGCCCAAGGACATGCATTGAGCACTCCCGCGGCACACCAGACGGCATACCAACACCCGTTTGCTTCGAGCAAGGTCGAGAAGCGTTTCGGGGCATCAGCGTTTCTCGACGTCGCTCGAAACGAACGGGGCAGGGGGCAAGGAAGGGCAGACAAATGGCCAGTTACGAACATATCCTGACCGAACGGCGCGGCGATGTGCTGGTGGTCACGCTCAACCGGCCCGATCGGCTGAACGCCGCGCCGCCTGCGCTGTTCGACGAAATCCGCGACGCGATCGCCAATCTGGATGGTGCGCGCGCGGTGCTGTTTGCAGGGGCGGGGCGGGCTTTCTGTTCGGGTGCGGACGTCGCGGGCGGGGCGCTGGGGATGGACAATCCGGGCGAGACGACCTTCGCTGCGCTGACCGAGCATTACAACCGCACGATGCTGGCGATCGCCGCGCTGGACGTGCCCGTGGTGAGCGCAGTGCGCGGGCCTGCGGCGGGGATCGGGTGCAGTCTGGCGCTGGCGGCCGATTTTTGCGTCGCGAGCGAGACCGCCTATTTCCTTCAGGCCTTCGTGAACATCGGCCTGATCCCCGATGGTGGGGCAAGCTGGATGCTGCCCCGGCTGATCGGTCGTGCGCGCGCTGCCGAAATGATGATGCTGGGCGAGCGGGTGCCCGCGGCCAAGGCGCAGGACTGGGGCATGATCCACAAGGTCGTGGCCGACGATGCACTGGACGCGGAAAGCTTTGCAATGGCCGAGCGGCTGGCGGCGGGGCCGACCCGCGCGCTGGGAGCGATGCGGCGCGGGCTGCACGATGCGCTTGAGCTGAGCTATGCCGATGCGATGACGCGCGAGGCGGAAAACCAGCGCGACATGCGCGGCACGGCCGATGCGATGGAGGGGGGCATGGCGTTCCTCCAGAAGCGCAAGCCTGAGTTTCGGGGCACGTAACTGCCACCCCGTTCGTTTCGAGCGAAGTCGAGAAACGCTGGCTGGGCGCTATGGGCACGTTTCTCGACTTCGCTCGAAACGAACGGATTATGGATGCGTAAGTTGGGATTTCGCCAGAAGCGAACGGATTTTAGGTATGAGTAACGACAAACCCACCCCCGCCGACTGGAAGGCGCTCGCCGACAAGGAAGTGAAGGGCCGCGACCTTGACTGGCACACGCCGGAAGGGATCACCGTCAAGCCGCTCTACACCGCCGAGGATGTCGCCGATCTCGACCCCGGCCTGCCCGGGTTCGCGCCGTATACGCGCGGGGTGAAGGCCTCGATGTATGCGGGGCGGCCGTGGACCATTCGCCAATATGCAGGTTTTTCCACTGCCGAGGAATCGAACGCTTTCTATCGCCGCAATCTGGCCGCCGGGCAAAAGGGCCTGTCGGTCGCCTTCGATCTCGCCACGCATCGCGGCTATGACAGCGACCATCCGCGCGTTACCGGCGATGTCGGCAAGGCGGGCGTCGCGATCGACAGCGTCGAGGACATGAAAATCCTGTTCGACGGCATCCCGCTCGACAAGATGAGCGTGTCGATGACGATGAACGGCGCGGTGATCCCGATCCTGGCGTTCTTCATCGTCGCGGGCGAAGAACAGGGGGTCGACCGCAAGCTGCTCGACGGGACCATTCAGAACGACATTCTGAAGGAGTTCATGGTCCGCAACACCTATATCTATCCACCCGAACCGAGCATGCGGATCATCTCCGACATCTTCGGTTACACGTCGCGCGAGATGCCCAAGTTCAACAGCATCTCGATCTCCGGTTATCATATGCAGGAGGCGGGGGCGACGCAGGTGCAGGAACTGGCCTTCACCATCGCCGATGGCATGGAATATGTGAAATACGGTGTGGCGTCGGGCCTCGACATCGACAAGTTCGCCGGGCGGCTGAGCTTCTTTTTCGCGATCGGCATGAATTTCTTCATGGAGATCGCCAAGCTGCGCGCCGCACGCGTGCTGTGGCACCGGGTGATGACGCAATTGGGCGCGCAGGACGAACGCTCCAAAATGTTGCGCACCCATTGCCAGACATCGGGCGTCTCGCTGACCGAGCAAGATCCCTACAACAATGTTATCCGCACCACGGTGGAGGCGATGGCCGCGATGCTGGGCGGTACGCAGAGCCTGCACACCAACGCGCTGGACGAGGCGATCGCGCTCCCCACCGATTTTTCCGCACGGATCGCGCGCAACACGCAGATCGTGTTGCAGGAAGAGACGGGGATGACCAACGTCGTCGATCCGCTGGGCGGCAGCTTCTATATCGAGAGCCTGACGCAACAACTGGTCGACCAGGCCTGGGAAATCATCGAGCGGGTCGAGGCCGAGGGCGGCATGGCGAAAGCGGTCGCCGCGGGCTGGCCCAAGGCGATGATCGAGGAAGCCGCCGCCGCGCGTCAGGCGCGGGTGGACCGCGCCGAGGACGTCATCGTCGGCGTCAACAAATACCGTCTGCCCAATGAAGACCCGATCGACACGCTGGAAGTCGACAACGCCAAGGTGCGGCGCGGCCAGATCGAGCGGATCGAGCGTGTGCGCGCGACGCGCGACGAGGCGGCGTGTCAGGCAGCGCTCGATGCGCTGCGTGAGGGGGCGAAGGGCGACGGCAACCTGTTGGCGTTGTCCGTCGAGGCTGCCCGTGCCCGCGCAACGCTCGGCGAAATCTCCGCCGCGATGGAGGATGTGTTCGGCCGCTACGGCACCCAACCGACACCGGTAAAGGGCGTCTATGGCGCGCCCTATGCAGAAGACGCGCGCTGGCGTCAGGTGGTCGAAGGCGTGCAGGCGGTGGAGCGCCGCATGGGCCGCAAGCCCAAGCTGTTGGTCGCCAAGATGGGCCAGGATGGGCATGACCGTGGTGCGAACGTCATCGCTTCCGCATTCGGAGACATGGGCTTCGACGTGGTGTCGGGGCCGCTGTTCCAGACGCCCGACGAGACGGTGGTGCTGGCGCTCGACAGCGAGGTCGATGTGGTCGGCGCCTCGAGCCTGGCGGCGGGGCACAAGACGCTGATCCCCGACCTGATCGAAAAACTGCGCGAGGCCGGGCGCAGCGACATCAAGGTAATCGCGGGCGGGGTGATCCCGCAGCGCGATTACGACTATCTGCGCGACGCGGGCGTGCAGGGGATTTATGGACCGGGATCGAATGTGGTGGAGTGCGCGGCCGATGTGCTGCGGCTGCTCGGACACAACATGGCCCCGGCGGAGGAAGTGGTGGAATGAGCGTGATTACCCAACAACCGTTTGTTTCGAGCGAAGTCGAGAAACGTTGCACAGCGTCTGAGACACGTTTCTCGACTTCGCTCGAAACGAACGGCGAAGGGGGGCAAACATGGTCGAGGGAAGCGATTGCCGCACTCTTCGACCTGCCCTTTACCGAACTCGTGTTCCGCGCGGCGGAAGTCCACCGCGCGCATCACGCACCGAACCAGGTCCAGCGCTCCACGCTATTGTCGATCAAGACCGGCGGCTGCCCGGAGGATTGCGGTTACTGCAACCAGTCGGCGAAGCACGGCACCGACCTGAAGGCGTCCAAGCTGATGGACGTCCGCGCGGTGCTGCAAGCGGCGGCGCAGGCGAAGGACAATGGATCGACCCGTTTCTGCATGGGTGCGGCGTGGCGCAATCCCAAGGATCGCGACATGGGCGCGATCGTCCAGATGGTGGAGGGCGTGCGCCAGATGGGGATGGAAACCTGCATGACGCTGGGGATGCTGTCGCCCGATCAGGCGCAGCAACTGGCCGAAGCGGGCCTCGATTACTACAACCACAATATCGATACCTCGCCCGAGAATTACGCGAACGTCATCTCGACGCGGTCGTTCGAGGACCGGCTCGATACGCTCGACAATGTGCGGTCGGCCGGGATCAACGTCTGCTCCGGCGGGATCGTCGGGATGGGTGAGACGCGCGGCGACCGCGTCGGCTTCATCCATGCGCTCGCCAACCTGCCGACGCCGCCCGAAAGCGTGCCGATCAACGCGCTGGTCCCGGTAAAGGGCACGCCGCTGGGCGACATGCTCGCCGACACGCCGCTGGCGAAGATCGACGACATCGAATTCGTCCGCGCCGTCGCGGTTGCGCGCATCACCATGCCGCGCAGCATGGTGCGGCTGAGCGCGGGGCGCGAGAGCATGTCCGATGCCACGCAAGCGTTGTGCTTCATGGCGGGCGCAAACTCGATCTTCACCGGCGACAAGCTGCTGACCACCGGCAATGCTGGCGACGACAAGGACGCGGCGCTGTTCGCAAAGCTGGGGATCGTGGCGATGGCGGCGGAGCCGGCAACAAAGGAACGCTCATGCTGCCCAGCCTGATCCTCATGCTCATTGCCGCGCCACAGCAGAGCTGCGCGAACGCCACCACGCAAACTGAAATGACCCGGTGCGCAGGCCGCGACTATCAGCGCGCGGATGCCGCGATGAACGCGCAGTGGCGGGTGACCAATGCCGAGATGAAGCGACGCGACGCGCAGGACACGTCGCGGGGCGGGGGCTTCGGCTATGCAGGAACGCTACTCGAGAGCCAGCGCGCCTGGCTCAAGTTTCGCGATAGGCAATGCGTTGTCGAAGGCGGGCAATATGCCGGTGGGTCGATGCAGCCGATGGTGCAGGCGCAGTGCCGCACCCGACTGACCGACGCGCGTACCGACCAACTCAAAACCCTGATCCGGAGCCGCTGAGTGTTCAAGAAAATCCTGGTCGCCAATCGCGGCGAGATTGCGTGCCGCGTGTTCCGCACGGCGAAGCGGATGGGGATCGCAACGGTCGCGGTCTATTCGGACGCCGATGCGCGCAGCCCGCATGTGCTGATGGCGGACGAAGCGGTTCGGCTTGGTCCGGCACCGGCGGCGGAAAGCTATCTGAAGGCAGAGTTGATCCTTGAGGCGGCAAAGGCCACGGGCGCCGACTGCATCCACCCCGGTTACGGCTTCCTGTCCGAGCGGGAAAGCTTCGCGAAGGCGTGTGCCGAGGCGGGGATCGCCTTTGTCGGGCCTCCTCCCAATGCCATCGCGGCGATGGGCGACAAGATCGAGTCCAAGAAACTGGCCAAGGAAGCGGGCGTGAACGTCGTCCCCGGCTTCGTCGGCGAAATCCGCGATACCGGGCACGCGGTCGAGATCGCGAACGGCATCGGCTATCCGGTGATGATGAAGGCGTCGGCGGGCGGCGGCGGCAAAGGGATGCGGCTTGCCTGGAGCGAAGCCGATGTCCGCGAAGGGTTTGAGGCGACCAAGCGCGAAGGGCTCGCCAGTTTCGGCGACGACCGCGTGTTCATCGAGAAGTTCATCGAAAGCCCGCGGCATATCGAAATCCAGGTCCTGGGCGATCAGCACGGCAACATCGTCTATCTGGGCGAGCGAGAATGCTCGATCCAGCGGCGGCACCAGAAGGTGGTCGAGGAAGCGCCGTCGCCCTTCGTTACGCCTGACATGCGCAAGCGGATGGGCGAGCAGGCCGTCGCGCTGTCGCGGGCGGTTGGCTATTATTCGGCAGGCACGGTCGAATTGATCGTGTCGGGCGCGGATACGAGCGGGGAGGGGTTCTATTTCCTCGAAATGAACACCCGGCTTCAGGTCGAACATCCGGTGACCGAAGCGATTACCGGCCTCGATCTGGTCGAACAGATGATCCGGGTCGCTGCGGGCGAGACGCTGGCCTTCGGTCAGGACGATGTGAGGCTGAACGGCTGGGCGGTCGAAAACCGCGTCTATGCCGAAGACCCGTATCGCGGGTTCCTGCCCAGCACCGGACGGCTGGTGCGCTATGCGCCGCCTGTCGCGCAGGGCACCCCCTATGGCGACACCGCGACCGATGCCTATACCCGCGTCGACGACGGCGTGCGCGAGGGCGGCGAGGTTAGCATGTTCTATGATCCGATGATCGCCAAGCTGATCACCTGGGCGTCGACCCGCGAGCAAGCGATCGATGCGCAGGTTGCCGCACTCGATCGCTTTCGGATCGAGGGGCTGGGCCACAACATCGATTTCCTGTCCGCGCTGATGCAGCATCCGCGCTTCCGCTCGGGCGAGATCACGACCGGTTTTATTGCCGAGGAGTATCCCGAAGGGTTCCAAGGCGCACCCGCAGCCCCGGAATTGCTGCGCAACATTGCGGCGGTGGCGGCGACGCTTGCGTGCCGGACCGCGATGCGTGCGGGGGAGATTGACGGCCAGTTGGGCAACGGGGTGGAGCCGCCGCTACGCTGGCAAGTCGCGCTGGGGGACGCGGTATTCGATGCCGATTTGAGCGATCAACTCGACACCATCTTGATCGACGGAATGCCGACCACGGTGCGGCACGATTATGTGCCGGGCGCGGGCATGTTGACCGCAACGGTCGATGACGCGGTGCTGTCGATCATCGTCGCGCCAACGCGCGGCGGGTTCAGGCTGACGACGCGGGGTGCGAGCCATGTCGCACGGGTGCTGCCCGCACATATCGCACCGCTGGCCCGTCACATGATCGAGAAGGTGCCGCCCGATACGTCGAAGCTGCTGCTATGCCCGATGCCGGGACTGCTGACGCAACTTCATGTCGCCGTCGGCGATACGGTCGAGGCGGGACAGCCGCTGGCGGTGGTCGAAGCGATGAAGATGGAGAACATCCTGCGCGCCGAAAAGGCCGGGACGGTCAGCGCGGTCAATCATGCGCCGGGCGACAGCCTGGCGGTGGACGCGGCGATCCTGGAGTTTGCGTGAGCGGCAACGCGTGCTCGCTTTCGCTCGAAAACACACGCGGCTGCTGACTATTCAAACGTCATTGCGAGCGCAGCGAAGCAATCCACTGGCGTCGGACTGGATTGCTTCGCTGCGCTCGCAATGACGATGCGGGGCGAGTACGTCGCGGAGAGAAGCCCTTACCGCGGCGCCATGCGGATGGCGCCGTCAAGCCGCACGCCTTCGCCGTTGAAATAGCCGCATTCGATCATCGTCAGCGCGAGTTGCGCATATTCGGGCGGCTTGCCCAGGCGCTTGGGGAAGGGCACCGACGCGCCCAGTGCCTCGCGGACATGGTCGGGCAGGCCCATCAGCAGCGGCGTTTCGAACAGGCCGGGCAGGATGGTGTTCACGCGAATGCCTTCGCCCATCAGGTCGCGGGCGATGGGGAGGGTCATGCCTAGCACGCCGCCCTTCGACGCGGAATAGGCCGCCTGACCGATCTGGCCGTCCTGCGCCGCGACCGAGGCGGTGTTGACGATCGCGCCGCGCTCGCCGTCCTCCAGCGCGTCGAGCGTCAGCATTCCGGCGGCCGATTTGGCGATGCAGCGGAAGGTGCCGATCAGGTTGATCTGCACGACCCAGTTGAAGGCTTCCAGATTGAAATGCTTGATCGATCCGTCTTCCTTGGATCGCGACGCGGTCTTCATCGCATTGCCGACGCCCGCGCAATTGACGAGCACGCGTTCCTGGCCGTGCGTTTCGCGTGCCTTGGCGAACCCGGCATCGACGCTTTCGTCGGAGGTCACGTTCACTTCGCAGAACACGCCGCCGATTTCGGTTGCTACTGCCTCGCCCTTTTCGCGTTGCAGATCGAAGATCGCGACCTTCGCGCCCTTGGCGGCAAGCGCACGGGCCGTGGCGGCGCCGAGGCCGGACGCGCCGCCCGTGACGACCGCGGCGATGGTGGAATCGAGTTTCATTACGTCAATCCTTTCTAAATCGGTTCGTTTCGAGCGCGTTCGAGAAACGCTGGCTTGGCGCTCCGTCTACGTTTCACGACTTCGCTCGAAACGAACGTGTAGGTGTGATGTGTCTTTACAGCCGCTCGACGATCGTCACGTTGGCGATTCCGCCACCCTCGCACATCGTCTGCAATCCATATTTCTTGCCGCGCTTACCCAGCGCATGGACGAGCGTTGCCATCAGCTTGGTGCCGGACGCGCCAAGCGGATGGCCAAGCGCGATCGCGCCGCCATTGACGTTCAGCTTGGCCGGATCGGCACCGGAATGCTGCAACCAGGCCAGCGGCACGGGCGCGAAAGCTTCGTTGACTTCGTACAGATCGATTTCATTGATGGTCATGCCCGCGCGCTTCAACGCGCGGTCGGTGGCGTAAAGCGGCTCCTCCAGCATCACCACCGGATCGCCACCAGTCACGGTCAGGTTGTGGATGCGCGCGATCGGGGTCAGTCCGTGGGCTTTGAGCGCGGCTTCGGAGACGACCAGCACGGCGCTGGCCCCGTCGCAGATCTGGCTGGCGTTTGCGGCGGAGATGACGCCGCCTTCCGCCAGCAGCTTGACCGAATGGATGCCGTCGAAGGTCGCATCGTGGCGGATGCCTTCGTCGCGCTTGTGCAATTCGGAACCCTCGGGCGTCTCGATTTCCAGCGCCACGATCTCGTCATCGAAATCGCCGCGTTCGGTGGCGGCGGACGCGCGCTTGTGGCTTTCCAGGGCGTATTCGTCGAGCTGCTCGCGGGTGAAGCCGAATTTCTTCGCGATCATCTCCGCCCCCATGAACTGACTGAACTGGATGCCGGGATAGCGCGCCTCCTGACGCGGGGACTTGGCTTTGCCCAGCCCGGCCTGTGCGAATAACATGCCGGTCGATCCCATCGGGACGCGGGTCATGCTTTCGACGCCTGCTGCGATCACGACATCCTGAGTGCCGGACATCACCGCTTGCGCCGCGAACTGGATCGCCTGTTGCGACGATCCACACTGGCGGTCGATGGTGACGGCCGGTACGCTTTCGGGGAGTTTGGACGCCAGCACCGCGCCGCGCCCGACCTGAAAACCCTGTTCTCCCCCCTGACTGACGCAGCCCATGATGACGTCGTCGATTGCCGCCGGATCGATGCCAGAGCGATCGACGATGGCGTCCAGTGTTGCGCCCGCCATGTCGGCGGGGTGCCATCCGGCCAGCCTGCCGCCACGCTTTCCACCTGCGGTTCGAACGGCTTCGACGATATAGGCGGTGGTCATGGCGGCTCTCCGATGTCGGTTTCTTTTTGAAACGCTAACAGTCGGTCGAGCCGGGTTCAATGCGTTAGTGAGCGCCGGTCATTTCGCGCTGGCGCATCGGCATGGCATCGATGGTGGTGAAGAGTTGCGCTGTATCGATCGGGCGGTTCGTGCGCAGTTTCACCATACCGTCTTTGCCGACAAGCACCGCGGCGAATTCGTCGCTGGCGATGCGGTAGCGTTGCCGCAAGCGTGGAGCGTAATCGCGCGCTCCGGCAACGCTTTCGCCGACAACTTCGACTACTCGCAATTCACGATCGCGAAATCCGTCGCCATCGGCGCCGACGATCTTGCGCTGTTTCGAAAGCGCGGCGTCCCGCTCTTCAGGAGCGAACACTAATAACACACGTTCTTCCCAGCGCATTGCATCGACTGGCGCAGATGCCTGTGGAGCGGCTAGGACGAGGGCGGCGGGGAGAAGCGAAGCGACCATGCAGTATAAACGCCACGATCGCGAAAAAGCTCCGCGACTTTAATCCTTTAGTCGCACCAGTCCTTCCTGCGCCGCACTCGCCACCAGCCGCCCGTCGCGGCTGTAGATGCGACCGCGGTTGAAGCCGCGCGCATGGCCCGCCCACGGACTGTCGCACGCGTAGAGCAGCCATTCGTCGAAGCGGAACGGCTCGTGCAGCCAGATCGCATGGTCGAGGCTGGCGGACTGCATCTTGTGCGACATCCAGCTTACCCCGTGCGCAATCATCGAAGTGCCGAGCAGGCTCATGTCCGACGCATAGGCGAGCGCCGCGCGGTGCAACGCGGGATCGTCGGGCAGGGGCGCTGCAACCTTGAACCAGCTTGCCTGACGCGGCTCGCCCTTCACTGGACGGAACCAGTTGCGCGGAGCGACCGGGCGGATTTCGATCGGACGTGCGCGAAGGAAGAAGTCGCGGAATTTCTCCGGCACCTGATCCTCGATCTGCTGGCGCAGTTCGAATTCGGATTGCAGGTCCTCGGGCGGCGGCACGTCGGGCATCGTGTCCTGATGGTGCAGCCCTTCTTCCGTCACCTGAAACGATGCCGTCATGTTGAGGATCGGTTTGCCCTGCTGCATCGCGATCACCCGGCGATTGGCAAAGCTGCGCCCATCGAAATCGCGAACGACCCGGTAGATGATCGGGTGCTTCTCGTCGCCCGGCCGCATGAAATAAGCGTGCAGCGAATGTGCGACCTTGTCGTCGTCGACCGACCGCTGTGCGGCTTGCAGCCCTTGGGCGATGACCTGGCCGCCGAACACGCGTCCGACCCCGCCGGGTTGGCGGGCGCCCCGGAACAGGTCGGTGTCGATCATTTCCACATCGAGCAGGTCGATGAGTTGGGTGACCTGGCCTTCCGGGGTCGAGGCACGGGGATTGATGATGTCTGTCATGATTCGACCCGCTTGCCCGCGCATACTGTGCCGATCAATAGCCGGCAGCCCGCGCCAGCCGATCCGCGTGATAATTGCTGTCGCCGAACATCTCGGCCAGCACCCGCGCACGTTTCATGTAGAAGCCGATGTCATACTCGTCGGTCATGCCGATGCCGCCGTGCATCTGGATGCCTTCCTGCACCGAAAGCGTGGTGGCGAGGCCGGTCATCGCCTTGGCCACCGACACCGCTTCGTTTGCCCGCGCGTCACCTGCGTCAAGCAATTGCTGCGCCTTCATCACCGCAGCACGCGCGACCTCCATTTCGGAATAAAGGTGTGCGGCGCGGTGCTGGAGCGCCTGAAAACTGCCGATCAGCGTGCCGAACTGTTTGCGCTCTTTCAGATAGGCGGTGGTCATGTCCATCGCGCCGCCGCCGACACCCAGCATCTCGGCGGATGCGCCGGTGCGTCCTGCCGACAGCAGCCGGTTGAGCACTTCGCGGCCATTGTCGACCTCGCCGATCACCGCATCGGCATCGACTTCGACGCCATCGAATTTGCTGCGCGCGGCAAGGCTCGAATCCGCCAGTCGTTCGGCGTCATGGGTAAGGCCGCTGGTATCCTTTGGTACCGCGAACAGGGTCACGCCCGCATCCTCGTCGTCCGCGCCCGCCGTGCGTGCGGCAACGATCAGCAGATCGGCGACATGGCCATGCGTGACGAAGCGCTTTTCGCCCGACAGCCGGAAACCGTTACCCGATCGCTCGGCCTTCATCGCGACCGCATCACCATGCTTGGCACGTTCATCGATGGCGAGCGCCGCGACCGTGTCGCCCGCGACGATGCCGGGGAACCAGCGCTCGGCATGCGCGGTGCCTTTCAATGCCTCGACCGCAGCGACGGCGGTGGTCAGAAACGGAGAGGGCGACAGGTTGCGGCCGATCTCCTCAAGCACCACGCCCGCCTCAACATGGCCGAGCCCGAGCCCGCCCTGATCCTCACCGATCAGGATGCCGGTGAACCCCATCTCGGCAAATTGCTTCCACAGATCGCGAGAAAATCCGGTGGCGTCGTTCGCATCGCGCAGGCTTCGCAGATGGCTGACGGGTGCGTGTTCGGCGACGAATTCCTTCGTCGTATCGCGCAGCATGACTTGTTCGTCGTTGAGGTAGAGAGGCATTTCAAACACTCCGTATTCCGGCGAAGGCCGGAATGCTGGGTAGGGGTGGCGGATGCGGCCAACACTCCGGCCTGCACCGGAGCACGGGCATTGTTAAGCGCCGGGCAATTCCAAGATCCGCTTGGCGATGATGTTGAGCTGGATCTCGCTCGTCCCGCCTTCGATCGAATTGGCCTTTGTGCGCAGCCATGCACGCGGTTTGGCCCCGCCGTTCGATCGTTCGCTTTCCCATTCGAGCGCGTCCGATCCGCCCGCCGCCATCACCAGTTCGTGCCGCGCCTTGTTCAACTCGGTCCCGTAATATTTCATCATGCTCGGCTGGGCGGGATGGGCTTGCCCGGCCTTCAGTTCGTCGATGAACCGTTCGGACATCGCCGTGAAGGCTTTCGACCGCACCTCGAACAATGCAAGGCTTGCGCGCAGCAACGGGTCGGCGAGTTCGCCGCGATCGTTGAGTCCGACCGTCGCGATCGCCCCCTCGATCAACGGGTTGCCGCCCGTCGACCCAAGGCCCATCCCCGAGATCATCTCGCGTTCGTGCCCAAGCAGATATTTTGCGACGTCCCAGCCCTTGTTCTCTTCATGGACGCGGTTCGCCTTGGGCACCTTCACATTGTCCATGAAGGTTTCGCAGAAGGGCGAGTAGCCGGAGATCAAGAGGATCGGTTTGGTCGAGACGCCCGGCGATTCCATGTCGAACAGCACGAAGCTGATCCCGCCCTGCTTCGATTCCTTCGACGTGCGGACCAGACAGAAGATCCAGTCCGCCTTGTCGGCGTAGCTGGTCCAGACCTTTTGCCCGTTGACGATATAATGATCGCCCGCATCCTCGGCCGACGCCGTAAGACTGGCGAGATCGGACCCGGCATTGGGTTCGCTATAGCCCTGACACCAGCGAATTTCGCCACGCGCGATTTTGGGCAGGTGTTCGAGCTTCTGTTCCTCGGTTCCGTACTTTAGCAAGGCCGGACCGAGCATCGAAATGCCGAAGCTGTTCAGCGGATTGCGTGCCTTGATCGCCGCTATTTCCTCGCGCAGGATCTTGGTTTCCGCAGGCGTCAGCCCGCCGCCGCCATATTCGGTCGGCCAATCGGGCACCGTCCAGCCTCGCGACGCCATCGCGTCCATCCATTCCTTCTGACCGGGCTGGAAATCGGGGTTGCGCCCGCCCCAGCAGGCGTCCTTTTCGGAGCGTACGGGCTGCCGCATTTCGGGCGGGCAATTCGCTTCCAGCCAGGCGCGCGTATCGCGGCGGAATTGGTCGAGATCGGTCATGTGATCGCTCCGTGAAGGGCGTTGTGGATAAGGGTGGCGATGGCAATCGATTGATGGTCGCGGTGCGTGTCGCAGATCACCTGCACCCCGGCGGGCAGGCCGCCGATGGTGCCCACCGGCACGCAGGTTGCGGGCAGGCCGGGATAGGTGGCAAGCCCCGCCCAGGCGAGGTGCGCGTCATAGGGGCTGTCCACCCCGTCGATCGACAGGCGGCGGTCTGCCTGCGGTGCATGGTCGTGCGGGAAGGCTTGGGTCGCGGCGGGCGGTGCGATCACGGCGTCCACCTCTTCGAACAGTGCTTCCCAGGCGCGGGCATTGCGCGCCTGGGCGTCCTGCATCGCGAACCACTCGGTCAGGGCGGGAAGCGACCAGTGCATCGCCGGGTCCATCCGCGCGAAGCTGACGTTCAGCATTCGCGTATAGTCGTCATGCTGGCGCGACAGGTCGGGCAGCGCAGTCGCGTCACGCACGATCTCCACTCCCTGCCGCGCGAGCGCGTTGGCCGCGCGCTCGACCGCCTCGACGCAAGCGGAGGCGGTCGGAGTCTCGGGATGCCTGGCCAGAAGCAGAACGCGCTTCGGTGCAACATTGCTGCGCGGCAAGGGGAGCTTCGCGAGCAGGTCGAGCGCGAGCGCCAGATCCTCACCCGACCGCGCCATCGGCCCGATGACGCCGAGCGGTTCGTCGGCGCCATCGCTGCCCGGATAGCGGTGGCCGTAACTGCTGATCGCACCCCAGCTCGGCTTCAATCCCCAGACGCCGCAAAAATGCGCGGGGATGCGGATCGACCCGCCAATATCGCTGCCCAGCTCCAGAGGCACCATGCCGGTGGCGAGGGCCGCCGCCGCGCCCCCCGAACTGCCGCCGCAGGTGCGCGTCGGATCGGTCGGATGGTTGGTGACGCCGTGGATCGAGTTGACCGATTGCCAGTCGCCCAGTGCCTTGGGCACGTTGGTCTTGCCGAGGATGATTGCGCCCGCGGCTTTCAGCTTTCGCACCGCCAGCGCATCGCTGGTGGCGATGTTGTTCGCATGGTGGCGGAACCCCCAATGGGTGGGGAGGCCGGCGACATCGAACGCTTCCTTGACGGTGATCGGCACGCCGAGCAGCGGGGCGGTGTCGCCATTTGCGAGGCGGGCATCGGCGTCGTCCGCAGTGCTGCGCGCGCGGTCAAAATCACGCACGACGACAGCGTTGATCGCGCCATCGAGGCGTTCGATACGCTCGATCGCCGCGTCGGTTTCAGCGCGGGCGGTGGTGGTGCCCGCGCGGATCGCGGCAGCAATTTCTAGCGCGGTTTTCAACCTTTCCTCCCCCACCGGGGGAGGTGGCAGACGCGCCAGCGGCTGACGGACGGGGATTGCGGCAGACGCTTCACTATGGGGCAGGCCCCCTCCGTCAGCACTTCGTGCTGCCACCTCCCCCGATGGGGGAGGATTGAGGGGGCTGCTGCGCTCAATTGAACCGCTCGCCCTTCTCGGCCTTGTCCTTGAGCAGCTTCGATACCGCGAAGTCGTGCTTCTCAAGCCCGGCGACGATCTTCTTTAGTCCTTCGGTATCGGCCCAGAACATCGGTCCGCCGCGATAGACGGGCCAGCCATAGCCATAGATCCACACGACATCGATGTCCGACGCACGCTGGGCCATGCCTTCCTCCAGGATCAGCGCGCCTTCGTTGACCATCGGATACAGCGTGCGTTCGACGATCTCCTCGTCGGTCACCTCATGCTGCGGTGTATTGGTCTTCTTGCGGAAGTCCTCGATGATCTCGGCCACGCGTGGGCTAGGCGAGGGGTTCCGCTTCTCGTCATAATCGTAGAAGCCGGCCTGCGTCTTTTGCCCCCACCGCTTTTCGGCGGCGAGCGCGTCGCGGATGCTCTCGATCCGGGTCGGGTCGCGGTGCCAGCCGATATCGACCCCCGCCAGATCGCTCATCTGGAACGGTCCCATCGGCATCCCGAACTCGACATGCACGCGGTCGATCTGTTCCGGCGTTGCGCCTTCCATCAACAGCTTCATCGCTTCGACCTGGCGCGGCATCAGCATGCGGTTGCCGATAAAGCCGTGGCAGACGCCCGCAACCACCGCGACCTTGCGGATCTTTTTGGCGAGTTTCATCACGGTCGCGAGCACGTCGGGCGCGGTTTTCGCGCCGCGCACGACTTCCAGCAGCTTCATGACGTTGGCGGGCGAGAAGAAATGCATCCCCACCACATCCTGTGGGCGGGAGGTGCTGGCCGCGATTTCGTCGACGTTCAGGTAAGACGTGTTCGACGCGAGGATCGCGCCGGGCTTGGCGATCGTGTCGAGCTTGCCGAACAGCTCCTTCTTGACGTCCATATTTTCATAGACCGCCTCGATGATGAGGTCGCAGTCGGCAAGGTCGTCGAGCGAGAGCGTGGGTTTCAGCGCGCCCATCGCGGCCTCGACCTGTTCGGGCTTCATCCGGCCCTTGGCGGCGCTCGCTTCGTAATTCTTGCGCATGACGCCGGTGCCGCGGTCGAGCGCATCCTGCTGCATCTCGACGATGGTCACGGGGATGCCCGCTGACAGGAAGTTCATGCTGATCCCGCCACCCATCGTGCCTGCGCCGATGACACCGACGCGCTTGATGTCGCGCAGCGGGGTGTCGGCGGGGATGTCGTCGATCTTCGACGCCTTGCGCTCGGCGAAGAAGATGTGCCGCTGGGCTGCCGACTGAACGCCGAACATGAGCTTCATGAAGCTCTCCCGTTCGAACTGAACGCCCTCCGCATAAGGGGTCTGCGTTGCCTTCTCGACGCAGGCGATGTTGGCTTCGGGCGCGTCGAAGCCGCGGAAGCGGCGGGCGTTGGTCTTGCGGAACGCGTCGAACACGCCCGGTTCGGCCTTGGCCTCCTTTTCGCTGGCGCGGGGCAGCGGGCGAGCGCTCGCCACGTCGCGGGCGAAAGCGATGGCCTGTTCGCGAAGCGCGCCTTCGTCGGCAAGGCGATCGACCAGTCCGGCTTCATGCGCTTTCTTCGCCGGGATCGGATCGCCCTTGGCGACCATTTCCAGCGCCAGTTCCACACCGCCCAGGCGCGGCAGCCGCTGCGTGCCCCCGGCACCGGGCAGCAGGCCCAGCTTCACCTCGGGCGTGCCGAGCTTCGCGCTGGGCACGGCGATGCGGTAATGGCAGGCGATCGCGACTTCGCACCCGCCGCCCAAGGCCGTGCCGTGGATGGCCGCGACGACCGGCTTTTCGGAGGCCTCGATCTTGTCGACCAGCGCAGGCAGCAACGGCTCGACCGGGGGCTTGCCGAACTCGGTGATGTCCGCGCCCGCGAAGAAGGTCTGGCCGTCACAGGCGATGACCACCGCCTTGATGCTGTCGTCGGCGGCTGCCTCGTCGATCGCGGCGTCGAGGCCGGTGCGGACCGCCGCGCCCAGCGCATTGACCGGCGGGTTGTTCGATACGACGATCAGCACGTCGCCGTCGCGGGTGGTGGTGATGGGCGAGGTCATGGGTCGGGTCTCTCCTAAAATTTCGATCCGTTCGTTTCGAGCGAAGTCGAGAAACGCTTGCTCCGCGCTAGTCAGCGTTTCTCGACTTCGCTCGAAACGAACGGGTTTCTACTCCGCTTATTCATTTCAGTGCCGCATAGATCATCGTCTTCAACTCGCGGCGGATCGGATGGGTGTTCGACGGGCTCAACTGCGTCATGAAGATCATGTGCAGCCGCTCGACCGGATCGATGAAGAAGGCGGTCGAAAACATCCCGCCCCAATAATATTCGCCGACGCCGCCAGGGACGAGCGTCTTCGCCACGTCCTGCGTCACCGCAAAGCCCAGGCCGAAGCCGACGCCCGCATTGGTCGCCTCGCTGAACAATGATTGCGACATGCTGGCAAGGTCGCTGCCGCCCGGCAGGTGGTTCTGCGTCATCAGGTCGAGCGTCTTGCGCCCGACGATCCGCACCCCGTCCAGTTCGCCTCCGTTCAGGCACATCGTACAGAAACGATGATAATCGAGTGCACTCGACACCAGCCCGCCGCCGCCCGACAGCAATTTCGGACGCCGCGACCACGCGCTGTCGGCGCCCCGGTCGTACATCACCCGACCCTTGCCCGGCGCCATCGTCCAGCAATCGGCGAGGCGGTCCACCTTATCCGCAGGCACCTGAAAGAAGGTGTCGTGCATCCCGAGCGGCTCGAAAATCCGGGCCGCGAAGAACGCATCCAGCGTCATCCCCGACACCCGTTCGATCACCGCGCCCAGCACGTCGGTCGCCACGGAATAATTCCATTGTTCGCCCGGCGAGAATTCCAGCGGGATCTGGCCCAGCGCGCCGACGAACCCGTCGAGATCGAGATTGCCGTGCCAATTCTCGATCCTGCCTTCGCGATAGGCGGCATCGACATTGCTGCGATTCTGAAAGCTGTAGGTCAGCCCGGCGGTGTGCCGCAGCAGATCGACCATCCGCATCGGCTCGGCGGTCGGCCTGGTCACGAAGGGCACCCCCGCGCCGCCGCCATTATAGACGCCCACGCCCTTCAATTCGGGCAGGATGTGGTGGACCGGGGTATCGAGCGCGACTTTTGCCTCCTCGACCAGCATCATGAAGGCGATGCTGGTAATCGGCTTGGTCATCGATGCGATGCGGAACAGCGAGCGGTCGCTCACCTCGCCGCCATCCTCGCGCGCAGACCCCAGATGGGCGAAATGCGCGATGCGCCCCTCGCGCGCGATCAGCAATTGCGCGTGCGGCAGCTTGCCCGAATCAAGATAGCGCGACTGGATGAAACGATCGATCGCGGTCAGGCGGTCGGCATCGAATCCGGCTTCTGCGGGGGCTTGCTGCAACATCCTCTCGACCATACCCCGATTTCGAATCTTCGCAAACGCGGTTGAACGTGCGCGTCAAAACTCTATTGCCTTGAGCGAGAGGTGAATCAACACTAACCTCCCCGGCAACGGCAAAAATGCCAAACCCGAACATCGAAGCGAAGTTTTCAGGAGAGCCAGCCCCGTGTCCACCGAACCGCTCGTCGCCCTCGATCCCACCTGGCCGAAAATGTCGCTCCAACAGGTCCAGGGCATCCTGACCGCGCCGGGCCAGAAATGCGAGATCGACGAGGTCGAGATTCGGGGCGTTCGGACGAAGGTGTGGAAGAATCTGCCGCCCGCGCTTCCCTACCTCCTGATGTTCAGCCGCACGCACGGGCAACGCGAGTTCACGATCCTCAATGGCCATCGCGTCACCTACGAAGCGAATTTCCGCGCGACCGCGACGCTGGCGCATTGGATGCAAGCACAGGGCATCGAAAAGGGCGACCGCGTCGCGTTGTGTATGCGCAACTTCAACGAATGGCCGGTCGTGTTCTTCGCCGCGACCGCGATCGGCGCGATCATCGTGCCGCTGAACGCCTGGTGGACAGGCCGCGAGCTTGAATATGGGCTGAAGGATTCAGGCGCGAAGATGCTGTTCGTCGATGGCCGCCGCCATCTGGTGATCGAGCCGCATTATCCGAACCTGCCCGATCTGAAGCAGGTCGTCGTCAACTGGCCCAAGGGCGAACTCTCCGAGGGCCATCGGTCGATGCAGGATGTGATCGGCGTGCCGGAAAGCTGGGCCTCGCTGGAGGACGTCGGCCTGCCGCAAGTCGCGATCGCGCCCGACGACGATGCGACGATCTTCTATACCAGCGGCACCACCGGCGCGCCCAAGGGGGCGCTGGGCACCCACCGCAACATCCTTTCGAACATCATGTCGACGGGCTACGGCGCAGCCCGCGCGCTGCTTCGTCGCGGCGAAGTCCCGCCCCCGATGCCCGAGCCCAAGATCAATCTGATCGTCATCCCGCTGTTCCATGTCACCGCGTCGAGCGCGTTCCTGATGGGGAATATGGTCGCGGGCGGCACCATCATCTTCATGCGCAAATGGGACGTGGTCGAGGCGATGGAGCTGATCCAGCGCGAAAAGATCAACGCCACCGGCGGCGTCCCGACGATCGCTTGGCAGTTGCTCGAACATCCCGATCGCGCCAATTACGACCTCTCTTCGCTCGAAAGCATCGCTTATGGCGGCGCGCCGTCCGCACCCGAACTGGTCAGGCGCATCTATGAGGAATTCGGCGCGCTTCCCGGCAATGGCTGGGGCATGACCGAGACGATGGCGACCGTGACCAGTCATCAGGGCGAGGATTATCTGAACCGCCCCGACAGTTGCGGCCCGCCCGTTCCGGTCGCCGAACTGAAGATCATGTCGCCCGATGGCGCCACCGAGTTACCGGTGGGCGAGGTCGGCGAACTCTGGGCGAAAGGCCCGATGGTCGTGAAAGGCTATTGGAACAAGCCCGAAGCGACCGCCGAAACCTTTATCGACGGCTGGGTCCGCACCGGCGACCTCGCGCGCCTCGATGAAGAAGGATTCTGCTACATCGTCGACCGCGCCAAGGACATCATCATCCGCGGTGGCGAGAACATCTATTCGATCGAGGTCGAAAGCGTGCTCTACGCGCATCCCGCCGTGACGGACGCGGCATTGGTGGGCATCCCCCATCGGGTGCTGGGCGAGGAGCCCGCCGCGGTCGTTCACCTGGCCCCTGGTGAGAAGGCGACCGAGCAGGAATTGCAGGACTGGGTCCGCAAGCATCTGGCCGGGTTCAAGGTGCCGGTCCAGATCCGCTTCGTCGACAGCGTGCTGCCGCGCAACGCCAACGGCAAGATCCTGAAAGGCGAATTGCGCAAATTATTCGCAGGCGAAAGCGCCGCAGACTGACGGTGGCGACGCGCCCGGCTTATCTGGGATAGCGCGCCTTCAGCGCTGCCCATGCCGCACGAATGCCGAACGCGTCGCCCCCCTTTGGCCGTCCGGGCTTCGACAGCGGGCGCCATGCGAACACGTCGAGATGCGCCCAGACGGTATCCTTCGGGACGAAGCGTCGCAGGAACAGGGCGGCGGTGATCGATCCGGCAAAGCTGCCGTCGGGCGCGTTGACCATGTCGGCGATGTCCGATTTCAGCATCTCGTCATAGGGATCCCATAACGGCATCCGCCACACCGGGTCGCCTTCCGCCTCTCCAGCCGCGATCAGCGCATCGGCAAAGGCCTGGTCGTTCGAGAATAGCGGCGGCAGATCGGGGCCGAGCGCGACTCGCGCCGCGCCGGTCAGCGTCGCGAAATCGAGGATCAGGTCGGGATCCTCCTCGCCTGCACGGGTCAGCGCATCGGCCAGCACCAGCCGCCCTTCCGCATCGGTGTTGGTGTTCTCGACCGACAGCCCCTTACGCGTCCTGAGCACATCGCCCGGACGAAACGCGTCGCCGGACACCGCATTTTCGACCGCCGGGATCAGCAGGTGCAGGCGAACGGGAAGCTTTTCCGTCATCACGAGGCGGGCAAGCGCCAGCGCATGCGCGGCCCCGCCCATGTCCTTCTTCATCAGTCGCATCGCGACCGAATTCTTGATGTCGAGGCCTCCGGTGTCGAAGCAGACGCCCTTGCCGACGATCGCGATGCGCGGGTGCGCGGGGTTGCCCCATTCGAGTTCGATCAGTCGCGGCTCATACCCCTTGGCCGCCGCCCTGCCGACCGCGTGGATCATCGGATAGCCGCTTTCCAGCGCGCCGCCGCGCGTCACCGTCACCAGGGCGTCATGCGCCTTGGCCAGCCCCTCCGCCTCGGCTTCCAGCTCCGCCGGCCCCATGTCCGCAGCAGGGGTGTTGACCAGATCGCGGACCCGGATCGTGGCATCGGCCAGATTGCCGACCGCATCGATGCGCGACGCTTCGCCCGTCAACAAGATACGCGGACCCTGCGGGGCTTCGGGTTTGCGATACCGCTCGAACCGATACTGACCCAGCATCCAGCCGAGCATCGCCGGACCCGGTTCGCCTTCGGCCAGCCGATAGATGCCCTCGGGCAATATCTCTGCCAGATAGGCCAGGCACCAAGGCGAGAGCTGTGCGACATCGGCGACCACGGACACGACCGACCAGTCCTCCGCCGCATCGCCGGGAAGGATCGCATGAGAATAGCCTTTCGGCCTCAATTTCTGCGCCGTAACCGCCGCGCGGTGGCGCGCTGGTTGAGCGGCGAGCCATGCGTCGAAACGCGCCGGATCGGTCAGGTGAATGGTGCGCGCGGGCTGGCCGCGATCGGGCTGGACGATCGGAGTATCTGAGTGCATCGCCCGCGAATGTGCGGCGGAAGCGATCGCCATGCAAGCGCGCGGTTCCGGCTTTTTCACCGCCCGTCAGACCTGGTGACCCCTACGGGAATCGAACCCGTGTTTCAGCCGTGAGAGGGCCGCGTCCTGACCGCTAGACGAAGGGGCCGCGCTGTCGGGCAGCGGGAATGCGGCCCTAGGCGGGCGGTGGGGGAGCGTCAAGCCGCCGCCTTCCTGCGCTCCGCCATTTCCTGATTGAGCATTTCCGCGAGCAAAAATGCCAGTTCGATGCTCTGCCCGGCGTTCAGTCGTGGGTCGCAATGCGTGTGATAGCGGTCGGCCAGGCTCTGTTCGGTCACGTCGATCGCGCCGCCGGTGCATTCGGTGACGTTCTGGCCGGTCATCTCGGTATGGATGCCGCCCGCGAACGTGCCCTCCGCGCGGTGGACGGCGAAAAAGCCGCGGACTTCCGCCAGGATGCGGTCGAAGGGGCGCGTCTTGTAGCCGTTCGCCGCCTTGATGACGTTGCCGTGCATCGGGTCGCAGCTCCACACCACCGGATGGCCTTCGCGCTTCACCGCGCGGATGAGAGCGGGCAGGCCCTTTTCGATCTTGTCGTGGCCATAGCGGGTGATGAGCGTCATCCGGCCCGCGATCCGTTGCGGGTTGAGCGTGTCGAGCAGGCGGAGCAGCGCGTCGGGTTCGAGCGAAGGGCCGCATTTCATGCCGATCGGATTGCCGATGCCGCGCAGGAATTCGACATGCGCCGATCGTTCGAAGCGCGTGCGATCACCGATCCACAGGAAATGCGCGCTGGTGTCGTACCAGTCGCCGGTCAGCGAATCCTGGCGCGTCAACGCCTGCTCATAGGGGAGCAGCAGCGCCTCGTGGCTGGTGTAGAATTCGGTCGCCTTCAACTGCGGCACGCTGTCGGCGTCGATTCCGCAGGCGGCCATGAACTCGAGCGCTTCGCCGATCCGGTCGGCGACGTCGGCATATTTCTTGGACCAGGGCGAGCGGCCCATGAAATCGTGCGTCCAGCGATGCACCTGATGAAGGTTCGCATATCCGCCGCTGGCAAAGGCGCGCAGCAGGTTGAGCGTCGCCGCCGACTGGGTGTAACCGCGGATCAGCCGCTGCGGGTCGGGGATGCGGGCTTCAGGGGTAAAGGCGATGTCGTTGACGATATCGCCGCGATAGCTGGGGAGTTCGACCCCGTCGATCGACTCCATCGGCGCCGAACGAGGCTTGGCGAACTGGCCCGCCATGCGCCCGAGTTTCACCGTCGGCAGTTTGGACGCGAAGGTCAGGACGACCGCCATCTGAAGAATGACGCGGAACGTGTCGCGGATATTGTTCGGGTGGAACTCGGCGAAACTTTCCGCGCAGTCGCCGCCCTGGAGCAGGAAGGCGCGGCCTTCGGACACGCGCGCGAGGTCGGCGGTAAGATTGCGCGCCTCGCCCGCGAACACCAGCGGCGGAAAGCTGGCGAGCGTGTCGGTCGCCTGGGTCAATGCGGCGGCATCAGGATAATCGGGAAGCTGGCGGGCCTCGAACGCGTCGCCGGTCCAACTGCCCGGGGTCCAACTGTCGTCCATCATGTCCCCCGAATTGCGGGCGCTGACATGCCAGTCGGCATGGTGGGCGATGCCGTTGGCCGCGATCTGGTTGGCGATGGCGGAACTGGCGCGCTTGCCTTCTTCCTCCCAGCCCTGGACCGTCGATCCGGGCGTGTTGAACCACGCGCCGAACGCTGCGCGGGACAGGGCGCGTTCTTCGCGAAAGCGGCGGATTTTGGAACCTGCGAGTGTACTCATGCCAATCGCTTACCCCCATTGGGTAAATCGAGGCAAGCAAAGAAAAGCTATCGGGCGTGATCGATGCGCTCGCTTACCCCGTTCGCGTCAATAGCCCGCATCAAGATCGACGACGTTGCGCATCGGTCGGCCGTTCAGAAACGCGTCTAGATTGTCGAGGAACAGTGCAGCGGCGCGCTGGAACATCCGCGTCTGGCTGCGGCCCGATAGGTGCATCGAATGCAAGGTGTTGGGTGCGATCCACAAGGGGTGTTCGGGCGGCAACGGTTCGGGGGTGACGGTGTCGAGAAACGCCCCGGCGATGCGGCGCTTCTCCAGCGCTTCGATCAAGGCTTGCTGATCGACCATGTCGCCGCGCGCGACATTGATGAGCCACGCGGTCGGCTTCATCGCCGCGAGTTCGGCGGCACCGATCAGCGCATGGGTGTCGCCGGTCGAAGGCGCAGCAAGGACAACCCAGTCATAGTCGCCGATCCGCGCGCGCCACTGGTCGGGAGTCAGCGTGCCGTCGCGGCCCGAGCGGGTTACGCCGGTGACCTCGACCCCGAACGCCGCCAGCCGCTCGCCGATCAGCCGCCCGATCGAGCCATAGCCGATCACCAGTGCGCTGGTCTCGAACAGTTCCACCTGTCCCGGCGCTGTGATGCTCCATTCGCGGCGGTCGGCCATTCGAACGACCTCGTCATAGCGTTTGGCGGCGGCAAGGATGCCGAGCACGGCATATTCGGCGACGGCATAGGCGTTGATCCCCGCGCCGTTGGTCAGGACCGTGCCGCGCGCCTTGAGCAATTCGGTGTCGAACGCGTCGACCCCGGCATAGATGGTCGACAGCCATTTCAGGTTCGCGCCAGCCGCCGCGACTTCGCTGGTCCAGCCGGGCTGGTGCATGTCCACCCACCCGATCTCGGCGGTGGGAATGTGTTCGAGCGCGTCGTCGCGATGCGCGAACCAGTGGATGTTTAGATTATCCGGCAGCCTGGGTTCGAGCAGTGGGCGGGCGAGAGCGGGGAGCACGGCTTTCATTGAGGCAGGGTAACCGGTCGTTTGCGAAGGGCAACTAATTCCTCCTCGGCACGGGGAGGGAGACCATCCGAAGGATGGTGGAGGGGGTTGGCCACGAAGGTTGCGCTCCGCGGCTTGCCCCCTCCGTCAGTCGCTCGCGCTGTCACCTCTCGTGCCGGGGAGGCATCAGGCGATCTTCCAGTCCCAGCCGAGCGGGTCGCCGTCCATCACCTCGACCCCTGCGGCGGTCAGTTCGTCTCGGATCGCGTCGGACCGGGCAAAGTCCTTGGCCGCGCGGGCTTGCTTGCGCTCAACCAGCTTGGCTTCGATGGCGTAGGGGTCGATGGATGCGGTAGCGGGCCGGACGCGCAAATCGGCGCGGGTAATCGTCGCGAGTTCGAGGCCGAGAACGTTGTTCAATGCCGCGACCGCCGTCAGGCGACCGGCGGGCGCGATCGATTTGTCCGCAAGCAGTTCGTCAAGCACCGGCAGCGCGCGCGAGCTATTCAGATCGTCGCTGATCGCTTCGTCAAAGCGCTCCAGATACGCTGCCGCATCGCCGTTGCCTTTGGGTGCAGCGTCGCGAAGTTTCTCGATTGTCTGAACGATCCGCTTCAAGCGCGTCTGTGCGGCGACGACATTCTCCCACGTAAACTCCAATTCGCTGCGGTAATGCGCGCTCAGGCACATCAGACGGTAGGACAGCGGGTGGATGCCGCGATCGATCAGCACTTGCAGCGTCAGAAACTCTCCGGCCGACTTCGACATCTTGCCGCCGCGATCGACGAGGAAGTTGTTGTGCATCCAGATGCGCGCGCCGGTGAAGCCGGGCTCGGCGGTGTCGCACCCGCAATGCGCCTGATGCTTCGCCTGATTCTGGGCAATCTCGTTCGGGTGATGCACCTCACGGTGATCGATGCCGCCGGTATGGATGTCGAAGGGGTGACCGAGTTGCTCCAGGCTCATGACCGAGCATTCGAGGTGCCAGCCGGGCGCGCCGCGGCCCCAGGGTGAATCCCATTCCATCTGGCGTTGTTCGCCGGGCGGCGATTTGCGCCAGATCGCAAAGTCCTGGGGGTGGCGCTTGCCCGATACCGGGTCGATGCGACTTTCGCCGTCGCCGGTCGTCGCGCGCGCCAGGCGACCGTAATCGGGAACGGTGGTGCTGTCGAAATAGAGGCCGCTGTCGATTTCGTAGCAATGTTTGTCGGCGATCTGCTTGGCGAATTCGATCATCTGGGGGACGTAATCGGTGGCGACCGTCCATTCGGCGGGCTGGGTGATGTTGAGCCGTTCGATGTCCGCCTTGAACACCGCAGTGTAATGCGCGGCGATGTCCCAGATCGATTTCTGTTCGGCGCGTGCCGCCTTTTCCATCTTGTCGTCGCCCGCGTCGGCGTCGCTGGTCAGGTGACCGACATCGGTGATGTTGATGATGTGGCGGAGGCTGTAACCCTTCCATTTCAGCACGCGACCCAGCGTGTCGGCGAACAGAAAGGCGCGCATATTGCCGATATGCTGATAGTTATAGACGGTGGGACCGCAGGTATAGACGCGCGCCTCGTTGCCCTTGATCGGTCGGAATTCCTCGATCTGGCGAGTGAGCGAATTGTAGAGCTTGAGCGGCGTGTCGGTCATGGGTTTGGCGATTAGGCGCGGCGGCGCTTGCCGACAAGTCGCGCGAGCATCGACCGGTCGCGCAGGATCGCCCGCGCCGCATTATGCCCCGGCGCGCCGGTGACGCCGCCGCCGGGATGCGTGCCCGATCCGCACAGATAGAGGCCGGGGATGGGGCTGCGGTAATCGGCATGGCCGAGCACGGGCCGCGCGCGCCCATGCCGCCAATTGCGTGGCCCCATGCGCCGCGTCGTCCGTTCACCTCGCCGAAGACGTGATGGAGAAGGACATAGGCGGAGCCGGGCGTGTAGGGGCTGGCATGGTTGCCGACCACCGCGTCGAACCCGAACAGCGCGCGCACCGGGTCGCTTTCGAACCAGCCGTCGAGAAACTCCGCGGCGCTTTTGGAGAAGAGTTCGAGCAGGTCGCGCTGCGCCTCGCGCGACAGCTTCGCGGCGGTGCGCCCTTGGCTCAGCGCGGCGACAAGCGATGCGACCCCGCCGCCCGGTTGGGGCGGGGCCTTGAGGGCGAAAGCGCGCAGCACATCGGCGATCTTCTCCAGCGCCTCGCCATAGGCGGTCAGCCGGTCGGCATCCTTCGTCGAGAATTTGGCGAACTCGGCCTGGGTCTTGGCGGTGTCGTTGTGCGCGATCAGGTGGCGGCCATCGGGCAGCGGCATGAAATTGGCGGCCGGACGATGGACCATGCGCAGCCCGTGGTCGTGCAGCGCCATGTCGACGATGATTTTGGGCTGGAGCAAGCTGACGGTGTAGCTGGCGGTCGAATTGCGAAAACCGGGGGCGAATGCTTCGGTGACGGCCGCGCCGCCGACGATATGACGCGCTTCGAGGACGCAGGTGTTGAGGCCTGCCTTTGCGAGGTAAAAGGCGCAGACCAGGCCGTTATGCCCGCCGCCGATGACGATCGCGTCGTAGGTCATGGGGAAGGGGATAGCGTGGGGGGATTGGCCTGCCCACATCCATCGTCATTCCCGCGCAGGCGGGAATCCATAACCGCTGCTGTCTCGAAAGAAGCGCGCCTGTCAGAGAATATGGATTTCCGCCTGCGCGGGAATGACGGGGAGAACTATTTCCCCCGCTTCTTCCGATGCGTCTCCAGATCGAGCACCGCGGTGTCGCCGCCCTCGGGCAGCAACCCCAGCCGCCGCGCGACTTCCTGATAGGCCTCGACCTCACCGCCCAGATCGCGGCGGAACCGGTCCTTGTCGAGCTTTTCGCCGCTCGCCATGTCCCACAACCGACAGCCATCCGGGCTGATCTCGTCGGCCAGGATAATCCGGCTGAAATCATTGTCGTAGATGCGCCCGAATTCGAGCTTGAAATCGACCAGGCGGATGCCGATCCCGGCGAACAGCCCCGACAGGAAATCGTTCACGCGGATCGCCATGTCGGCCATGTCGTGCAGTTCTTCCTGCTGCGCCCATCCGAACGCCAGGATATGCTCGTCGGTGACCATCGGGTCGCCCAGCGCATCGTCCTTGTAATAATATTCGACGATCGTGCGGGGAAGCTGCTGGCCTTCCTCGATCCCCAATCGCTTCGACAGCGAACCGGCGACGACGTTACGGACGACAACCTCGATCGGCACGATCTCGACCTGACGGATCAGCTGTTCGCGCATGTTGAGGCGGCGAAGGAAATGCGTCGGGATGCCGATATGGCCGAGCAGCGTGAAGATATGCTCGGAAATCCGGTTGTTGAGCACGCCCTTGCCGTTGATCGTGCCCTTTTTCTGGGCGTTGAAGGCGGTGGCGTCGTCCTTGAAATACTGAATCAGCGTGCCGGGTTCGGGGCCCTCGTACAGGATCTTGGCCTTGCCTTCGTAGATCTGGCGGCGACGTGCCATCGGCGGTTTGCCCTTCGTCAAAAGCGATTGCCCCGGCGGCGCGGTGGCTTGCCGGGGCATCAAAGATGGGTCGCGCCTATATCGGACCGGCGCTGCCCGCGCAATCAATCGCGCGGGAAATCGGCGACGGTTTCGGCGATGATCCGTCCGGCGCGTACGACGTCTTCATGGCTGAGGTAAAGCGGGGTCAGGCCGAAGCGCATGATGTCGGGATCGCGGAAATCGCCGATGACGCCGCGTTCGATCAGCGCGTCGACGATCGCGCGCGCACGGGGGTGGCGAAAACCGATGTGGCTGCCGCGCTTCGCAGGATCGCGCGGGGTGACGCATTCGAGGCCGATGGCGTCGCCCTGCGCGGCGAGACTGTCGAACAGTGCGACGCTCTTGGCGAACAGCGCCGCCATGTCGATGCCCGCCATCTCGTCGATTCCGGCCTCCAGCGCGTTCATCGACAGCATCGGGGGCGTGCCCGTCCGCCAGCGTTCCATCCCCGCGCCGGGTTCGTACGCGTCGGTGAAGGCGAAAGGTGCGGCGTGGCCCATCCAGCCGCTGATCGGGTTGGCCCAGGCCGCCTGATGCCGCTGTGCCACCATCAGATAGGCTGGCGCGCCGGGGCCGCCGTTGAGGAACTTGTATCCGCAACCGACCGCGCAGTCCGCGTCGCCGAGATCGACGGGAACCGCTCCCGCCGAATGCGACAGGTCCCAGCAAATCAGCGCGCCCGCATCGTGCGCTGCCTGTGTCCACGCCGCCATGTCGAAGCGTTCGGCGGTCTTGTAGTGGACATGGGTGAGGAGGACGAGGGCGGTGTCGCCGTCGATCGCGTTGGCGAGTTGGTCGCGCGGCACGGCCTTCAGCGTCGCGCCGGGCACGCAGGCCACGGCTCCTTCCGCGATGTGCAGATCGGTCGGGAAATTGCCCGTTTCGCTGACCACCACCGTCCGCGCGGGATCGTGGCGGAGTGCGGCGACGATCAGCTTGAAGAGGTTGGTCGAGGTCGAATCGGCGACGATCACCTCGTCTGGCCGAGCGCCGATCAGGGCTGCGATCTTGGCGCCGATGCGCGCGGGTGAGTCCATCCAGCCTTCGCCCCAGCTGCGGATCAGCCGCTCGCCCCATTGATGTTCGACCGTTTCGCGGGCGGTGTCGATGGTGGCACGCGGCAGCGCCCCCAGCGAATTGCCGTCGAGATAGATCACACCGTCGGGAATCGCGAAGCGCGCCCGGTGCGCGGCGAAGGGATCGGCGGCGTCGAGCGTGCGTGCCTGGTCGAGGGTCATCATTCGGCGAATGCCTTGGCGATCAGGTCGCGCGTCTTGGTCCAAGCGGGCGTGCCCGGCGACACCAGCTCGACATGGCCGGTGCGGTCGATGCGGTGGAGCGTCGCGTCGTCACCCGCCGCCTTTGCCTTGGCGACGAAATCGGTTTTGAGGTCGAGCGGGATGATGCGGTCCTGCAACCCCGCGACATGATCCTGCGGCACCCCGATCGGCAGCAACCGCGCGACGGATGTGTCGCGGTAACGATCGACCGGGTTCGCGCCCTTCACCAGATCGGCGACCACCTTCACCCCGCAGCCATTGTCGGGCGTGTTCGCGGTGCGCTCCAGATCGGGCAGCCCGCCGAGACTGACGACGTGCGCGATGGGCAGCGGATCGGGCGATCGCAGGCGGCTGTCGGCAGGTAAGTTCGGTCGGGCGGCGAGCCACAGGGCGAGATGCCCGCCCGCCGAATGGCCGACCGCCACGACCTTGCGCGTGTCCAGCCCGAACCGCTCGGCATGGACCCGCATCGCGTCCGCCGCCGTGCCCGCATCGATAAATGTTCCCGGATAACCGCCACCGACATCGATCCCGCGATAATCGATGTTCCACACCGCATAGCCCGCATCGCGCAGGTCGGCGGCGGCCCAGTCCATCAATGTGCGGTCGGCGATGCTGGTGGTCCAGCAGCCGCCATGCACCATCAGCACCGTCTTGTGCGGAGGTTGCGTGCGGGGCAGCCAGACATCGACCTTCTGATATTCGTGCGCGCCATAGGCGATGGTCGCATCCGCCTTTGGACGGGCGCGCGCGGTGAGGTCGCCCCACGTCATCAACGTGGCCGATGGGGGCGTTGGACCGACGTAGGGGGCGCAGGCTGTCAGTGCCAGTGCGAGCGGAGCGAGGAAAAAGCGCATGGGCGTGCGTATCGCGGCTGAAGGAGTACGACAATGACCCATGTTCGGTAACTGGTTCGGGTGTATCACACCCTTGTCAGCCGCATGGCGCGACCGATTGCGCCCGGCAGCCGTTGCAGGATCGGCAACGCTCCACGCGCGATCAAAGGTCGTTCGGCGGCGCGCCATAGCAAAGAGGCTGTGCCGATCGGTTGTTTGAGCCTCGCCGCCAACTCGTTCTGAAACGCACGCGCCTCCTGCCCGCCAAGGATCGCCCGCGCTGCCGCCATCCCGCTGGCGAGCGCGATGCCGACACCTTCCCCTGCCAGCGAGGGGATGACGCCAGCCTGATCGCCCACGCGAAACAAGCCGTGCGTGTCGGCGGCGGTGGCGCGCCAGCCATAAGGGACATTGGCGATCGCCTGTGCCACGCCGGGGTCGATCCCGCAAAGGCGGTCGGCAAGCGCGGGCTGGCGGGCGATCAACTCGGCGAGCACGGCTTCGGGGCGCTGGCCCGCAGCGACGAAGGCGCTGCGACGAATGGCGAGGCACAGATTGGCGTGCCCACCCTCCTGCATCACCAGCCCGGCATAGCCGTGATCGAACAGGTGCAGTTCGATCGCGCCTGCAATGCGTTCGGCCAGTGCCGCGCCAGCGGGAAACCGCCAGCGCAGGCCCATCGCCGGGTCGGCGCTTGCCACGGGGCGAGCTGCGCCGCGCAGGTCGTGCTTGCCGGTTGCCAGAATGATATGAGCGGCGCTGATCTCGCTTTCGTCGGCCAGATGGAGCGTCCGCCCCTCGATCCGCCGCACCGCGACCCCGCGCCTCAGCGTCGCGCCGGATGCGACCGCGCGTTCGAGCAGCAGGCGGTCGAGCGTGCGTCGCGAGACACCGATGCCGGGGGCGGGGAGCGCGAACCGCGCGCTTCGTCTGCCCGCGAACAGGTGCAGCCGACCGACCGGGTGCCCGCCCAGGGCCGAGGACTCGATGCCAAGTTCGCTTAGCTGACCCAATGTGTTCCAGCTCAAAAATCCGCCGCACAGCGCGTCGTGGTCGCCGGTCCCGCGTTCCAGGATCGTCGGCGACATTCCGCCGCGCGCCAGCGTGATCGCGACGGCGGCACCCGCCGGACCACCGCCGACGATCAGCGGCATCGCTCGACACACAGGCGAAAGGGGAAACGGCGGACCACTCGCGCGCCCTTTATCCCGGCTTCTGCCAGCAACGGCGGCCATTCGGCGGGGCGATAGGCGCGGGCGATCGACAGCGTGCCGTCTTCGCGCACGATGCGGTGAGTGGCGAGGATGCGCGCGAGTAGCGGATAGCCCGCATGGGCGAAGCGGTGGCGGTGCAGGTCGTTGATCAGCCAGCCGCGCGCGGCATGGGCCTCCATGAAGCGGAGGAACGCGATCAACTGCGGGTGGCTCATGTGGTGCGCGACCAGGCTGGACAGGATCACGTCCCAATCTTCCCCGACGAGATCGGCATAGTCGCCGGTGCGATAATCGATGTTCATGGCCGTCGAGGTGGCAACGCGCGCGGCAGCGGGGGCCGAACGGGGGTTGAGATCAATTCCGACCAAATCGAGAGCGAGGCGCTTTCGCGCGCCCCAGTCTGCGATCCGTCGCAGCATGTCGCCCTGTCCGAAGCCCACGTCCAGTATCCGTAAGCGGTCGCCCGGCCTCGCCAACCGATCGAGAAACCCGATCGTCGGTCGCGCCGCCATTGTCCACCGGTTGACCCGCGCCAGATCGGCCAGCACCGCGTCATAGGTCGCGGGCGGCAGATCGGGCGCATCCATCTGCTCCTCGGCAAGCGCGCGGACCGACAGGTCGGTCATGGCGAGCAATACCGAAAGCCCTCGACCGCCAGACCGGGGCCAAAGGCAAGCGCGACGCCCGATCCGACAGGATCACCCGACAGGATGCGTTCGAGCGCAAACATGAGGGTCGATGAACTCATATTGCCGTGGTTGCGCAGCACCGCGCGCGATTCGTTCAGCGCATGGGCGGGCAAGCCAAGCCCGTTTTCAACCGCGTCGAGCACCGAACGTCCGCCGGCATGGACCGCCCAACTGTCGATCGCCTGCGGATCGCCGATCCGCGACCGAAAGGCCTCGGTCGCCAGCGCGCTCGAAATTCGCCCCGGCACTTCGCCCGACAGGCCCATCGCAAATCCGGTGTCGCCGACGTTCCAGGTGATCAGCCCGTTGCTGTCGGGCAGGGCCAGCGCGAAGGGAGCTTCGATCTCCAGTCCGACCGCTTCGCTGGTCACCAGCGCCGCCGCCGCGCCGTCTGCAAACAGCAGCATCGCCAACAGGGATTCGAGGTCGCTCGATTGCTGGAGGTGCAACGTGCTCAGTTCGACTGTTACCACCAGCACGCGCGAATCGGGTTCGGACCGGACGATGTGATGCGCGGTCTTGAGCGCGGTTACCGCGGCGTAACACCCCATGAAGCCGATCAGCGTGCGCTCTACGGTTTCGCTCAGGTCCAGTTGGCGTGCGAGAATCTGGTCGATGCCGGGGGCGACGAAGCCGGTGCAACTTGCGAGCACCAGATGGGTGACGCGATCGAGCGGACCCAGCTTTCTTGCGGCATCGGCGGCGAGCGCAGGCGCGTGTTCGGCATAGAGCCGCATCCGCTCGGCGGTTCCGGGCCAGGCGTCGCCGTAGAATCCGCCCGGATCGGTCTGTGTCCCGCCGCTCGTGGACGGGGGCAGGATGCTCATTCGGTGGGCGATCCCGGCACGGTCGGCCATCCGCGCAAAGATCGCCCGCTCGCGCTCGTTCGTCAGTTGCGCGGTCGCCCAATCGATAAAGGCCCGGTGAACGTCATGCGGGGGAAGTGCAGTCGTTATCGCGTTCAGATAGCTGGCAACCGCCATGTTCCGATCTTCTCCGTACGCGATCGGTGACCGAGGCGCATGCCAGCATAACGTGGTTGGCGTACATGGGTATCCCATCGACACCGGTTTGTTTCGAGCGACGTCGCTAAACTTGTCGCAAGCGTTGGATCGACGGTTCTCGATGTCGCTCGAAACGAACGGCGGAGGGGTATCGTGTTGAGGGTACGAAACCGCCCCTTACGCAGCCGCACGTGCGCTGCTAGTCCTTCGCGCCTATGGCCACCGACTTGTCCGACCCCTTCAACGCGATCGTCGATCATCCCTTCGATTCCGCGCTCAGCGAACGCTATCTTGTTTATGCATTGTCGACGATCACGGCGCGGTCGCTGCCCGACGTGCGCGACGGGTTGAAGCCGGTTCACAGGCGTCTGTTATGGGCGATGCGGCTGCTGAAACTGGACCCGGCATCGGGCTACAAGAAATGCGCACGCGTCGTCGGCGACGTGATCGGCAAATACCACCCGCATGGCGACCAGTCGGTCTATGACGCGATGGTCCGCCTCGCCCAGAGCTTCGCGCTGCGCTATCCGCTGGTCGACGGGCAAGGCAATTTCGGCAATATCGACGGCGATAACGCCGCGGCTTACCGCTATACCGAAGCGCGGCTGACCCAGGTTGCGATCGACCTGATGGCGGGCCTCGACGAGGACGCGGTCGATTACAAGCCGACCTATAACGGCGAGGAGCATGAGCCCGAGCTGTTCCCCGGCCTGTTCCCCAATCTGCTCGCGAACGGCGCGAGCGGGATCGCGGTCGGCATGGCGACCAGCATCCCGCCGCATAATGCCGCCGAGCTGATCGACGCGGCGGTGATGCTGATCGACGACCGCCAGGCCGACGACGCGGCGATCCTTGGCCATGTGAAGGGGCCGGACTTTCCGACCGGCGGCGTCGTGATCGACAGCGCCGCCGCCATCGCCGAAAGCTATGCCACGGGGCGCGGCGGGTTTCGCGTGCGATCGAAATGGGAAGTCGTGCGCGAAAAGGGTGGCGGCTGGCACGTCATCGTCAGCGAGATTCCCTATGGCGTGCAGAAGGGGAAACTGATCGAGTCGGTCGCGGCGATCATCAACGACAAGAAATTCCCGATCCTGGGCGACATCCGCGACGAATCGGATGCCGACATCCGCATCGTCCTCGAACCGCGCAGCCGCACGGTCGATGCCGATACGATGATGGACGGGCTGTTTCGCCTGACCGATCTCGAAACCCGCATCCCGCTCAACCTCAACGTGCTGGACAAGGACCGCACGCCGCGGGTGATGAGCCTGCGAGAGGCGCTGTCGGCCTGGGTCGATCATCAGTTCGTGGTCCTGCGCCGCCGCAGCGAACACCGTCTGGCGAAGATCGCCGACCGGATGGAATTGCTGTCGGGCTATATCATCGCGTTCCTCAACCTCGACCGGGTGATCGAAATCATCCGTACCGAGGACGAGCCCAAGCCGGTGATGATCGCCGAGTTCGAACTGACCGACCGTCAGGCCGAAGCGATCCTCAACATGCGGCTGCGGTCGTTGCGCAAGCTGGAGGAAATGGAGCTTCGCAAGGAGCGCGACGCGCTGGAGAAGGAGCAGGCGGAGCTGAACCTGCTGCTCGGTTCCGAAGCCCGGCAGCGCACGCGGCTGAAGCGCGACCTTGGCAAAATCCGCGACCGCTACGGTCCCGAAACCGAACTCGGCAAGCGCCGGACGCTGGTCGAGGAAGCGGCACCCGCGCGCGAAATCCCGCTGGAGGCGATGATCGAGCGCGAGCCGATCACCGTCATCCTGTCGCAGCGCGGCTGGATTCGCGCGATGAAGGGGCATGGCGACCTGTCCGCCGCCGACGCCGCCAAGTTCAAGGAAGGCGACGGCCCGCTCTTCGCCTTTCACGCGCAGACGACAGACAAATTGCTGCTCGCCGCTGACAATGGCCGCTTCTACACGCTGGGCGCGGACAAATTGCCGGGCGGGCGCGGGTTCGGCGAGCCGGTGCGATCGATGATCGACCTGGAGGGGGAGATCGTCGGGCTGGTGCCGGCCAGCGCCGCACCCCGCATGCTGCTGGCGGCGACCGACGGGCGCGGCTTCGTGCTGCGGACCGCCGATGCGATCGCCGAGACGCGCAAGGGCAAGCAGGTGATGAACCCGCGCGCCGGATCGCGGTTGAAAGTCGTTCGTCCGATCGCGCCCGACGACGATTATGTTGCGGCGGTGGGGGATAACCGAAAGCTATTGGTGTTCCCGCTTTCGGAACTGGGCGAACTGGTGCGCGGGCAGGGGGTTCAGATCCAGCGCTACCGCGACGGGGGCCTGTCGGACGCGCGAACTTTCCGGTTCGATGAAGGGCTTAGCTGGACGATGGGCGGCGAACAGGGACGCACCCGGACCGAGGCGGACATGGGGTCTTGGCGCGCGGCGCGGGGGGCGGCGGGACGCATGCCGCCGACCGGATTCCCGCGCGACAACCGGTTCTGAGGATTATTACGGGGCCGTTTCTTCAACAGCTTTTAACCACTGGACATTAGGCCGGTGGGTGAATGTTTCGCAGGAAGCCCGCAGCGCAGACGTTGCGCGATGCGCCGGTCATCACCGCGCCACCCGCGCCCGTGCCCGGAACCAGCGATCACATCTCCGGCATCGAACTGGTCCCCGTCCCCTGCTGCGTCGTGGTGGTTCGCGACGGCGTCGTTCGGCTTGATGTCGTCAATCGAGCGTTCCGACTGGCAGGGCTGGGGACGACCTCGGGCAAATCGGTATTCGTGGAGGATAATGGCGCACGGATTGCCGCGTTCATCGGCAGCAGCGACTTGCGCGACGAATTCGACTGGGAAGTGGGCGAGGCCGTCGACAGCCGCCATTATGGCGTGACGCTGGCGCGTCGTCACACCCGCGCGGGCAGCGGGCGATGCTTCGTGACGCTGGTCGATAACACCATCCGCTATCGCACCGAACAAAGTCTGCGGCGCGAGATGTTCACCGACGCGCTGACCGGCCTGCCCAACCGCGCGGGGTTCGAGGAACTGCTCGAATCGCTCGAAGACGGTGCGCTCGCAAAACACGCCGTTATCGCCGTCGATCTGGCGCGGTTCAGCCGGATCAATGCGTGTATCGGATCGCTGGCCGGCGACGAATTGCTCATCTCGGTCGCGCGCCGCCTGAAAGGCGCCTTGCGCGGGCGCGACAGCCTGGCGCGCACCGGCGGGGACGAATTCGGCATCCTGCTGTCGGTCGAGGACGGCGCGGGCGACGCGTTTCAGGTCGCCAAGCGTATCCAGTCGGCCTTGTCCACGCCGTTTCGCCTGTCCGAACATGAGGTTCAGGTCGATTGTTCGATCGGCATCGCGCTGGGTGCCGACAGCGCCGACAGCGCCGAAGACCTGATCCGTCACGCGCAATTCGCGGTGAAGCGGTCGCAGGCCACGGGTCGCGTCGAAGTCTATCAATCGCGCAGCTTCGACCATGCGCGCGAGCAATTCTCGATCGAGGCCGAACTGCGCCGCGCGATCGATAACGGCGACCTGTATCTCGCCTTCCAGCCGATCTGCGATCTGGCGACCGGTCGCATCACGTCGTTCGAATCGCTGGCGCGCTGGCGGACGGCGCAGGGGATCGAAATGTCGCCGGTGAACTTCATTCCGGTGGCGGAGGAATCGGGCCTGATCGTCCCGCTCGGTCGCTGGGCAATGGACGAATGCGTGCGGACGCTTGCCGAATGGGATGCCAAGGCGGGGGGCGATTGCGGCATCCGCATGGCGGTCAACCTGTCGGCGATCCAGCTTCAGCGCGATCAGGTGGCGAACATGGTGCGCGGCGTGCTGGAAAAACATGGCATCGCCGGAAGCCGCCTGACGCTGGAACTCACCGAAAGCGCGATCGTCGGCGATCCCGACCGCGTGTCGCAGACCGTGCTGGCGCTGCGCGACCTGGGCACGACGCTGGCGATGGACGATTTCGGAACGGGCTATTCGAATCTGGCCTATCTTCAGAAACTGCCGATCGACCTGCTCAAGATCGACCGCAGTTTCGTCGCGGGAATGCTAGCCGATCGCGACAAGATCGCGATCGTCCGCGCGATCCTCAGCCTGGCGCAGGCGCTGGGGATGCAGACCACCGCAGAAGGGATCGAGCAGAACGAGCTTGCCCAGACGCTGGCGGCGATGGGCTGCACCTATGGCCAGGGCTATCTGTTCTCGCGCCCGATCGAGGCGGATGCGGCTTACGACCTGCTGGTTTCGCGCAACCACTGATCGACGGTGACATCGGCGATTTCGCGCGCGCGGGGCGTGTCGGGAAATCCTTCCGCCACCCACTGGTCACGCACCTGACCCAGCAGCCTGGCCACATCCGGTCCAGCCTGAATCCCCCGTGCGACGATGTCTCCGCCCGATACGGGGAGGGTGGGGACGTCCCAATCGCGAATCTCGGCCATGCGCGCCGCGACATCGGCTTCCTCAAGATCGGCCAGCAGCAACCGGTCGATTGCGGCGTGTTTGCCGATGCGAAAGGCTAGCGGGCGCGGCGCTTCGTTCGCATCGCCGATCGCGGCGGCAATCCGTTTACGATGGGCGTTGGACAGTTTCAGCCGGGCAGCGACCCCATCGGCCTTTGCCGCGTCCGATGGACCGACGGCGATCAGGCGACGGATGGGATCGGGATCGAAGCCTAGCGCCACCTCGCGCAGCGTCAGCCGTTCGAGCCGGTCGATGCCGTCTGCCGTGACCTCGGGCAAGACCGGCAGCAGCACGCCGCGCGAAACCATCAGCCGCAGCACGCGCACCGCGTCGCGGGCGACCAGCAGCTTCAGAAACTCGTCGGCGATCCGCTCGCGCGACAGGGCCATCAGGCCGTTGGCGCGCGCAACGCACGCCTCCAGCCCCGCTTCGTCCGGTGTGTCGCCGAACCGCGCCATGAAGCGGAAGAAGCGCAGGATTCGCAGGTGATCCTCGGCAATGCGGCCCAGCGGATCGCCGATGAACCGCACGCGGCCAGCTTTCAGATCGTCCAGCCCGCCGAAATAGTCGAAGACTTCGCCCGTCTGCGGATCGGCATAGAGCGCGTTGATCGTGAAATCGCGCCGCGCCGCGTCTTCGCGCCAGTCATCGGTGAAGGCGACTTGGGCGTGGCGACCATCGGTCGATACGTCGCGGCGCAGCGTCGTCACCTCGACCGGGCCGCCTTCGGTGATCGCGGTGATGGTGCCGTGGGCGATGCCGGTCGGGATCGGCTTGATCCCCGCCGAACGCAGCGTCGCCATCACCGTATCCGGATCGTGGCGTGTGGCGATATCGACATCGGACACCGGCAGGCCGAGCAGCGTGTCGCGCACCGCGCCGCCGACGAATCGCGCATCGCCCGCCCCCAACGCCGCCGCCAGTTCGCGCAGGCCGGGGCGCGTCCGCCAATCGGCATGGGGCAGCGTTATTCCGCCCATCGCAGCCGCCGCGACAGGTTGACGAGCATCGCCGCGGTCGCACCCCAGATGCGCCGCTCGTTCCACAAAATCTCGTAATAATGCCGGTCGCGACCCTGCCATTCGACGCTGGCTTCGAGGTGATTGGCCGGCTCCAGCACGAAATCGAGCGGCACTTCGAAAATGTTGGCGACCTCGGCTTCGTTGGCGCGCAACACCACATCGGGCGCTACAACGCCGACCACGGGCGTCACGTCGAACCCGGTGACGGTGCGATAGCGATCGGCGGTGCCGACGATCTCGACGGCATGGGGCGCCAGCGCGATTTCCTCCTGCGCCTCGCGCAGCGCGGCGGCGACCGCGTCGGCGTCGGTCGGATCGATTCGCCCGCCGGGAAAGGCGACCTGGCCGGCATGGTTGCGCATGTCGTCGCGCCGCTGGGTCAGGATCAGGCCCGGCACCGGTCGGTCGGTCACCGCGATCAGCACTGCGGCTTCGTACAGCGCCTCGCTTGCGCCGACATCGGCGTCGCGATCGTCGCCGGTCAACAGCACCAGCTGGTCGTGATCGACCGCCGCCAGCGCGTGGCGCAGCCGGTCGGCCAGCGTCACTCGATCGATCCTTGGGCAGGCTCCATCGCGAAGAACGCGCCGTCGCTCCAGATGCCGGGCGTGCCGCCAGCGTCCGCCAGGGCGCGTTCGGCGAGTTCGTAATAGACCGCGCGCGAAATCAGCGCTTCCAGCCCGCGACGGACGTGGAGATAGGGCCGGGGGCCATCCTCGTGCGCCTCGAACCGGATGGCGTTGTCGGGACCGGCGGTGACGATATCGTCGGTGTTCAGCCGGAAATGCAGCCGCGCGGCTTCGCCGTCGCCATCCGCCTTCATCTCCACCGCGACGAAGGGCGCGTCCTCGACCTCGATGTCCAGCTTTTCTACGGGCGTGACCAGCACATGGCTGCCGTCATCCTCGCGGCGCAGGATGGTGGAGAAGAGTTTGACCATTGCCGCGCGGCCGATCGGCGACCCCTGGTGAAACCATGTCCCGTCGCGCGCGATCCGCATTTCGCTGTCGCCGCAATGATCGGGGTTCCAGCGTTCGACCGGCGGCAGCTTGTGCTCCTCGGCCAGCCGGGCGATGTCGGCGAGCGACAGGCTCGACAGGTCGGGTGTCTGATCGTTCATGATGATCGAGCCGTTAGGGCATCGGCGCGGGCGCGGGCAAGTCCGATCGGACGAGCCGTGCGGCGACCTGCCCGGCAAGCGCCGGAACACGGGGGCCCCGCGCGAGCAGCCGGTCGCGATCGAACGGGCCGGGCAGGGTCCATTGGCCGGTATGTGCAGCGGAAAAACCGAAAAAGCGGCCATAATAATCCTGATCGCCGATCAGCATCAGCGCGTCGGCGCCGGGGAGGGCGGAGCGTTCGGCGATGGTGAGCATGTGGGTCATCAGCGCCTTTCCCAGCCCGGCCTGTTGCCAGCGCGGATCGACCGCCACGGGGCCGACCATGATCATCGGCACCGCCCGAGCCTGGGTGCGGAGTTCGACCGGCCAGCACTGGATCGTGCCCGCAAGGTCGCCGTCGTCGCGCCGCGCCGCGAAGCTGAGCGCGCGAATCGCCTTCGTCCCCTCGCGCACGCGATAGGCGGTGCGGGCATGCCGGTCGGTCCCGAACGCGCGGTCGAGCAGCGCTTCGATCCGTTCGGGATCGATCGTATCGAGGAGGACGAAGGGCTGGTTCAATGCGGGCTTTGGCTTTCGGGTGGCTTGGGCGGATGGCTCGGGGCGCGGCCTGATAGCGGGGCGTCTGGCCCACGCAAAGCAAATTGGCGTTGGCGACGCCCAGGCCGGACGCGCGCACGGCTTCCCCCCGGCGGACGCCACCGCTATGGGCGCGCTTCGTAACCAGCGGGGAATGCGCGTTGAAGGATCATTTGCAGCTCGAAGTCCATGACCTGGAGGTCCAGGTGCTGACCGGCGTCTATTCGGAGGAAACGCATCTTCCCCAGCCGTTGCGGATTTCGATCACCGTCGATCTCGACTGTCCCGACCATTTCGCGCCCGATACGCCCTTGTCGGCGTCCAAAAGCTATCTCGATCTGAAAGCCGCGGCCAGCACGTCGCTGCCGCCCGGAGTCCATTTCACCCTGATCGAGGGCGTCGCCGATCACATCGCCGAAACCCTGTTCGTCGAGGATCCACGGGTGTCGCGCGTTCAGGTGAAGATCGTGAAGCTGGCAATCGCCGAGGCGGGCGAGGCGATCGGCATCACGCTCACCCGCCACCGCAGATAGCGCAAACGCCTACCAGGCGGCGCGATTGGTCGTGCCGCTGCCCCGGCACGGGCCGAGCGATTCGAGCACGAACTGGTAATCCTCGCGCACGATCGCCGCATGTTCGGGCATGTCGGCGGCGACATTGCCCTCTGGCAGCGCGCCGGGAAGCCCGCAGGCCAGCCGATACCAGAGCAAAGTGTCGCGCGCGGGCGGGCGCGATCCTTCGCCGACGATCTCGCCCAGCGATACCGCCCAGTTCCGCTCGCCATTTGGGCGACGCAGGATGCTGAGCGAAATCGGATCGTTGCGCGCGGTCAGCAGGAAAATCTGCGTCTCGCCCTGACCCGGCAGGTCGCCCGGCGTGTGGAAAGCGTTGCCGACGCCGGTGATCTCGGGCGGTGCGTCGGGCGACACGACTTCCTCTGCGATTCGCCGCACCAGCGAATCGCGTTCGGGCGACCAGTCGTAATGTGCGTCGTTCGACAGCAGTTGCACCTGATCGCTGCGACCGGGTACGGGCCGCGCGAACAAGAGCACGCGCAGGCGGTTCAACCGCGGCGCGCGCCCTCGCGAATCGAACGGCACGTCGAGCAGATAGCCGACCCGCGACGGGATCGCGGTCGTCCCGCGAATCAACGAAAGCACGTCGGCGGTCACGTAATAACGGACATGTCCCGGAGCGAGACCGGCCGCTTCGTCGCCGCGAATCCGGCTGGTCGACCGGACCGTCGCGTCGATGATCAGCGGTGCTTCGATCACCTGTGCGGCATAGCGCGGATAATCGATATCGGCGGCCGGCTGGCCGACGGCAGGAGGGGCGCTAAGTTGCGCTAAAGCGGGGGGAACCGCGGCGGTACCCAGCAAAAGGGCGGTTGCCGTAACGAAAGGCTTGGCGAGTGCGTTCATAGGGGATACCGTTAACGAACCAAGCTGTCTTGATACAGAAATAATTCCTGTCCACGACGTTTGTACGTTTCTTGCGTCCGACAAATGGTTTGCGGAATGCAAAGCGTGAAGTTAGAGAATCGTTTCCGTGACTGGCATGGGCGAAAGCATATGCCGGTCAGGCTTGTTTCCCGTCGCCGTCAGGCCGGGCGATGTCTCGAACGGGTTAATTAGGAGTGACCTTGCTGAATGGCCTACGCTGACCAAAAAGCAGGTGGCAGTCGGTTTGTGGCGATCGGGATCGTTGCGATCATCCACGTCATTATCGGTTATGCGTTCATTTCGGGTCTCGCATATGAATATGTGAAAAAGGCCCAGGAAGAACTGAACGTCATTGACGTGACCGTGCCCCCGCCACCGCCACCGGAAGAACTACCGCCGCCGCCTCCGCCACCGGAGTCTGCGTCGCCGCCGCCGCCGCAGACGACCGTCGTCGTGCAGCAGCCGATTGTCAGGGTGCCGGTGCCTTCACCGCCCATTCGCACCTCGGACATCATTCCCGATTTCCAGCCCGTCGCGCCCCCAGCGCCGCCTGCGCCTCCCGCGCCGCCGGCCCCGCCTGCGCCCCCCGCGGTCAGCAAGAAAGCCGGTCCGCGTGGCGATATCAGTCGTTTCTTTGGGCAGGCGAACTATCCCCCGTCGGCCATTCGCGACGAAGCGGAAGGGCGCACGCGAGCGACCCTGACGATTTCGCCGACGGGCACCGTGTCCAACTGCGTCGTCACCAGTTCCTCGGGCAATTCGGCGCTGGACGACGCCACGTGCCGCGGTGCGCGCAGGGCGCGGTTCACGCCGGCGCAGAACGAGGCGGGTCAGCCCGTCGAGTCGACTTATCCGTTGTCGGTTACCTGGCAGCTTGATCGCTAATCCCTTGCCGGCGGTCGGTGCCTCGGCGCTGGTCGGAAGCAGATTTTTCTAAGGAAGAACCTCAAAATGCTCATCAACATCCTCGCCGCGGGTGCGGCAGCTACGGAAGGGTCGAACCCCTACGGTTTCTGGGAAGCACTCGAACAGGGCGGCGTCATCGCATGGGCGACCTTCGCGGTCCTCGTCATCATGTCGATCGGTTCGTTCTACATTCTGTTCACCAAGCTGTTCGAGCAGCAGAAGGTGATCAACCAGGGTAAGCGGATGCGCGAAACCTTCTGGAAATCGAACAGCCTGCGCGAAGGTGCAGCCAAGCTCGAAAAGAACTCGGCGTATCGCCAGATCGTCGATGACGGCATCGAAGCGCAGGACCAGCACAAGAAGCTGACCGATCCGGTCGAGGCGCATGACTGGCTGCACGGTTCGCTGGCGCGTTCGGAAGCGTCGATCAACTCGTCGCTGGGCAACGGCCTCGCCTTCCTCGCGACCGTCGGTGCGACGTCGCCGTTCGTCGGTCTGTTCGGTACGGTTATCGGTATCTACCGCGCACTCATCAAGATCGGCGCGGCCGGTCAGGCCTCGATCGACGCGGTCGCAGGCCCGGTTGGTGAAGCACTGATCATGACCGCACTCGGCCTCGCCGTGGCGGTTCCCGCGGTGCTTTCGTACAACTGGTTGCAGCGCCGCAACAAGGCGATCGCGGAAGACCTGTCGGCCTTCTCGACCGACGTGCTCGGCTTCCTGGCGTCGGAAGGCGCGGTTCGCCCGAACCACGGCGCGACCACGGCTGCTGCCGCACGAACCGCCGCAGCTGCAGCGCCCGCGAACAAGGCGCCGACCACGACCGCCGGCCAGACCGGTGGCGTTCAGACGCCGCGCGCATAATCGATTGGAGTACCGGGTGGCGGGCCATGCGCTCGCCACCCCCGCTCGCCTTTGGGCGAGACGCGTGACAAGGATAGGATAACGCCGATGGCGATGAGCGTTGGGGGCGATGGCTCCGATGAAAAGCCGATGTCGGACATCAACACGACGCCCCTGGTGGACGTCATGTTGGTTCTCCTCATCATCTTTCTGATTGCGATTCCGGTCGTGGTGCAGACGGTCGAACTGAATCTGCCAAAGGTGCAGTTCGAAGCGACCGAAACCAAGCCTGAGAACGTCAATCTTTCCGTGATGGGCCAGGGCGATACCTGCCAGGTCTATTGGAACATGACTCCGGTGACGGCCGAAAACCTGCTCGAACGCGCAGTGACCAAGCTGGAAGAAGAAGTCGAACGCCAGGGCGGCCCGAATGCCGCTGGCCTCGAACTTCCCGAAGTGCATATTCGCGGCGATGTGGACACGCCTTATCGCTGCATCGGAGGCACCATCTACACTATGCAGTCGGCTGGTTTCGCGAAGGTCGGATTCATCTCCGAGCCGCCCGCGGGCACAGTCACGACGCGGCAGTAAGCGCGAGAGTTAGGAGTAGCCTGATATGGGAATTAGCGCCGGTACCGATGACGGCGAACCGATGATGGAAATGAACACGACGCCGCTGATCGACGTCATGCTCGTTCTCCTCATCATGTTCATCATCACCATTCCGATCCAGACGCACGCGGTGAAAATCGATCTGCCGCAGCCGTCTGACAGCCCCAATCAACCGTTGATCGACCCGATCAGCAACAAGCTGATCATCACGCAGCAGGGTCAATTGACCTGGAACGACGCGCCGATCGACGAAGTGACGCTGGCCCAGTATCTGGAACAGACACTGACCATCGATCCCGCGCCGGAATTGCATTTCCAGCCGGACCCGATGGCCCGTTACGAAACGGTCGATGAAGTGCTCGCGATCATCAAGCGGTCGCAGGTCACCAATCTCGGCTTCGTCGGCAACGAACAATATCGCGCGGCGTTCTGATCCTCACGGGACAGGACAGTCGAGCGTAATGCGAAAAGGGCGCCCTCGGGGCGCCCTTTTTTGTTTGCGGTTGCAGTTACAGGTCTGGAACATTCGCTGGACAGCTGCTCTCGTCGACAGGCCGATCAGGCTCGATCTCGGTCAGCCCCAGCAGTCAGGTCACATCCGAGGGAAACCGGAAACGGCGGTCGCTTCCGGTCGTTCGTGCCTGCGACGTCTCTTGCTCCGCGCCCGCAACCATCACTCTGAATCGGAACTACTCCGCTTGTGAAACTCTTGGTCGCAATCGACCAAGTTCCGCCAGGCCGGATCGGCAGGTGCTGCGATGATGAGCGATGCTCAGGCGATGATGACGTGCGAGCCGCCGGACTCGGCCGGGAAAGCGGGGGCGCTCGCGAGGCGGTAAAGAACAATCTACACCCGTTCGTTTCGAGCGAAGTCGAGAAACGCTGGTTGCACCTTTCGGTCGCGTTTCTCGACGACGCTCCAAACGAACGGGTGTTTGGTCGCACCGAACGGTCAGGTGGGATCGTGCCTGGTTTCCTTCATCCCGAACTGAAACAGGATCAGCGCCAGCGTCGCGATCCCGGCAAGGAACCAGAAGCCCCAGCGATAGCTGTCGGTGGCGTCCACCACCATCCCGGCCAAAGTCTGGCTGAGGAAGAAGCCGATCATGTGACCGACATTGATGACCCCCAGCGTCACGGCGTAACGCCCGGTCCCCTTGGTCAGATCGGCGACGATCAGCACCCAGATCACCCCGAAAATCCCCGCGCCGACGCCGTCCAGCGCCTGCACGAGCCCCTAGGCGCGCACGCCCGCGCACAGCACCGGGGTCAGCGCGAACACCACGATGTCGTTGACCAGGAAGGCGGAGAGAAATCCGCCCAGCGCCACCACCAGCGCCAGCAGGCGCGCAGGGTTGTCGCCGTTGCGGACGACCATTTCCGCGCACCGCCCATAAAATTCAGCCAGGTCGAACTGCGCCGACAGGATCATCAGCCCCAGCAGCAGCACGATCGCGTCGATCTCGACCAGGGGGGCGGCAGTCTCGACGCTCAACGTGTGGGTGACGATCAACAGCGTCGCGCCCGCAACCGCGATCCATGCGCGATCGACCTTCAGCCGCGGAAAACCGCCGGTCGCCATGCCAATATAGACGGCGACGAACACGGCGAGGATCGTGGTCTCCGGCGAAATGACGCTAACCCCTTGTTATGGTGGAACATGCCACATTTCGTCGGCAATTCGGCACGTTCCGTCGTGGAGAGATTAACGCAGATCAAGCAAAATGGGTGCTTCCAGCCCTCAGGTCTTCTCACCGGTCCATTCGAAGCGAACGGATACCGGGTGGCATGGACGCAGTGGGCTCTCGAGCATGTCTTCGCTACGCTCGACCGGCCATATCGATACAGGTGGAAACTGCCGGCATTTGCTCCTAAAGCGTGCCCCAGACACCGTGATTCACGCTCTCGCCAATCCCACGCGCTTCCTGAAGATCGCGCGCCCGATGACGCCCATCCTGTTCTGGGGAGGGGTGGTGGCGCTGGTCGTCGCGTTCTGGGGTGGGCTCACCCAGGTACCGCCCGATTACCTGCAAGGCGACAGTTTCCGCATTCTATATATCCATGTCCCCGCCGCCTGGCTGGGGCTGAGCGGCTGGTCGAGCCTTGCCATCGCGTGCTTCGCCTATCTGGTTTGGAAGCATCCGCTGGCATTCGTCGCCGCACGCGCGATCGCGCCGGTGGGGGCGTTGTTCGCTGCGCTATGCCTGATTACCGGTTCGATCTGGGGGCGCCCGACCTGGGGGACGTGGTGGGAATGGGACGGGCGGCTGACCTCGATGCTGATCCTGTTCTTCGTCTATCTCGCCTGGATGGCGCTCGCGCGCGCCGACCATGATCGCGGCGGCGACGGGCGGGTGGTTGCGCTGTTCGGGATTGCGGGCACGGTGTTGCTGCCGATCGTGCGCTATTCGGTGGTGTGGTGGAACACGCTGCATCAGGGACAGAGCATCGGCCTCACCGGATCGAGCATCGACCCGTCGATGCTGTGGCCGCTGTGGTGGAGCATTTCGGGATTCTCCGCGCTGTTCGGCGCGCTGGTGCTGATGCGGATGCGTACGATGATCGCGGACAACCGCGTCGAGGCGCGGATGCGGCGGATGGCAGCGGCGTGAACCACTGGAATTTCATCGCAGCGGCCTATGCCATCGTCATCGGCGCGACCGGTGGCATGTCATTGCTGTCGTTTCTGGCGATGCGCCGCGCCGAGCGTGCGGCGGAAAGTCTGCGGCGATGAAGGCGAAGCATCAGCGGTTGTGGCTGGGGCTCGCGGCGCTGGCAGCAGTGATCGGCGCAGCGGTGCTGGCGCTGTCGGCGTTGCAGGATCAGGCCGCGTTTTTCTATGCGCCGTCGGACGTTCAGCGGAGCGCACCGCCGCTCGATCGCGGCGTTCGGCTGGGCGGGATGGTGGTCGAGGGATCGATCGAGCGCGCCGCCGACGGGGTGTCGATCGCGTTCGACGTGACCGATGGTGGCGCGACGGTGCCGGTGCGCTTCGCCGGGATCACCCCCGACCTGTTCCGCGAAGGATCGGGCGTCGTGGCGGAAGGGCGGTTCCAGCAGGACGGCAGCTTCGTCGCCGACAACATCCTCGCCAAGCATGACGAGCGTTACATGCCGCCCGAGATCGCGGGCGCGATGCACAAGAGCGAGTCGCTGGAACAATGATCGCCGAATTCGGTCTGGCGGCGCTGTGGCTGGCCGCGGCGCTGGCGGTGTTGCAGCTGGCGATGGTGGCGCTGGGGTTGAGCCTTTTGCGAAAACCGTCGCAAGCGGGCGGTCGGGGCGAAGCCGTCCAGCAACTCTTCGCTTCGATCCGTCCCGTCGCCATCGTGCAGGGCATCCTCGCCATCACCTCGTTCGCCGCGCTGATCGCGCTGTTCGTGCGGTCGGACATGTCGGTGTCGCTGGTCGTGCAGCACAGCCATTCGCTGAAACCGATGCTCTACAAGATCACCGGGACGTGGGGGAATCACGAGGGCTCGATGCTCTTGTGGATTACCATCCTGGCGCTGTCGGGAGCGGGCGTGGCGTTGTTCGAGCGGCGGTTGCGGCAGGATACGCTGATTGCGACACTCGGGGCACAGGCACTGATTGCCATTGGTTTCTATGCGTTTCTGCTGTTTTCCTCAAACCCGTTCGCGCGGATTTTGCCCGCTGCGCCCGAGGGGCTGGGGCTCAACCCGCTGCTGCAAGACCCGGGATTGGCGTTCCACCCGCCGCCGCTTTACGTCGGCTATGTCGGACTGTCGGTGGCGTTTTCGTTCGCGGTCGGCGCGCTGGTCACGCGCGATGTCGGCCCGGCGTTCGCGCGGGCGATGCGGCCCTGGGTGCTGTTGGCGTGGATTTTCCTGACCATCGGCATCGCGGCGGGCAGTTACTGGGCCTATTACGAACTCGGCTGGGGCGGCTGGTGGTTCTGGGATCCGGTCGAGAATGCATCGCTGATGCCGTGGCTGGCGGCGACCGCGCTCCTCCATTCGGTGACGGTGTTGGCGACGCGCGATGGTTTGCGCGCCTGGACGATCGTGCTGGCGCTGGTAGCGTTCGCCATGTCGATGCTGGGGACGTTTCTGGTGCGGTCAGGGATATTGACCAGCGTCCACGCCTTCGCCGTCGATCCGACGCGCGGCACCTTCATCCTGCTGCTGCTCGCTTTCTATATCGGCGGCGCGCTGGCGTTGTTCGCGGCGCGCATCGGTGCGGTGAAACAGGGGAAATTGTTCGAACCCGTCAGCCGCGAAGGCGCGCTGGTCGTCAACAATCTGCTGCTCAGCGTGATCCTCGGCATCGTCCTGATCGGCACGCTCTATCCGATCGTCGCACAGTGGATGGGGCAACAGATTTCGGTCGGGCCGCCGGTGTTCAACAAGACGACGGTGCCGATTGCGCTGGCGCTGTTCGTGGTCGCCGCTGCCGGGCCGTTGCTGCGCTGGCGGCGCGACGAGACGCGCGCGCTGGTAGGGCGAATGAAATGGCCGATCGCGGCGTTCGTCCTCGCTGTCGTGGCGGTACTGGTGCTGGCAGCCGATGCTGGCATCTTTCCGACGCTTGGGCTTGGCATCGCTGCGGGTCTCGCGGTGGCGAGCCTTGCGCCGCTGGCCGGACGCAAGCTGCGCCGCACCCCGCTCCACATTTACGGCATGGTGATCGCGCATTTCGGGGTTGCGGTGTCGATCGCCGGGATGGCGAGCGAGAGCGCGTTCAACAAGGAAGTGCTGGTCGCCGCCCGGCCTGGCCAGAGCTATGCCGTCGGCCCGTTCGACGTGCAGTTTGCCGGCGTGCGGCCGACCGTCGGCAACAACTGGACGGGGGTCGAAGCGGTTCTGGTCGCGCGCAAGGGTGAGGGCGCGCGTGCGGTCACACTCAGCCCGCAACAGCGCTTCTTCGCGTCGCCCCCCACCGAAACCAGCGAGGCGGCGCTGTCGACTCACTGGAACGGTCAACTTTACGCCGTGATCGGCCAGCGCGCGGATGAGGGCCGGTGGCAGCTTCGCCTGTGGTGGAAGCCGTTCGTCACGCTGATCTGGTACGGCGCGCTGCTGATCGCGCTGGGCGGATTGGTGTCGCTGATCGGGCGGGTGCGTGGCAAGCGGACGGCCAAACCCGATGTGCGGGGATATGTCCCATGAAACGCCAACTGATCTTGTGGGTGCCGTTTCTGGTGTTCGTCGGCGTCGCGATCCTGGTCGCGAGCGCGCTTTATGCGCCCGCCGACCGCACGGTGAAGTCGAAGCTGATCGGCAAGCCGCTGCCCGAATTCGCGCTCGACCCGATGATCGAGGGGAAGCCGGGCCTCGCCACCCAGGCATTCGCGACCGGCCGACCCCGCCTGCTCAACATCTTTGCCAGCTGGTGCGTGCCCTGCATCGCCGAGGCGCCCCATCTGATGGCGCTGAAGGATGCGGGTGCCACGATCGATGCGATCGCGATCCGCGACGAACCGGACGCGGTGGCGGCGTTTCTGGCGCGGCACGGCGATCCCTATCGCGCGATCGGCGACGATGCGGAGCGGCGGGTTCAGCTCAATCTGGGTTCGGCGGGCGTGCCGGAGACGTTCGTGATCGACGGGCAGGGGCGGATCGTGATGCAGCATATCGGTGACATCCGCGCGGAGGATGTGCCGGAGATACTCGCGGCGCTGGAGGCGGCGGAGTGACCGGGGCGCATACTCACCGTCACCCCGGATTTATTCCGGGGTCCACCAAGCCGCTTGCGCGCGGTTGGAGCCTCTTGCGATTGCGTCGGTCGCCCGGTGGACCCCGGAACAAGTCCGGGGTGACGGTTTGGGTGGGGCTGGCCGTGCTGGCGGCATTCCCGGTTGCTGCTCAAACCACCGCTCCCGCGCGCTATGCGAACACACAACTCACCGACCCTGCGCGCGAGGCCGAAGCCAAATCGCTGATGGAACAGGTGCGCTGCCTGACCTGCGAAGGCCAGTCGGTCGCCGACAGCGATGCCGACATGGCGGGCGATATGCGCGCGCTGATCCGCGAACGGATCGAAGGTGGCGAAACGGCGGGGCAGGTACGGCAGTGGCTGATCGACCGTTATGGCGACCAGATCACCTATGACCCGCCGATGTCGGCCTTATCCGCGCCTTTGTGGCTCGCTCCGCTGGCGCTGCTGGCGATCGGCATCCTGATCGCGCGGCGCAGTTTCAGGAGGCGGCGGCCATGATCGGCTGGGCGATGTTGCTGGCGGCGGGCGTCGCGGCGGCGGTTGCGATGTGGTGGCTGCACTTCCCGCGCCCGCTCTGGGCGTTCGGCGCGGCGGCGCTGATGCTGGGGGCGGCGGGATATGCGTGGCAAGGTGAGCCATCGATGCCGGGCAGTCCGGTCGAGCGCCGCGCCGCCGGGCGGCCTGTCGATCCGCAGATCGTCGAATTGCGCCAGGCCTTCTTTGGCCGGTTCGGCCCCGAAGCGGCGAATTTCATCGCCAGCGACGGGTTGCGTCGCGGCGGAGCGACGGGCAGCGCGGTGTCGGTGATGCTGGCTGCAGCGCGCGCCAATCCGGCGAGCCAGGGGGCGTGGACCGGGCTGGGCGACGCGATCGTCGAACATGACGGCGGAGAGGCAATCTCGCCCGCCGCGCGGCTGGCATTCGATCGCGCGATCCTGATCGATCCGTCGCAGCCGGGGCCGTGGTTCTTCGACGGGCTGGCGCATGTCCGCACCGGCGATCTCGACGGCGCGCGCGCGCGCTGGGCCAGAGCCTATGCGCTGACGTCTGAAGGGCGGTTGAAGGACGCGATTGCGATGCGGCTGGCGTTGCTCGACCGGATCATCGAGATGCGGGATCGGGCGGGTTAATCAAAACCATACCCCGGCCTTCGCCGGGGTACGCTCCAACCTTATTGCCAAGCCTCGAACGTGTAACCGAACGCTTCGGCGACCGCTTCGTGACGGATCTTGCCGTCGGACACGTTCAGCCCGTTGGCGAGGTGCTTGTCCGCCCGCATCGCCGCTTCCGCGCCCTGGTTGGCCAGTTTCAGCACGAACGGCAGCGTCGCGTTGTTGAGCGCGAAGGCCGAGGTGCGCGCGACCGCGCCGGGCATGTTGGCGACGCAATAATGGATGACGCCTTCTTCCTCGTACACCGGATCGTCATGCGTCGTCGCGCGTGAGGTTTCGAAGCAGCCGCCCTGATCGATCGCGATGTCGACCAGAACCGACCCGCGCTTCATCGTCTTGAGCATGTCGCGCGTCACCAGCTTTGGCGCAGCGGCGCCGGGGACCAGCACCGCGCCGATCACCAGATGCGCCTTGGCGACTGCCGCTGCGATCGCCGCACGGCTGGCATAGGCGGTCTTGATCTGGCTGCCGAAATGCATGTCGAGTTCGGCGAGGCGTTCGTTCGAGATGTCATAGATGGTGACGTCGGCGCGCAGGCCCGTCGCCATCTGCGCTGCGTTCACGCCCGACACGCCACCGCCAAGAATGGCGACGCGGGCCGGGGCCACGCCGGGCACGCCGCCCAGCAGCACGCCGCGCCCGCCCTGTTCCTTTTCCAGATAATGCGCGCCGACCTGAACCGACATGCGGCCCGCGACTTCGCTCATCGGCTTCAATAGCGGCAACTGGCGCGAATCGCTGGTGACGGTTTCGTACGCGATGCAGGTCGCACCCGATTTCATCAGCCCGTCGGTTTGCGGCTGGTCGGCGGCGAGGTGGAGATAGGTGAACAGCGTGTGGCGTGGCTCCAACATCGCGATTTCGACTTGCTGCGGCTCCTTCACCTTCACGATCATGTCCGACTGCGCGAACACTTCGGCGGCGGTGTTCAGGATCGTCGCACCGGCGTCCATGTAATCCTGATCGGTGAAATCGATGCCCATGCCCGCGTTGGTTTCCACGAACACGTCATGGCCGTGGCGTACCAGTTCCTCGACCGAAGGCGGGGTCAGGCCCACGCGATATTCGTGGTTCTTGATTTCCTTGGGGACGCCGACTCGCATTATTTCCTCTCCGGGCAAGATTCGTTCGCTGCCCCATAGCCGAACACCCTGCCCGGTTTCCAGCGATATGGGCGCGGATCGGGGATGCATTGCGAGCGCTATGCGCCCATGCTAACGGCGCGCGCTTATCGCAGAAGGCAGGCAGTCGGTCGCATGGCCAAGTCCTCGGTTTTCCTCCAGGTCGCAAACGCGCGCCTGTGACCTCGAACGAAAAAAACCCGGACGCTGCGTCGCCCGCAGAAGCAGCGCACGGCGATACGCCGCATCTGGACGCGCATGGTCGCGCGCAGGGGATGTGGAAACTCGCGGTCGGCGCGATCGGCGTGGTGTTCGGCGATATCGGCACCAGCCCGCTTTATGCGTTTCGCGAGACCTTTGCCGGGCACCATCCGCTCGCGCTCGACACCGAACATATCATGGGTGTCGTCAGCCTGATGTTCTGGTCGATGATGATCGTGGTGACGCTGAAGTACGTCACCATCATCATGCGGCTCGACAACAAGGGTGAAGGCGGTAGCCTGGCGTTGCTCGCGCTGATTTCGGGCAAGACGAAAAGCCAGCGTTGGTCTCGCGGAATTGTATTCCTGGGCGTGTTCGCCACCGCGTTGTTCTATGGCGATTCGATGATTACGCCGGCGGTGTCGGTGCTGGGCGCGGTGGAGGGGATTTCGGTCGCCGCCCCTGCCTTTGCCGGGTGGATCGTGCCGATCGCGGTTGCGATCATGGTGTTCCTGTTCGCCATCCAGCGCAACGGCACGGGGCGGGTGGGGGCGTTTTTCGGCCCCATCATGATGACCTATTTCGCGACGATTGCCACGCTGGGGATCATCAGTTTCCTGAAAACCCCGTCGATCCTGTGGGCGCTCAACCCCTATTATGCGGTCAATTTCTTCATCATCGATCCTTTGCCCGCGTTTCTCGCGCTGGGGTCGGTGGTGCTGGCGGTTACCGGCGCGGAGGCACTTTACGCCGATATGGGGCATTTCGGTCGCAAGCCGATCAAGCTGTCCTGGCTGTGGTTCGTGATCCCGGCCCTCATGTGCAATTATATGGGCCAGGGCGCGCTGCTGATGCGCGACGGGGTGCTGGCACTTCAGAACCCGTTTTTCCTGCTGGCGCCCGACTGGTTCCAGATCATCCTGCTGGTGATCGCGACCTTGGCGGCGATCATCGCCAGCCAGGCGGTGATCTCCGGCGCGTTCTCGGTCACCCAACAGGCGATCCAACTGGGCTTCATGCCGCGCCTCCGGATTGAACATACGAGCGAATCGACCGCGGGCCAGATTTACATCCCGTTCGTCAACTGGGCGCTGATGATCATGGTCATCCTGCTGGTGCTGACCTTCCAGTCCTCGTCGAATCTGACCGCCGCCTACGGGATCGCGGTGACGGGGGCGATGCTGATCGATACCTGTCTGCTGACGGTTGCGCTTTTCTATCTGTGGCGCTGGAAATGGTATTATGCGGTGCCGTTGCTGACGGTCTTCTTCATCGTCGACATCGCCTATTTCGCCGCGAACCTGACCAAGATTCCCGATGGGGGCTGGTTCCCGCTGGTGGTGGGCCTGGTGATCTTTACGCTGCTCACCACCTGGTCGCGCGGTAGGGCGTTGATGATCGAGCGGATGCGCGAGGCCGCGATGCCGATCAAGGTGTTCATCCAGTCGGCCGCGACTTCGGCGACGCGCGTGCCCGGCACGGCGGTGTTCATGACCTCGACGCCCGAAGGCGTGCCGCACGCGCTGCTCCACAATCTGAAGCACAACAAGGTGCTGCACGAACGCGTGATTCTGCTGACCGTCAGGATCAGCGACGTGCCCTATGTCTCGGATGACGAACGCGTCGAACTCGAAACGCTGGGGCAGGGATTTCACCGCATGATCCTGCGCTTCGGCTTCATGCAGGATGCCGATGTTCCTGCCGCCCTCAAACAGGTTCATGCCTGTGGGGCGGACTTCCGGATGATCGAGACCAGTTTCTTCCTGTCACGTCAGACCTTGTTGACGGCGGAGACGCCCGGCATGTCGGTATGGCGCGAAAAGCTGTTCGCGTGGATGCTGCGCAACGCCGAAAGCGCGATGGAGTTCTTCCGCCTGCCCACCAATCGGGTGGTCGAGCTGGGCAGTCAGGTCGAGATTTGAGCGACGACGCCCCGTCCTGCGCGCCGATCCCCCTCGCGGGAGCGCCGATCATCGTGTCGGCGCTGTTCGGGGCGGAGGATGCGGCCTACCTGACCGGCCTTCGCCGCGCGCATTTCCCACCGGAGCGCAATCATCTCGACGCGCATCTGACGCTGTTCCACCATCTGCCGCCGTCGATCGAGAGCGAGTTGAAGCAGCGGCTTGCGCAGGAAACGCGGGGGACGGCCCCGCCTCGGGCAATGCTGGCCGGTTTGATGAACCTGGGCCGCGGCGTCGCCTTCCGGGTCGAATCCCCTGAGCTTGAGGCGATCCGCGAATCGCTGCGCGATGCCTTCGCGCCGCTGCTGACCCCGCAGGATGCGGGCGGATGGCGACCGCACGTCACCATCCAGAACAAGGTCGAGACTTCCATCGCGCGCGCGCTGAAAGCCGAACTCGAAGCCGATTTCCGCCCGCGCCCGCTGGCGATCGCGGGCATCGGCTGCTTCCATTATCGCGGCGGCCCGTGGGAGCCGATTTCGCGCCACATGTTCGCTTGACCGACCGCGCGGGGCTGACTAAACGGCCCGCTCTCCCCGCAAGGGTGAGGCCCCTCGGGGCGGAGTAGCTCAGCTGGTTAGAGCACGGGAATCATAATCCTGGGGTCGGGGGTTCAAGTCCCTCCTCCGCTACCATCGGTATCGCCAACGTCACCGATCGACGACTTTCCGATCGCACGCGCGATCTGGTCGTGAAAGGTGCGGATGCCGAGTTCGAGCGTCCCCAATGTCAGCCGATCGATCGCGCCCGATCGCAGCCCTTGCTGGCCCAGTTCCGCCGCCCGGAAATCTTCGGCCGCGAACACTCCGTTGTCGAGCAGTTCCCAGCTTCGCTCCCAATGCGCCAACGCCTTGTCGGTCGAGGGGGCTTCGGGAATCAGCATGAAATCCTCGACCAGCACGGTATTTTCGTCCTGTGGCATCAGCACCATCAGGTTGATGTAGTCGGGGCTGACGACCAGCACGGCGCCGGGAAACATCTGATAGGTATAGGTGATCGCCGAGCGCAGCACGGCCCAGTCGCTGGACGACAATGCGTCATGTTCGGCGGCGCGGCCCACCGCGGAGCGCTGGTGCGCGCCCATCGTGTCGGCGGCGGCGACGCCGTCCTTGAAAAAGGGCGCGATGGTGCCCGAGTGCAGCCGTTGGATATGATAGCCCTCCAGAAACGCATCCATGATGAGTTTCCAGTTCGCCGCGACTTTATGCGTGCGCCTGCGGAAGGCGTGCTGCCCGGCAAGGTCGAACGCGGCGAAATCATGGCCCAGCGCTTTGGCCTCGCCGAAATCGGCGGCGTCGTCGAACGCGAACCAGATCAGCCCGCCTTCCTCGCGGGTCGGCAAGGCGCGCAGGCCGTATTCGGCCTTGTCGAGCCCCGGAAAGGCATCGGCGCGGGGCAGCCCGATCAGCGTGCCGTCCATGCCGTAGGTCCAGGCGTGATAGGGGCAGACGAGACGACCGGCTTTGACGGGTTCGCAACCCTCGACCAGCCGGGTTCCGCGGTGGCGGCACACGTTCAGGAAGACATGTGCCCGGCCATCGCGGTCGCGGGTGATGAGAAGCGGCTTGCCGAACCCGTCATGCGGCACCGCCATGCCGGGTCCGGGAAGCAGCGCGGATGGCGCGATCACCAGTGGCACGCGGGCAAAGATGCGAGTCTGTTCCAGATGGTGACGTGCGGGGTCGGTGTAATGCGCGGCATCGACATAAGCGACGGCGCGGTCCTCGCGCGTGCCGCCATCGGCCAGCGCCTTCGCCAGAGCGAGTTGGCCCTGCGTCGGGGGGCATGCGTTCATGGCTATCCTCTCGCCGGTTTTGCGCTAGTGTCGCGCGCAATCTGTGCGGGGAGCAAGCGTAAATGAACGAAGCGGTCGCGGGGCCTTTGGAAGCGCCAAAATTGAAAGGGCTAGCGCTGCTGCGTGCAGCATTTGCAAACCGGAAAATTGGTGTCATGCTCGCGTTCGGCTTCGCCGCCGGACTCCCTTATGCATTGTTGCTGGGCACGCTTTATGCGTGGTTGAGTGAGGCTCAGGTCGATCTGGAAACTATGGGCGTGTTTTCGCTCATCGGCTTGGCTTATGCTTTCAAGTTTCTTTGGTCCCCGGTTATCGATCGAACGACGCTTCCCGGTCTTTCGCGCCTTGGAAGAAGAAAAAGCTGGCTTATCCCTGCACAGGGATTGCTCGGTGTGATCCTGGTCGTGCTGTCGATGCTCAATCCGCAAAGCGCACTGGGGTGGTTTTCACTGCTGGCCGGGCTGGGGGCTTTTGCGTCGGCGACACAGGACATTGCGATCGATGCCTGGCGCGTGGACGTCGCAGACGAGGTCGCGACGCTCGACATTCTGTCTACCGTCTACCAGTTTGGGTATCGCATCGCCGCGCTGGCGGGAGGGGCGCTGGCGCTTGTTCTTGCTGCCCGCATCGGTTGGCCAGCGGTGTATTTCGGCATGGGCGTCGCGATGCTGATCGTCATGGCCATCGCGTTCTTCGCGCCAGACACGCCAAGACCCGTGGAACTGAGTGCTGACGACGCTCTTCGCCAGCCGGGCGAACTAAGCCCCGGGATACGGGCTGCGGCATTGGGAATCGTCGGCTTATTGTGGAGCTGGGCGCTCATAACGGTAATTGTGTTCATGGTGCGGTCGCTGGGAGGGGCTCCAGAAGATCGGCCCAACCCCACCGAGTTCATCCAGCTTTTCGGCCCGTTGATCGTAATCGCCACGGTAGTCATACCCGCGATAATCGCTGCGGTGCTCGAAATGTGGCGGATCAAGGGTCGGCATGTGTTGAGTAAGGCAACGCCTGCGCGAACGGGTTTCGACCGTGCGGTCGATCACGGGTATCGGGCGCTGATTCTGCCGCTGGCTGAACTGGTCGGACGATTGCGCTGGGCAGTCATTCTGGTGCTCGCTCTGATCCTCTCCTATCGGATTACGGATTCGATCTGGGGGCCATTCGCGTTCCCTTTCTATCTGGGCGAATTGCAGTACACGAATGACGAGGTGGCTTTCGCCTCGAAGTTTTTCGGGGTCGGGATGACGATGGTCGGCATCGCCCTCGCAGCGGTCATGTTCAGCGTAATTGGTCGGATGGCGACTGTGTTTTTCGGCGCGCTTGTCGCCGCCGCCAGCAATCTGCTTTACGCCGATTTGGCCGGCGGCGGTGCCGGTCTCGACATTTTCGGGCGATATAGCGGGGTGTACTGGGTATTCGAGCAATTTGGGTCGGACGAGCGTTTGTCTAGGCTACTGCTTGCCATATCCGGCGAGAATGTTTCCGGTGGATTGGCCGGGGCGGCTTTTGTCGCTTACTTGTCCTCAATCGCTTCGAAAAAGTATAGTGCTGTACAATATGCGCTTCTTTCTTCGCTGACTTTTCTGATCGGCTCGCTTGGTCGGAGCGCTCTTGGAGAGGCGATTGAGGTTCGGGGATATGAATGGGTATTCTACTTCACCGCTGGGCTTGGATTGATCGCTGTGGTTTTGGCGGCGGTCGAATGGTGGCGGCAGCGGCAAGGTCGATCGGGTCTTGCGCCAGACCCCGTGGCTGACGCCGTGTAACAACGGTCGCTGAAAATCACCCGCATGTGAGTGGCCGCCCGCAATCCGCAAGCGCAAAGGCCAGCGCCTGCGCGGTCGAGAGCGCCGCACCCGCATCGCGCACGCCCATCAGGTCGGCGAGCAGCAACGCCGCCGCGCACGGATTGTCGCTGGCGCGCTCGATCACCGCGAGCAAGGTCGCTTCCTGCGCGGTCATCCGGCGGCAGCACCAGGGCGCGATGGTGATCGGCCCCGCCGCCCCGCGCGACATTTCGAGCATCAGCGTGCGCATCAGCGTGAGCGGGCGGCGGAAATCCTTGCCGAAATGGGTCATGAACGCGTGGGCGGTCGCGGCGTCGTCCAGCCCCTTTGCGCCCATCAGGCGCATGGCGAACAGGATGGTGCGGCGCGTATCGTCAGACGGCGCGGCGTGGGGGAGGCTGTGGGCGAAGCGTTGAGCGACTTGCATAAGCGGGGACTCCATCGGCTTGATCTGCAAGCTGGCGGACGCGTTATTGCAAGTCAATATCAATAGAGATCAGTCGGGCAATTCATCGTTCTCGACGAGCACTTCACCGGCGAGATAGAGCGATCCGCAGATCAGCACGGTGGCGGATTTGCCGTTATTCGCCAGGGAGCGGAGCGCGGACGCCACACCGGGGGCGGTCGAGACGCCTGCGATGCCTGCCGTGCGAGCGACACGGGCGAGTTCTTCCGGCGCGTGATGCGCATGGTCGGGCACCGGCACCGCGGTGACGCTGCGCGCGTGCGGGGCGAGCCCTTCGATCAGCGTGCTCGAATCCTTGTTGGCGAGCATGCCGATGACGACATCGACGCCCGCACCCGGTGCGACAGCGGCGACCGCGTGCGCCAGTGCGTCGGCAGCGGCGGCATTGTGCCCGCCGTCGAGCCACACCCGGCTGCCGGACGGTAGCGAATCGGTCAGCGGGCCTTGCCGTAACAACTGCATGCGCGCGGGCCAGCGCGCGGCGGCGGCGGCGTTCAGCGCCCCATCGGAAACCGGTAAATGGCGCTGCGCGCGCAGCATCGCGGCCGCGAGCGCGAGGTTGGCGTGCTGATGCTCGCCCGCCAGCATGGGGAGGGGGAGGCTAACTTCGCCCGGCGCCACGGGTGATTTTTCTAACAGGTGGGTATGCGTCCGAGAATTGCTGACGAGGATGCGCTGATTTGCGACATCGTTGCGCCAGTTCCAGTCGCGACCCTGGCGGAGCAACAACGCGCCTGCGCTGGCGGCGGCGTGTTCGATCGCTTCGTTGATCGAAGGGGGATAATCCATCGTCACCAGCGGAGCGCCCGCCTTGGCGATCCCCGCCTTTTCGCGCGCGATGCCCACGGGGTCGCTGCCCAGAAAGGCTTCGTGATCGACGCCGAGTTGCGCGATGCCGGTGACCAGCGGCGCATCGATGACGTTGGTGGCATCAAGCCGTCCGCCCAGACCGACCTCGATCACGCAGGCGTCGGCGGGCGTGCGCGCGAAGGCGAGGAAGGCGGCGGCGGTGGTGATTTCGAAGAAGCTCGCGCCGATCCTCGCCGCTTCCGCTGCGTCCAGCACCTCCGCGAGCAGCGGGGCAAGCGCCGGGTCGCCGATCAACGTGCCTGCCAGCCGGATGCGTTCGTTGAAGCGGACGAGGTGCGGGCTGGTGTAGGCGTGGACGCGGTATCCGGCCGCCTCCAGCCCGGCGCGCAGGAACGCGCAGGTCGATCCCTTGCCGTTGGTGCCCGCGACGTGGAACACCGGCGGCATCGCGCGGTGCGGGTCGTCGAGCGCAGCGAGCAATGCCGTGATCCGCTCAAGCCCCAGGACGTCCGCGCCGGGGGACCGCGCCCATAGGCGGTCGAGTTGGGCCTGCACGGCGGGGTCGGTGGAGCGGGCGTGGTCCATGCGCTTCTTCCAATCACCCGTTCGTTTCGAGCGAAGTCGAGAAACGCTCGCTTACGCCCAGCTCACGTTTCCCGACTTCGCTCGAAACAAACGGGAAGGGTATGGAGACAGGCTAAGCCGCCTTCCGCTTGCCGCACAGATGGCCGATCACCTGGCCCAGCACCTCCGGCAATTCCTTGCGGTGCGTCACCATGTCGATCAGGCCGTGCTCCAGATAATATTCCGAAGTCTGGAAGTCGTCGGGCAGCTTTTCGCGGATGGTGTTTTCGATCACGCGGCGTCCGGTGAAGGCGAGAGTCGCGCGTGGCTCGGCGATCTGTACGTCGCCCAGCATCGCGTACGCCGCCATCACGCCGCCGGACGTGGGATCGGTCAGCACAACGATATAGGGCAGCCCCGCATCGTGGAGCATCTCGATCGCCACGGTGGTCCGCGGCATCTGCATCAGCGACAGGATACCCTCCTGCATCCGCGCCCCGCCGCTGGCGGTGAACACGATGTACGGCGCTCGGCGGGCGATCGCCGCTTCGACCCCGGCGATGAAGGCTTCGCCGACGGCCTGGCCCATCGATCCGCCCATGAAGCCGAAATTCTGGACGCCGACCACCGCCTCGCGGCCCTGGATCAGCCCGGCGGCGTTGACGAAGGCGTCCTGATCGCCGGTTTCGCTGCGCGCCGCCTTGATCCGGTCGACATAGCGTTTCGAGTCGCGGAACCTGAGCGGGTCTTCGGTCACGCGTGGGGACGGCAGCACTTCATGCTCGCCCTCGTCGAACAGATAGTCGAAGCGCTGGCTTGGCCCGATGCGACCGTGATGCTCGCAAAGGGGGCAGACATGGAGGTTTTCCTCCAGTTCCTTGGTGAACACCATCTGCCCGCACCCCTTGCACTTGTGCCAGAGATTGTCGGGAGTCTCGCGTTTGGCGACGAAGGGGAGCGCGTTGCGGACGCTGTCGAGCCAGCTCATGCGGGTTCCTTTCTGGCCGCGCGGATCGCGGCGGAGAGGGTCTGGATATAGGCGGTGACGGCGGCGGGTGCATCCGCGCCGTGCTCTGCCACGAGTTCGACGATTGCCGAGCCGACCACCACACCATCGGCAACGCGCGCAATGGCCGCCGCCTGTTCCGGCGTGCGGATGCCGAAGCCGACCGCGATCGGCAGGTCGGTGGATGCTTTAAGTCGAGCGACGGCTTCCTCGATCGAGGATTGGGCGGCCTGTTGCAGCCCGGTGATCCCGGCAACCGAGACGTAATAGACGAAGCCGCTGGCGCCTTCGAGGACTTGCGGCAGGCGTGCCGCATCGGTGGTCGGAGTTGCGAGGCGGATCGGCGCGATCCCGGCCGCGCGCAACGCCGGACCGAGCGCGTCATCCTCTTCGGGCGGAAGGTCGACGCAGATCACACCGTCCACGCCCGCATCGCGTGCGGCCTGCGCGAACCAGTCCGGCCCACGGCGGAGCATCGGGTTGGCATAGCCCATCAGGACGAGCGGCACGTCGGGGTGCCGCGCGCGGAAATCGGTGGCGATTTTCAGGATGTCGGAGGTTGTGGTGCCAGCGGCGAGGCTGCGAATGTTCGCCGCCTGGATTGCGGGGCCGTCCGCCATCGGATCGGTAAATGGCATCCCCAGTTCGATCACGTCCGCCCCGCCCGCGACGAGCGCGTCGAGGATGGCGGGGGTGGCCTGCGGCGACGGGTCGCCCGCAGTGACGAAAGCGACGAGTGCGGCGCGGTGTTGCTCGAAGACGGAAAATAGGCGGGTCATCGTGAAGCGCGATCGACGTAACGATTGTTTGCCAAGCCGTAGATGGCAGGCACGCTCACCAAAACAGCGCTGAAAGCACAAATCGCGAGTTCAGTGAGCCAGTCAACAGTCAGCCATGCAAGCCAAGCATCGATGTTATCCGATGCTATCCATTTGACAGCAATTCTAGCGACAGAAAGCAGCAGGAACATACGGACGATCAGTCGCGCGAGCCGAGCGAAGCTCGGTGCTAGATCTTTATCATTCGTCATATCGCCACCCCCAGCGCCTCGGCGACGGTGAAGATGTCCTTGTCGCCACGGCCGCACAGGTTCGCGAGGATGATCTGGTCCGACCGCATTTCCCGCGCGCGCTTGGCGACGGCGGCGATGGCGTGGCTGGGTTCCAGCGCGGGGATGATGCCTTCGGTGCGGCAGAGTAGCTGAAACGCATCCAGTGCCTCGGTATCGGTGATCGACGTGTATTCGACGCGCCCGATATCCTTCAGCCACGCATGTTCCGGGCCGATGCCGGGATAGTCCAGCCCCGCCGAAATCGAATGCGCCTCGGCGATTTGGCCGTCCTCGTCCTGGAGCAGATAGGTCTTGTTGCCGTGGAGCACGCCGGGGAAACCGCCCGCGAGGCTGGCGGCGTGCTTCTTTTCAAGCCCTTCGCCCGCCGCCTCGACGCCCAGCATCGCCACATCGGCATCGTCCAAGAACGGGTGGAACAGCCCGATCGCGTTCGATCCGCCACCGATCGCCGCGACCAGCAGGTCGGGCAGACGGTCGATGCGCGACAGCATCTGCGCGCGCGCCTCCTTGCCGATCACGCTTTGGAAATCGCGGACCAGTTCGGGGTAGGGGTGCGGGCCTGCCGCCGTGCCGATTATGTAGAAGGTGTCATGGACGTTCGCGACCCAATCGCGCAGCCCCTCGTTCATCGCATCCTTCAGCGTCGCGGCGCCGCTCGTCACCGGACGAACTTCGGCGCCGAGCAGCTTCATGCGGAACACGTTGGGCTGTTGCCGCTCGACGTCCTTTGCGCCCATATAGATGACGCAGGGGAGGCCAAAGCGCGCGCAAACGGTGGCGGTGGCGACGCCGTGCTGGCCCGCGCCGGTTTCCGCGATGATCCGCGTCTTGCCCATGCGGATGGCGAGCAGGATCTGGCCGATGCAATTGTTGATCTTGTGCGCGCCGGTATGGTTCAGCTCGTCGCGCTTGAACCAGATTTCGGCGCCCATGCCCTTGTCCGCGCTCTCGCGCAGGGAGTCGGTCAGGCGTTCGGCATAATAAAGCGGGCTGGGGCGGCCAACATAATGTTCGAGCAGATCGTCGAACTGCGCGGCAAAGGCGGGGTCGGCCTTGGCGCGCTTATATTCCTCGTCCAGTTCGAGGACGAGCGGCATCAGCGTCTCTGCGACATAGCGCCCGCCATAATCGCCGAAATGTCCGCGTTCGTCAGGCTGGGCGCGGTAGCTGTTGGGTGTGGTCATCGTGGCCGCGCTTTAGCACGGCTGGACGCTGAGGGAAGCCCAAGGCGACCCGCCCTTAAAGCCCGTTCGTTTCGAGCGAAGTCGAGAAACATTGGCCATTCGCGTGTGAGGGTTTCTCGACTTCGCTCGAAACGAACGGGGCGGGGGTCAGGCGGAATGAACCGCGCTGAGAAAGTTGGCAATCCGCGCCGCATCCTTCACCCCCGGCGCGCTTTCCACGCCCGAGGACACGTCCACCAGCATCGCTCCGGTGCGCCGCACTGCCTCGCACACATTGCCCGCGTCCAGCCCGCCCGACAGCGCCCAGGGCAGCGGATGGCGGAAGCCCTCCAGCAGCGACCAGTCGAAGCGCACCCCCATGCCGCCGGGAAGGGTGGCGCCCTCGGGCGTCTTGGCGTCGTAGAGGATGCGGTCGGCAGCTCCGGCGAATGCGCGGGCACCATCCAGATCGGCGCGGGTCTTGATCGCGACCGCTGCCCATAGCTCCAGCCCGGTTCGCGCGCGGATTGCGGCAACACGGTCGGGCGCGGCCTTGTGGATTTGAATCGCATCGAGCCGCGCGGCAATGCGCGCCGCGTCGATCAACGCATCGTCTGGATCGACGAACACCCCGACCTTTATGACGTGCGAGGGGACGCCGCTCGCCAGTCCGGCCACCCGGTCGAACCCGACATGGCGCGGGGAGGGTGGGAAAAAGACGAAGCCGACATGGCTCGCTCCGCCCGCAATCGCGGCGTTCAGCGTGTCGGGCGTCGAAAGGCCGCAAATCTTGGCTGTGGTCGGCATGGCGACCGCTTTGCCGTCAGACGAGCGGCTTGACCAGCACCGTCATGCGCAGCGGCGGATCGAGCGGGATCGGGAAGGGGCGCGTTTCGCCGCTGGGGGCGTAGCCGTGGCGGCGATACCAGTCGATCAGTTCGACTCGCCGGTCGATCACGGTCATCTCGATGCGTGTCGCGGCGAAATCGGCGCGGGCGCAGGCCTCGGCAGCCGCCATCAATTGCTTGCCCAGCCCCGTCCCCTGACGCGCCGGTTCGATGCAGAGCAGCCCGAGATAGGCGAGGCCGTCCCCGCGATCCGCGACATTGACGCAACCGAGCGGTGTGTCCCCATGCCATGCGATCAGCAGGCGCGATGCGGGATCGGTCACCAGTGCGGTCAGCGTCGCCGCATCGGTTCGTGCCCCGCTGACCAGATCGGCCTCGTGCGTCCAGCCGACGCGCGCCTCGTCACCGCGATAGGCGCGTTCGATGACCGGGTGGAGGATAGAAATATTGTCGGCGGTGGCGGTGGCAATCCGTATATCCATGCTCACGATCAGTCTCGCTTCACCCATCGTGCGGCGACGAGGGTGATGGCCGCGACGATCAGGAAGGCGGTCCACTGGTACAAGGGCACGAACAGGAACACCAACGCGGCGGTCGAGGATTCAGATACGAACATGGCGTCATAATAGGCGACCGCCGATGCCCCGGTGGAGACGGCGAGAAAGCCGAGCATCGCGATTGCGACTCGCCGGTCGCGCTGCCGCCATGCGAGCAGATAGGGTGCAATCGCCGGGCCGACGATCCACAGCGCGAACGGGATCGCCGCCAGCCACCAGGATGAGGATGTCGGGTCGCCCGAGTGGATCATCAGCGCGAGCAAGGCGATTGCGACCACGGCCCCCGTGATGCCCAGGATTCGCACTGGCATGTCGGCCCTTACCGGCAAGGCGTCATCCTTTCGCTGATGGGGTGCTCGAAGCGATCGAAGCGTCTGCCGTCCTTACGTCGTCATTGCGAGCGTAGCGAAGCAATCCAGAGCGCCGCGCACCATAGTGGATGGCTTCGCTATGCTCGCAGTGACGGCAGGGTGTCATGACACCCGGTCTTACAGCGTCGCCTCGATCGCGCGGGCGGCCTGGTCGGGGTCTTCGGCCTGGGTAATCGGTCGGCCGACCACCAGGATCGAGGCGCCCGCATCGAGCGCGGCGCGCGGAGTGACCACCCGCTTCTGGTCGCCCAGCGCCGATCCGTTGGCGGGGCGGACGCCGGGGACGACGAAAAAGCCGTCCTTCCAGGCGCGCTTCGCGGCCGCGACTTCGGCACCCGAACAGACGATGCCGTCCACCCCTGCCGATTTTGCGAGTTCGGCCAGCCGCACCACCTGTTCGTGCGGATCGGGCGCCAGTCCGATCGAGGTCAGGTCCTGGGCGTCCAGACTGGTAAGCATCGTCACCGCGACAACCTTGGTCCCGGTCGGTGCCGCCGCCTTGGCATCCTCCATCATCGCGCGCCCGCCCGATGCGTGAACGGTCAGGATCGCGGGTTCCAATGGGCGGAGCGCCTGCACGGCCTTTGCGACCGTGTTCGGAATGTCGTGGAATTTCAGGTCGAGAAAGATCGGCAGGCCGATTTCCGCCATTTCATGCACGCCCGCACGGCCATTGGCCATGAAGAATTCGAGCCCCAACTTGATGCCGCCGACATGGTGGCCGACCTTGGTCGCGATCGCCTTTGCCCGCGCCAGATCGGGGGTATCGAGCGCGACATAGATGCGCGCACTCATGCCCGCGCTCCGACCGGATCGACGCCGACCAGCAGGTCGCCGGGATCGACCGCAGGCGGCGGCGGGGCGGGTTCCTGGCTCTGGCGCAATTCGCCGATGGTGCGTTCCAGCGAATTGACCCGCATCCGCATCCGCCAGCGCAGCGTGTGATAAGCGATCAGCATCGGGATCAGCCCCAGCAGGAACACCAGCACCAGCAGGATCGGCAGGCTGACATCGGCGACCAGATTGCCCCACAGCGCGATTTCGACTCGTTCGGCTTCGTTATAGATGACGAACGCCGCCGCCAGGCCGCCGATCAGGATCCAGAACAGGATCTTCAGAAAACGCATCGAAATTCCGTCGCTGGGTTGGTCAGGCCACGCAGCTTAGGGAAAGCGTCCGGCTTTTGCCAGAGGCGGCGGCGTAGGCGTGACCTTCGCTCTGTCAGCGGCTAGATCGATGCGATGACCGATGTACGCGATGCCGGGCTGACGCTCGATCCCAACTATGATGCCGCCGGATTGGTGACGGCGGTGGTGAGCGAGCATGCCAGCGGCGAGGTGTTGATGGTCGCCCATATGAACGCGCAAGCACTCGCGATGACGCGCGAAACGGGCCTTGCGCATTTCTGGTCGCGGAGCCGAGCGGCGCTGTGGAAGAAAGGCGAGACGTCGGGCAACATGCTGCGCGTCGTCGAGATGCGCATCGACTGCGATCAGGATTGCCTGTGGCTGATCGTCGAGCCCGCCGGACCAGCGTGTCACACCGGTGCGCGCAGTTGCTTCTTTCGCCGGATCACACCGCAAGGGCTGGAGCGAATCGATTGAGGGTCGCGGCGATCGCATTCCTGTTACTGGCGGCCTGTTCGGAGCCAGTTGTCGACGCGCCCGATGCGGCGGGACCTTCGCTCGAGGAAGCGGCGATCGTGCGGGGATTGGTGCCGGATCCCGACGCCGCACCGCTGACCGGGCTGTTCGCTCGCGATGCCGACCGGCTGTGCCTGCGCGCCGGCGATGCGGCGGATGCGATCATCGGTGTGTCGATCGATTATGGCGAGGGTAACGGGTGCAGCGCGCGCGGCACGGCGCGACGGATCGGAAGCGGATTGGCGATCGAACTGAGCGAAGCGTGTCGCTTCGACGCCGATTACGACGGAGAGGTGATCCGCTTCCCCGGCGCGCTGCCCGCCGAATGCGCCGATCTTTGTCGTGGCAATGCGTCGCTGGCGGGAATGGCGACCGAGCGACTGAGCCATGCGACGGGCGAAGTCGCAGCCTTTCGCGACCGGCGCGGGCGGTTTCCCTGTGCAGAGACGTAACGTCACCCTCTTGACGTTCACGTAAAGGGAAAGCATAATTGCGGCCATGTCACAGGCTGCTCCCATTATTGCCGGGCTCGCGCCGATTTCGCCGCGCCCCGACCGCACGACCTTCAGCATTTCCGATCTGTGCGCCGAATTCGGCGTGACCGCGCGGGCGCTGCGTTTCTATGAGGACGAAGGGTTGATCGCGCCCGAGCGCAAGGGCTTGCAACGCGTCTATTCGCACCGCGACCGCGCGCGGCTGGCGTGGATTTTGCGCGGCAAGCGCGTCGGCTTTTCGCTGGGTGAAATCCGCGAGATGATCGACCTGTACGACATCGGCGACGGGCGTCAGGCGCAGCGCCAGGTGACCATCCAACGCTGCCGCGCCAAGATCGCGCATCTCGAAGCACAGAAGCGCGACATCGACGCCTCGATCGACGAACTCAAAGAATTCCTGTCGGTGATCGACACCGACCAGCGCCACTAAAGATACGCCCGGAGAGATTTATGCCCCAATATACCCCCCCCGTGCGCGACACGCGTTTCATTCTGAGCGATGTACTCGGCCTCGAAGGTCACGCCAATCTGCCCGGCTTCACCAACGCCACCCCCGATGTGGTCGATGCGGTGCTGGAGGAAGGCGGGCGGTTCGTCGCCGAAGTCCTGTTCCCGCTCAACCTGTCGGGCGATCAACAGGGCTGCACGCGCCATGACGACGGCAGCGTGACTACGCCCGACGGGTTCAAGGCAGCCTATGACCAGTTCGTCGAAAGCGGCTGGGCGACGCTGTCCGCGCCGGAGGAATTTGGCGGACAGGGGATGCCGCATGTCGTCTCCACCGCGTTTCAGGAATATATGATTTCCGCCAATATGGCGTTCGCCATGTATCCCGGCCTCACCCACGGCGCGATCGCGGCGCTGCTCGCCAAGGGATCGCAGGAGCAGAAAGAGAAATACGTCCCCAAGATGGTGTCGGGTGAATGGGGCGGCACCATGAATCTGACCGAACCACATTGCGGCACCGATCTGGGGCTGATCAAGACCAAGGCCGAGCCGCAGGGCGACGGTTCCTACGCGATCACCGGCACCAAGATCTTCATCTCGTCGGGCGAACATGACCTGACCAGCAACATCATCCATCTGGTGCTGGCCAAGACGCCGGGCGCGCCGGACAGTTCGAAGGGCATTTCGCTGTTCGTGGTGCCCAAGTTCATGGTCAATGACGATGGTTCGCTGGGCGAGCGCAACGCCGTGTCGTGCGGCTCGATCGAGCACAAGATGGGTATCCACGCCAATTCGACCTGCGTGATGAACTATGACGGCGCGATCGGCTGGTTGGTCGGCGAGGAGATGAAGGGCCTCGCCGCGATGTTCATCATGATGAACGCCGCGCGGCTGGGCGTCGGCCTGCAAGGGCTGGGCGTGGCCGAAACCGCCTATCAGAACGCGGTGCAATATGCCGAGGATCGCCGGCAGGGGCGCGCGCTGACCGGTGCTGCCGAGCCATCGGAAAAGGCCGACACCTTGTTCGTCCATCCCGACGTTCGCCGGATGCTGATGGAGGCGAAGGCGCTGACCGAGGGGCTTCGCGCATTGTGCCTGTGGGGCGCGCTCCAGGTCGATCTGGCGCACAATGCGTCGAGCGAGGAGGACCGGCAGATGGCCGACGATCTCGTCAGCCTGCTGACCCCGGTCATCAAGGGCTATGGCACCGACAAGGGCTATGACATCGCCACCAACGCGCAGCAGGTCTATGGCGGCCACGGCTACATCGCCGAATGGGGCATGGAGCAATATGTCCGCGATGCGCGGATCGCGATGATCTACGAAGGCACCAACGGCGTGCAGGCGATGGATCTGGTCGGGCGCAAGCTGGCGCAAAATGGCGGTCGCGCGGTGCAGGCTTTGTTCAAGGTCGTGACCGACGAGATAGCCGCCGCGAAAGGCGACGAAAAGCTCGCCGATTTCGCCGGCCGGCTGGAAAAGGCGCTGGGCGACCTGCAAGCCGCGACCATGTGGTTCATGGCCAACGGGATGCAGAACCCCAACCATGTCGGCGCGGGCGCGCACAGCTATATGCACCTGATGGGCATCGTCGCGACCGGCCTGATGTGGCTGCGGATGGCAACGGCGGCGCAGAAGGCGCTCGCAAGCGGCGGCGGCGATACCAGGTTCCTGGAGGCCAAGCTGGTGACCGCGCGCTTCTTCGCCGAACGCATCCTGCCGGATACGGCTGCGCTGCGTCGAAAGATCGAAGGCGGCGCGGACGCGATCATGGCGCTTGATCCGGAGATGTTTCGCGCGGCATAAGCGCATTATATGGATAGCACACCGCCCACGCTGAGCCCTCTGGAACCCGGCCAGCGATGGGTGATGCTCATCCTCAACGCCATCCCAAGCCTGATGCTCGCCGCTGGCGGTTTCGGGCTGGGCAAGGTGCTGGAGGATAATCTGGGCTGGCCGTGGTGGCCGTCCTTCGCGATTCTGGGCCTGATCGCGCTGTGGGGCGGAACAGGCGCGCCGCTGCGGCGGTTTCGCGCGTGGGGCTGGGCGCTGGCCGATGACGAGTTGCACGTCGCGCACGGCGTCTGGACCCAGGTTCATACCATCGTCCCGCTCACGCGCGTCCAGCATATCGACGTGGCGCAGGGGCCGCTGCAACGCGCATTCGGGGTGGCGACGCTGATCGTCCATACGGCGGGCACGGCGCATGCGACGGTATCGCTGCCCGGCATCTCGCGCGCGACGGCGGAAGAACTGCGCGACGTCGTCCGCACCCATGTCCGGGCCGAACCGTGGTGATGTCGGAATATGCCCGGCGGCTGCATCCGGGGACGATCGCGCTTAAGCTGATCAGGAGTTCGCCCGGCGCCATCCTTGGCATCCCGGCGGCCTACGCCGTGATCAGCGAGACTCCGTTTCTTTACATCCTGCCGGTGATTGCAGGCCTGATCCTGTTATCGGGAATATGGCAGTATCTGGACTGGCGACGCTTCACCTATGAACTGACCGACGATGCGGTGGTGATCCAGAGCGGCGTGTTGTCGCGTAATCGCCGGACCATTCCGTTCGACCGCGTGCAGGACGTCGATATCGAGCGCAATTTGCTCGCGCGATTGTTCGGGCTGGCCAAGGTCAATCTGGAAACCGGCGGCGCGGGCGAGAATGAAGGGGCGCTCGACAGCGTGTCGATGGCGGAGGCCGAACGGCTTCGCGGCGTGATCCGCAGACGCGCGGCACAGGCCCATGCCGAACCGGCGGCGGATGCCGGGGGCGATGCTGTCGCCGTCGCGCTAGTCGAGCATGACGCGCCCGTGCTGTTTTCGATGACGCTGGGGCGGGTGCTCTATTCGGGGCTGTTCCGCTTTTCGCTGGTGTGGCTGGCGGTGATCGGGGGTGCGTTCCAATATCTCGACGACTGGGTGCCGTGGGACAATATCGAGGTCGACGACCTGCGATCGCGCGCCGAAGCGGCAAGCGCCACGGCGGAGGCGGCATTCGTCGCGGGCGTCACGCTGACCGTGATTTTCGTCCTGTTCCAGCTGGGGGTCATCGCCGGTGTCGTGCGGACCCTGTTGCGCGACTATGGCTTCACGCTGACCGACGAGGGCGGGCGGTATCGCCGGGTGCGCGGGTTGCTGACCCGGACCGAGGCGGTCGTGGCGCTGCGGCGGGTGCAACTCGCGGTGATCGAGAACGGATTCGTCATGCGGCTGCTCGGCTGGGCGGGGGTGAAGCTCCAGACGCTGGGCAGTGGCGAGAAAGGCGAAGGCGGGCGGCAGGATGTCGCGCCGTTCGCGCGGCCCGAGGAGATCGACGGGGTGCTCGCGCCATTATCGCTCGAACGCGCCGACCCCGATGCGTTGACGCGGGTTTCGACGATGCATGTCCTTCGGATGGTCATCACCCGGATCGGCTGGATGGTCGCGCCGATCGTGGCGCTCGTGATCGCGCGCGCCAATCTGGTGGAGGCCGCGATGTTCCTGGCGGTGCTGATGGCGCTGTTCGTGTTCCTGCTGGTGCCTGTCGGAATCGTCGCGGCGCTCCAGCGCGGGCATCATCGCTATGGCTTGATCGGGCGAACCTTCCATGTCCAGCGCGGGGTGCTGGGACAGAGAAAATGGATCGTGCCTGCGCGCAACATCCAGGCGATCACCGTCCGGCGCACCTGGCTCCAGCGGCGGCTGGGCACCGCGAGCGTCTATTCGGATACGGCAGGCGCATCGATGATCGCGACGCCATCTGTCGAGGATGTGCGGCCTGGCGAGGCGTGGGCGCTGGTCGATGCGATCCGCCCGCTGCGGCGGTTGCGATGACCAGTTGACGCCTGACACCGTTCGTTTCGAGCGAAGTCGAGAAACGTGAACTTGGCGCTCGCGAGCGTTTCTCGACTTCGCTCGAAACGAACGGGGAAATTAGTCGGGCTGGGGTGCGGTGACAGGCGCAGGCGCGGGCACCACCGGCGCAAGTGTCCCGGTCTTTCGCCGAACGCCGCTCAACGCGGGCGTGTCGGGCCGTGCGACTGCAACGGGTTGCTCGGTCTTGGCCGCCGCCGCCCGCGTCGGCACCGCGACCACCACCCGCTGGCGCATGCATTCGGCCTGGCTGGTGCGCGGAAACTCCTCGCAATTCCACAGCGCCTTTTCGAACCCACGCGCGCGGTCGCGCAAATAGCTGAACGACATCGCCGCCAACAGCTTGGGATCGGACGGCACGGCCGCAGGGGTCGGCGTCTTGTCGGTCCAGGCGAGGAACTTGCAATAGGGCCGATCGCCACAGCTTTGTGCCGCCAGGCTTGCAAAGTTGGTCGCAGGCATACGCGGATCGAGCGCGACCAGAAAGGTGTTGGGATCGCCCGCCATCGGACGCGGGAGCAGGTCGGCGGCGACGATCACCGGCGCTTCCACGCCAGTGGATTCGGCAACTTCCTCCAGTCCGCTGCGATGCGCGGCGAAGCTCGCGGCGAGTTTCGCGATGACCGGTTCGCCGCCGGCATGAGCGCGGTTGAACGCGGGCTGCGTGCCCCACCATCCGGTCCAGCGGAAGAACAGATGGGTGTCGACCGCCGCGATCTTGTCGAGGCTGGCGCTCCAATAGGGCACGACCCAGTCGGTATGGTAATGGGTGGCGAGGCCTACCGGCGCGAATACGCTGCCGCCCAGCGCGGCGCTTGCGACCTGCTTGGCGCGTGCCCAGAACCCGTCGGAATAGCGCCGCGCGAGCGCACCGTCGCAGGTGAAGGTGAACTGGCATCCGGTTGCGCGTTCCGAGCCCTGGAACACCACGCCGCACACGCTTTTGGGGAAAGCGGGGTGCCGGACGCGGTTGAGCACGACCTGCGCCACCGCTTCCTGACCGCGGCGATCGTCGCCCGCTTCGTAGAGTACGGCGGCGGCGAGGCAATCGACGGCGCGGGCGCGGTCTTCGTTCGATCCGGTAAAGCGGAACGGGCGCGCGGTGGGATGGGGACCGGTCACGAACGGGATCGATGCGTTGAACGCTCGCGCATCGTCGGTATCGACCGCCTGAAACTCGATCGGCTCGACTGGCGGCAGTTCGGTGCGTTGCACGATCCGCTCCGGCGCGCGGACCTGTCGCGCCACCTCAGCGGGGATATACGGCGGGTTGGCGGCGACGAGCAGCGGGAGAACGATCGCGAACAGCGCCACCGCCGCCATCGCCAGCCACAGGGGCAGGACGATGGCGGGGCGGGGGGCGCTGGGGATCGAGTTCTCTGGCTGCTGCATTCGCATCCCGAATGACAAAACCCGTTCGCACTGAGCTTGTCGAAATGCTGTTCTTCTCTTCGTGCCAAGAAGGACAGTGCTTCGACTAGCTCAGCACGAACGGGGGAAGGGTAGTTCCTACGCCTCCGGCAGGAAATCCGGGACCGACAGATAGCGCTCGCCAGTGTCGTAGTTGAAGCCCAGCACCCGCGCGTTCGGCGCGAGATCGGGCAGCTTCTTGGCAATCGCCGCCAGCGTGGCGCCCGACGAAATCCCCACCAGCATCCCTTCTTCGGTCGCCGAACGCCGTGCCATCTGCTTGGCGTCGTCGGCATCGACCTGGATGGCGCCGTCGATCGACTGGGTGTGCAGATTGGCGGGGACGAAGCCCGCGCCGATGCCCTGGATCGGGTGCGGACCCGGCTGTCCGCCCGAAATCACCGGCGACAGCACCGGCTCGACGGCATAGACCTTCAGCCCTGGCCACTGCTTTTTCAGCACCTCGGCAACGCCGGTGATGTGGCCGCCGGTGCCGACCCCGGTGATGATCGCATCGAGCGGCGCGTCGGCAAAGTCCGCCAGGATTTCCTGAGCGGTGGTGCGGACATGGACGTCGATATTCGCAGGGTTTTCGAACTGCTGCGGCATCCAGGCGCCGGGAGTCTCGTCGACGATTTCGGTCGCACGTTCGATCGCGCCCTTCATGCCCTTTTCGCGCGGGGTCAGGTCGAAACTCGCGCCGTAAGCCAGCATCAACCGGCGGCGCTCGATCGACATCGATTCGGGCATCACCAGGATCAGCTTGTATCCCTTGACCGCCGCGACCATCGCCAGGCCGACGCCGGTATTGCCGCTGGTCGGCTCGACGATGGTGCCGCCGGGTTTCAGGTCGCCCGATGCTTCCGCCGCCTCGATCATCGCCAGCGCGATGCGGTCCTTGATCGATCCGCCGGGATTGGAGCGTTCGGACTTGATCCAGACCTCGGCGTCGGGGAACAGCCGTGCCACGCGGATGTGCGGCGTGTTGCCGATCGTCTCCAGGATGGTGTTCGCCTTCATGCCGGTGTCTCCTTGAGGGGCGCGAGTTGCAAAGTTTCTGGCGGGTCAAAGGTCCGCGCCCGGACGAGTTCCGGAAACAGCCTGGCCCATAATGCAGTGACCAATATGGCACCGAACCCGCCCGCGACAACCGCCATGACCGGACCGACCAGCGCCGCGAGAAAGCCCGAGCGTGCCTCGCCAAGCTCGTTCGAGCCGGATATGAACAGGGTGGACACCGCGCCGACGCGCCCGCGCATCTCGTCCGGTGTATGCAATTGAATCAGCGACTGGCGGACATAGACCGACACCATGTCGGTCGCCCCGATCGCGAACAAAGCCACCAGCGACAGCGCAACGGCGGGCGCGAAATCGCTGCCGACCGCGCTTGGCCCGAGCACGGGCAGCAACACCGGCCCCGCAAGTCCGAAGATCGCGGTGGCAAGGCCGAAGGCGGCGACCGACCACAGCATCTTCTTGCCGACATCGTTGGTCAGCGGCCGCCATGAGAACAGCAATGCGACCGCGACCGCACCGATGGCGGGGGCGGCGCGCAGATGACCCAGCCCTTCCGCGCCGATCATCAGCACGTCGCGCGCATAGATGGGCAGCATCGCCGTCGCACCGCCCAGCAGCACCGCGAAGAGATCGAGGCTGATCGCGCCGAACACCAGCCGGTTGCGGCGGACATAGCTCAACCCCTCGGCCATCTGACGCCACGGGTTGCGAGATCCGGTAATCGCCGCGCGCTTCACCGGGTGGATCAGCAGCAGCATGACGAAGGCGAGCGCGAACAGCCCGCCCGACACGCCATAGGGCAGCCAGGGCGCAGCGGCATAGAGATAGCCGCCCAGCGCCGGACCGATCACTGCGCCCGCCTGCCAGGCGATCGAGCTGAGTGCGATCGCGGTCGGCAGCACCTTTGCCGGGACGAGATTGGGTGCAAGCGCCTGCAACGCCGGTCCGGCAAAGGCCCGCGCGACGCCCAGCAGCGCCGCGACCGCAAATAGAGACGGCAACGTGATCGTGTTGGTCCAGCTGAGCCATGCAAGCGCAAAGGCGCAAAATGCCTCCAGCCCGATGGCGGCACGAGCAATCACCCGGCGATCGATCCGGTCGGCGACCCAGCCTGCGACCAGCGACAGCACCAGCAGCGGCACGAACTGCGCGACGCCGATCAGTCCGAGCTGAAACGCCGCCGCCCTGATCCCCATCGTTTCGCGGGCGATGTCATAGACTTGCCAGCCGATGACGATGACCATCGCCATCTGCGCCATCGTCGAGGTGAGCCGCGCGACCCAATAGGCGCGAAAGCTGGGGATGGCGAAGGGGTGCTGGCTCATGCGGCCGGGGGTTTAGGCGTGGACGGGCGGCTGCGGCAATGAAGATTTATAGTGCACGTCGCCTGTCCAGGCATGGATGCAATTTGTCAGGCTGGTTCAGCGTGCCGTAACGGAAGGCCCGCCAACGCCGTCCAATTGCGGGGTGGCCGATCGCGCGAATCCCTGTAATCAAACGACGCGACAGGTGAGAGGATGACGATGCGGTTTGCACCCCTGGCAGCATTGACGGCGATCGGGCTGGCGCTTGCGGCCTGTTCGTCGGACGAAGAAGCGGGCAACCGCGTCGGCGTCGTCGCCAATCAGGGCGACTGGGATGGCTTCCTCCAGCGGACCATCGACGGCTGGATGGCGATCGACCCGGCCTTTGCGGTCTATCAGGGGCGGCATGAGTTTGACGGTCGCCTGCCCGACTGGAGCGAGGCGGGCATCCGCAAACAAGCGGCCTTCTACAAGGATGCGATTTCCCAAGCGCGCGCCTTCCGCCGGTTGAGCGCGGAGGAGAATTTCGCGCGCGAGCATCTGGTCAAGACGTTCGAGGGCAAGCTGTTCTGGCTGGAGGATGCCGAGCAATGGCGGCGCAACCCCGCCTTTTATGTCGGCGGCGGGCTGGACCCCAATGTCTATGTCGCGCGCGACTATGCCGATCCGGCGACACGGATGGCGGCGATGATCGCGTTTCTGAAGAATGTGCCGACCGCCGCGCAGCAGATTCGCGCCAATCTGCGGGTGCCGATGCCCGCCAGTTATATCGATTACGGCGTCGCCGGATTCGGCGGCCTGGCCGATTATTATGTCGGTGACGCGCGCGCGGCGTTCGCGTCGGTCGGCGACCCCGCAATGCAGCGCGAATTCGCGACGGCCGCGCAGGCTGCGTCGCAGGCGATGCGCGAACTGGCCGAATGGTTGGAGGGCGAACGCCCGCGCGCGACTCAGGATTTCGCGATGGGGCCGGAGCGCTTCTCGCGGATGCTGAAGGCGACCGAAGGCGTCGATGTGCCGCTGGCCGAACTCGAACGCATCGGCATCGCCGATCTGCGCCGCAACCAGACGGATTTGCAGCAGGCCTGCGCCAAATTGCTGCCGGGCGCGAGCGTTGCGGCGTGCATGGCAGAAGTGCGCTCGCGCAAGGCCGAAGGCGGACCGGTCGCGGCGGCAACGCGGCAAATCCCGGAATTGCGCGCCTTTCTGACCGAACAGGATCTGGTGACGATCCCCGGCACCGAACAGGCGGAAGTGCGCGAAAGCCCGCCATATAACCGCCAGAACCTGGCCTATATCGACATACCCGGACCGTTCGAGAAAGGCCTGTCGTCAATCTATTACATCTCGCCGCCCGATCCTGCCTGGCCGGAGGCGGTGCAGCAGGCCTATCTGCCCGGAGAGGCGGATTTGCTGTTCATCACCGTCCACGAAATCTTTCCCGGCCATTTCCTCCAGTTCCTCCATTCGAACCGCAATCCGAACCTGCTGGGCAAGCTGGCGGTGGGTTATGCGAGCGCCGAAGGCTGGGGCCATTATGTCGAGGAGATGATGTGGGAAGCGGGGCTTCGCGGTGATCCGGAGACGCATATCGGGCAATTGTCCAACGCGCTGCTGCGCAATTGCCGCTATGCCGCCGCGATCGGGATGCACGCGCGCGGGATGACCCAGGCACAGGCGCAGGCGCTGTTCCAGAACGAATGCTATCAGGACGAGGGCAATGCCCGGCAACAGGCGGCGCGGGGCACTTACGATCCCGCCTATCTCAACTACACGCTGGGCAAGCTGATGATCCGCAAGCTCCGCGAGGACTGGACCGCATCGCGCGGTGGGCGTCAGGGGTGGAAGGCGTTTCACGACACCTACCTGTCCTATGGCGGCCCGCCGATCCCGCTGGTGCGCCAGGCGATGATGGGCGAGGACGCTCCGAAAGCGGTGTTTTGATGAGGGGTTTTCCAATGCACTATGGTTGGTTGATGGCGGCGTCGGCGTTCGCGTTGTCGGCATGTTCGAGTGGCCCGGACGAGGCGGACAATGCGTTGCCGGTCAATGAGACGACACCCGAAATCGCCACCGCCGCCCCGCTTCCCGATATCCCCGCGGCGTTTCGTGGCACGTTTGACAGCGATGCCGTGGCGTGCGGCGCAAATGGCAGTGAGATGCGGCTGGTTGTCGATGCGCGCGAAATGCGGTTTCATGAAAGCGTCACCAGGGTCACGCGGGTGACGCCGCGCGATGGTGGCGCGATCGACGTCGATGCGGTCTCCACCGGGGAAGGGATCACCGAGCAGCGCCAGTATCGGCTGGCGATGGGCGAGGGCGGGCGGCTGAACGTCACGATCAGCGGCAGCGAATCGACGCGCGTGCGCTGCAATGCTCCCGCTGCGGCCAATGCCGATCCGGCCGAGCGCATTCCTTTGGCGCTGTCGGGCGACGGGTTGCAACTGGTCGATCCGAACAGCGGGCGCACCCGGCTGATTGCGTTCGGAACCCCACGCGCCGAAACGCTCGCGCTGGTCAAAAGCGCGCTGGGCGATCCGTTGGCCACCAACCGCTGCGATGTCGCGCCGCTGACGGGGGCGCAGTTCGGCGAGCGGATGGCGATTTATTTCGAGAATGACCGGTTCGCAGGCTGGTCGGCCAATCCGCGCGGCGGGCGCGATTTCTCGTCGATGAGCGGGGTGCGGATCGGATCGACTCGCGCCGAGATGGAGGACAGTCTGGTCGCCGAAATCAGCCAGACCTCGCTCGGCACCGAATTCGACGCGGGCGGCTTGTCGGGCGTGTTGTCGGGGCGCGGCCCCGATGCGCGGATCGAGGGGCTCTGGGCGGGCATGGCCTGTATCGCACGATAAGGAACCGACGATGAGCGTGACGCTATACGGCATCCCCAATTGCGACACGGTGAAGAAGGCGCGGACCTGGCTTGCCGACAACGCGATCGATTATCGGTTCCACGATTACAAGAAATCCGGGATCGACGCCGCGCATCTGGCGCGCTGGTCGGAGTCCGTCGGTTGGGAGCCGTTGCTCAACCGGGCCGGGACCACCTTTCGCAAGCTCGACGATGCCGCCAAGGCCGATATCGATCAGGCCAAGGCCACCCGATTGATGGTCGACCAGCCGTCGATGATAAAACGCCCGGTGGTCGAATATCCCGGCGGCGTATTGGTCGGGTTCAAGGCCGAGCAATGGGCGCGCGCCTTGCTGTGACGTAACGCTATCGAAATGATGGCGAATGCGAACGAAAAGGCGTAGGATCGCCCATCGACGTCGCGGCGTAACGACGCGACGGAGAGTGGGGGAGTTTGGCCATGAACGACGCAAGCGCGAAGCCGCCGACCTGGTTCTGGATCGTGTCGATCCTGATCCTGTTGTGGGGCGCGATGGGGGTATTCGCATTCTATACCGACGTGACGATGAGCGAAGAGATGCTCGCGGCGATGGATGATTACGACCGACGGATGTATCTGGGGCGTCCGGCATGGTTCGCGACCGTTTACGGCCTCGCAACCTGGGGCGGGTTTCTGGGCGGCGTCGCACTTCTGCTCAGGCGACGGCTGGCGATCGTGCTGTTCCTGTTGTCGACGGTGGCGGTGGTCGTCCAGTTCGGCTGGGTATTCGGCGTCACCGACCTGATCGCGGAAAAGGGCGCATGGACGCTGATCTTCCCGATCTTCATCCTCGCCATCGCGATCTTCCAGATCTGGTTCGCCAACCTCGCCATAAAGCGCGGTTGGCTGCGCTGAAGGGCAAAGGGGAGGGTGGTCAGTCGCCCTCCCATTTGAAAATCTCGTCAAGCGGCTTGTCGAACACCTGGGCGATGCGGAATGCGGCTTCCAGACTGGGCGAATATTTGCCTGCCTCGATCGCGGCGATCGTCTGGCGCGTGACGCCGATGCGTTCGCCCAATTCGGCTTGCGTCATCTCTCCAGAAAGAAAGCGCAGCGTGCGGATGTCGTTGCTGATCGGAATTTTCGCCATCGCTCAACCCTGTCGATAGAGCCAGATTTGCGATCCGATGCGGAGCAATTCGGCGCACACCACCATCGCGAGGATGACGTTGAGCAGGACGACGCTGTCGGTGCCTGCGAAGATCAGGACGATGCAGGTCCAGCTGCCGATCACCATCGGATAATAGGCCAGATGCGTGCCGTGGCGATGGATCGCCCGGTCGCGCTCGTCTTCGCGAATATCGACTTCGTGCCGGTTGCGGATCGCCATGACCGCCGTCGCGACCGACATCGCCAGGATGATGCCGATCGAAACCGCGATCAACATGCCGCCGCTCGCCCAAAGACCGGCGCTGGAGGGCGAAGCGCTCCACGGGTAGTTGAGGAAGTACCAGCCGAAGGCGAGGATGATGGCGACGAACGCCACCCAGTGGATTTTTTCCCGGAACGACATTGCCGAACTCCATGTAAGCCTGATACGACTCCATGTATATCAAAGCTAACACGGTGTCACCTGAATAGTGCATCGGATCGCTTGCAGCTTGGCGGCGACGCGGCGAACGCCTAGGAGCGCTCGCCATGTCCACGACGTTCACGATCGACACCGCGACCAGCCGCGCGAACCCGACGCCAGCGCCGATGAAGCGGGTGACGGTGCCCGCGATCCGGCAGCGCAAGGGGATGGAGGCGGAGCCGCTGGTCATGCTGACGGCCTACACTGTGCGGATGGCGCAACTGCTCGATCCGCATTGCGACATGCTGCTGGTCGGCGACAGTCTGGGTCAGGTGATTTACGGCCTGCCGTCCACGGTGCCGGTCACGCTCGACATGATGGCGGCGCATGGCGCGGCGGTCGTGCGCGGCAGCTATCATTCGCTGGTTGTCATCGACATGCCATTCGGTAGCTACGAGGCGTCGAGCGAACAGGCGTTCGAAAGTGCGGCCTGGCTGCTCAAGGAAACCGGCGCGGCGGCGGTGAAGCTGGAGGGCGGGGCGGCGATGGCGCCCACCGTGCGCTTCCTGTCCGAACGCGGCATTCCGGTGGTCGGCCATGTCGGGCTGACGCCGCAGGCGGTCAACATGCTCGGTGGTTACGGCGCGCGGGGTCGCAGCGAGGCGGAAGCCGCGAAGATCGTCGGTGACGCCGTCGCGATTGCCGATGCAGGCGCGTTCGCCATCGTCATCGAAGGTGTGATCGAGCCGATCGCGATCGAAATCACCGATCGGGTCGCGTGCCCGACCATCGGCATCGGCGCGTCCAATCGCTGCGACGGCCAGGTGCTGGTCGCAGAGGACATGCTGGGGCTGTTCGAACGCACGCCGCGGTTCGTCAAGAAGTTCGACGATATGGCGGGGCGCATCTCCGCCGCGGTCGAAACCTATGCCGCCGACGTGCGATCGCGCGTGTTTCCAGGGGACGAACAGGTCTATCGCCCGAAGTCCTGAACCGCTTCCCATCCTCAACCCGCGCGGCTAATGTCCGCGCCCGACATCCCCGCCATCCACGGAGTTCCCCTTGGCGCTTACCCCGCAAAACAACGACGCATTCTTTCGCGAAGTCGATGAGGAGCTGCGCCGCGACGAGCTGCTGAGTTTCTGGCAGCGCTGGGGCCGCTGGGTGATCGTCGGCGTGATTGCCGCGATCCTCGCGTTCGGCGGCTATCTGTTCTGGCAGAACCGGCAACAGGTCGCCGCAGGCGAGCAGGGTGAGCAACTCGCCAGCGTGTTCGACGATCTGGCGGCGAACAACACCGCGGCGGCCGAGCCCAAGCTGGCCGAACTGGCGCAGTCCGATTCGCAAGCGATGCGCGCGATGGCGCGGTTTACCGAGGCGGACATGCTGTTGGCGCGTGACGATCTGAAGGGCGCGGCGGCGAAGTTTGCCGAAGTCGCCAACGATAGCGGGCTGGATCAGGTTTACCGCGATCTGGCGCTGATCCGCCAGACTTCGGCCGAATTCGACACGATGCAGCCCCAGGCGGTAATCGGGCGGCTTCAGGGGCTGGCGTCGAAGGAAAACGCCTGGTTCGGCAGCGCGGGCGAACTGGTTGCCGCGGCACATCTTCGCATGGACCGCCCGGACCTTGCGCTGCGCGTCTTCCAGGATATTGCCGCGACCGAGGATGTGCCCGAATCGATCCGGCAACGTGCGGTTCAGATGGCCAGCGTATTGAGTGCGACGGCTGGCGACGCAGGCAATGCGGCGCAGGGAAATAGCGCGGCTCCTGCCGCTGGCGAGGAAAAGAACGGCGAATGAAGACAGCGTTGAAAGCGACCGCGGCCATCACCGCGCTCCTGAGCCTTGGCGCATGTGGTATTTTCAGCGGTCGCGACCGGGGAACGCCGGTCGTCGGCGAACGCATGCCGATCCTGACGTCGGACGCCGAACTGGCGGTCGACCCCAGCATCGCGTCGCTGCCGGTCACGGCGCCCGCCGCCCAGGTCAATGCCGACTGGTCGCAGCCGGGCGGGAACGCGGCCAAATCGATGGGACATCTGGCGCTGGGCGCGTCGGTGACGCGGGCATGGACGGCGTCGATCCCCGGCAGCTCGCTGCGCGCGCGGCTGGCGTCGTCGCCGGTGATCGGCGGCGGGCGGCTGTATGTCGTCGACGTCAACGGCGTGGTCCACGCGCTCGACGCCGCGACCGGTGCGCAGGTGTGGCGCGCCAACACGGTCGAGGGCAGCGCCAACGAAGCATCGCGGTTCGGCGGTGGCGTCAGCTATGACAATGGCCGGGTCTATGCGACCAACGGACTGGGCGATGTCGTCGCCTATGACGCGGGCACGGGCGGCGTTGCATGGCGCGCCAAACCGAGCGGCCCCCTGCGCGGCGCACCGACCATCGCCAACGGCCAGGTCTATGTCCAGAGCCAGGACAACCAGCTGTTCGCGCTGAACCAGGCCGACGGCAGCGTCGCCTGGACCGCGGCGGCATCGCCCGAAGCGCAGGGCGTGTTCGGCGTCGCGGCCCCGGCGGCGGCGCGCGGCACGGTGGTCGCGGGCTTCTCTTCGGGCGAACTCAACGCCTATCGTTACGAAAACGGCAACGCGCTGTGGGCGGACGCGCTGTCGCGCACGTCGATCTCCACGTCCGTGTCGGCGCTGTCGGACATTGATGCCGAACCGGTGATCGACAATGACCGCGTCTATGCGGTCGGTCTCGGCGGGCGCACCGTCGCGCTCGACCTGCTGACCGGGCGGCGGTTGTGGGAACAGAATTTGTCGGGCATTTCGACTCCGTGGATCGCGGGCGACTGGATGTTCGTCGTCACCGACGATGCGCGGGCGCTGGCGCTGTCGCGCGACAGCGGTCGTGTGCGCTGGGCCAACCAGTTGCCGCGCTGGCGCAATGTGAAGCGCAGCACGGGCGCGATTTCCTGGGTGGGGCCGGTATTGGCGGGCGACCGTCTGGTTGCCGTGAACAGCGAAGGCCAACTGGTGTTCATTTCTCCCGCCGATGGATCGGTATTGCAGACGATCGAGGGGCGCCAGCCATTCTCGCTGCCGCCGGTGGTCGCCAACAACATGCTGTACGTGATCGACGACGCAGGCACGATTTCGGCCTATCGCTGAGGAAGCGGGCGGCGTTCGCGCCGCTTTCGCACCTCCCGATGGGCATATTGGATTAGACTATGACCGCAATGCCCGTCGTCGCCATTATCGGCCGACCCAATGTCGGCAAATCGACGCTATTCAACCGGCTGGTCGGCAAGCGCCTGGCGCTGGTCGACGACCAGCCGGGTGTCACGCGCGACCGGCGCGAGGGAGAGGCGAACCTGCTCGGGCTGGAATTCGTCATCATCGACACCGCCGGTTACGAGGACGAGGATGCGGCGACGCTGCCCGGCCGGATGCGCCAGCAGACCGAAGCCGCCGTCGCGGTCGCCGATGTCGCGCTGTTCATGGTCGACGCCCGCGCCGGGGTGACGCCGCTGGACGAGGAAATCGCGCGCTGGCTGCGCACGTCCGACACCCCGATCGTCGTCGTCGCCAATAAGGCCGAGGGCAAGGCCGGCGAAACCGGCGTGATCGAGGCGATGGCGCTGGGGCTGGGCGATCCGATCCCGCTGTCGGCCGAACATGGCGAGGGGGTGGTCGATCTGTTCGACGCGCTGCGTCCCTATGTCGACCGCGACGATGACGCGGTGACGGACGAGGTCGAAGAGGAAACCGACGGGCCGCTGAAACTCGCGATCATCGGGCGCCCCAACGCGGGCAAATCGACGCTCATCAACCGCATGGTCGGCGAGGACCGGCTGATTACCGGACCCGAGGCGGGGATCACGCGCGATTCGATCTCGGTCCCGTGGGAATGGGAAGGTCGCCCGGTCAAGCTGATCGACACCGCGGGCATGCGCAAGAAGGCGCGGGTTCAGGAAAAGCTCGAAAAACTGTCGGTGATGGACGCGCTGCGGTCGATCGACTTTGCCGAGGTGGTGATCCTCCTGATCGACGCGACGCGCGGGCTGGAGGTTCAGGATCTGAAAATCGCCGACCGCGCGCTTCAGGAAGGCCGCGCGCTGGTGATCGCGCTCAACAAATGGGACGTGGCGGAGAACGCCTCCAGCCTGTTCAACGGCGTCAAGGCCGCGCTGGAGGAAGGACTGGCGCAGGCCAAGGGCGTGCCGCTGATGACGGTGTCGGGCGCGACCGGCAAGGGGATCGATACGCTGATGAAGGTCGCCTTCGAAACCCGCGAGGCATGGAGTTCGCGTGTGTCCACCGGCCAGCTCAACCGCTGGTTCGAACGCGCGATCGAAACCAACCCGCCCCCCGCGCCCGGCGGCAAGCGGATCAAGCCGCGCTACATCACCCAGAACAAGTCGCGCCCGCCCAGCTTCATCCTGTTCGGCACCCGCGTAGACCTGCTCCCCGAAAGCTATCGCCGCTACCTGATCAACGGGTTGCGGCGCGAATTCGGCTTCGGCGCGGTGCCGGTGCGGATGACGATGCGTGCGCCGAAGAATCCGTTCGATCAAGACAAGTCTTGACCACCCGGATCGACGCGCGCGGGCTGAAATGTCCGTGGCCCGCGATCCGGCTGGCCAAGGCGATGCGCGATGGCGGTCCGGGCGAATTTCTGATCCATGCCGACGATCCGGCGGCACCGGGCGAGATCGAGCGTGTCGCTCTGGCCGGTGGCGCGGATTTTGCCGTGATCGGCGAGGGGCTGTTTCGTATCCGTCGGTGATTTCGGACAGAGGGTTTGGGCGAGTTGCACGGACTCGGCACCACCCATGCCCTTTTCATTGAGTCTGTCGTATCCGCCAATCCGCGAGCGCATTTTTCCGCTGCTGCATCAACGCCCTGTTTACCGATTGGCGACTAAATTCGCCTGTGACGTTACGGGGGCGTTCGGAGTGGGAATGATGCAGGCGCCAGTTGAAGGCACCCTATTGGTCAACTGGACGACGTACCAGCAGGCGCGCGCCGAGCTGGGCGGCAATTTCGTGCGGATCCTGGGCTATTTCCGCGAGGACGGCATGAAGGCGGTGGACCGGATCGAGGCCGCGATGCGTGCGCATGACGCGACCGCATTGGTGCTGCCTGCCCATACGCTGAAAGGCGAATCGCGCCAGTTCGGCGCCGACCCGCTGGGCGACTGCGCCGAAATCATCGAGAATATCGCCCGCACCTGTGTCGAGACGCGCGAATCGCCCGACGCGGCGCTGGAGCATGTCGTCGGCCTGCGCAAGCTGTTCAACGAGACGCTGGAACTGCTCGAGCGCGAAGCCAATCCGCTGGTGATGCGCAAGCCGCAAGGCGGGTTCGGCCGACGCGCGGTGGGCTGACGGCCCTTATTTCTCCATTGCGAGCGCAGCAAAGCAATCCGGTGCGGTCGACCGCCGAATTGGATTGCTTCGCTGCGCTTACAATGTCGGCTCGGGTTACTCCCCGGCTTCCTCGGGCTTCGAATTGAGCTGGATATAATTCTGGATGCCCATGCGTTCGATCATCTCGAACTGGGTTTCCAGCGTGTCGACATGCTCTTCCTCGCTGTCGAGGATGCGGCGGAACAGGTCGCGGCTGACATAATCGCGCACCTTTTCGCTATGCTCGATCGCGTCCTTGAGCACCGCGACCGCTTCCATTTCGAGCGCGAGATCGGCCCTTAACACTTCCTCGACCGTCTCGCCGATGCGCAGGCGTCCGAGCAGCTGGAAATTGGGAAGTCCGTCGAGGAACAGGATGCGTTCGGACACCCAGTCGGCATGCTTCATCTCGTCGATCGATTCGTGGCGTTCGAACTCGGCGAGCTTCTTCACGCCCCAATGGTCAAGCATGCGGTAATGCAGCCAGTATTGGTTGATCGCCGTCAGTTCGTTCTTGAGCACCTCGTTGAGATACTCGACGACTTTTTCGTCACCCTTCATCGCGCCGTTCCTTTATCTGGTCGGCGGCGATGATACGCTCAAATCGCTGATTTAAACAGCAAAAAACGGCGGAAATCCGCCATTTTTCAAGCTGCGACTGTCATGCAATCGCGGGCTTCGGCGTCGATAATGGCTCGCGCAAACGGAACGCATTGGCCGCATTTCGCCTGGCGACCCATCGACCGATACGCCTGGCACGCACTGCGAGCGCCCTGACGGGCCGCTTCGCGGACATCGCGTTCCCGAATTGCATTGCAGACACAGACGACCATGCACATCCTCGCTACGCTGAGGCGGTGATAGGGCGAGTGAGAATGATTCGCAAGCCTAATGCGAGGCGTTCGCACCGATGGCGATCAGGCGAGGCGACGCAGTGGTTGAACCGATCCGCGCGCGATGCTGCGCCACAGCCACTCCAGCGGCCCGTAGGCGAATCGGTCGAGCCAGGGCTTCGACCAGAGCAGCATTCCTGCCCAGACGGCCAGCACGACGCCCCAGAGTTCCAGTCGCGACAGGTGGCCGAACAGCCCCAGTCCGTAACCGTAGAAGATCGAGGTGCAGATGAGGCTGGTCAGCAGGTAGTTGGTGAACGCCATGCGTCCGGTTGCGGCCACGCGCTCGGTTAGCGCGCCTCCGGGCCGCGCGGCGAGCAGGATCAGACAGGCGATGCCGATGATGACCAGTGGCCGCAGCGGAACCGGCGCAACCAGAGTGGCGGTGACGACGCTCAGCAACGAAAAATTCGCCGACGTCATCCACCACGCAAGCGGCAGATAGACGGCGAGACCGATGGCGACGCCGATCGCTGCCCAGCGCCTTAGCCGCGCGACCGGCCATTCGCCGCGCAACAGCCCGGTCTTGAGCAGCCCCATCCCGATCAGCATCAGCCCCAGCGTCTCCATTCCCATATAATGCAGGTCGCGGATCGGCGCCCAGCCGAATCGCGCGAAGCGGTCGGCGACGATGCCCGCATAATCGCCGCGATAGATCAGCGTCTCCGTCGCCGCCCGCGTCGCGTCGGGGATGCCGAAGCTGTTGGAGAACCCCTGAAGCGCGGCCGCGGCGGCGGGGGCGGGAAGCTCGCCTTGCAGCGTCGCGATCTGGAAGGGGAGGCCGACCGTGAACAGAGTATGTGCGGCGATCAGCGCGGCCGAGAGCATGAATTGGGTTCTCGCGGGCTGATGCACCGCGAAATACGCGACCATGCCGACAATGGCGTAATGGGCAAGAATATCGCCCCACCAGACCAGCCAAAGATGCAGCAGTCCGAAGGCGAGCAGGGCGATCATCCGCGCGTAATGGACGCGCGCAGGGTTCTCGCCCTTGGCCGCGGCACGCTCGACCACCAGCAGCATCGACGCGCCGAACAACAGCGAGAACAGCCCGCGCATCTTGCCGTCGAACACGACATAGTTGAACAGATAGACGCCGCGGTCGATCGCGGTTGCCTCTCCGGTCGCAAGCGGATTGAAATAGGCCGGGAAGATCAGCGCGAACCCGGCGATGTTCATCGCCAGGATGCCCATCACCGCCATCCCGCGCACGATGTCGAGTGCGGCGATGCGATCGGTGATGGATATGGTCATGTGCGGCTTCCCCCGTGGAGAGGGAGAGCTTTATTCAGAGGCGCGGCTAGCTGCCAGCAATCAATGGCCCGCCCTTTCGTCATTCCCGCGAAGGCGGGAATCCATATCCTCCGACATCGGTTATGGATTCCCGCCTTCGCGGGAAGGACGGTTTGAGGCTTGATTCCCCGAGCCTCAACCCGACGGCGCGAGGTCGAGCTTCAACCCCGTCCAGCGGTCGGCGATGCGGTGAGTGTCGCCGGTCAGAAATCCCTGGTCACGCGCGATCCGCGTGACGTCATCGCTCGCCACCGCGTCGCCTTCCCACAGCACCCAGACGTGCCCGGCGGGCTGCATCAGTCCGGCCAGCGCCTGAAGCTCGCGCTCGATCGGCTTGTCGGCATCGACGACGATGATCGCGACGTCCATGCCGGTCGAGGGCGATGCCAGCAGTTCGGCGCCGATCGCTTCGGGATCGATCGCGTTGCGCAGCGCTTCCGGCGCGTCGCGCAGCCACAGCCGGACGCCGCGCGTCAGCCCCAGTTCGGTCGCGGTCTCGGTGGTTTCGTTGCCGGTGGTCATGCGCGTGGTCCTTTGCCGTTTCGCTGCTCAACGCAGTCACGGGGCAAAGGGATGCGTCGGTTAGATCGACCACCAAACCGTCATTGTTTCGCTACGCTCGCAATGACGGGCTCAGGCCAGCGCGGCGTCCTCGCCCATCAGTGTGGGGAAGAACCTCTCATGCGCCTCGCGCAGATCGGCGATGGTCAGGCAGAAATCGCCTTCGTCGAGTTCGAACACCAGCCGGTCGCGGATGGTGCGGCCGATCGGGTCGGCAGGCACGTCGGCTTCGGCAGCGTGGCTCAGGAAATCGGCGAGCGCCTCGTCCTTGACGGTGACGACGTACAGCCCCTGATCCTCGCCGAAGAACGATCCTGCGACGCCGAAGGGCTGCGCCTCGTTGATCATCGCGCCGATGTTCGACGCCAGCGCCATCTCCGCAATCGTCACCGCCATGCCGCCGTCGGATACGTCGTGGCACGCCGTGACGTTGCCGCGTTCGATCTGCGCGCGCAGGAAATCGCCGGTGCGGCGTTCGGCGCGGAGATCGACGGGCGGCGGCGGGCCTTCCTCGCGGCCATGCACCTCGCGCAGCCAGATCGACTGGCCGAGATGGCCGCCGCGCTCGCCCAGCGCGATGATGACGTCGCCGGTGCCCTTGAAGCCGATGGTGACCGATTTCGACCAGTCGGCGAGCAGCCCGACGCCGCCGATTGCGGGGGTGGGCAGGATGGCGGAGCCGCCGCCCGTTGCCTTCGATTCGTTGTAGAGCGAGACGTTGCCGCTGACGATCGGGAAGTCGAGCGCGCGACAGGCTTCGCCCATGCCCTCCAGACAGCCGACGATCTGGCCCATGATCTCCGGGCGCTGCGGGTTGGCGAAGTTCAGGCAGTTGGTGATCGCCAATGGGTTGGCGCCGACCGCGGTCAGGTTGCGCCATGCCTCCGCCACCGCCTGCTTCCCGCCCTCGACCGGATCGGCGAAGCAATAGCGCGGCGTGCAATCGGTGGTGATCGCCAGGCCTTTTTGCGTTCCGTGGACGCGAACCACCGCCGCGTCGCCGCCGGGGCGCTGGACGGTGTCACCGCCGACCATATGGTCATACTGCTCCCAGATCCAGCGGCGGCTGGCGATGTCGGGCGAGGCCATCACCGTCAGCAGATCGGCGCGCAGATCGGTCGATTCGGGCTCGTCCGTCAATTCCGCTGGTTTGGGCGTCGGAACGTGCGGGCGATCATAGAGCGGCGCTTCGTCGGCAAGCGGGGCGAGCGGAATGTCGGCGACGACATCGCCTTTCCACTTGAGCACCATGCGCCCGGTGTCGGTAACGTGTCCGATCACCGCGAAGTCGAGTTCCCATTTGCGGAAGATCGCCTGCGCCTCGGCCTCGCGGCCGGGCTTCAGCACCATCAACATGCGTTCCTGCGATTCGGACAGCATCATCTCATAGGGCGTCATGCAGGTTTCGCGCTGGGGAACGTCGTCCATGATGAGTTCGATGCCGACGCCGCCCTTCGACGCCATCTCGACACTCGACGATGTCAGGCCCGCGGCACCCATGTCCTGGATCGCGACGATCGCGTCGGAGGCCATCAGTTCGAGGCAAGCCTCGATCAGCAGCTTTTCGGTGAAAGGATCGCCGACCTGCACCGTCGGGCGCTTGGCGTCGGCATCGTCGCCGAAATCGGCGCTGGCCATCGTCGCGCCGTGGATGCCGTCGCGCCCGGTCTTCGACCCGACATAGACGATGGGATTGCCCACGCCGCTGGCGGCGCTGTAGAAAATCTTGTCGGTATCGGCGACGCCGACGGTCATCGCGTTGACCAGAATGTTGCCGTCATAGGCGGGGTGGAAATTCACCTCGCCGCCAACGGTGGGAACGCCCACGCAATTGCCATAACCGCCGATGCCGTGGACGACGCCTGCGATCAGGTGGCGCATCTTGGGATGATCGGGCCGACCGAAGCGCAGCGCGTTCATGTTGGCGACGGGCCGCGCGCCCATCGTGAACACGTCGCGCAGGATGCCGCCGACCCCCGTCGCAGCGCCCTGATAGGGCTCGATATAGGATGGGTGGTTGTGGCTCTCCATCTTGAAAATCGCCGCCTGCCCGTCGCCGATGTCGATGACGCCCGCATTCTCGCCGGGACCGCAGATCACCCAGGGCGCTTCGGTGGGGAGCTTTTTCAGGTGGATGCGGCTCGATTTGTAGCTGCAATGCTCGGACCACATGACCGAAAAGATGCCGAGTTCGGTCAGGTTCGGCTCGCGGCCCATCGCCGCGAGGACGCGCTCATACTCTTCCGGGGTGAAGCCGTGTTCGGCGACGGTTTCGGGCGAGATCTGGCGCGTATCGGTCATGGCTCGCGGCTTTAGCGAGGGCGGGGCCGGGGGGCTAGTGTGGATTGCGCGCGACAAGGGCAATGCCGGATTGATCCGGCGATACCGTCATTGCGAGCGCAGCGAAGCAATCCAGTGTATCGCGTGCGAAGGCTGGATTGCTTCGCTGCGCTCGCAATGACGAACGATGGCTAGGGTTGCTCGTTATCCGCCTTGCCCCGCTTGCTTACCGCCAGCGCGACGCCGCCGGCAACGACCGCCGCTGCTGCCGCCCCCAGTGCAAAGCTCGCGCGCTTGGTCTGAGGGCGATGTGGGCGATGCGCCTTCAACCGGCGGAACAACCCCTTGCGTTCGGTAATCTCGAACGCGTCGTCGGGATGTTCGGGGTCGAGCACTTCATTGTCGGCCAGCCATTCCTCGACGGCATTCACGTCGGGAATTTCATAGGGGATCAGCGTCTTGCCCTCGCCCCGCAGTTCCTCGATCGCGGCGATCAGAGAGCCGCCGGCGGCATGCAGCGACTCGACCTTCTCGGCTGCCACGCCCAGATGTTCGCCGAGCAGATCGTAGGCGATGTCGTGAATGGTATCGACTTCATCCTCGTTGCCGTCGCGCGCCGCGTCGATCGTCACGTCGCATTCGGTGTCGAGACCCATCGAGCGGTTATTGAAATTCGACGATCCGACGCGCAGCACATGGCCGTCGACGATCGTCACCTTGGCGTGGACGTAGATGGGCTCGCCGCCTTCGGTAACAGGGTGATAAAGGCGCAGGCGACCATAGGTGTCGCGCTGGCGAAGCGCTTCGACCAGCCGTGCGCGGGCATTGTCCATCGCGATGGGTTCCAGCCATCCTTCCGCCGTGGTCGGGTTGACCAGCACGAATTCGGGGCCGTTCTCTTCGCCCAATCGCTTGGCGATCGCCTCGGCCACCTTGCGCGACGCGAAATACTGGCTCTCGGCATAGACCCAGTGTTTGGCGTGAGCGATCAGGTCGCAGTAGAGCGCCTCGATCTCGCGCACTTCGTCGTCGCCATCGACGCACGGATGGGTGCGAGAGGTCGCGACCTCGGCATCGGTGAACTGGACGCGCAGCCCGTCGGGCCAGCACGCCCTGGTCGGCGGTGGAACGGGAAGCGGCTTGCCGCCCGCCAATTGCCAGCGGGTGCGGCACAGGTCGCCCAGCGCGCCGGCGACATCGCCCGACAGCGCGGTGGTCACGTCGTGCCACGGGCCGTAGGGTTCGCCATCGGGACCGATCCGTTCGGGATCGTCATCCAGATGCTCGCGCGTGTCCCAGCGGCCGGCGGTCATGTCGATACCGCCGCAAAAGGCGATGCAGTCGTCGATCACCACCACCTTTTGATGATGCGACCCGCCGGTCGGGTGATGACCGTCAAGGCGCAAGTGAATGCGCGGATGCTTCGCCCAGCGCATCAGCGTGAAGATGGTGCGCCCGCGAAACAGGTTCTTCATCGCGCCGACGTCCCAGCGCAGCAGGTAGATTTGCAGGGTAGGCGTGCGTTCGATCAGCCAGTCGATGAACTCGCCGACGGTGACCGGGGCCTCGTCCTCGCCCTCGCGGACCAGCCGGATGCGCGCGTCGAAATCCCAGCCGACGAGCATGATCTGGTGTTTCGCCGACTTCATCGCCTCGCGCGAGATGCGAAAATAATCCTCCGCATCGACGATGACGGTGGCCTTTTCGGCCTTCTTGATACGCCAGCAATTGCGACCGATCTCCAGGGGGAGTTTGTCGTGCGTGTTCATTTGTTGAGCTTGCCCCTTGGTTGTCGGAGATGGGTATAGGCGAGCGATCCCCAACCGTCACCCCGGCCCGCTACGCGCTCCCGCGAAGGCGGGAGCCCAGAACCACAAATGGTGCACTTAGTTACTCTAGACTTCCGCCTTCGCGGGAGTACAGGCCATCAAAGGATTTCCCGCACCCGCTCGGGCGGGCGACCCAGCCGGACGCCCTTGTCGGTTTCAACCAGCGGGCGTTCGATAAGGATCGGATCGCTCGCCATCGCGTCGAGCAGGGTGGCGTCGTCGGCATCGCGGAGCAGTTTCGCGCCCGGCTCGGCAGCGCGCAGGCCGTCCCGCGGCGACATGCCCGCCTTGTCGTAGAGCCGCTTCAACTCGCCCGCGCTGGGCGCGTCCTTCAGATATTCGACCACCTCCACATCGGCGCCGGCATCCTTCAGGATCGCCAGCACCTCGCGCGACTTGGAGCAGCGCGGATTGTGGAGGATACGCGCCTTCACGCCGGCTCGTCCGCCTCGCGCGCCAGCCATTCCTCAAGCCACTTGATCGTATAATCGCCCTTCTGGAACTCGGGATCGTCGAGCAAGGCGCGGTGGAGCGGCACGGTCGTCTTGACGCCGGTGACCACGAATTCCTCCAGCGCGCGGCGCAGGCGCATCAAACAGCCTTCGCGCGTGCGGCCATAGACGATCAGCTTGGCAATCATCGAGTCGTAGTAAGGGGGAATCCGGTAGCCCGCATAAATGCCGCTATCGACGCGGACGTGCATCCCGCCGGGGGCGTGGAACTGAACCACGGTGCCGGGCGAGGGGGCAAAGGTCTTCGCATCCTCGGCATTGATCCGGCATTCGATCGCGTGGCCGCGAAATTCGATCTCATCCTGCTTTACCGACAGCGGCTCGCCCTCGGCGACGCGGATCTGTTCGCGGACCAGGTCGATGCCGGTGATCATCTCGGTCACCGGATGTTCGACCTGGAGCCGGGTGTTCATTTCGATGAAATAGAATTCGCCGTTTTCCCACAGAAATTCGATGGTCCCGGCGCCGCGATAACCCATATCGGCCATCGCCTTGGCACAGACCATTCCCATCCGGTCGCGGTCGGCCTGACCCAGCACGGGCGAGGGGGCCTCTTCGAGCACCTTCTGGTGGCGGCGCTGAAGCGAACAGTCGCGCTCACCCAGATGCACCGCATGACCATTGCCGTCGCCGAACACCTGAAATTCGATGTGGCGCGGATTGCCGAGATATTTCTCGATATAGACGGTCGCGTCGCCGAATGCCGATTTCGCTTCCGAACCGGCCTGGCTCATCAGCGTTTCGATTGTGTCTTCGCTCTCGCAGACCTTCATGCCGCGACCGCCGCCGCCCGATGCCGCCTTGATGATCACCGGATAACCGATTTCGGCAGCGATCCGCTTGGCCTCGGCAACGTCGCTGACCGCGCCGTCCGATCCGGGGACGAGCGGCAGGCCGAGTGCGCCTGCGGTCCGCTTCGCCTCGACCTTGTCGCCCATCACGCGGATATGTTCGGGCTTCGGCCCCACGAACAGGATGTTGTGCAGCTCGACGATCTCGGCAAACTTGGCGTTCTCGCTCAGGAAGCCATAACCCGGATGGATTGCGTCCGCGCCCGAGATTTCGGCGGCCGAAATGATGTTCGGGATGTTGAGATAGCTTTCGCCCGCGGGCGGTGGGCCGATGCAGATCGCCTCGTCCGCGAGGCGAACGTGCATCGCGTCGGCGTCGGCGGTGGAGTGCACCGCGACCGTCTTGATCCCCATTTCGTGGCAGGCGCGGTGGATGCGCAGCGCGATCTCACCGCGGTTGGCGATGAGCAACTTCTTGATCTTGGCCACGCCGCGTTACTCGACGACGACGAGCGGCTGGTCAAATTCGACCGGCTGACCGTTCTCCACGAGCACCTGTTTGACCGTGCCCGCAGCCGTTGCGAGGATCGGGTTCATCACCTTCATTGCCTCGACGATCAGCAGCGTGTCACCTGCCTTGACGCTCTGGCCGGTGGTGACGAACGGCTTGGCGCCGGGTTCCGCGGCGAGATAGACGGTGCCGACCATCGGCGATTTGACGGCATTGACCACGGCGGCAGGTGCCGATGCGCCGGGTTCGGCAGCGACCGGAGCGGCAGCCACCGGCGCGGGTGCGGCAGTGGGTGCGGGCGCATAGGCCATCGGTGCGGCGGGTGCGGCCTTGCGCGCCACGCGCACCTTGCGGTCGCCATCCTCGACCTCGATCTCGGTCAGTTGCGTATCGTCCAGAACGGCGGCGAGCGCGCGCACCAGTTCGATATCGACGCTCATTCCGCCATGCTTGTTATGCTCGGTCATGCGACCCCCAGTGAATCCGAAACGGGCCTCCTGTCAGAGACGGGCGGCGGCTTCAAGCGCCAGCGTATAGGAAAGCGCGCCGAAGCCCGCGATGGTTCCCTTCGCCGCCTGTCCGATCAGACTGACATGGCGGAAGGAATTACGCGCGTGCGGGTTGGACAGATGCACCTCGATCACCGGGGTTCTGATCGCCTTGATCGCATCATGGATCGCGACCGAGCTGTGGGTATAGCCGCCCGCGTTGAGCAGCACGGCCTTCGCCTCGAACGATTGCGCCTCGTGCAACCAGTCGACCAGATGCCCTTCATGGTTCGATTGGCGCAGGTCGATGGTCAGGCCCAGTTCGCGTGCGCGGTCGTCCAGCTGGTTGGCGATGTCGTCGAGCGTGTCATGCCCGTAAATCTCGGGCTCGCGCATCCCGAGCAGGTTGAGGTTGGGGCCGTTCAGGACAAAGATCGTGTCGGTCATTGCGGACCTTCCGGTTGCGGGGGCGGGGCTCACGCCATATCTGCCGCTTTCCTACCCGTTCGTGTCGAGCGAAGTCGAGGCACGTTTCACGGGCGAACCGATCACCGGAGAGCAGGTCTTGCACAGCGACGGCACCGTCAGCATCCGATTGAATGGCGAACACCGCCGGGTCCATGCCGGGCTGACGCTCGCGCAACTCGCGCGCGACCTGGGGCTGGTCCCCGAAAAGGTCGCGGTCGAACGCAACCTGGAAATCGTGCCGCGATCGACGCTGGAGACGGTGGCGGTCGAGGATGGCGACGAGCTGGAGATCGTGCATTTCGTCGGTGGCGGCGACCATGCGGTCACGGGCGGCGGCGACCATGACGACAGCTGGACCGTGGCAGGCAAGACCTTCACCTCGCGGCTGATCGTTGGCACCGGCAAATACAAGGATTTCGAACAGAATGCCGCCGCGGTCGAGGCCTCGGGCACCGAAATCGTGACCGTCGCGGTGCGGCGCGTGAACGTCAGCGATCCGAACGCGCCGATGCTGACCGACTATATCGATCCCAAGAAGATTACCTACCTTCCCAACACCGCCGGTTGTTTCGATGCCGAATCAGCGATTCGCACGTTGCGGCTGGCGCGCGAGGCGGGCGGCTGGGATCTGGTGAAGCTGGAAGTGCTGGGCGAAGCGCGCACGCTGTATCCTGATATGGTTGAGACGATCCGCGCGACCGAGGTGCTGGCCAGGGAAGGCTTCAAGCCGATGGTCTATTGCGTCGACGATCCGATCGCGGCGAAACGGCTGGAGGATGCGGGTGCGGTCGCGATCATGCCGCTGGGCGCGCCGATCGGGTCGGGGCTGGGCATCCAGAACCGGGTGACGATCCGACTGATCGTCGAAGGCGCAAAGGTCCCTGTCCTGGTCGATGCGGGCGTCGGCACCGCGTCGGACGCCGGCGTCGCGATGGAACTGGGCTGCGACGGCGTGCTGATGAACACGGCAATCGCCGAGGCCAAGGACCCGATCATGATGGCGAAGGCGATGCGGCTTGCGGTCGAAAGCGGTCGGCTGTCCTATCGCGCCGGACGGATGGGGCGGCGGATGTACGCCGATCCGTCGTCGCCATTGGCTGGCCTTATTTGACGGAACCGTTTTCCGGTTTGCCCGTTCTGTATCCGAGACCGCACAACGCGGCTACCGCGCGAAAGCGCGAAGTCTTAGAAGGAGCTAAAATCATGGGCGAATTCGTCGATAAGGTCAAAGGCAACGTCAACGAAGCCATCGGCAACCTGAAGCAGAAATCGGACAATCCCGAAACGAAGGCCGAAGGTGCCAAGCAGGAAGCCAAGGGCAAGGCCCAGCAGGCTGCTGGCTCGGTAAAGGGCGCGCTCGGCGACGACATCTGATCGCTGATGCATCCAGATGCGAAGGGCCGCTCCCATCAAGGGAGCGGCCTTTTTGCTGTCATTCGTAGATGGTCATCGTCGGGCGCTGGCCACCGAAATAGTGCTGCGCGGGATAGCCGAAATCGAAGCCGCCGTTCCGCAACCGCTGAACCAGTTGCAGTGCGCGGACCGTGGCGGCGCGATTGTTGTCGGTCAGCGTGTTGATGGCCAGCGCAGTGCGATCGACGATCACGCCGTCGGCAACGGTCCGTGCCCGCCCGGCGGCCTTTAATCGCTTCACTTCTCTGGCCACGGTCGAATGCGGCAACGCCAGTACCCGCGCGACCGCCGCCACCGTGATCGGACGGCGCAGGTGATCGGGCGGAATCGTGTCGATCGCGCCATACTGCATCGCCAGTACCGGATCATAGGTGATGGCCCGAACATTTGCGGCGACGATCGCGTTCAGGACCATCGCGGCGAGCGACGTGCCATAGACCGGACGTATCCGCTCGGCGAGGTACAACACCATATCCAGCGCGGCGTGCAGCGTCTCCGCAGGCCGTGTCTCGACGGGCCTGGAAGGCGGCATCGGAACCCCGAAGCGTGCCAGATCGTCGATCATCGCCACCATGACGTCATGGATGCGATGCGCGAGTGCGAGCATGACTGGCGATTCGCATTCCGATTGGGGGATTGTGACGCCGTCGGACGTTCGGACTGCCAGCCCGGCCAATTCCAGTCGCCGGACATGCCGACGCAGCGTTTCGAAGGGCTGGTTGAGCGATGCGGCGAGGCCAGCGATGCTCATCGCTCGCGGCTCGGTCCGTGCACCCGCCAACGGACAGGCGGCATGACGCATCAGCGCGAGATACAGCACCACCCGGTCATAGGTGGCGCCGCCCGAAAACACGTCGAAATGCGCGCGTCGCGTGGCGATCATGCAATCGATTGCCATTTCGGCGGCAATCCGACCGATCAGCCGGGCGGGCAGGGCAGTCTCTGCATTCGCCATGTAGATCATTGTCAATTCTCGATAACGCGACATTTTCGAACAGAACGGACGCCTGAATTGCCATATTGGGTAGTGGATGCATTGCGCGCCGCCAAGGTGCTGGCGCAACACCCTGACGTCATCTGGGGGGAATAGAGAATGTTCGGGCGTGAAACCGGTGCGACGGAGCGATCCGCGCACGCGCAGGCCACGGCACTAGCCGAACTGCTCGAACGCTGCGCCGATTTTGCCGAGCGGAACGGTCGAACCGAGTTGTCGGCGGACATATTGCGGCTGGCCAAAGCGGTTCGCGAACAGGAAGCCGACGCGCTTGCCGGGACCGACACGCTGTTCGCATGGGACGGCCCGGTCCACATGGCGTCGGTCGTTGATGGCTGGGACGAGGAATATCTCGGCCTCGCCGCCGCCTACCGCGTCGAATCGGCGGGATTGCGCTAGGGTCAA